>CALMGJ010000038.1 GCA_937863565.1 uncultured bacterium | reverse complement strand
TCTCCCTGAACCGCATAACCTTTAAGGGCGAGCGCCAGATCGGAAGGAGAGTTGGCGTTCTGTTTGGCCGACTCTTCAGTAATGATGCCGGATTTGCAGAGTTTTATCAAATGCTGGTCGAATGACTGCATGCCGTACTGTGAACCCGTTTTCAGGGCGTCGGCTATCTCGCCGATGCGGTTCTTATCCTGGATGAGTTCCTTGATATTCTCGTTGATGACCATGATCTCCAAAGCGGGTATCCGTCCTTCAAAGTCGGCACGCTGGAGAAGACGCATGGAAATAACGGCTTTGAGAGTCAGTGAAAGCTGTACCCTGATCTGTTCCTGATGGGCAGGCGGGAAGAAATCGATGATCCTGTTTATGGTCTGTATCGAGTTCAGCGTGTGAAGTGTCCCGAAAACAAGATGGCCTGTCTCCGCTGCCGAGATCGCGGCGCCGACCGTTTCCTCGTCCCGCATTTCCCCTACGAGAATGACATCGGGATCCTGCCTCAGTACATATTTGAGGGCATTATGGAAATTCTTCGTGTCAAGGCCGATCTCTCTTTGCGTTACTACGGAAAGGTAATCTTTATGGAGGAATTCTATCGGGTCCTCTATTGTCACGATATGCTTTTTGTATCTGTGATTGATATAATCGATCATCGCGGCAAGGGTAGTGGATTTTCCGGAGCCGGTTGTTCCGGTCACAAGTATCAGACCTCTTTCATTGCCGGCGATATCCTTGATCACATCGGGCAATTGAAGCTCGGTGAATGAGGGGATATTGATCGGAACATGCCTTATAACAGCACCGATATTCCCGCGCTCGAAGAAGATGTTAACCCTGAAACGGGCAATGCCTTTCTCCTCGAATGCAATATCCATTTCCCTGTCTTCGAGGAATTTGGCATATTTTTCATCTGTTTGCGAGAAATACTTGGCTATAAGTTCCATTCCGGAGGCGGGCAGCGCAGGGCTGTTCACGGGAGTAAGTTCTCCGTGTATCCTCATGAGAGGGACTTTTCCGGTACGGAAGTGGATATCCGAAGCTTTCTTCTCGACCATCGTGATCAAAAGATTCCTTATTGGATTTGCTTTTTCCATTTTCTCACCTTTTTATGCATTATATAACTTTTTTAAAAAAATTGAAAATCACTCGGATTATCATCTTTCATTTTTCATCGCTCATTGCCCATTCTCCATTGTCCATTTTCCATTCTTTCTCTATCCTCCAACCTCCTGCCCCTAGCCTCTTCTTTCCATTCTTCATTGTCTCAGCTCTTTCATTATCTTCACGCAATATTCGAGCCTGTCTATATAGAAGAAGCATTCCTTAAGCGTATCCCCGAAAGCCACTACTCCGTGCTTTTTCAGAACGAGTATCCCTCTGTCCCCGGCGTTCTCCGAGACGGTATCCGAGAGTTCCCGGCTGCCGGGAGACAAATATGGTATCATCGCCACAAATGGAATGAACCCGGCCTCGGGTACAGGCGAGAGATCTATCGCTTCTTTAAAAAATGAATACCCTACGGTGGACGGGGGATGAGCGTGTATCACAGCATTGATCTTATTGTTCATGTAAAGCCCGGCATGCATATACCGCTCCGAAGAGGGATTCCCCTTTACATATTTCACTTCTCCCGCATTATCAAGAACGATAAGCTCATCGGCGGCCAGTTCACCCTTTATCGAATCCGCGGGGGTTATGATGATGCTGCCGTCCGTCGTACGCGCAGATATGTTCCCCGCATTGGCATGAGCATAACCCCTTTCCCAGATCAGCCGGGAATATCTGATGATCTCTTCTTTTGCTCTCTGGAAATTCATTTATTCAAAGACCGTTTTCATCAATGTTCCTTTCTCCGCCTCTTTTATGAATTCATCATCGGTCATCCTTTTCGCAAGCGGGACTTTGAACTCATAATAATTAAAGACCGGACCCGTGTAAATATACCCTCCGTCATATTTTCCCCATACAAGAAGATATGAAAACCCGTAGATGCCCTCCTCCAGCACCTGGTTCGCATTCAGGCTCGTATGGACATCCGCAACAAGTGCGGCCCTTGTAGTTTTTTCGTCAAGGTCCTTCAAGATATTTTTAATTTTATCGGGGAATTCGTAGAAAAATTCCTTGTCCTCCGATGTCACGGTATCGTTCTCAAGTATATCGGTCATCCTTCGGGCGATCGATCCGAGTTCCAGGAATCTTCTTTGAATGCTGTAATCCTCTTTATAGAATTGGCCCGTCATCTCTACGAGTTCACGGTATTTCCTGAAAAACTCGATATTCTGTTCAGGCATACCGCGCAGGTAATGTGCTTTCTCTTCTTTTTGATATCTGGGATCGATCGCCGTGCACTTCATATCATAGGACTGTTTAGCGTACAGGATCGTATCATGCCGTATCTCGGCCCATCCTCCCAGGAACGTGTATAAAAGGCGCTTCAGCCAGCTCCGCCCCTTTTTTTCGCTTTTATAAAATAAGGAATTCAGGACATCCAGCCATTTATTGTAGACTGTTGAACTCCATTCTTCGGACCCCATCTTCGAGAACACTTTTCTCATAGCGTCCATGTTCTTTTCATAATCTTCATAAGCGCTATTGCCCGACGCTTCAAGGATATCTTGTGCGATCCCGATCGACATCGCATTGGCAAGATCGAGGCCCATAGGGAAAACGCGCATATCGGAATACATAGTGAACGGCCGGCCCGTGCCGAGGAATTTCCCGACCCTGGGGTATACGAGATTAGTGAACAGGAATGAATCGATGATGAAGCGCTGGCCGAAGAATCTCAAGCCCTTCGTCTGTCCAAGTTTATCATCCGCCTCTTTGCCGGTATCGGCAAAAACAGCTCCAAGACCGGAATAAATGCCGGGACCAGGCAAAAGCCGGATCGCGGCGATCGCCCGGTCGATCCCTTCTTTATCAAGAGCAAGGAAGTTCAGTCCGAGCTTGGCGAAGACCTCCGCGTAATCATTAATGGTGAGGTCGTCCGAGCGGCCCACAAGGAAAGAGATCGGTTCAAAGATGCCTTTCCACCTTTCATACAGTTCGGGGTCGCTTTTCACCGTCCCCGAGAGGATCAGCGCGCAGGCCGTCTGCTTCCTGCAGATCTCCTCGGACACTATTTTACTCTCGGCAAGGAAGGTGAGCCGCCCCATGTACATCATCGAGCGGAAATAACGCGCCAGATCCTCGTTCTTCGTGTAATGTCCGCGCGGTTTATATTGGGAAAAATCCTCTTCATAGCCGAAAAGTGCGCTTTTGAATATTCCTCCGGCATTGTTTATATACTCTATTTCTTTTTTTTCGCTGTCGCTCAGTTTGATGCTCTCCACGCCTTTAAGAGCGGCATAAGACACCTTTAGGTAACTGATGAGCTCGCCTGACGCGGCAGTTGAAATACCGCTGAATTTTTTCTGCTCGATCTTCTGAATTGTTTTTTTCAGAAGTTCTTCCAGAGCGGGGATGATCTCCTGCAATTCTTTCCGGGCAAGGGCATCGTCAAAAAGAACATGGTAGATGTGGAGCATGGCGTCCGCAGAGACGAATATCGGTGAGCCTCTCTCTTTCAGCATCCTGTAGAATCCCTCAAGATCAAGGAAGTTGGCATCGCGGATCTGGAATCCCTCCTTGCCGAGTTCTTCCGCAGCTCCGAGCTCCTGGCGTATCTTTTCTGCATTCACTGCCTTGTAGTTAACCTCGGGGGCCTTTTTAGCGCCCGAGAGAAGAATGGATAACAAGAGAAGATAAAGGTATTTTTTCATTGGCACCTCTTTATTTACATTTTAGATTATTCTAGCTGAAATATCAAGACCCAGACCGGGGTGGACTTTTTTAGTATCTTTTTAGTCAAAATACTGCTAATATTTTATAGTAAATAAATAAATTTTTATATTTTATAAAAAATTACTTGACATTTTATAAATTATTTTTTATAATATGGCGGAAACAGTGGAGGTTGATATGAAGCTGAAACGAAAACGGAGGATCAGACCGCTGATCCTTGATCTGGAGGAGAGAGTATGAAAAAGCTGAGTTCATGCCCGGTATGCGGGGGCAAGCTTGTCATCCTCGAATATGCTTGCCGCGATTGCGGTGTAACGATCAAAGGGGAGTTCTCTTCAGAGAGCTTTCTGAACCTGTCAGACGAGTATATGGATTTTCTCTACAGGTATCTTTCACTTCGCGGGAATCTCCGCGAACTGGGGAACCGGATGGGAATTTCATATCCAACGGTGAGAGGCAAGTTCGACGAACTCCTCACTGCTCTCGGCATACGGCCGGATCCGGGAGCAAGAGAGGAGAAGGAAGTGAAAAGCGAGATCGCAGAGATCCTTGAAAAGATGGACAGCGGAGAAATGTCGTCCAAGGAAGGGATCGATCTTATTAAAAAATTAAAACGGAGGTAGAATTATGGATGAAAAAATGCGTATTCTGAAAATGGTAGAGGAAAAGAAGATCACTGCAGATGAAGCTGCAGAATTGCTGACAGGCATCGAGGGCAGTATTGAGAAGAGCCATAAGCCCTTGAAATGGCTTCGCATCAAGGTCTGGGAGAATGAGGATGGAAAGCCGATCGACCCCGGTTCAAAACCGAAAGTGAACGTGAATCTTCCGCTTTCATTAGCAAGAAAATTGACAAAGTTCATTCCTGCGGACAAGGCGGACAACATGGAGATCAATCTCGGGGGAGAGAAAAAGGTCCAGTTCAAAGATCTTGATATCGATGAGCTCATGGAGACATTGGATAAATGCGGACCTATGACCCTTGTCGAAGTTGAAGAAGAAGATACTAAGGTCATTATCACGCTCGAGTAATGAAAAACACGCACGTATTAAAACTTCTTGAAAAGGGAAGGATCAATGCAAAGGAAGCAGCGATGATGTTGCGCGAGAGGGAAAGACCTAAATTTCCCTCTTTTTTCCTTTTGATAAAGATCCGTGTAAAAGAGAAGATGCCTGATGGGAAATTGCGGCGGATCGCGTTCGACCTCTTGCTCCCCTGGTTTATAGTCGCCTGGGGCCTCGGATTTGTTTCACGGCGCCGAAGAGATGTGAACATGAAACTCGGAAAAGCACAGCTCCTGCTCTCATCATCCCGGATCCCGCAGATACTCCGGGCTGTCAGGCAAGAAGGCGGGTTCACTCTGGTGGAAGTGAATGAAAAGGATGCAAAGATTATCTTGCGTACTGTGTGAATTGAAGGCCCGCCATGTGGCGGGCCGTTCTTTTCCTATTTGATTATCGCGACCTTTTTACTTCTTATCTGACCGTTATAATTAAAACTGATGATATAAATTCCGCTCGCGATATCTTTGAAATCATCGTTCTTAGCCACCCACTCCCAATGATCCGCATTCCACTTCAGGCTCATCGTGTTCCTGGATGAGGCAAGAAGTTCACCGGAAAGCCCGTAGATATTAATGATCGTTTCCTGCGGAACATTCTCGAGAACGATCACGCCGTCTCCCCTGAAGGGATTCGGGCCGATCTTGATATTATCGACATTCTCCTTGACCGCATCATCATCGTCATCATCATCGTCATCATCCGGGCACATAATAGCGATCAGACCGAGTTTATTCGTTTCCATCTCAATGAACCCGCCGTCTTCAAGATCATTGCCGGGATTCCCGTCCTCATCGGAGATCACGGTATAATTGGCAAGGGGTTCCCATCTCATTGTTGCTTCATTATAGCGGTAAGGTAGGATCCTGTTCTCGGCAAAGCCCTTTTTCTGGAATCGCGTATAGTGGATCTTAACCCTGACATTGAAAGGAAGTTCATCAAGACCGTTCAGATAATAGTATCTCTGCGAACCCATATCCTTGAGCCCGAACGGCACGTTCAATAACGGCTTCTCGTTCGGGAATATCATAATGTCAGTGAACGGGCTGATGTCATCCTTGAGAACGGTTATCGATGTCATATCTCTGTCAGAGATAGTCAGATACATGCCCGATTCCGTGGTCTTCACCATTTTGGATCCACTGAATCCCTTTATACTCGGATCAACAAATTGTTCGAGTTGAGAAGCTCTTCCGCTGAAATCGGCCGTTGAAACGGCGAACCTGTCCCCGCCGGCGGGCGACCATTCAACGAAACCTTCATTTTTCGCGGTAGATATCGACGGATAACCTGCAGGCCACGTGCCTATCCCGCGTTCATAGATCCATACATCGAAATTAGTTGCAGAAAGCATCTCAAGGGCCTGTCCGAAGCTCTGTGCGAAACCGTAATTCTCAAATTTTTGCGTGATATCGATCGAATATGAAAGCATCGTTTTATCATTGGACCAGGACGGGCACCATTTATTGAGATATGAAACATCTCCGTAGGAATAGGTCACTTTCTCCAGCCTGGGATCGGTCAGGCTCTTTATGGGCGTGGCAGAGCCGCTGATCAGTTTATAGATCATTTCCTGGACATTATTGATGATGAAAATATCCGAAAGGGCAGGGTTCGTCGCGTATTCGGGATGTCTGATGATGAACGCGATCTCATTATTGTCAGGCGACCATTTGGGCTGATAGAGTTTATAAACGGCTTTCGGATTGTCGTATGGCTGACTGAATTCCGTTAATGTCACGAAAGTGTTCCTTACATCCCTGGGATCGAACAGCCAGATATCTCCGTCTATCGCGCAGGCGATCCTTTCACGGCCCTGATACTGGTTGTAATCATCGGTCCAGTCCGGATCCACCCAATTGCCCCAGCCGAGGGACACCTGATTGTATTTGTTCCTTGCGGCCGGTTCGGCGGGGATAACGAAGATCTGGGAATGGCTGTTGCTGTCAAGCGCACAGAAGTATATGCTCTTGTCATAATCACCCCAGGATATCATGGAACCCCAGTATACTCTCAGTCCGTCGTCTATCATAGGGTAGATATTATTTTTAAGATCGGACACGAAAAGGTTCCCTACCTGCTGAACGCTGTCGTATTTAAAATACGAAACGCACATGAGCCCGCCGTATGCCGAAACAGGCGCCTGTGACCATGTAGGATACAGTATCGCTTCGCTTCCCAGATATCCTTCGGCAAGCGTTCCGTTGAAAGGTTTCACGGTAACGGCATTGGAGGGTCCGGACTCGAGCCCGTGGCCGCTAACTGCTGTAACGCGGTAATAATACCCTGAAACGGCTTTTGTGTCGCAGTAGATCGAGCGGTATGACTTATCGAGGAATTGATATGATTTTCCCCCGTCATCGCTGTAGTATACATTGAAATAATCGATATTAATGCCGTCATATGCCCAGGAAAGGTAGGCCTTTTTATCGGAATTTATTGCAACGAGAGACGCGGGTTCCTTAGGTGCCACCGCTTCCCCGATGAAATTAGACATCTTGGAATAGATAGGAGCATAAATGTCATCCCCGTATCCCAGCTCTTCGGGTTCGTCAATGGACCCGTTCCCGTTGTCGTCCACGCCTTTGTATCCGTAATATCCGTCCGGGCCTTTTGAATATGTGCCCAACTCCACGCCGTTCTGCATAACGAGAGTTAAGTAATAAGCGCCTGTGCGGGCATTGTCCTGGAATGCCCTTGTTTCGAAAGAAAGCGGCGTAATATTGAGTTTTACGGCAGGTTTGCCCAGTTCGGGAATATAGTAGAGATTATATCCGACGATGGGCACCCCGTTCTCATTGCCGACCGGCTGGATCTGGGGTTCATCCCAGGTGATTATATTGTACTTATCTGAAAATGAGGCATGCGGCACGGGGATCTGGTACATATAGATATCGTTCGTATAAAGCGGATTTAGCGGATCCTCGCTCACATAGTCCACGATCAGCGTAGTGGCGCCGTAATAACCTACATTGTTGCCGTTCACGTCCTTATGTACTTTTCCATAGTACACGATCAGAGTATTGCCTACTACCGGCATGTATTTATCTTCGCACTGGGCGAGGTCGAGAAGGAAATCCTGGCTATCCATCAGATGGAGGGCCATTCCGGTCCTCGTGCCGGCGATCGGCTCCTGAAGCTTTTCCCTGACATAGATCCACAGGATGCCTCCGGCAGGATCTATACCTACAACACGCAGCCCGCCGGCCAGCTCTTCGCTTTCGGATATCGTCATATCCGCGTTCTCGGCGCCGCTCGCGGTCCCGGAAACCCATGAGGGTTTGCCGCCCCAGCCTCTGTCGTCAACAGCGTTTATTATCGAGAGTAGAATAAAAAAAGTAAGAAAAATCACGGTTATCCTTTTCATAAAAAACTCCTAACCATCAATAAAGAATAATTCAAGAACTGTGCCAGCGGATATTTTCGCCAAAAACAAGGAAGTTATACCCTTCGTATTTCTGTATTTTTTGTTTTTTTTTGGATTTTTTTTTAAAAAACGGAATCGGGAGTGGCAGCTAAGTATTAAAATTCACTATTTACAGATCTGTGAATTCTTCTTTTTTCAGAATATTTATCTTTTTGTCCGATGTGAGTTTGATCGTTCCTCTTGTTTTCAATTCATTGAGAAGTTTCGTGATCGTTTCGCGGTTCGTACCGATCATCTGGGCGATCTCATTATGCGTCAATTTGATATCCGCCGTCTTAGAACCGCGGTCGGTAAGATACCAGAGAAAATTCATAAGCCTGTGCTGTATCGTAGAATAAGCAAGATTTATCACCTCAATATCCATGATCGAGAGCCTTTCGGCTATTTTGACCAGAAGATTGTTCAAGATCGTTTTACTGGAAAGGAAATACTGCTTAAATTCATCCTCAAGGAATACGAGTATCTCCGCATCGCCCTTCGCGAATATCGATGCGGTATGTTCCTTGTTCAGGATAAGGGACATCTCTCCGTAGAATTCGCCGGGATTTAAAAAGCCGAGTATCTTCCCTTTTTCACTATCTCCCTTCACCACCTTCACGATACCGGAAAGAATGATATGGAACTGTCCGTTCTTTTTACCTTCTTCGAGGATCTTGTCCCCGTTGAAATAGTATTTCGTGAATCCCATGGACACGATCCTTTTCACGGCCTCCAGGTCAAGGTCCCGGAATATATCAAGCTCTGAAAAGTTCTTTTTCATAGGTTCAAACCTCCATACAGGACATTTTCATTCCCGATCTTCATATCAAAGCCGGGACAGCCTTTTCTTTTGATTTTATCGGCGATCTGATAAAGCCCGTTATCATAAAAGAATGCTGCGGACGCCTCATCCGCGCTGCGCTTGCCTTCAATGATCTCAAGATATGCCTTCGAGAGTTCGTCATCGAGCGTTCCTTTCAGCGTATTCAAAGAAGACGGCAGGAATTTGACGATGACATCGGCTATCTCCGGGAAAAGGAAGGAAGTGAGTTCCATATCCCCTATCGAGACGATCGAGGCCGCCGCTCTTTTTAAACGCTCATCGCCCTCTCCTGACGCATAAGCCCGAAGGGAATCAAAGAATTCGTATACCGGTTCGAAGTCGGCCCAGTACGGTTTTTCCTTCAATATTTCAAGCTCTTTCAAAAGGTCCGGATCGTTCATTTTCAATTCGGTCTCCGCAATGAAATAATGCAGGGTGAAAAGCCCGGCCGACTGTTCGTCCGGTTTGTTCTTTCTGCAACCACGGATGAATTCCAGATATTTTTTCGAAAGCCCGGCCTTTCTTAGAAGGACTGCTATCTGGTTTTTTACGTCGATCTTATATTCGTATTTCTCCGTAAGGCCCAATGTAAGATCAAAATCGGCGCGGGCGGCGGTAAGACGGTTCTGGTCCAGTTTGATCAGGCCGGTATTGTAATAGAAATTTAAAAGCATTTCCGGGTCGCCGATGGCCTTGGCTATATAGATCGCTTTCTCGAAGGATTCTAAAGCCAGGTCGCGGCGGCCCTCTTCTTTATAAAGAAGGGCTACTTTTTCAAGGCTCACCGCCTCCCAGTATTTGAAATATTTTTCCTTTGCCAGCTTATTCGCTCTGTCGAAATACTCTCGCGCTTTTCCGAAATCGCGGCCTTGATAGAAGAGGATGCCGAGATTCGTCAGCGCTCCGCACAGCATACTGAAGCGTTTATTCGCATTCGCGGATTGATATGCCCTTTCAAAGAATTCGCGCGCACGGTCATGATCCCCGAGACTGTTGTAATTCTGCGCGATATTGAAATAGACGGTAGCTTCCGGTATTTTATAATCGGTCGCATCCATGATCGGGATCGTTTTTTCGAGTATCCCGATAGCTTTATTATATTCCCCGTTCCACCGATATATGATGCTGTAGTTCAAAAGAAGATTGATATGGATGGACGGATATTTCTCAATACCTTGACTTAGCAGTGCTTCAATGATCGCTAAGGCATCGTTCATCCTTCTCAGGTGGATATTATAGCCTGCCAGATCGTTCTTGATCGTGAAAAGACGCATTTCGTCTTTTGACCTTTCAATGATTTTTTCGGTCTTAGCCGCAAGCTCAAGGGCCTTTTCATAATATGCAAGTCCGAAATAACAGGTGAAAATCGTCCGCGTCAATTCATAAACATCGTCATTGAATTCTTCCTTTTTAAAGAATGTCAGCCCTCTCTCGGCAAATTCGATCGCCGTCATGTGGTCCTGGTTCCGGTGAGCTTCAAAAGCCGTGGACTTGGCATACTGAACCGCTTTCCGCGAATTATTGCTCCTGACATAATGATAGGCGATATCGAATTGGTTCCCGGAGCCTTTTTCATACAATTCGGCGATCTTGCCGTGAGTTTTCGCGCGTTCGGATCTAAGAACAAGCTCATAGACCGTCTCCCTGAACGCCGAATCGGTAAACCTGTAAATTCCCTCGTCCTCTTTCACTACGATCCTTTCTTCCGTCAGTTTCCGTAATACGCCGTCGATGCGTCCTTCCTTGTAATTAATGATGCTGTTGAGAAATCCCACATCGAACACATCGCCGAGGAATGCCGCGTTCTGGAGAAATTTCTTCGTGTATTCATCGAGAGAATCGAATACGGTCAGTATTAGTTTCGTATATTTCTGAGGAAGCTTTAGGGATTTTACCGGGATTTTAACATAGATCCCTTCATCTTTGAGGAAGATCAATTTCTGCTTTTCAAGATAGTTCAGAACACCGTTGATCAGTCTGAAATTCCCGGAGGAGATCCTGAATATCTCGTCGGCAAGGTCATCCGGCATGAAGTCCTTTTTGAAATACCGTTTGACATACTCCGCCGTGCCGGCCTTGTCCAGAGGCGGGACCTCAACGGGTTCGATATCGGAGAACAGCTGTTCTCGCGAGCTGAAGATGTATTTGTTCCGTATCTTTTGCGTATCGAAGAAATATTTAAAGAAATCCCTGCTCAGCTGGTCGGCGTTCTCGAAATTCTCAATGATAATACTCTCTTCCATGGCCCCGAGAATCGCAGCGGCAAGTTCGAAGACCTTCCATTTCTTCTCCTCGCCTTCGAAAGCCTGTTTGATCTCGAAAAGGTCTAAAAATACGGGAAAATCGCTGATCCGCTCCTTGTGAGCCTTAATGAAGTCTTGAATGGATTTTGTCATCTCGGTCTTATCTGTCGCGTTCATCTTCATGAAAGACCTGAGAAGTGTTTTTACGAATCCGTAGGGAATATTCCTGTTGAAAGAGGATATCTCAAAGTACAGGGCATTGCCGGCATTATGTTTTATCAGTTCTGTTTTCCCTGTTCCCGCCACGCCCCTTATCACCGTGACCGGAGAATCTTTGCACAATGCCGCATTTATCTTTTTTTCGATCTCCGGGCGGTCCATATAGAATGCCGAACGGTCGATAAGCTCGCCCAGTTCACTTCTTATTCCGGCGGCAAGAAATACCTGAACGGGTTCTTTCTTGCCTTTCACCGGCATGCTGCCGAGGTCCTTGACCAGGATCTCCGGGCTCAGCATGTCCCTCGTTTCCTTCGAGATCATTATCTCGCCCGGATTTGCCATTGCTTCCAGACGCGCGGCAAGGTTCACATTGTCGCCCATAACGGTATATTCCATCCTCTTGAGGGAACCCACATTTCCCGCAAAGACCAGTCCCGAATTTATGCCGATCGTCATTGAGATCGGAAATTTTGAACTGATCTCCTTCGGTCGGTCGTCGTTGAATTTTTTTATCTCCGACATCATCTCCATCGCAGCGCGTACGGCTCTCTCGTCATCGTCTTCATGAGTGACCGGAGCTCCCCAGAGCACAAGCATAGCATCGCCCATGAATTTATCTATTTCACCGCCGTAACGATCTATGATATTGTGCATCCTCGAGAAAAAGTCATTTATCGTTGCCGCAACATCCTCGGGATCGAGGTTTTCCGAGATGGCTGTGAAACCGGAAATATCCATGAACAGGACCACCGTTCTCCTTCTTTCTCCCTCAATGTGAGGATTTTCCGGGTCCATCTCTATCTTCTCCTTTATTCTGGCGGGAAGATACCGTGAAAGGGCCTCTATTATGAAATCTTTTCTGTCCTTACTCATAACGCAATGCTTCCACAGGAACGATATTGGATGCTTTTACCGCCGGATAGAAGCCCGAGATCACGCCGACTGCAATTGCGAAAAGCAGAGCAAGCAGTATGATCGGGATATTGACGGCGACCTCCATGTCGATCGATTTTTGAGCAAAGAACGAGAATACGCTTCCGATCAAGACACCGGCCAGGCCGCCCATAAGCGACAAAAGAGAGGATTCCATTAAAAACTGCAGTTTAATATTGCCTGAAGTCGCCCCGAGGGATTTTTTCAACCCTATTTCTTTGATGCGGTCCTTCATCGTCGCGAGCATGATGTTCGTGATCCCGATACCGCTCACAACAAGAGAAACGATCGCGATCAGCGCCAGTATGGCGTTCCACATGTTCTGGGTCTTCTGGAATTCGAGGATATTCTGTGTATTGCTGTCCAGAGTGAAGTCCTCGTATCCGCGTCTTCTCAAAAGTATCTCCTTAACGTTCTCATTAATCGTTTCCGAATCTGATATCTCCTTTATCCTGTATGAAAGCTCAATGACCTTATCGCCCTTGACCCTGTACATCATCGTTTGAATGGGGATCACCACGCGGGAATTCCGCCATTCGCCCCAGCGCTGATTGCCGCGGCCCGGGACTATGTACTCTTTGAGAACACCGATCACCCTGTAGTTCTCGCTGCCGATCTTGAGATATTTGTCCACGGGATATTGCGACTTGAAAACCTTCTGCAGAATAGTGTGCCCTATTAGGCATACTTTTTCGGCATACTCATGGTCATCGGAGGTGAAGCAGCGTCCCTGAGCGAGTTCGAATTCTTCATCGGTGAGGTATGCATTGATCGAGCCGGTGATCTGAGTTTCTATTTCACTGTCGCCGTATTTGACCTTATCCCAGCTGGATTGCACGGGAGTTATATCGTAGATATCCTTTATACCGGACGCTTTCAGCGCTTCGTAATCGAAATATGTGATCCCGAAGATCTTGGAATGCGTCTTCTCTTCCTTCGACATCCTGCTGAGCGGCCGGTAATTGACGGAAACCTTATTGATCCACCGTTTCATCCAGTCCATGCTTCTTTTCTTACCTGCATTGATGATGGAGAACATCACAATAAGCGAGGACACGCCTAAAATGATCCCCAGGACGGTAAGAAAGGACCTTAGCCTATTATGATATATCTGTTCTATGCCTTCGGCAAGTATCTGTTTAAATACGACCGTTTTCATCGATCAGTCCGCAGAAATGTTTATAATCCGAAAGGAACGTGATCTTGTAATTGTCCCTCTCGCCCTCTACGAGATGGATCTTCTCTCCTATTGTTTCCAATACGACGCCCTCATCGGTGATCCCTGGCCTTCCCGCCGTATGTTCCATGATCTTTTTCAGCAGTTTTCCTTTGAACCCCTGAGGGGTCTGCATCAGGTATAAACCGTCCCTCTCAAGTGTTTCCGAAGAGCCGTCCTCCCTGTAATAACGCAAAGTATCGGCAACCCTGAGCGCGGGGAACGCATTGCCCATCTCTTTTGTTCTTTCGATTATCTTCCCGCACAGTTCCTTTGAGACCAAAGGCCTGGCGGCGTCGTGTATAAGCACCGTATCTTCGTCTCCCGGCGGGACTGTATTGAAGGCCGAAAGGACGGAGTGGTATCTCTCTTTTCCCGGATCTGCAAAATACAGGCCCTCTATCCCTTCGTTCTTTATGCGGGTGCGTTTTTCCTCATTGCAGACAATGACGATCTCCGTGAAGAGGCTGAAGGATATCACTTTCTTCGCGATAAAAGTAAGAATAGAGCCGCCCGCTGCGGGCATTAAGAGCTTGTCCCCGCCGAAACGGTTCGCGGTGCCGCCCGCAAGCAGATAGAGGATGTTCTTCATGACCTTATTTTGTCCTCATATTAAGCAGGTATTCCTTCAGATTGTTCGCCGAAGCCTCGGAAACGCCCGAAGTCTGCGCGATCTCTTTTCCGGACGCGGCTATGATCTTGGCAAAACTCCCGAAATTCTTGATGATCTGGTTCACAGAATTCTCGGTCAGCCGGGGAACCCGGGACAGGAGCCTGTACCCTCTGGAATCGAGACGCTGCTCCATAGCGAACTGGCTTTCGGGATACCCCATTACGGCAGCAACATTGAGCGGTTCGAGATAATTGAATTCCGAGAACATCTCCAGCGTCCTGATGATGTCTTTCTCGTGGCGTTCCGCTTCGGGCGTGATGTAATCCCGTATCAGGTATTGCCCTTCCCGAAGGTCCTGATTGATCTCCTGCATCCTGAGTTTCAGGATATTCCCCGCAGCGCCGAGTTCTGCGATCTTTCTTCCTATCACTCTGAGCATTTTCTTGGAATTGAAATACCTGATAATGGCGTTCACGATATCGGCAAGCACCACCGTCCCGTTCAGTTCTAGCGTTGTGATATTATCCATCGTGTTCCCGAAGATCACAGAATAATGCTCGTACATGGAGACCGCCTGCGTAGCTTCGGCAAGCAGTTCCGGGATGTATTTCAATATATACTTCGTATTTCCCGTGAAAACTGTCACCACATTCCTTTTTTTGGAGATCGCGATCACAGGAAGCCCCGTTTGTTTCGCAAAACGTTCCGAGACCTTATGTCTTGTTCCGGTCTCGTCGGATTGGATGTTCGTGTTAGGGTGAAGATGGACATTGTTGTAAAGGATCTTTCCCGCTTTCTTGTTGAGGATTATCGCTCCGTCCATCTTGGAGATCTCGTACAGTTTCGTAGGACTGAAGTCTTTATTGACCTCGAAGCCGACCTCGATGATCTTCTTGTTCTTCGGGACGCCGAGGACGATAAGGCCGCCTAATTGAGCCTGAACGATGAAATCTATCCCGATGCGCAGAGGCGTACCGGGCGCAACAAGTTCGATAACCTCGCGGAACCTTTCGTCTTCCTGTTGGAGGTCCGTAAAACGCTTCACTTCCTTCTGCCATTTTTTCAGTTTTCCATATTCCATACTTTCACCTTCCGTTGAGCGATATCGCTCATACTCCCTCTATGAACTCTTTTATGTTCCTGATGCCTTTGAGGCCCTTTTTATTCTTTATATCCGCAGTATTGCTCTTCGGCGCAAAGAAGGTCTCGAACCCGAGTTTGCGCGCTTGTGCCAGCCGCTCTTCGAGGCGGGGTATGCTCCTTACTTCTCCTGTCAAGCCCACCTCACCCATGATCACCGCGCCGGGATTGAGAAGTTTATTCTTGAAAGAAGAAATAACGGCCGCGGCAACTGCAAGGTCTACGGCAGGCTCGCGGACCTTTATTCCGCCTATTAAATTTACGAAAATATCCTCGCCGGAAAGAAAGAACCCCCCGATCTTTTCCAAAACGGCCACGATCATGAGTATCCTCTGCGCATCGTAACCGAGGGTGAGCCTTTTGGGTATGCCGAACTTGCAGGGAGTGACCAATGCCTGCACTTCGATCAGAATGGCGCGCGTGCCTTCGTTTATTACCGATATGACAGACCCCGGGGAATTGACCGGTCTTTCATTGATCAGAAACGATGCCGGATTGTCGATCTCGAACAATCCTTCTGAGCGCATTTCGAAAAGTCCTATCTCGGATGTGGAGCCGAACCTGTTCTTATACGGTCTGATGATCCTGAACTGGTGATGTCTGTCACCTTCGAAGTACAGGACCGCATCCACCATATGTTCCAGCGTTTTCGGTCCGGCAGACACTCCTTCCTTAGTGACATGCCCCACGATGACCGCCACGGTATTGCGTCTTTTGGCGAAGTCGATTATGCGCATGGCCACTTCCCTGACCTGGGAAACCGTTCCCGGAGCCGATTCAAGATCGGCGCTGTAGCATGATTGAATGGAGTCTATCACGATAAGATCGGGGTTGATGGATTCCAATTGCCCCATGATGAGCTCTATGGCCGTCTCGGACATGAAATAGATATCGTCCCCGGAGATATTCAGGCGCTCGGCGCGCACCTTCTGTTGTTCAAGCGATTCTTCGGAAGAGACATAGACCGTTTTTATCTTTTTTGAGGAGATATTGCGTGCTATCTGCATCAATATAGTTGATTTCCCGATGCCCGGTTCACCGGCCAGAAGAACGACCTCGCCGGGAATGAACCCTCCTCCTATCATTCTGTCGAATTCCGAAATATCCGAAGTGATGCGGTCATAACTGATATTTTTGATCTGGCTTAATTTCATCGCGGGTGCTGCGGAAGGTAATTTGCGCGCCGTTTTCGATTCCCGTGTTTTTTCCTCGTTGAATGAGTTCCAATTTTTACATTCCGGGCATTGGCCGAGCCATTTCGGGGATATATAACCGCATTCCTGACAGATATAGGACGTTTTTATCTTGGCCATGTTCTATTTTATCCTTTTTCCGTTTTTTTTCAAATATTTAATCGGTAATAGGACTGAATCCCGGTCAGTACTTGAACTGATATTCGATAACCGCTTCAAGGCCAAGGGAGCGCATCTTCGAAAGCGTTGCCGGGCCGATCACTCCGTCTGACGCAAGACTGTTTCTCTCCTGGAACCGTTTTACGGCCTCCCTGAGGCCGGAAGATGCCATCTCATCCGCAATGCCTGAAAAATATCCCCGCGAGAGAAGAAAAGTTTTGATGTCGGTGACCGCATTGGAAGCATAGCCGTCTTTGATCCTCTTTCCCGATAAGTCCGTTTTAAGCGGCATATGCGTATGATTGAACATCGTATACCCTACTTCGAGTCCCTTCCAGAAACGGAGCAGTTTTTCTATTCCGAATGCTTTCTTATGACAGTATTCTTCCGCATATTCCCTTCGTTTCCTTTCATCGGCAGTCTCGAACCTGAACGGGAAGATCTGTATCTGGACCTTTCCGTATCTTGTCTCGGCATGATGCCGGGCAAAAGCGAAAACGGGCAGAAAGTCGAGATTCAAGAACGAGATGCATCCCGCCGTTACACAATTGCCATGCAGTCTTATCTCGCCTCCGGGACGCCCGCCGCCTGCTTCGCGGGTCCTTTTCACGTCAAGCGCATTCGGATATTCGATATCTATCTTGAAGCAGGAGCCCCTGCCTGTAATACCTCGGTCTTTTGGCTTGTCGAGATCGATCCACATCCACCATGAACTGCTTTGATACGCGAATTCCGCATTGTAGAAGCCCTCCGGTGTTTTTCCGTCGCCCTCTCTCAATTTCGGACCGGGTTTGAAATCCATTGAGCAGACATCCAATTCGGTTATGAGGACCGTTTCCTCCATGCCGGCATCCTTGGCCCAGATCTCCGCCCTTCCTTCGGCCTTGAATATCCTGATGACCACGCAGTCGGGAGGATATGAGATCTTGTCTTTGCACCAGCCGGCGGCGCGCGATGATATAATGCCGTCTATTTTTTTCAATATTTCTTCAGGTGTGGCTGCGTGAACTGTCACAGCAAATATGATCATGGCAACAATGAACAGAGGGCTGAAAAGGTTCTTTCTCATAATCGATTATACATTCGATGAGGGATACATGCAAGCATTTTATCGGTATTGTTCCATTTTTTCTCAGTGCCGCAGGTTTTTTCTTTTTTTCATTTTCAGTTATAATATTACATGGAGCTGATAAGGATCAATGCACCCACTCTCTTTTACGAACTTACGCGGGAATATTTCTCGCGGAACGAGATCGCTAATTCTCTTCAGGCCGGGATACTGAAGGCGGTGCGCGACGGCATTTACAATGATCATTACCTGGCCGTTATAAAGGACGGCATGGAGACCTTATCCGCCCTGATCGCTACGCCGCCTCATCCTCTCATCGTTTCTCCAAGCACTCCCGCAAATGTTGAGATCGCGGAACTGTTCTTAAAGGATATCTTCTCTTCGGGAAAGAATATTTCCGGCTTCCTCTGCAGGAAGGACTTCTCGGGCATCCTGATGGAGAAATGTTCCGGCCTTTCGCACAGGCCGCTCAAGGTATTCAGGGAGGAGCGTCTCCACTCCCTTCGCGTTCTTGATCCCCATGAACCCCGGGCGGACGGTTTTTTAAGAAAGGCCGAACCAGGCGATAGCCCGCTTCTTACAGACTGGGCAGAGAGCTTCAAGAGCGATATCGGGGAGCCGGATGACCGGGAGAAGTCGCGCGATCTCGTTGAGAGGAAGACGAATGACGGGATGCTCTATATATGGGATGACGGAGGACCCGTATCTATGGCTTCCTGCGCAAGGCCTACAAAGAACAGCATAACGATAAATCTCGTATACACGCCGCCGGAAGAGCGCCAAAGAGGTTATGCTTATGAAGCCGTTTATGCGATTTGCGGTAAAATGTTATCGGAATACCGTTATATACTGATATATACAGACCTGGGCAATCCGGTCTCGAATTTCATATACTCAAAAGTCGGCTTCATCCCCGTTCACGATCTTACTCATTTCATTTTTAAAGATGCCTAGTGTCCGAAAACGATCTTCGTTCCGTACATAAGGAAGATCCCGATAAGGAACATCGCCATATTGAGAAGAGATATCCTTTTATCCTGTTCTTTGTGCAGCGCAGGGATCAGATCACAGGCCGCTACATAGATGAAGCCGCCGGCAGCGAAAGGAAGAAGCCCCATAAGGAAAAGCTCATTGCTGTTCGAAAAGAAATAGCCGAAGAATGTTCCGGCTATGGCTGTCAGGGCCGTAAAGAAATTCAGGATCAGTGCTTTTTTTACGGAATAACCTCCGTATACAAGCACTCCGAAATCACCTAGTTCCTGCGGGATTTCGTGCATCGTGATTGCAGCAGTCGTAATAATGCCGAAATGTATATCCACAAAAAAAGCTCCGCCTATTATCAGTCCGTCTATAAAATTATGGACCCCATCCCCTATAAGATTGAGGTATGTGAAGACATGAATGTCGCATTTCCCTTTATGACAGTGGCGCCAGAATAAAAACCTCTCAAGAAAGAAGAACAGGACAAAGCCCATCAGAAGGAATAAAAGCGATACATCCGGATCCCCGGATTTCTCGAGAGCTTCAGGCAGCAGGTGCACGAAAGCTCCGCCTATGAGGCCGCCCGCGCCGAGAGCGATAAGGACGATCTTGATCTTTTCCAGCAGATTCTCTTTTATAAGAACGACCAATATTCCAACGAATGATACCAGACTTACAATAATACTGGCAATGAGCGCGTATAAAAGTTTCATCGGCACCCCATTTTTCTAATATTATAATGCATTTTCACAATATTTCAATTTTAATATCGTTCTATGCGGGTATAGTATTTCGAAGATATATCTCCTCAAAGGCAAAGCAGTTTGCCTTCTTCACAAATTAACTTCTGAAAATCACTTTTTATGAATAAAATCCTATGGATCTATATGGCGGGAGTGACGGGGCTCGAACCCGCAACTTCCTGCGTGACAGGCAGGTGCTCTAACCAATTGAACTACACCCCCGCAAAAAATTGAACTATGGTGGGCGAAGCAGGATTCGAACCTGCGACTTCATGCGTGTAAGGCATGCGTTCTAACCAACTGAACTATCCGCCCTATAAATGAGCAATTTGCATTATAAGTATTTTTTAAAAAAAAGTCAACTGGATTTTCTTTCATTTCCACTGATTTGGAGGGACAAATCATATGTTTGATTAAAATAATTACCGCGTTCTATTTAAAAAAATGCATGAGATTCAAAATAGTAACTGAAGTTATTTTTTCTTCCTTTTCGAGATCTTCCTTAAAACGGCCGGGACCAGTTTGAACAGAAAACCGAAAAGCACGATGAAATGATAGAAATATACGGTAAAAATGTCCCTGCCGAAATGCTTGCGAGCGTATTTAAGATAAGAGGAATGAAGAAGGTACAGCGAACGCAGAGGAACGTTCATATAAGTTGCCCCGCCGAGGTGGAGAACGGAATTGCGGGGGTAATAGATTATTTTATATCCGTGTTTCGAGATCCTTTTGCAAAGGTCTATCTCCTCACTGTAGGCGATGAACCTTTCATCGAAGCCTTTCACCGCTTCAAGAACATCGCGCCTGGCCATCATACAGCTTCCGGAGAGACAGAAAACCGCCTGCTCCGCATCATCGTCGATATATGAGAGCGGGTATTTCCCGATGGTCCTGTTCCGCGGGAATATCCTGTAAAGCCCGAAGCCGTAGAGCATCATGGAAAAAGGCGTCTGCTCTCCCCTTCGGCACTGGAACTGGATACGCCCGTTCCTTCCGAATATCTTCGGGCCGACCGCGCCGCACCCGTTGTCCCCTTCTATGCGGCCGGAAAGGATTTTAAGGGTATCTTTCCCGATGAAGCAATCATTGTTCAGGATCAGAACGACTTCCCCCGTTGATCTTTGGATCCCGATATTGTTCGCAGCACCGAAGCCCTTCGGTTGATTCAGCCTTATATAGATCATTTCCGGGTACATTTCTTTGAAAGCATCAAGCGGCGGTGATGATGCGTTGTCTATGACAATGATCTCTTTTTCGACTTCATTGAGGCTGATGTGTTCCAAGCACATCTTCAGAAGATCGGGATTATTATAAGCAAGAACTACTATCGAAACCTTGAAAGGCATAAAAATAAAGTAGCGCATAGGGGAATCGAACCCCTGTTTAAGGACTGAGAATCCTCCGTCCTAACCCCTAGACGAATGCGCCGTATTTCTGGCACGCCAAGCAGGATTCGAACCTGCGACCTACGGATTAGAAATCCGTTGCTCTATCCAGCTGAGCTATTGGCGTGTTTTCACCTCGATGTAACTACGTTCGTATATTTTATGATGATCACGCCGATCACCATCACAAGTATCACTATGATGACCATCAGAAGGATCGTGTTAAGCATCTGCTTCTTTTTAGAGGAGTTCTTTCTCTTCAAGGATTTTTCCTTGCGCGCCATCCTTCTGTTGAATTCATCGGGAAGAAGCCATTCCGTCATGCCGTAATGGTTAATGTATTTCTTATAGCCCTTTTCAGTATAGAATTTCTCGATCTCCTCGTTCTTGATCCTCTTTTTTTCCACCTCGAGAACATGGGAATCAAGGTTCTTCCCGGAGCCTTCCATTTCAGCCTTTTTATTCTCTATTTCAATGAGCTCGTGCCGTATCTTCTCCCGCAGTTCTCGTTCTTCTTTTTCGTTTAAATATCCGGTCATAGTTGCACCATAATTTACATTTTATAAAATTTCCTTATTTATTTCAAATTTTTTTTCCGTTAATATTGACATTTTAGAGCTTTTGTCTTATCCTCCAGTATGATGGACTTGAACGAGGCGGTAGAACAGATACTGAGGACCGCCAATATTGTCGAAATAGCCGGCAGATACTTGAATTTAAAGAAATCCGGGAAGAACTATTCCGCTCTTTGCCCCTTCCATGCGGATACGAAGACTCCCTCTTTATCGATAAGTGCCGAAAAAAACCTTTTCCACTGCTTCGGTTGCGGGGCGAGCGGGACTGTGATAACTTTCGTTGAAAAACTCGATAATATTTCGAGAATCGACGCAATAAAGAAACTTGCCCGGGAACTTGGCATAGAGATCTCGGGGGGCTCGCGGCGGGCGGAGAATGAAAGATTCCTCAAGATCTCGGAACTCGCCGCAAGATTTTTTCATCAGAATCTCTTGAAGGCATGCAAAGACGATACCCGGTTGATCTCATTTATAACGAAAAGGAAATTAACTGACGAGGCGATAAACAGATTCAGGCTTGGATATATTCCCTTTGATGCGGAACCCTTCATTAAGGAGTGCCGAGCTCAGGATCTCGAGGAAAAAACCGCTGAGGACCTCAATATCGTCGGATATAGCCAGGAAGGGAAGCCGTATTTCAAACTCAATTCCCGTTTTGTGTTCCCGATCTTTGATCTGAACGGTTATGTGATAGCCTTCGGAGCAAGAACGATTGACAATAAGGCGAATGTTCCCAAGTATATAAATTCCTCCAATAGCCCCATTTATAATAAAGGGAAGATGCTGTACGGTCTGAATTTTTCCAAAGAATACATTAAAAAGGAGAAATCCGCGGTGCTCGTAGAAGGGTACTTCGACTTTTTGGCCCTTTTCGAGAACGGGATACGCAATATCGCAGCAAGTTCGGGAACAGCGCTTACGGAAGATCAGGCATATGTGATCAAGCGATTCACGAACACTGTCAATATCCTTCTTGATTCGGACGAGGCAGGAGAGAAGGCCGCATTTAAAGCCATTGAAATACTTTTCCGATTCGGAATAAACGGGAAGGTCTTCAGACTTCCCGAAAAGGATCCCGACGAATTCATCGCAAAACACGGCGCCGAGAAGATGAGATCGTTCATGCTGGCGAACGGTTCCCCAACCTGGGCGGTGTTCTTTCACGAATACTTGAAGAAGACACACGATTTTTCAGATAAAAGGTCGAAGGAGGAGGCTTACCGCGCTTCCCTTTCCGTATTGAAGAAAATGGTTTCCAATGATGATAAAAATGAATTTCTTGATTCAATGACCTTTTATTTCGGATATAAACTGCCGTTCATCCTCGAGGATTATCAGAAGTTCAGCGAAATAAGATACGAGAAGAAGGAGAAGGAGTCTGAAAAGGAAAAAGAACCGGACCATAAGCGGAAATTCAATGATGCGTTCTCACGGTTTCTGTCTTATACGGTCTGCCATTTCGATGCCTGCCGCGACGAGTTCAGGAACATGAATACTGAATTCCTCGTCATGCACGAACATTATAATCTTGTGGTTTCTCTTAAGGATTTCATAGAACTGGGCAATGATAATGTCGGCGCTTTTGTTTTTTTTCTCGAAGAGAACGGCGGGTCCGACTTTATTCCCGCCCTTACGGGGTATATGCTAGAAAGCGAACAAAAAAGCGAAGAGGGCGGGACCAAGGTCCTCGATACGTTCCGGCGGTTCGGCAAGCTGGCCAACATATTCGGGATAACATATGAACTCAGCGAGATCAAAGCAAAAAAAACTACGGGAGAGGCCGGACTGTTCGAAAGAATGGCGTATCTTAACGACAATATGCAGAACCTGTTGAAAAATATCGGAGGAAATATAGATGGATAAAGTTAAAAGAATGGAAAAGGTGATCACAAAGATCAAGGCCCTCAATAAAAATCAGATAACGTATGATGAATTGAACAAGCTCATTCCCACTACGTTCACGATCGATGATGTCGACGAACTGATCGAGAATCTCGGGAAGAACAGCATCACACTTCAATACAGCAGCGAAGAGGATTATTTTATCCCGGACAACGAGATACAGCTCTCCGAAGAGGAGAAGAACCAGATGATCTTCGAGGAGGAGACGATCAAGCAGCGCTCGAAGAACCCGCTTATCCTCTACCTCAAGGATATGGGGAAATATTCGCGCTTGTCGCCTGAAGAGGAGATCGCCACATTCGAGACGATCGAGAAAGGCCGCCGGGAACTCGCCAAACTCATAGCGATGCTCGAGGTCAATATCGGTTTTCTCGGATTCTTTTACCGCCGGTTCAAGGAGGAGAAGAACGAAGGCAATGATAAGATTGAGAAGGTCATCATCTTCGAGGACGCCTATGAAATGAACTCCGAACATAAAAAAGTGGAGATGAAGCGTTTTATAAAGAACTACGAGGATGTTTGCACTCTGCGGGCGGAGATCCTTGAACTTCTGAATGAAGGCTCCGTCCGGCATTCAAATGAGATCGTATTGAGACGTGAGCGCTTGAATGAGCTCGTCATGGGCTTTCATCTGAGCGATCAGTTCTTTAAAAGGCTTATCGACCAGATCCTGAAAAAACTGCGAAGCAGCGAAGAGGAGATTGACGATTATTATAAGAAATGGGAGGTAGAAAGGATATACAGGAAGATCGAAAAAGTGCAGAACATCATCAATGAAGCGAAAAGAAAGATGGCGGAATCCAATCTC
Organism: uncultured bacterium; assembly: GCA_937863565.1. Lineage (GTDB taxonomy): Bacteria > AUK180 > AUK180 > AUK180 > AUK180 > CALMGJ01. The sequence goes on along the minus strand of CALMGJ010000038.1, from coordinate 62,093 downwards.
AAACTCGTGATCTCTTATGCCAAGAAATTCGTGAATTCCAACATGACGTTTCTTGATCTTATCCAGGAAGGCAATATCGGCCTTATGAAGGCCATAGAAAAATACAAATATCAGAAAGGGTACAGATTTTCCACTTATGCCACCTGGTGGATCAGGCAGGCCATTTCGAGATCTATCGCGGACCAGTCCCGGACGATCAGGATACCGGTACATCTGATAGAAACGAAGAATAAGGTCAATAAAGCGTTTTCAGAACTGACCATCCGTCTTGGAAGGGAACCGACCACGAAGGAGATCTCGGAACATCTGGAGACTGACCTTGAAAAGATCCTTCGCATCATGGATTCGGTCAAGAACCCGGTTTCCCTGGATTCACCCATCGGGGACAAGGACGATACATCACTCGAAAATTTCATAGCATCTGATCAGATCGAGTCACCCGAGAAGCATTTCCGCCACATCATGCTTAAGGAGAAACTTAACCATGTCCTGGCATCGCTGGAAACGCGCGAAGCGGAAATAGTCCGTCTCAGGTTCGGACTGAACGGTGAAACCCCAAAGACCCTTGAAGAAGTTGGGAATATTTTCAATATCACAAGGGAAAGGGTCCGGCAGATCGAATCAAAGGCCGTAAGAAAATTAAGACATCCTTCGAGAAGTAAGAATCTGCTTGAATTCTATGAAGAAGAGGAGTAATGCTTTTTTCCGTTCCGTGATCGGACCGGTACTTTCTAAAAGTAATGATTATCATGCGTTCTTCATTCCTTTCATTCTCTTCGTAACTTTGGCCGCAGTGGCGATCCCTCCGGCAAGGCAGGAGAAGGCATCTGAGGCCGTTGTGGCAATAACCGAGATCCCGGGTACGGATTTCAGCAGCAAGAACATTATTTTTAAAAAGGGCGATACTTTTATCGGGATCCTTAAGGGGAACGGCTTTGAGGATGCGGATATCAACAATATCCTCGAAGTACTGAAAAAGAACAAGGTTCATCCGAGGTTTTTCCCTTTGAAGACCGAGTTCATCATATATTCCGAAGACGGAAAACCATTCGCTCTCGATTTTCTGACGGATAAAAAAGATACTTTCGGAACCCTGTTTCTCGGAGATGACCTGAAGTGGGATTTCTCGGTTATCACTGTTCCCATTCTCAAGCAGGTACTGGTCAAGGAGTTCTCTATTACAAGTTCTCTTTACAGTGCGGTCAAAACGATCGATGAGACAGACGAGCTTGTCAATAATATCGCGGATGTCTTCAAGTGGGATATTGACTTTTTCAAAGATATCCGAAAGGATGACCGGATCGCTGTGATCTTTGAGAAATTTACGGGCGGGTTCGGAAATATCAATTACGGGAAGGTGCTCGCTGTAAAATATATGGGAGCGCGGATCTCGTCAGATGCATATTTTTTCAGATCGGGAAAGAATCAGGGGTATTTCGACAAGGACGGAAAGAATAAAATGAAATCCTTCCTGAAATATCCGCTGAAGTTCAAACGGATATCGTCCCGTTATACGGGGAAGCGTTATCACCCCGTTTTGAAAGTCTACAAACCTCATCACGGCATAGATTACTCGGCTCCGGCAGGCACGCCCGTTTACACGGTCGGAGACGGTTTTGTAAAAAAAATGGGGTGGTTCGGCGGCGCCGGGAAATCGGTCACGATACAGCATGCCAACGGATATGAGACTATTTATAACCATTTTTCCAGATACGCAAAAGGCCTCAGAACGGGAAAGAAAGTGAAAACGGGCGAAGTGATCGGGTATGTTGGGGCCACCGGGCTCGCAACCGGTCCTCATCTGGATTTCCGCGTGAAGAAACAGGGCGTATGGATCAACCCGAATTCCCTTAAGGGCGGCAGCGGGAAACCTCTTCCAAAGGAGGATATGGAGGGTTATCTTCAGCTTATCGGGATCTATGAACGGATGTTCTTTCTAAAAGAAGGGGATGAACTCGCCGGGTTGGTCAAAGATCTGGAAGCAAGATCTCAGTTCTGAGCCCTGTTCCCGTATTCTCCGCTTTTACGGAACCGAAGTGCAATTCAACAGCATTCTTCACGAAAGTCAATCCTATGCCCATTCCCGCTTTCTTCGTCGAGTAATCAGATTGGAATATCTTCTGAAGCAGTTCTTCGGGAACGCCGCCCGCATTGTCTTCGAAGACCATCCTTATCCTCCCGTTCTCCTGTGATATCAGGATCGATATTTCTCCCCTATTTCCTTTGAGCGCATCTATTGAGTTCTGAATGATATTAATGAACACATGCCGGAGCATGTTCTTATCTGCTTTGATCTTAATGTGCGGTCCCGTCTTCATCTTCAGGGATATTCCGTTCTTCTCTAGAAGTCCTTTATACATGATCCCAATATCGTTCAGGAAAGGGTCCATATCGAACACGGTCTTATTGAGTGTCGACACTTTGCTGTAATAGTAAAAATCCTCGGAGAGCGATCTCAGATATTCTATCTGTTCATTAATGATCGCCGAGGAACTTTTATAGATCGTTTCGAATTCCTGTTTGTCGTTCTCATAGAGAAAGTTCAGATGGTCCAGGAGCATTTTCACGGGAGTGATCGGGTTTTTTATCTCGTGCGCTATCCTTTTGGCGACCTTTTCGAGGTTCTTCAATGCTTCAACCTCCAATTCCTTCTTCCTCGATTCCTCAAGCCTTTCCGCCATCGAATTGAAGTCATTGAACAATTCTCCGAATTCGCCGGGTTCACGTATCGCTATCCTGAAACTGTGATCGCCGCTTCTCAGATTTATAAAGGCATTGCGGATAACGGTTAATCTTTTTATCGTAAAATCAATTATAAGGATAGCGGATATGAGGATGAACAGCAGGGCAAGATAATAGATGCCGAAGAAGAACCAGATATTGAGATCCTTGTTCTGAAGCGCATATCCGAAGGCAATAAGAAAAGAATCGGTCCCCGTTTTCTGCAGGACATTGAAGAAAAGATATTCGTTCTTCATCGTGAACCCGTCATGCGCATCTCCAAGATACCCGGGCAAACGGTTTGTTACGATGCCCCTGATATTCGAGTTGAACGCGATAATGCCGTTTTTATATATCGTCAACGGCATGATATCGGTCCTGTTGGTTTTGAAAATAAGGTCCCTGAACAGGATCTTGATGGTCATGTTCTCTTTGAACGCTTTTGTATAATAAAGCCTGCTGTCGGCGCCCTCGTATAGATGCCAGCCGGCCGCTTTATCCCGTACGCCTTCCTGTATCGTGACGTGAAGGTTCTCGAAATAGAATTGCGAAGGGCCTATGTTCATACCCGCAAGGGTCTTCTCCGCGTAACCGGCCTCATTATTGACCGTATTGAAGAAATTATAAGCGCTATTGCGCATCATAGTACGGCTTCTTTGCACCTGATTCTGAAAGTAGAATTCATTGAAGATCAGGAACAGCACAACGCCGCCGAAGAGAAAAGTGATGCAGATCTTTGCAAGAAGATTATTGAAGATACTCGTTATGTTCGTAACTATGGTCTTTAAGAATAATAACGTGATGAAGATCATGAAAAAGACGAATACATACCCCGATATCTTTACAAATCTCGTAATATCCGAGATCCCCGGGCCGCGTTCCTTGAAAAAAGCCGCCCTAATGGAACCTACAATGCTCTTCTTCACATAGATATCCTCTTTAAGGACTATATAGTCATATTCTATGCCGTTCAGTTCAATACGCTTCATGCTTCGCAAGTCGGAAGGGCCGGGAGTCATGCCGAACATATCGGTAGGCGTGAAATTGTCCAGAACGGAGCCGGATACGTCGCTCAATGTTATCTGAACGGGAATATCCCTTGAATAATACTGTGAAAAAATATAGGAAATGAAGTTCGTCTGCCCGTTCAAAATAGCATGTTTCACAAGCTCATTGCCCGCATGGGTCCTAAGGTCCTTTTTAATTTTATGTTCGAACGAGGAATCCTTGAAAAGGATCAGCGAAACCAGGGTAAGGATAAGCCAGAAGAATATCGTTACTTCGCCGGGACGTTTCTTTCCCGGGAAAATGAAGACAAGAAGCGCCGGAAGCATGAGAAGATTCCAAATATCGAGGATGGTAAATATTAAAAGGAAGGCCAGCATTACCGGAAGCGGTAATTTCAGTTCACCCCTTAAGATCTTAATGAGAAGCGCCAGCAAATAAAAAACGGCCAACGGATGGTAGAAGGCGATGAGACATAGAAGCGCGATGAGATTCAGAAGCGCGATATGAAGCGGGGACTTGAGTTTGAAAAGCATGCAGCAGAGGGGAAAGAAAATGAAGTGCATGTTCGAGCCGGTTAATTTCAGGAAAATGAGCGATGCTCCGATGATGAGGATATCGAGAACAAAGTGGACATTGATCAGGGAAGCCGCGAGTATCAATGCGGCGAAAATAAGAATAAGAGGATTTATAAAACAGACCCCGTTGCGGGAGTTGAAATAAAGGCCGTATTTATCATCTTTATCCTGTTTCCTTCCGGGTGCCGATTCGGTCCTGTACGGCAGCACCTTGTAATTGAATCCCGTTCTTTTTGAAAGGTATGTTTCAATGCTTTTATCTTTTTCCAGGCTCAGAAAAGAGCCGATCTTCAAGAAAAGGAATTTTTTTCCCGACGGATGTTCAATGACAAGGACGGTATTGCGGTAGTTATCTTCCGTGATCCCCGTTTTCAATTTCCCTTCGATATGGAAATAATCGTTATCCACGACGGGCACGGGACCGGTCAGATCGACAATGCTCCATTTAATATCCTTAAGATATTTTCCCGGGGACCTTCCCGAAATAAAAAGCTTTTCTGCTTTTTCTATTTTCTTCTCGAACATGAGCGAGGCCGATCGGTCCATATTAAGGAGCAATCCGGAAAAAAGCACTGCAATGAGGATAATAATGACCTTATTGGCCGTGCGTCTGAAGATCTCCACGATCAAGCCCTCTTTTTAAAAAGGAGCTCAGTAAAAAAACGTACAGCATTCCGGTACATCCTTTTCTCCCCTTTATCCTCTATCGCATCAATATGCTTTTTTAACACTGCGGCATCCCCGCGGATGACAGGACCTGTAAGTCCGTTTTTCCCAAGAATCCTGAAATTATCCAATGCGGATGTGAAAAGGTCTTCCGATATTCTCTCCGGAAGGCCGAGTTCGGTAAAATGCTTCCGCGAAAGAGCAAGATAATAGAAAGGAAGGTTCGCGCTGAGCGAACAGGCAAGATGGTACAGGGGTTTCTTTTTTCTGTCCATTCTCCTCATTTTGGGTTTAAAAGGTTTGAATACGGAGGATGCAAGCTCAAAGCCGGGATCATTTCCCTCAAAGACGATAAAGCGTTCCCTAAGATCGAGCATTCGGTTCTTCACATTGAAAGAAAGCGGAAAGTGAATGCTTCCGAGCGGAACTCCCCTGCCGGCCTTCAATATATCCGATGTCAGGCAGCCTGAAAAGTGAAATGCCGGGACATTGCGGATCTTTTTCAGTGCCCTGTGAACAGAGGCGATCTTCGCGTCCGGAACGCATATGAAAAGGATGTCTGCGCTCCTTATGCGCTTATATTGAGAGGGTGATCTTATAACTGTAATATCATGATGACCGGAAAGATTATTAAATAATGTTCTTCCTAAATTGCCGTACCCTGTGATCGCGATATTATACCGCTTCATTCTCCTCCGATTGGGATAGGGCGAAAAGCACGGAGTTATATTTGATCTCGCTCGAGTCGCTCCGTGAAGTCAGGATCGCCGGATGCTTTATTCCGGCTATCACCGCGGCCCTCGGGGCGTCCAGGAATATCTCGAGCGCCTTGTAGACCGCATTGCCGTCTGTCAGAGAATCCAATACTATGATGTCGGCCTGTCCCTTTACGTTCGTGAAGGATTTTACCTTCTTGATCTCGGCCGCTTCCGCGGAAAGCGCAACATCCAGCGCCATGGGGCCGTCGATCTCGGCTTCGATCCCGAGGTCACCGCGTTCAGCCATCTTCGAGATGACGGCCGCTTCCATCGTGCATTCGATCTTCGGATTGACCTTCTCGGTGGGGCAGATCAGCGCCACCTTGGGTTTTGCGAAGCCGATATTCCGGGCAACCTTTACGGCATTTTTGATTATTTCGATCTTTTGTTCGAGATCGGGTTCTACATTGATGGCCACATCGGTGATGATGAGAAATCTGCCCTTGAATTCCGTGAGAGCGATATGGGAAAGAAGTTTAGAGCTCAGAAGCTGCTCTTTTCTTTTCAGCAGGGCTTTCAGATAGATATCCGTCTGAACAAGTCCTTTCATGATGGCATCGGCTTCATTGGAACAGAGCAGCTCAAAAGCTTTTTCCGTCGCTCTGGCCGGATCTTTCTCGTCGACGACCTTGAAATTGCCTTTTTTCAAATGCTCTCTTATAAAAACTTCTCCTCCGACAAGTATAAGATCCGCCAGATCGGCCTCAATGATCCGGGAGGCAGTTTCAAGCACATGTTTTTCGTCCGCGGCGGCAATAACAAGCGTTTTCCTTTTTTTGCCCTTGATGTACTGCTCTAGTTCGCTGAAACTTTTCATCCGTAACTCCTTTCAGAATGTATAAACATTGCGGAACTTCTTCTTTATCACATTCCTCGTATCAAGAACGGGAATACCGAGCGCTATCACCTTGCGGTAGTCGACTTTTTCATGGTCGGTAACGATTATGGCGATATCGATCTTGGAAAGCGTTTTTTTATCGAGGACAGAGCTTTTGTATTTTTTCCCTCCGATATCGATCTCGGGAACGAACGGATCATGGTAACACATCTTCCCTTTCTGGGCATTGAGTATTTTGATCACGTCTATCGCGGGCGATTCCCTTGTATCGCCTATATTCTTTTTATAGGCAACACCGAGGATCAGGATATTCGCTCCATTCACAGATTTCTTATATTTGTTGAGTATGTCCTGCGCGAGCCCTGATACAAAGTAAGGCATGCTTCCGTTTATTTCGCCTGCAAGCTCTATGAACCTGGTATTGAAATCATACGCCTTTGCCTTCCATGAGAGATAGAACGGATCGAGCGGAATGCAATGGCCGCCGAGGCCGGGACCCGGATAAAAGGGCATGAACCCGTACGGTTTCGTGGAAGCCGCTGCAATGACCTCCCAGATATCGATCTTCATCCTGTTGCATAACTGCGCAAGTTCGTTCACAAGACCGATATTGACGCTTCGGAAAACATTCTCCAGAAGCTTCACGCTCTCCGCCACTCTCGTGGAACTTACAGGGAATACCTTTTGAACAGTGATCTCATATAATCCTTTCGCTGCGGAAAGACAGGAGGGGGTTACGCCGCCTACCACCTTGGGAGTGTTCTCGATATTGAAATTCTTATTGCCGGGATCGACCCTTTCCGGTGAGAAGGCAAGGAAAAAATCACGGCCGGCTTTGTATTTACCCTCCTTCTCCAGAGCGGTTTGCATTATCTCTTCGGTCGTCCCGGGATACGTAGTTGATTCAAGGATGATAAGTTTCCCTCTGTAATCAAGGTTCAAGATGATCTCAAGCGCGCTCATGATAAAGGAGATGTCGGGGTCCTTTGTTTTCCGAAGCGGTGTGGGGACGCAGACGATCAGCGCATCCGCTTTATTCAGCAGCTTTGGGTCATTGGTCGGAGTGAAATACTTCTTTATACTTTTCAGTTCTTCGTCTTTAATATCGATGACATAGGACTTGCATTTTTCAAGGGACTTGATCTTGCTTCTGTCTATATCGTACCCGACTGTGCGTACTTTGTTCTTTCCGAAGCCTGTAATGAGGGGGAGCCCCACATAACCGAGCCCTATCACGCCGACGATCACGCTTCTGTCGCGTATCTTTCCTAATAGCGCGGATTTCATATTAATACTCCTAAAAAAAAGCCCACCGCACCGTAATGCAATGGGCTTTGATTGTTATTCTCTGCCGTTAAGACCGCATCAATAGTGCAGTCTGAACTCTACTCTTCTGTTCTTCGCTTTTCCTATCGGCGTAGCGTTATCGTATCTCGGTTTATCGGGACCGTAGCCTATCGCGGTAAGCTGTTCGGCCTTCACGCCTTTGCCTATAAGGTATTTCTTTACGGATTCGGCTCTTTTCGTTGCAAGATCGACATTGAAGCTTCTTTCGCCGATATTATCGGTATGTCCTTCGATATCGGTCTTCACGGTGGGATTTTCCTTGAGATATTTCGCGATCTCGTCAAGTGCGGGGAACGCAACGCTCATGATCTCGTCGGAAGCGGTCTTGAACTTGATCGTTTTCGGAATGAACCTTACGAATTTTTCCTCGAAGAAGAAATCCATCGTGGCTTTTATCGTGTCGGAGAATTTCTTTTCAACATCTTCTTTTTTGATCTCGGGCTGAGCCTTCAGAGCTTCTTCTTTAGCTTTCTGCTCTTCAGCCTTCTTTCTTGCTTCAAGAGCTTTCTGCTTGGCAAGTTCTCTGATCTCTTCCGGCGTCATTTTCTTCTCGCCTTCCTTGCCCTTTTCCTTCTTGGGGGTCACTTCCTTTTTCGGCGTGGGTTTCTTCACTGTCTTCTTGGCTACCAGCGCTTTATCGGAACCATAAGAAAGATAGGCGTTGTTCGTGATGCCGAGGCCGAACTCGATCTTGGGAGACCAGCCGTTCTCTCCGTATGTCCTGAATGCTTCATCTATATCGGTGACCGCGAGGTTGACCACGAAGCCGGGGATGAATTTTTTCATGCCCTCGTCCTTCGCGAGGTCGAGAAGCTGCGGGTTCGTATAGATAAGCTGCGCGCCAATGGAATATTTATTGCCGTCAAAGTCGAACATGATGGAAAGAGGCGAAAGTTTATTGATGGGGAAAATTGTCGTGGAGACGCCCCAGACCAGACCCGCATTCCTGTCGGCCTTCTTGACTCCCATAAAGGTGCCCATGCCCCAGCCGAGATGTCCTTTAAGGAAAAAATCGCCCAGGTAGAATTTTTTCGTGAAGGCGATGTAGAAACTGTTATTGAACGAATTGTCGAGATTGTACTCTTCGGCGCCGTAGGTGACCTCGTCCCCGTTCTCATCAAGATACGGAGGGATGGTGCCAATCGAGGTCAGGTATTTATCGCCCGAGATGTTCTTCAACCCTATCGCCACAGAAGGAAGATATTTATAGACAGGGTTCTTGTCGAAATCGAAATTCGCTTTATAATCCTTATCGGTAGGATCCTGAATGACCTGGAGTTTAATATTGCCGGCCAGTGCGTTCTGGTCCTGAAGGACCGAGAACATGGAATATACGGTCAATCCGACTTCAAGGTTCAGTTTGAAGATCCCTTCGTTCATCGGGATGTGATATGCGAAATTAAAATTCATGTCCTCTTCGCCTACTTCCCTTGCATCGAAGATATCGCTCGAGAAGGAGTGGGCGTGATTGATCACAAGCCAGTAACCCAAGCTGTTGAGGACTTCAGCAGAAGGGGCATTGATCAGTGCCGAACTGTAGTTGAACGATGTGGCAAAGATCATTGTTCCGGACAGGATCAAAACAAGAAGCAAGCTCTTGTTCTTCATAAAAACCTCCATTTTTTTTTATTTTAATCCTTTTCTAAAAAAAAGTCAAGTAATAATTAATGTTATTTGGAGTAAGGCCTATTCCGGGTGAAAAATCCCTCTAAATGCCTCTTTAGTGCCTCATCCGAAGGAAAAACAGAGATGCACTTTCTGTAGGCCTTTTCGGCCGCTTCGGTGGCGCCGGAAGCGAGTAAAGCCCTAATCAAGCCAATATGGGACATTTTATGCCGGGGTTGGAGCTCAAGGACCTTTATGAAGCCGTGCACGGCATCAGACGGACGACCTGACTCCAGATATACCGTTGAGCGTACATAAATATCCTCCCATCGGGGATTTTCAATAAGATCAAGATAACGGAGCGCAGTTGGATAATCGCCTTTTCTGGCATGGTACTTCGCTCCATTGAGTATGTAGCCGAGGTAATTCTCATAGAGATTTGACAAGAAATTTATACCGGATCTCTTCTTTGAAATAAATTCTATTCTGCTGAACGGTGATAGAGCAAAGCCCGACCGGGTGATCTTTACAACGATAAAATGAGGCATTTCTTCGCCTTCTTTACTGAACTCATCGTATAAATAAGAAGTTACATAGGCATTTTCGATGCCGTTCTCACTCATCATTAAAAAGGCATATTCCCGAATGGCCTGCCCTTCCCATTCCGGCATTTTTACTTTGCCGTATTTGGCAAGGGAATCCCTGTACCATTTATGCCTCAAAAGGGTCGTGATCACCGGTATCTTCTGATTTTTTTCCTTGACGAAATAGTAGCTCAAGAGAAAGGCCCTTGAGTCCTCATCGGCGAAAATAAAAGTTCGCGGTTCTTCTATCCTCGAATAAATATCCGATACGAAGGCTTTCTCATATCCGTTTAACCGGAGTCCGGTTATCGGAAGGTTCCCGATGAAAAGAAAGAGCGCAGCGGCAGCGAGCAGGACCTTTCCCTTTTTCCCCAGGATCATGTTGGCCGACACCTCCGGAATGGTCATGCACAAGACCGGGAATACAAAGGCTGTCCAGTCGAATATCTTTTTATCCGCTTTAAAGAATAATCCAAGGCAAAAAAGGTAGGTCAGAATAAAAACATGTTCCCTTTTGATCTTCTTTGCCATGACCGCGAACCAGATAAGGATCAGGCCGCCGGATTGCAGCAGGACCTCCGTACCGAAAGTAAGTATATTGGCCGGCGATATCTCGAATGTAGTTGAGGAGTATCCCCTTCTTATCAGTATTCTCAGAAGATTATACGGATTGGACGGCGCTTCCCAATTCAAAAGGGGTGTTTTCGCCGAAGCGGGTATCAATACAAGATATGATAAAAATGGGAGGATGAACGCAAAGGCGGTAAGAAGAGGAGCCGGTTTGGTCGGAGGTTTGAGCGAAAGAACAAACGGGATCAGCAGAATGAAAAGCGGATGAGAAACGATGCCTCCGGCAAACGCGAAAAGGGCAATATTGAAATATCCTGAATTCCGTCGGTTGCCGAAATATGCCCAGAAAAAGAAAGCCGTGAAGAAGAAGAACATCGCATAGCACTCAAGATTAACGGCATAAAATTGAAAAGCTCTTCCGAAAAAGATCAGAAGGACTGCGGCAAGCCTGAGAAAGATGTTCCGAGAAAAAAATCCCGTAAGGAGGAAAAAGAAAAAAAGGGCGGAGGAGGAAATGATGACCTGGATCATTTTTGCCGCAACGATCTTATCGGCGAAGGGCAGTATAACCGGAGCGGCGCGCAATACAAGAAAGGTCAGAGGATAAGAAGGCGGATGGAGGAGAGAGCCGTCTGTCACCGAAAGCGCGAACTCGGAAGAATCGAGGAAGCCGGCGCTGCGGTCTATGCGCAGGAACATTACGGCGGTCAGTATTATGAACAACCCGCAAATAAGAGCCCCGCCAACTTTGATCTTCAAAATAAAAATATAAAAGCTGGTGAGCGGACTTGAACCGCTGACCGGCTGATTACGAATCAGCTGCTCTACCGACTGAGCTACACCAGCACTTAAATGCTATTATAATAAAAACACGGCTATTTTCCAAATTTTATCCGTGCCGGGAATATGCCCGTATCAGTTTATCGGCTCGGGCGGAATGATTAAAAACGCTATGAGGTAGAACAGAATGCCTGTTCCGAAACCGAATACGAGAAGTATCATGATCACCCTGAATACCACAGGATCCATATTGAAATATTTACCGAAGCCGCCGCAAACGCCGAAGATGACCCTGTCATCTCTTGATCTGTAAAGTCTTTTCATCCTGCATCTCCTCGTTTCAGAAAAGCGCGCCGGAACCGTCGGCCGGATAGCCGAGATATTCTTTTGCAAAATCCGTAGCTACTCTGCCGTTCCGCGTCCTTTTTAAAAATCCCGTCTGTATCAGATAGGGCTCATAGATATCTTCGATCGTTTCCTTCGCCTCCGAAAGAGCGATCGCGAGCGTTTCAATACCTACGGGGCCGCCGGCATATTTTTCTATGATCAGACGGAGCAGTCTTTTATCGATCTCATCAAGTCCCATTTTATCGATATTAAGTTTTTCCAGCGCGGTAAGTGTGATATCGAGCTTCACGGTGCCGTCACCCTTGATCTGAGCATAATCCCTTATCCGTTTCAGGATCCGTATCGCGATGCGGGGCGTTCCCCGCGATCGCTTCGATATCTCGAGCGCGGCCTCATGCTCGACCCTGATATTAAGCACGTGAGCATCCCTTTCCACTATACGGGCAAGGTCCTCCGGGTCATAGAAATCTATCCTGTTGATGATGCCGAACCTGTCCCTGAGAGGTGAGGTCAGCATTCCCGCTCTAGTGGTCGCTCCTATCAACGTGAATTTCGGAATATCGAGCCGGAGCGTTTTCGCGGAAGGGCCCTGGCCGATGATGATGTCCAGGGCATAGTCCTCCATTGCCGGATAGAGCGTTTCCTCGACGGACCTGTTCAGTCTGTGGATCTCATCTATGAAGAGGATATCCTTTTCCTCAAGATTAGAAAGGATCGCGGCTATATCCTTTTTACGTTCCATCGCCGGACCGGTCGTCGTATGGATATTAACGCCGAGTTCATTGGCCATGATATAGGCCAGCGTTGTCTTTCCGAGGCCCGGAGGCCCGTAAAGCAATATATGATCAAGGTTCTCGTTCCTCTCCTTTGCGGCCTTCACCGAGATCTCAAGATGTTCCAGAAGTTCGGCCTGGCCTACGAAATCGCTGAAATTCTTCGGGCGGAGCGATATTTCGAGATCGGCTTCCTCATTGAATTGGAAAGGGGTATTGAAATCGTTAGCCATCCTTCAGCACCTTTTTAATTATCTCTGCCGCCTTGAGGTCGGGTGAAGCGGTCATGAGGGCAGATAGTTTTCTTTCAATATAATCCTTCTCGAAGCCCATCCCGAGAAGACCCTCTTTCGCCGTTTCGAACTCATTCCCGAGTTTGAGGTCCTCATCCTTGATAACGAGTTTCCCGGCTAGTTCCAGTATGATCCGGCTCGCGGTCTTCTTCCCGATGCCCGGGATAAGAGAGAGCGAATCTATATCTTCGTTATGCGCGATCTGCCGGATCTCGTCCAGAGAATAATGATCGAGTATCGACATCGCTGTCTTGGGACCGATCGAGGATATCCCGACGAGTATCCTGAACGCCGATTTTTCCTTTTCCGAAATGAAGCCGTATAGTTCCATTCCGTCCTCTTTGACCCTGAAATGAACGGGGATCTCCTTGATCTCCCCTTCACCGACCCGGCCGAGATTCCGCTTCAGAAAGAATACGGAAAAACCTAGTCCCGACGCAGTTTTAATGAAGATCCTGTCTTCTGTTTTCCTGGTAATGATGCCTTCGATGCTCTCTATCATGCTTTCACCTTTATCTTTCTTGAGAAGATGTGGCATAATGCGCAGGCGATCGCGTCCGCCGCATCGTCGGGCTTAGGGACCTCTTTAAGATTAAGGATCCTCTTCACCATTTCCTGGATCTCTTTTTTTCCGGCTCTTCCGTATCCGGAAACGGCTATCTTGATCTCGTTCGGATTGTAACTGTAGACCTCGACATCGTTTTTTGCCGCTGCAAGGAGCACTACGCCGCGGGCCTGGCCGACCTGAAAAGCTGTTTTCTGATTATTCGTGAAATAAAGGCTTTCAACGGATATCTCCGCGGGTTTGTATTTATTGATAAGGGCATTGAGCGAATCGAAAAGGATCATAAGTCTTTTTTCCTCGCTTTCATCCTTCTCTGTCCTCAGAACACCGTATTCGAGAATGTTGATCTTCCCGCCGTCCTTGCTCAGAAAGGCGAAGCCGAGTATGGCTATGCCTGGATCGATGCCGAGAATGATCATTCGTTCTTGTTTTCCAGCTTCTTCTTCCTCTGATCTATTATCTTCAGAGCGATATTATGCGGAACCGGTTCATAATGAGAGAACTTCATCGAATAGAATCCGCGGCCGCCCGTCATGCTCTTCAGTGTATTTATGTAGGTGAACATCTCGGAAAGGGGCGCTTTGGCGTGAATAAGCGTTTTGCCGCCCTTTTTCTGGTCCGTCCCCTGTATCCTTCCCCTTCTTCCGGAAAGGTCTCCCATCACATCCCCGAGATTGTCGTCCGGAAGCGTGATGAAGAAATCGTATATCGGCTCCAGAAGTTGAAGTTCCGCTTTCTCGCAGGCGTTTTTGAAGCCCATGGAACCGGCGATCTGGAATGCCATATCGGAAGAATCCACGGTGTGATAAGAGCCGTCGTACAGTGTGACCTTGATATTGACGACGGGATACCCCGCAAGAGGCCCCGTTTCCATCGCGCCTTTCACGCCCTTTTCAACGGAAGGTATGAAGTTGCGGGGAATAACGCCGCCCACGATGGCGTCCACGAATTCGAACCCTGTTTCGCAAGGTTCTACTTTGATCCATGTATCGCCGAACTGACCGCGGCCGCCTGATTGTTTCTTATAACGTCCCTGTGATTCCGCAGGTCTCGTAATCGTTTCTCTGTAAGGCACCTGCGGATTGGCCGTTGTCAATTCTACACCGTATTTTCTTTTGATCTTCTCCAGGATGATATTGACATGAGAATCCCCCATGCCGGAAAGAATGAACTCGCCGAACTCTTTGTCCATGAAGTATTTAAAAGAGGGATCTTCCCTGTTGATCTTCTGAAGCGCGATGGAGACCTTCTCCTGGTCCTCTTTCGATTTCGGCTGGATGGATATCGAATAGATCGGTTCCTGGACCGTGAACGGTTCGTATTCGATACCGGTATCTTTCTCCGCGATATAATCGCCTGTATCAGAATATTTAAGTTTCACGAAGGATACGATGTCACCGGCCGAAGCGGCAGGAATATCCGCCTTTTTATCGCCGAGCAGCGCGTATATCTGCCCGGTTTTTTCCGCTTTGCTTTTATTGATATTGAAGAATTCTCCTCCGGAGGCAAGTTTCCCCGAGAAAAGTTTGCAGTTAACGATATCGCCGAGATGCGGATCGGAGATGATCTTGAAGATCATGCCGGAGAGCGCTTCGCTTTCGTCCCTTCTTATAAGAAGGTCGCTTCCTGCCTTTTTCGCATTGTACGGCGGGAGATCGGCATATTTCGGAAAATACTTCACTATCATATCGACCATGATATCAAGGCCGAAATTAGCGAGAGCCGAGGTTGCGAAAACGGGCCTGAATTTGCCGGACGCCACTCCCTCTTTAATGCCTTTTTTCATATCGTCAGCGGATAGTTCTCCCGTTTCAAGATATTTTTCGGTGAGTTCATCCGTCGATTCGGCCACGGCTTCGATCATCTTCTCACGGTATTTTTTCACGGTATCGGCGTATTCGGCAGGGACATCGGAAATTGCGGTTTTCCCTTCTGAGCCGTAAGATATGAGCTTCATTTCAACGACATCGATAATGCCCTTGAATCCGTCTTTCTCTCCGGCGGGGACCGTGAGGGGGGCCATGCCGACGGAAGTATAGTTCTTCACGTCATCGAAGGCCTTGCCGAAATCCGAATTGCCCTTATCGATACCGTTCATCACGAAGAAGACCGGCATCTGCTTTTCTTCAAGGATCTCGATCGCTTTCTCGAAACCGACTTCGACCGCATTCTCTGTATTAACGAAAACAGCCGCCAAGTCCGCAGCATAAGTAGCGCTCACTATCTCTCCCAGATAATCAAGGAAACCCGGCGTATCGAGCACGTGTATCTTGCAGTCGCCGTGCTCAACATATCCGAGCCCGAGATTTATCGATTGCTGTCTTTTCTTTTCTTCCTCTTCAAAATCGAGAACGAGGTTCTTCTCAGCTGTTTTTCCGAGTCTTGTTGTAAGTTTTGCATTAAAGAACATCGCCTCGGCGGCTGACGTTTTGCCTGTTCCGTTATGTCCGAAAAATCCTATGGATATTTTCTCTTTGGACAGATAGGGTTTCATTGTCATTCCTCCTCAATCTGAAGATCGTCCGGGATGTTCATATTTGTGAATACGTTCTGAACATCGTCCATGTCTTCAATATTTTCTATTATTCTCAGTATCTTTTTCACTTGTTCCGGTTCCAAGGTGATGGGGTTCTGCGCGATGTAGGTCAATTCGGCGGTTTCGACTTCGATCTTTTTCGCTTCGATAGCGGCCGAGATATTGAAAAGGTCCTTGTAATTACAGACCACATAGAAACCGTCTTCTTCCGTTTTCATGTCCTCTGCTCCCGCATCCGTTATGATCTCCATGAGCGCATCCTCGCCCGCTTTATCCTTTTTTACAAAGATCTGACCCTTCCTCTCGAAATTCCAGGCCACGGCGCCGGTTTCGGCAAGACTGCCTCCGGCATGGGACAGCGCATGTCTGACCTCGGAAGTGGACCTGTTCTTGTTGTCCGTGATCACTTCGATGAGAAGGGCAATGCCGTAAGGGGCATACCCTTCATAAACGATCTCTTCGTACACAACGCCGGGAAGTTCGCCTGTGCCCTTTTTTATCGCATTATTGATATTGTCCTTGGGCATATTGTAACTTCTCGCCTTTTCGATGGCCGCACGCAATGCGGGGTTCATTTCCGGATTTCCGCCCTTTTTGGCCGCGAGAATGATCTCCTTTGCTACTTTCGTGAACATCTGCCCTCTTTTGGCATCGTTCGCGCCCTTTTTCCTCTTGATCGTACTCCATTTATTGTGTCCCGACATAAAAATAGCTCCTAAAACAATTTTTTATTTTAACATAATCAATGTTTTTTTTCAATAGTTATCGCGCCGTTTTTAATATTTTTCAACAACTTCGATCCTGCGGCTTTCAGGTTTATTGACCCGCGGAGAGTGCCGTATCAATTTAGATCATACTCCCGGCGGCAGCTTCTTTTTCTGATACGGAATCCACTTGCGCTTAGCGGAGGGTTTCCGGTCCGGATGAAGAGGAGATCGCCGCTGGGCGCTTAATTCTATTTTATTGACTTTACCTGTCTAAAAATGTATAATTGACATTATGAGGGAGGACATATGGAATTGAAGTATTTATTCGTTCTTGCGCCGTTGGGCTCTATACTTGCCCTCGTGTTCGCATTTTCCTTTTATAGAATGCTTATGAAGCAGGATGCGGGTACGAAGGAGATGCAGGAGATCGCCGGGCATGTGAAAGAAGGCGCTCTGGCATATCTTAAAAGGCAGTATAGCGTGGTCATCATTGTTTTCATGATCGTCGCCGCTATCTTCGCGGTCATGGCCTATATCCTCAAGACGCAGAACGGATGGGTACCTTTCGCTTTCCTGACCGGCGGTTTTTTCTCCGGCTTGGCCGGATGGTTAGGCATGCATACCGCTACTTCCGCCTCCAACAGAACGGCCGCTAATGCAAAGATCTCTCTCAATAAAGGTCTTCAAGTAGCTTTCAGATCGGGTGCCGTTATGGGGCTTGTTGTTGTAGGCCTTGCCCTTCTGGACATTTCGCTTTGGTTCATCATCCTGAAACTCGCCATCCCGAAAGGAGACCATCAATTGGCCATTATCACTACTACGATGCTCACATTCGGTATGGGAGCTTCACTGCAGGCTTTATTCGCAAGGGTAGGAGGCGGTATTTTCACGAAAGCCGCCGATGTCGGCGCGGATCTTGTCGGCAAAGTAGAGGCGGGCATCCCCGAGGACGACCCAAGGAATCCCGCTACTATAGCCGATAATGTCGGGGATAATGTAGGCGATGTTGCGGGGATGGGCGCGGACCTTTACGAATCCTATGCGGGATCGATACTTGCCACGGCCGCGCTCGGCGTAGCGGCCGGCTACGGGTTGGGCGGAGTGCTCACTCCGATGGTCATCGCGGGTATAGGCGTTATCTTTTCCATCATAGGCATCTTCCTTGTACGGTCAGGCGAAAAAGCCTCGCAGAAGGAACTGCTCGGCGCACTGGCAAGGGGCGTCAATTCCTCAACTATTTTCACCTTGATCGCTTCGTTCTTCATTCTGCTTCTTTTCAGGAGATCCTTTGCCGTAGAGAATGTGCCCGCCGGAAGATATATCGGTATTTTCGGTTCTGTCATCACGGGGCTCATAGCCGGATGGCTCATAGGAAAGATCACAGAATACTATACATCTCAGGAATACGCGCCTACGAAGGATGTAGCCGGGCAATCAAGGACGGGACCGGCAACGGTCATCATTTCGGGAATTGCCCTTGGTATGCAGTCAACAGGATACCCGGTGGTAGTGATCGCCATAGGCATCCTTCTCAGTTTCGCCTTCTCCGGCGGTTTCTCAACTCACCCCAATGCTATCAACCACGGACTTTACGGTATAGGTCTGGCAGCGGTCGGCATGCTCTCCACTCTCGGCATTACACTTGCGACCGATGCGTACGGCCCTATCGCAGATAATGCCGGCGGAAATGCGGAGATGACCGGCCAGGGGCCGGAAGTGAGAAAGAGAACGGATGCGCTCGATGCGCTCGGGAACACCACGGCGGCAACCGGTAAGGGTTTTGCCATTGGGAGCGCGGCATTGACAGCAATGGCCCTTCTCGCCGCATATATCGAAGAGGTAAAGATCGGGTTCATCCATATGTACGGACAGGGGGCGACGGTGCTCATCGACGGTGCGGAAAAACTCGTTCGCGAAACGAATATCACGGACTGGGTCCGTTATTATGATATAACCCTTCTCAATCCGAGGGTTCTTGTAGGTATGTTCATCGGTGCCATGCTCGTTTTCGTTTTCTGCTCGCTCACGATGAAGGCTGTCGGCCGGGCTGCCGGCAGGATGGTAGATGAGGTTAGAAGACAATTTCGTGAGATAGCCGGCATCATGGAAGGCACCGGTAAACCCGATTATGCCAAATGCGTGGAGATCTCGACTTCGGGAGCGCAGAAGGAAATGATCTTCCCCTCGCTTCTTTCGATAATCGTACCGATACTTACCGGGCTTTTCCTCGGCGTCGCAGGTGTGCTCGGCCTTCTCGCCGGTGGTCTCACCACGGGTTTCGTGACCGCGGTGTTCCTGAACAATGCGGGTGGGGCCTGGGATAATGCGAAGAAATATATCGAAGAGGGTAATTACGGAGGCAAGAAACTGCCCGACGGATCGAAGAATCCGAATCACGCCGCAGCAGTCATAGGCGATACCGTAGGCGATCCCTTCAAGGACACATCGGGGCCTTCTTTGAATATTCTGATAAAACTCATGTCGATGGTCTCCGTTGTCTTTGCAGGGTTCATCGTGGCATACGGGGATCTAATAAAGAAGATAATTGATGCGTTCGCAAAATAGAACGGCCTGGAAAGAATATGTCGTCCGGGCTCTGAGCGAGGATGTCGGGGACGGCGATATAACATCGGAACTTACCGTCGGGAAGGATTTGACCGGAAGCGCGGAACTTCTTTTTAAAACATCCGGCATTCTTGCCGGATGCGATGTTTTCGAATATGTTTTCAGTGTTGTCGACAAGCGGATAGAAATACGTTTTCTGGCTGCTGACGGCGACCGGATATCCCGAAAACACAAAATAGCCGAAGTGAGCGGCCCTCTCAGAAGCATCCTTCTCGGAGAACGGGTGGCCCTCAACTTCATACAGAGGATGTCCGGCATTGCCACGCTCACGGCCAGGTTCGGGGAGATCATAAAAAAAAGCGGGAGCGGGGCGCGTATCGCCGATACGCGCAAGACAACTCCTAATTTCAGGTATTTCGAAAAGCGCGCGGTATCCCTCGGAGGAGGAGTCAATCACCGGATGGGGCTTTATGATGCCGTTCTGATCAAAGACAATCACATAAAGGCGGCAGGAGGGATCAAACCCGCATTGGATGCCTGCCTCGGAATGAGGAGAAAGAGGATCAAGACCGAGATCGAAGTGAAAAGTATCGCGGAAATAAAAGAAGTGCTTTCTCATTCTTTCAAGCCCGACTTCATCATGTTGGATAATTTTCCGCCGGACGCGATCAAAAAGGCAATAGCGATCATACGGGGAAGCGGGATAAAGATCGAAGTGTCAGGCAGCATCACCCTTGAGAATATCGGCAGATACCTCACACCGGGCATTGATATCATTTCCTCCGGTTCGCTCACCCACTCCTACACGAGCGCGGA
This sequence comes from uncultured bacterium, assembly GCA_937863565.1. Classification (GTDB taxonomy): domain Bacteria; phylum AUK180; class AUK180; order AUK180; family AUK180; genus CALMGJ01. Next base: position 42,038 of record CALMGJ010000038.1, on the reverse strand, counting down.
TATATCCCTTAAGATCACATGAGCGTATATAATATCGCCGCATCGGCGCTGATACTCATTAATGCTATTTTCATCCTGTGGCGGATCAGAAAACTTATATTCGGCCTTTTCTTCATTCCGGCCTTCGCCGTGTTCTTCCTGCGGATCGGGATCGGGCATTTCATCCTTTTAAAGACCGCGCTGGTTGCGGTATCCCTGGTCCTTTTCATCTGCCTTCTTTTCTTTTCCGCGGATTTTTATGCCTTCAAACTTCTTTTTTACAGTGTACTTTTCTTCCTCATGCTCGGCATGATGGTGCTTCTGGGAGAGATCGCATCCATTCCCGGCATCCCGGCCGCTTTTTTTGAAGCGCCCGTGTTCATTCTGTATTTCGCCGCAATCCCCTCGATGCTTAAAAAAGAGCGGCTGCGCATCGAGAACAGGTTTTTCAATATACTCGTCACCACAGCGGTCATTTTCCCTGTGGCACTGATACTTCTCAATGCCATCCTTCTTTCGGAATACTTCGACAGGACCACGGACCTTTTCATTATCGGGTTCATTCTTTCCTTTTCACTCTCCGTCATCTTCATCCTGCTTAAGCCGGTTATCAATCTTCTTCTTCCCGTCTATACGAATTTCTCGGCTAATCTCGCCTCGTACCTTTCTGAAATAATGAGGATATCGCACAAGGACGGCATTCTTAAATACTCGTCTGTTTTTTTAAAGAAGCTTCTGCCGCTGCCGGGACTCGAGATAAAATTCGGGAGCGATAATGCCGAATTCGTTTTCATGGAAAGGAAAGGGCGATTCCTTTTTCATGAAGAACACGAATTCCTGAAGATCATCGAAAGACAGCTTAATATCCGCCTTAAGAACATTCTCTTTACTGAGAGGCTCGAGGCCAATCTTCTCAAGATCCAGGACCTTCAGGAGCACATCGCCCGCAACAGGGTATATTCCGTTATGGGGCAGATGGCGGCAACGATAACGCACAAGATCCGTAATCCGCTCGCCGTTATGAATAATTCCATTGAGCTTCTCCGCGAGGATAAATTCTCTCTGGAAGAGAAACTCGTGATGATACAGACCCTCGAAGAGGAAGTGAAGAGATTGGACGGCATCGTGGGATCATTCCTCCGGTTCGTGAAGAACCCCGCTTACGACATTTCGGATATCGAAGTTAAACCCATAGTCGACACCATAATGTCAGGCAACAGATTCCCTACGGGTAATTTCAAAGAGGAATACAGAACGGAAAGGTTCAGGGCAAATGCGGAAGGTCTTGCGGAGATCCTCTTTGTGATCATCCAGAACGCTTTCGATGCGGTTGAGGATACGCCGGACGGGCTCGTAGAATTGACAGTGGATGAGAACGCGATCACCATTTCCGATAACGGCACGGCCCTGCCGGAACCGCCGGACAGGATCTTCGAGCCTTTTTTCAGCACGAAGGCAAAAGGTGTCGGGCTGGGATTGTCCATTGTTAAGAACACAGCCGAGCAAATGGGGATCAGGATCTCTGTTAAAGTAGAGAACGGAAAGAAATCCTTCATTCTTTCCGGGAGGGATTTAAATGAAGATAATGATCGTTGATGACGAAGAGAATATGCGCAAGATCCTTTCAATGGCGCTTTCCAAGGAAGGCCATGAGGTGAAGGCTTTCGCTTCAGCTCAGGAAGGGCTGAATGCGTTGGCGGACTTCCGGGCGGACCTCATCGTTTCGGATATTAAAATGGATAAGATGAACGGTTTCGACTTCATAAAGAACGTGCGTGTCAATTTCGGCAATATCCCTGTCTGCTTCATGACCGCATACGGAACGATCCCCGACGCTGTCGAAGCGATGAAACTCGGCGCCGTTGATTATCTTCTCAAACCTTTTGAGATCAAGGCCTTGCGCGAGATCATAGAAGGGTGCGATACTTCGTCTCCCGGAGAGGGAGTGCCCGTGGGTTCGTCCAAAACGATGAGAACGATCCTCGAAACCGCAAAGAAAGTGGCTCAAACGGAAGCCACTGTCCTTCTGAAGGGTGAAACCGGGGCAGGCAAGGATTTGATCGCACGTTTTATCCACGATAACTCCAAACGCAGAAGCGCACCGTTCGTGAAAGTGGATTGCACATCCATACCTTCCGATCTTTTCGAGTCGGAATTATTCGGTCATAAAAAGGGTTCCTTCACCGGCGCGATCAGCGACAGAACGGGAAAATTCGAGGCGGCGGACAAAGGGACGATATTTCTGGACGAGATCGGAACATTGAGGGAGGAGATGCAGAAAAAATTCCTCCGGATCATCGAGGAGAAGGTACTTGTCCGCATCGGAGAATCGCAGGAGAGGCATGTTGATATCAGGATCATAAGCGCAACGAACGAAGACCTTGAAGAACTCGTGAAGAAGGGGGCTTTCCGTAAAGACCTTTTCTTCCGGCTCAAGAATGTTGAGATATTCATCCCGCCCTTGAGAGAAAGGAAGGAGGACCTTGAAGAGCTCATCAGAAGCAGAACCGCTTTCCTCAATGCAAAATACGGCATGAAGAAAACGATCGGGGGCGAGGCGATGCAGAAATTGCAGGGTTACTCTTTCCCCGGTAATATCAGAGAACTTCACAATATCATTGAACAGGCATACATTCTTTCGGATGACGATAACATCAAGGCTGAGGCCGTGATATTTTCAGATATCGTTTCAGAGGACGCTGGTGATACCGAGATGCGCCTTCTCGAGATCGAGAAGAAATACATAAAGAAGGCCATCGCGATGAGCGGCGGCAACCTTTCGAAAGCGGCCAAGATCCTCGGCCTGAACCGTAATCAGCTTACATATAAGATCGAGAAATACTCGCTGAACCGGTAGGAAGAGGCGAAGCGCAGTGAATAACTAATAGTGAAGAGTGGAAAGTGCTTAGTGCAATAGTGTCTAAAGAAGAGTTATTTTATTGCGGGTTAATGAGTTAACGGGTTTATAAAGAGATCATTCCTTATCAACTTTTAACTATCAACTATCAACTCTTCACTCTCTATCCTAGAGCCTCTATCCTCTAGCCTCTCTTATTCTCTCTTCACTGCCCTTCGCTTTATTCCGCGTAATACGTGTATATCTTGCTCCCGTCCCTGTAGAGATAGAAAAGGATGCCGTTTCTGGGCTGTATCGTTTTCATAATATTGAGATAATCGTCCATTGTCGCTATCCTTTCATTGTTCACGCTGATGATCACATCCCCCGCTTCGAGTCTTGCCTTCTCTCCGAATTTGCCGTTTTCCACTCCAACTACGATGACGCCCTGAACATCAGCGGGGATCTTGTATTTCATTCTCATGCTTTCGGTCAGCGACTGCACTTTAAGGCCGATCATATCATATCTGGTCTGGGGTTCCCCGGCATAGTCGTCCCTGTCCTTGAGCTTGGCTACGACAGTTCTTTTCTTCTTATTTCTGATCAATTCTATTTTTACCTCGTCACCGGGAGCGAATGAGGATATAGTGAAATGAAGGTCATAGAATTCCTTTATTTCCTTATCATTGACCTTAAGAATGATGTCCCCTACCTGGATACCCGCCTTCTCGGCAGCGCTGCCGCGGATCACATCGGTCACAACAACGCCGTTCTCGCCTTCGATATTAAAACCCTTTCTGAGATCTTTATCTATGGTCTGTACCGTCACTCCCAGAAAACCTCTTCGCACTACGCCCTTTTTCTTAAGCTGATCGAGGATCGAACGGGCCATATTTATTGGTACCGCGAAACTTGCGCCTTCGAAACCGCCCGTCTGCGATACGATGGCCGAGTTGATGCCTACGACCTCTCCATCAAGATTGATGAGCGGGCCCCCTGAATTCCCCTTGTTGATGGCGGCATCGGTCTGTATCATCCTCTGAATTCCGAATTCTGTTTTACTTTCCCTTCCCAGGGCCGAAACGATACCTGCCGTGACGGAGAAATTGAGGCCGTAAGGATTGCCTATGGCAACAACCCATTCCCCGATCTCGAGTTCATCGGAATCGCCGAGCACCGCATAAGGAAGTTTATTGCCTTTTATCTTGAGAAGAGCTATATCGTATATCTGATCGCTCCCAATGATCTCGGCATTGAAAGTCTTCCCGTCCAGGAGCGTTATCGTTATTTTGGTAGCATCTTTGATCACATGATAATTAGTGAGAATGTATCCGTCTTCCGATATGATGAACCCGCTTCCCAGCGAACTGACCTTTCTTACCTGTTCCCGCGCTTCAGGCTCCTCTCCGAAAAAGAATTTGAAGAATTCATCATTCATCCAGGGATTGAGCTGCTGCTTGATCTCTCCCTCCGTGCTTACATTCACCACTGCGGGGCGGACTTTACTGGAAACATCGATGAAAGCCCTTGAAAGCGCTTTTAGATAGTCCTGACCCGTCTGGGCCGCAGTAAAAGAAAGAAGCAGAACGACCAATAGAACGGATAGTGTTCTTTTCATAAATAACCTCCGGAAAAAAACCAAAATGTGCAAGATATATGCCAGTATTAAATCCAGTTATTTTGGGAAGTGTATTCTTTTTTTTGTATTATTTTTTTACACTTCTGGAGCATTCTTTACACTTGGCGAAGAAGTGTATGTCGAAGCCTGCGATATCATTGAAACCGTTTTCTGAAAGAAGCTCCTCAAAATTATGATCGCCTATATTGAAAGGCACCTCGGTAACATGCCCGCATTCATAGCAAACAACGTGAAGATGGGGTTCCGTGTTCGTATCGTATCTTACCACGCCGGGCTCGAAGGATACCGGAATAATGATCCCGGCTTCCGCAAGTTTTCCCGCCGTGAGATAGATCGTCGAATACGAAACGGAAGATATTACCTTATCGGTATGCTCTTTTATCTCGGGTGCGGAGCAGTGATTATTGGCAAAAATGTATTTTACTATTTCTTTTCTTTGCGGGGTCACCTTAAGCCCGAGTTCCCTGAGCATGTTCTCTATTTCTTTTTCTCTTGCGCTCATATCTTCATCTTTTTCAGTTCTCTTTTCAGTGGTTTATTGGTCGGGGTTTTGGGAAGCTCTTCAAGAAAGATGAACTTCTGCGGTATCTTGTAAGGGGCCAGGTATTTCCCGCATAGATTTCGCAGGATATTTCCCGGGATGGGTTTTTTATCGACTGTTTCGTAGAACGCTACGGGAACTTCCACGCCGGGGGAGACCTCTACGCCGACCACAGCCGATTCCTTGATGGCCTCTTCTTTCATCAGGACGCGCTCTATCTCCTGGGGATATATGTTCATCCCGTGTTTTATTATAAGGTCCTTCTTCCTGTCCAGAATATAGAGATTGCCGTCGGAATCGAACCTTCCATAGTCGCCCGTGAAAAGCCAGCCGTTCTTCAGGACCTTCTCGGTCTCTTCCTTATTATTGTAATATCCCTCCATTACATTGGGTCCTTTCACTATGATCTCGCCCATTTCGCCGGACGCTACTTCATTCTCGCTCTCGCCAACGATCTTGATCGAAACGGAAGGAAGCGCTTTTCCAACAGAACCTATAACGGGCGGCTTAAGCGGCGAATTGGCGGAAACGACGGGGGAACATTCCGAAAGGCCGTATCCTTCATGTATATATAGTCCGAATTTTGCCTTGAACCGCTCCACGGTGGCGGGAGGCAGAGGCGCTGCGCCTGAAATACAGTATTTCAGAGGATTGATCAATTTGAATATTCCGGGCAAGTTAGCCTTGGAAAGCGCATTGAAAAGCGTCGGTACCGCAATAAGCCAGTTTACGCGCTCCTTCACAAGGGTTTTCACGATGAGTTTGCCGTTGGAAAGATCGTCTATGAGGATCATCCGGCAGCCCCACACAAGACATAAAAGGAAGGATGTTGTATACGAATACGCGTGAAAAAGAGGTAAAAGGCCGTACAGTACGGCATTATGGCTCACATTGGTTATTTCGATGAGGTCCTTGACATTGGAAAGAAGGTTATTGTGGGTGAGCATCACGCCCTTGGGGTTGCCTGTAGTGCCTGAAGTATAGATGATCATGGCAAGGTCGGAGTGTTTGACCGGATAATTGATATCCATACTGTCATCCGCGGAATTCTCTATTTCTTCCATCAGATTGGAAAAACCTTCTGCCTTTCCTCCGAGAATGAGGACATCCGGGACTGTTTTTTTATCCAGGAGTTCCTTGAGGTGGTCTACAAATACATCTTGAACGAAAAGATGTTTAACACCGCTGTCCTTTACGATATACTCCACTTCGCCGGAGGTGAGAAGATAATTTACCGGGATGATCGTGACACCCATTCTGAGCGCCGCAATATTCAGTATTATGAAATCCGGTATATTCCTCGAGTAGGTAGCTATCTTATCCTGGTATTTCAAACCGAGATGAGAAAGGTAATGTATGATCTTATTGGAATAGTGCTTCATATCCGAAAAAGTGTATTTCTTGCCGTGAAATTTCATGAATATTTTTTTCGGATAAGCCTTGAAGGCTTTATTTATGGCATCTTTAAGATTTTCGCATGTTTGCATATCACAACCCCAGTTTCTTTCTTGTCTCTTCCGTGATCATGTCCGGCGACCACGGAGGGTCGAACACGAGCTCTATCTCGGCGTTCTTCACATCGGGAAGTTCCAGTATGACCGTTTTCGCCTCATTGGTAAGGAAGGAGACAAGGGGGCAGCCCGGGACCGAAAGGGTCATCTTGACATGCACGGAATCCGGCGCCGGAAAAGCGATCTCGTAGATGAAACCGAGTGAAACTATGTCCAGACCGAGTTCCGGGTCCAGAACCTTCCCCAATTTTTCCAATACCTGTTCTTTTGTGGCCATACAACCTCCCGTTCCATATTTTTCTATTATAAAATAAAATGGGAAAAAAAGCAAAAGAAAGCCTTTTTATCTGCCCATTTAGCGAATGATTTCAGGACCACGGCATTGATTAATAGTGTTCCCTCATTTGATCACCGCAACTTTACCCGTCTTCAGGGGCTTTCCGTTTGGGTATCTATTGTATTTATTATTTTGCATATATGTTAAAAAGACAAGCCTTACGGCGATTTTGCAACTCTTGCAACCATTGTCCCCATTCATAATTGGACCTCGATCTTCCCGCCTAAATGTGCCTCATGCCAAAACAGCATCGCTTTTAATTCTTTAAAATAGAATATAAGGCCTATTTCTCCGACGGGGTCTAATAACTTCGGGGCATTGGGGCAATGATAAAGACCGACCCTCGTCCCTAAATACTTGAATATCCTCCACTCCAGGAAAGCGGATGTGTTTAACAATATGGGAATCCATGAACATCCTAAATGGATTTCCACTTTCGGAAAATGCAGTTCCATGAACATCAATTCTGCCGCACCATCAGTTATATTTTCGATGTTCAGATCAAAATATCCCGCCTTAATGAAGTATTTGAAAGAATATTTGATGCCGAATGAAAATTTTTCCGTGATATGCCATACGAATGCCGGGTCCGTACCTATGAACAATTCCGGATCGGGTAATGGTACCGTTTCGATCCTATCCAGGGATGCGAATATCATATCGATCTTGAACATGAACCTTTTTGATAGGTTGATCTCCCATCTGTTTCTGATTTCATACGAGGTACGATAACATTTGATGTATTCTGTTTCAATATGTTGAAGATAGTTTTCAAATCCCTCGAGTTCATTATTCAAAATACGATTGTTGTATGTCAAAGATATAAACGCTTTGCATTCTAAAGATAAATAAACGCTGAAAAGAAGGATAACAAATAATAATTTTTTCATCACTCCGCCTTGCAGGTGGAGAAAAGGGGGCTCAGCCATTTCATTATCTTTATATTTCTCCTCCGATTGCCAAAGCAAGCGGAACACCGAAAAATCCATTGTGCAATGTTGCTTCAATATGAAATTTCTTCAGCCATAATATTCTGCTTTTGGATGCGAATTCGTGTCTGAGTTGTATATGAATGTATCTCTCGTTTCCTCCATAGGGATCCGGAAGAATATCAATGGCCCTGATCTCAATAGATGTCCCTTTAAAAGGATATATTCTGAGCCATGCTGACGGAGTAAGTCCAATTCCTATTTCAAGCCAGCTTAATATAAAGAATTCAGCATAGAAATTAATAAACGGCGATTCTGCGATATGCAAATGGAATTTGTTAATGCTTGGATAATAACCTAAGTGGCATTGAATATTCAGTTTTATTTTATTAACAAGTGAAATAGATAACCTGGGGTTAATAATAACCGCCGTATTTACATATTCTTCAAAGGCTGTTGTCGTGAAATCGTCGTGATTGAATAAATGGATTTTCTCTTTAAATATTTTCATATGGGTTTGAATATTAAATTCCATTCTTTTGTTTACTTCCGTCGTAAAATTTAAATACAAGCCTCCGTAAACATTAATGTGTTGATCGTCATAAAGAGCCAGAAAAGATGTCGTATCATCATTAATATCCTTCTGAATGTCATCTAATCTGAGATCTTTATAGAACAATAATTCTGCGTCAGAACCTCCTAATGATATTTTTATATCAAAATCATTCCCATAAGATATCATCAGCAATATAACCATGTGCAAAAGAAATATTCTTTTCATCACTCCGCCTTAATGTTAGTATAAAGGGTCTTATCCTTATTCATTTTCCAGTGATTTTGCAACAAATGCAACAACCGTCCCCATTCATAATTTTATTCCTATGTTCCCTGCCACTCTGACAACCGGGTCGCCACGGCCTTCATGATAGTAAATCCTACAATCTATGCACTTGACATTAAATAGCAGTCCGATCCTGTGGTAAGATATATCCATTGGAATGATCTCAAGGCCTTCTTCATGCCGTATCTCTATTCCGTATTCAAGTCCGAAATATTTACAGAAATAATATTGGCACTGAAATATGATAGCAATGTCAAAAGCAAAGCCTATATGGTATGAGAATCTTTTCTTTCTGCATTCATAATAGATCGTCTCTTCCTTCTCAAGAAGAAATCCCATAGGGTCCCAATATCCGAAAGCGGGAAAATATCTTGCAGGGATCTGCAAACTGAGTTCCGAATATTCTGATAATAGAAATGTAAAGCGGCCGGAAAAGAATAAATACAGAAAATACTCGCGATTGGAGTCTTGAAATGATTTTACTTGTGTGGTAAATCCCAACATATATTTATCTCCAAGCGGAATTCTATAATTGAGCATCAGATCCGCAAATATCTGTATATCGTACCAATGATGATATTCCTTTATGAAACCTTCGAATTCAAGGCGATTGTAATCATTCATTGATAATCTTAAGGTCAGTGTATTCGCTTCAAGTGAAATCCCCAGCAAGAATAATATCATCAGAGAAATAATTCGCTTCATCCCTTTACCTTGGAACAGAATGCACTCATGAATTACTCTACCCCATCTGCCCGGCCTGAGTATATTCCCTGTTTTCTTCCGAGAATGCCGGGATCTGTATTGAAATGAGAAATATCGTAGAAGTAAAGATGATGCCCCGGAGCCTCTGATTTAACATAACGCCTCCTTTTATCGTATCATTATACTTCTTTTAAATTAACTATGTCAAGTTTTTTAAGAATTCCCATTATAAACGCTTTTTTTATTTACAAATAACCCACTAAAAGTAAAATTAAAATTTCCTAGTAAATCATTGTAAAATACGGCCGATTCTGGTATAATTTTAAAGTCATCAGGAGGTTGTGATGTTCAAATTTCCGAAAGGGCTTTATACGGATGTACGCATCGAAAAAACCGCTTCCGCAACCGCTTCCTATCTTCTCGGCAAACTCGATGAGATCAAGGAAAGAGAGATCGAGGGAGCCTTTATCCGCGTTTTCGACGGTGAAAGATGGTATTATTCTTCAACGACGGACCTCGACCATGTTCAGAAGCATATCGACCGGCTCGCCAAGTTCGCAAAACCTAAAAAAGACATCGATAAGATACCCGTTGTGGAAAAATTCCCTGTGAATACAGGGATCCACCTCAATTTCAAGAAAAAAGACATCTCGAAGATCAGCCTCAACAAGAAGTCAGCCATGCTAAAAGCGTATTTCCCGTTCATGAAAAGGGAGCATATAAAATACTGGCGCGTTTACTATATTGACAGTTATATAGAGAAACGGTTCTGCTCGAGCAAGGGCGCGGATATCGTTCACGATTTTCAAAAAGGCGGCTTCTGCTTCATCTTCCAGATGGCGCGCAACGAGCGTTTACTTACGGAAAAATACCAGGCCTCCTCCCATGATTTCGAAGATCTTCGCGGTCATGAAGTGAGGCTTGAGCACTATCTTAAAAAATGCGAGGAATTCTTTAAAAACGCCGTTCCCGTAAAACCCGGCAAGTACAGGGTGATAATGTCGCCCGATGCTTCGGGCGTTTTCGCGCATGAAAGTTTCGGGCATAAGAGCGAAGCCGATTTCATGCTCGGCGACGAGGCCATGAAAAAGGAATGGACGATCGGGAAGAAAGTGAGCAGTTCCATCCTCTCGATCATCGACGACGGAACGCTGAACTATTCCGGTTATGCCGCTTTTGACGATGAGGGCGTAAAAACCGGGAAGACCTTTCTTATAAAAAACGGCATTCTCACGGGGCGTCTTCACAGCTGCGAAACGGCGGCGGAGCTCGAAGAAGAGCCCACGGGCAATGCGAGAGCCATCTCCTATGAGTTCGAGCCGATAGTCCGCATGACAAACACCTATATCGCGGCCGGCAAGTTGTCAAAGGCGGCGCTCTTTTCCAAGGTCAAGGACGGCATTTTCGTAGAAACGATAAAACACGGTTCCGGCATGTCCACTTTTACCATCGCACCCTCGATCTCATATGAAGTGAAGAACGGGAAAATAGGGAAACCCCTTCTCATTTCCGTTGTGACCGGAGATGTGTTCAAAACCCTTTCGCTTATCGAGAGCGTTTCCAAGAAGATGGAGATGATGTCCTTCGTGATGGGAGGATGCGGCAAGATGGAACAGTATCCGCTGAATGTCGGTATCGGCGGGCCGTTCGTTCTCATCAAAGAACTGAATGTGCAGTAGGAGGCCGGAATGAACAGAGAACTATACCAGATAAGGAGCAGGAGTTTCTCGGTCAAGATCCTGCAGACGAAGATCGCTTCCGTAAAGGAAAAGGATGTGCTGCGTACTGCCGTACGCGTCTATGATAAAGGCCTTATCGGTATCAAGGGCGTGCTTGGACATTATGATGAAGAGGATCTGGCAAAGAAAGCCGCGGCTACCCTCAAATACAGGAATCCCTATCCGTTCAAGCCAACCGCGGGAGTGAAGAAGCATATTTTGATAGATGAATTCAAGATGAGCACTGAGGAGTTCATGGAGGAGAATGAGGCATTTTTAAAAGAATTGAGGAACTCCATCAAGGGATTTTCTTTCTCTCACAAGATCTCGATATTGGAAAGCAGGACCGTTCTCAAAAACGATCTCGGCCTTGATCTTATCAACGAAGACAGGACCTTCGCGCTTTCTCTCATCTTCAAAGAGAAAAGTTCGGTCAATATCATAGACGGCGGATTCGGATATGCAGCAAGAAAATGGGATAGAAATGACGCCTTACCGCTTTTGGACGGACTCTGCGGAGCATACGCGAAAAAAGCGGCTCTTCCCAAGGAAGAGCGGATACCCGTCGTATTCATCGAACACTACGAGGGTATGGACGCTTTGTTCAAACTTGTAGAATCGCTGGGTGGGATGTCATACGGTTCCGGAACTTCCCTTCTGTCGGGGAAAGAAAGCCGGAAGGTCTTCAACGAAAAATTCTCCTTTTATCAGTCGACCGATCCCGTTAAGGCGTATACCGAATTTTTCGATGCCGAGGGAATTTTCAATAAGGGCTTCTTATACCCGCTTATCGAGAAGGGTGTTTTCAAGACCCCGTATACGGATAAATTCACGGCCGATCTTTATAAACTGCCACTTACCGGAGCATCGGTATCGCATTATGACGGAAAACCGACACTGGCGCTTCCGGGCATAGAGATCGGCAGGACGCACAGAACGATCAAGGACATACTCGGCGGACGCAAAGCCGTATATGTGATGATGTCCGCCGGAGGGGATTTCACGCCTCAGGGCGATATGTCGCTGCCCGTACAGCTTTCTTTCCTTTACGACGGGGAGAAATTGATAGGAAGACTTCCCCAGCTTCAAATCAGCGGGAATATTTTCGATATGTTCGGCGGGGATTTCATGGGGGCAGCGGAAGAAGGCGTTCTGCCTTATGCAATGCTGGACAATATGGTATTGTCCCTCAAGGTATCAGGAATCTGACCTTTTCCTTTTAGGCGAACCGAGAAAATTCAGAACCCTTACTTTGGCGAATTCCACGAGGAAGAAAAACGCTTCTTTAAAAGGACGGCCCCTTTCCTTCACTCCCGAAAGAGGTATCTGCGCGCTCCAGCGTGCCAGGGCAGTTATAAGGAACAATACCTGTTCCGGTTCGAGAATACCTCCGGCAATGGGAATGGCACGTTTCGGGATGAAGATGCCTGAAAGGATCATAGTTGCCATCATACCCAGACCAGAGAATGCTCCGTAAATGCCGGAATAGATCTGGCTACGGCGCGGAGGCGCGATAGCCAAAACGAAATTTGTGGCCACGATGCCGGCGCCGGCCCACATAATGCCCGATGTGGCCGCTTCAAAGAACAGGAACCATATCCGGTTCTCTCTTGCGAAAAGCCAGACCAGCGGGTTCAGTCCCCCCAGAATTATCGCGAATCTCATAGCCGTTTTATTCCCGAACTTATCGATGAAGCGGCCCCAGAACCTGATCGCGATCACTGATGAAACAGTGGAAATAACGCCGTAGAGCTGGATCTCCATGAGTGTCATCTTCAGCTTCTGTATCATGAACGGCTGCCAGTACGGCGACCCTATCCCGACGGCGAACATCCACCACATTGAATAGACGAGAAGTTTTCTGAAATTTCTGTCCGAGAGCGCGCTTTTCATCGTCTCCGCGAAATTCTCGTTCTCTATCTCCTTTTTGCGTTCCGGCTGGGCGAGCATTACTATAAGCCCGATTATTCCCGATAGAAAAGCAAAAACGAAAACGGCCGCCATGCCGAATTTCAGATTCACCGGATTGAAAGTATCCGCGGCAAAAAGGCTCTTGATGCGTTCCGAAAAGAATATGCGCTTGCCGGAAAAAAGGTCTATACAGTAACTGAAGATGAAACTCACAACGAGTCCTACCGCCATCAGGATCTGTGAACGGAAAGAGAAGAACCTTCCTCTGATATTTAGCGGAACGCTGTCCGAGATCCAGGCTATCCAGGCATTGCCCGCCATCGCTCCGAGTATCGTTGAAATAAGGAAAAGAATAAGGAATACGGCAATGGCTTTTTCGGGAATGAATATCAGAGGAAGTATACCGTAGAAAATGACAAGGGAACGGTTGAGCATCGCGGTCTGAAATACGAACTTTTTTCTTGAGGCCAGTTTTCTCGTGAAGAAATACCCTAACGGTTGAAAGATCTGTGAAAATTGAGTTATAGCGGACATCAGCGAGAAATGGATGGGCTGCGCACCCATGAGCACGGCCAATTTGGTCAAAAAGACGCTGCCCGCACCCGAGAGAAGAACATGTATCTGAACGAAGATGCCCTCTGCCGTGGATATTCTGAACGTATCTCTGAGAAATGACCTTTTTTTCATTATCCGGGTCTGAATGTTCCGGTTACTTCCTGATTATCTTCTTCTTGACCGGCTTTGCCCTGATCTCTATATGCAAGCCTTCCCTGTCTATCTTGTAAAGGTCCGTTTCCAAAAAAGCCGTTCTTTTATCTTTAGAAACGCTCATCTCGCCGGGGCGCACATCAAGTATCTTTGTCGGCAGATGATATGTGAAATGCCAGATATATGACGACATCGATTCATCCGGGCCTGTCTTTTTCATAACGAGTTTATCCTGTGCAGCCGGAGGTTCCGGAGCGCTCTCTCCTTCTTTTTTTTCAGCTGATATGTGCCGTATCAATACAAGACGGCCCTTCTCGGATCTCAGTTCGATCGTTCCGGGAATGAGCTCTTCGTTCTTATCCCCTCCTCCTTTATCCTCTTCTTCCGTCCAGGTGAATTGTTCGAGATTTTTGATATTATCGAACAGGAGCTCCACCGATATGCAGGATTTTCCGTCTTTTACGTACATCTCGGTCTTTCCCACTTTAATGCCTTCGCTTGCGCGGATCGCGGGTTTATCCTTCTCTTCGGAAGACCCCTTGTCCAGAGGGAAGGAATAGGTGACCACAATACGGCCCGAGAGATCGTTTTCTATCCATACTTCCTCCTCGTATTCGAAGCAACCGGCCAGAAGCACGGCGATCACCACCATGATCAAAAAGGGAATTCTTTTCATCTTCATACAACCTCAGAGGGCATTGATGATATCCTCCTTCGTCACGCCTTCCGCTTGCGCGGCGAAATTGAGAATGATCCTGTGCTTCAGGACAGGAACCAGAAGTTCCCTGACATCCTCGTCCGATACTACAGTATGCCCTTTAAGAAGAGCGTTCGCTTTCGAAGCGTGCATAAGATACTGGCTGGCGCGGGGTCCGGCGCCCCAGAGGATATATTTTTTAACGATGTCCTTTCTCGTTTCTGATGGCCGTGTGTTCTTCACTATCCCTACGATATCCCGTATGAGTTCGTCTGAAATTTTCACTTTGGGGATGAAATCAAGAAAAACACCGAGTTTCTCATGCCCTATGATCGGTCCCGGAGCTCCCTTCTCCATATCGGGGAATCTTTTTGCGATCTCAAATTCGTCGGAACTTCCGGGATAATCTATCTCAATATTGAAAAGGAACCTGTCAAGTTCGGCTTCGGGCAACGGATAGGTGCCCTCCTGCTCGATCGGGTTCTGCGTAGCAAAAACAAAGAAGGGTTTCGGAAGTTCGTAATTCTGCCCGCCGGAGGTCACCACTTTTTCTTCCATGGCCTGCAGCAGTGCAGCTTGAGTCTTGGGAGGCGTTCTGTTTATCTCGTCGGCAAGAAGGAGATTCGCAAATACCGGGCCTTTCACAAACCGGAAGCTCTTCCTCTTATCGTCCCCTATATCAACGATCTCCGCTCCTATGATATCCGAAGGCATGAGGTCCGGCGTGAACTGGATGCGGGAGAATGAAATGTCGAGAAGCCGGGCAAGATTCTTCACAAGCATCGTTTTTGCCAAGCCCGGAACTCCGGTGATTATCGAATGGCCTCCGGAGAGAATGGAGATTAAAACGAGTTTTTTTACTCCGTCCTGGCCGATGATGACACGGCCTATATTGCCTAGGATCTCTTGCGTGAAACCGTTGATGCTGCGGAACGTATCGAGATCTTCCGTTATCTGATTATCATCCATAGATCTCCTTCCTTCTTTATCGTGAACACTATGGAGCCGGCGATCGAATATTCGTTCCCGAATTTGAATTCCGGTTTATACAATGTCATATCCTTCCCATTGTATATGCCTTTGAGCGTATAATCGAAACTGATGATGATATGATCCCCGGCAGAGGTCTGCTTCTCATTGAAATAATCGAAAATAAGATTCTGGAAATTGAGAAACCAGAAATCGCTGAAATAGCTTAAGTAATTAGTTTTGTTACCTATGGGGCAAATGAATTCCTGCGAGAACAGCGCAGAAAGGGCATCATAGCTCTCGCTCTCTAAGGCTTTCTTGAAAAGCGGCAGGACCTTTTCCTTTACTGCCCCCGTTCCCTCGGGCGCTTTGACGGGTGTATCCGTTTTCGGCGCGTCGATGACCGGTGTATTATCCTTCTCGAGAAGCGAGGCCAGCTGTGCGATGTATTCTTCCGCTTTCCTTTTGTTTATGGTCTCGACCTTTTTGAAGCATTCCTTGGCTATCAGGAATTCCGCATCTGCCATGTATTTAATTCCCTCATTGTAATTTTCGCGGTCCTTCGTCCATATGCTTATCTTTTTTGCGGCTTCTTCTTTCTTCTCGATATTGAGTTTGTCTTTCTCCATGAATTCCTTATAGTATTTTTCCGCGCCGTCGTAATCGCCGTTCTGCTCGCTTAGATACCCGAGATAATAATACGGAAGCGTTTCATCTTTCCTGTTATACATAAGGTCTTTGAAGAGATCGGCAGCCTTTTTATTATCTTTACCGATATATGAGATGCCGAGTTTTATCTGGGCCTCTATGAATTTCTCTTTGATCTCGGGGTCCATTTCGGGAGCGAGGGACAATACTTTCCTGAATTCTTCAACCGCGCCTTCGTAATTGTTCTCCAAGAGGTATTTTTCGGCATTCTGTTTGTGTATCTTCGCCTGTTCTCTCAGATTTACGGCCGAAAGAACGACCGCGGCGGCGATAAGGCAAAGCGTTAAGATTTTTTTCATCGTCAACTCCTTCAGCGGCTTGCCGGGTCACGGGACGATCTCGAACGCATGAGCGCAAGGTCTCTGTCCTTCAGATCGATGTTCACGGAAAATATATCCTCGTTGAGGTAGCCGTGATAATCGGAACCGCCCGTCACGATAAGATGTCTTGTTTCCGCATATTCGGACAAGGCTGCAGTCATGCCGGCATCGTTCATCGGGTGGAAGACCTCTATTCCGTCGAAACCCAGAGCCAGAATATCTTTAAACTCCGTGTCTGTATGTGCAAAATATATGCCAGGATGAGCAAGAACGGAAAGCCCCCCCTTCCGCCTGATCAGTTCCACGGCCTCCGAAGTGGCGAACTGGAGTTTTTCCGCCGAACAGGGGCCATCATCTCCCAGATATTTATCAAAAGCCTCTCTGACGCTTCCCACGATCCCGTTCTTCATCAAAAGAAGAGCAATATGAGGCCTGCCGTAATTGTTTGTTTTAAAAAAGTTCCTCAGATCGGAGAATTCTATTCTGATGCCGTAATTTTCAACAAGTTTCGAAAGGATGAGCCGTATCCTGTTCTCCCGCTGCAGGTGCATCTCATTGAAAAGGGAGGCCAATTCGGCATCTTTCCAATCCAGATAATATCCGAGTACGTGGTATTCCCGGCCGGCATGATATGTCGATATCTCCACTCCGGGGATCATTTCTATTTCAAAACGCTCGGCCCAATGCTCTACTTCTTCGAGGCCTTCCATCGTATCGTGGTCCGTTACCGATATCACATCGTGATTTGTAAGCCGGGTGAATTTCACGATATTAAGAGGGCTTAGGATGCCGTCGGAATAAGTTGTATGAAGATGCATGTCCGCTTTCATCTTAATTATAAAAAGAGCGGGATACGGGACTCGAACCCGCAACCCCCTGCTTGGGAAGCAGGTGCTCTACCATTGAGCTAATCCCGCTATACTTCACCCAGATGACTGAAAGCATTCGTTGCCACGGAAGCGAGGACATCGGCTGATATTTTTTTTACTCCAAGGTCCTTCGCGGCCCACATTGAGTTGTAACAGAGCGTATTGATAAGGCGGGGTATGCCCTTTGTCCTGTTATAGACGATATTATAGGAATCCTCGTCAAAAAGACCCGCGGGGCCCTTTGCAATGTTCAATCTGTGCTGAATATACGTTTTGATCTCGCTCTGCTGTAGCGGGCCGAGAGTGATCTTAACGGTGACTCTTTGGGCAAGGGGCGGATCGAGTTTAAGGGAGTCCTCGAGTTCCGGGATCCCTATGAGAACGATATTGATGAGTTTCTGCCCTTGCACTTCGAGATTTGTCAGGCCGCGCAGCTCCTCCATCTGGTCTTTTTTCGTAAGCATATTAGCCTCATCGATGAGGATTACCGGTTTCTTTCCTTCGCTGTTGAGCTCATAGAGTTTCTCGTAAAGCTTAGAAATAGTGCCGATGGGATCCGCATCGGAAGCCGAATCCACGCCCATGAGTTTGGCAATCTGTCTGAGTATCCAGACCCCTTTGATCTCCGTATGGATAACGATGATCAGGCCTACCTCGTATTCGTCCGGGTTGAGGTCCATGATGAGCCTGCGAGAAAGCATGGATTTCCCCATGCCGGCGCCGCCGATAAGAACGGAAAGGCCGCCCATTCTGTCCACAAGGTATTTTATCTTATTGAAAGCCGTGGAATGCTGTATTGACTGGAAATAGTATTTTTCGTCAACCGTTGTCTTAAAGGGGTTTTCCGACATGCCGAAATATTCTTCTATGTTCATCCGTTAACCTTACAGGAAGCTGATCTTTGGATTCTGTTTCGGGGGAGTGTCGTCTTTTTTCTTTTTCTCCCCTTCGGCCGGCGGAGGAGGCGTCTCTGACGGCGCAGTATTCCCGGCCGTTGCCGAATCGAGCATATCCATCAGGCTTTCGCCTTTGGAGACCTCCTCTCCGACAGTCGCCTGCTTCTGGACATTAAGTTCTTTTTTCAGTTTTGCTATGATCTTGCCCACACCCTGGAACTTAACGTTCTCCTGATATACTTCAAGATAATACTGGAAAGCCCTGTTCTTATCTCCCAGCGCTTCATATGATTGTCCGAGTTTGAATTTGATGCCGAGCAGGGCGGAAGGTTCAACGCCCGATTTATCAAGAGCCTTATTAAGCCAGTTTATCGATGCTTCGGGAAGACCCTGATCAAGGAAACACTGCGCTATCTGTTCGCAGGACGGAACGAGGAATTTATCGCTTTTGGATGCGAGTTGAAGTTCGTATATCGCCTTGGAGAAAAGCTGCATGCTGTAGAAGGCCATACCCATATCGAAATGCCCCTGGGCATCGTCTCCGATAACCTCTTCAACTTTATCGGCGAAATTATCCACGAAGTTCTCTTCGCCTCCCGATGTCATCGCCGCAGCATCGACCTTGACGGATTCGGCTTTAGGCGGCGCGCTCTTTGCTGAAGGCGCATGTGTCGGTTTAGGCGGCGTTGGTTCGGGGGCGGGCGATTCAGGTTCCGGCATGGGTTCGGGAACCTGTTCCGGTTCGGCCAGAGCGGCTTCATCTATGTTAGTGTTCCGCATCTGTTCTATTACGGATTTCCTTTTTTGTATCTCATCGTAATAAAGATCAAGCTCTGCATCCGAAGGGTTCAATTTTTTGCTTCTGTCAAAAGTATTCAGTGCTCTTTCAAATTCGCCGCGGTTTACGAAGACTTTCATCAGGGTTTTCAGATATTCGGTGGCCTCATTATTATTGCCCATCATCATATTGTTCTCGGCAAGCGCGTTCAGTGCGGCATCATTATTGGGATCGATATCAAGGACCGCTTTGTAGTTCTCATCGGCCTTTTCATCCAGGCCGCCGGTCTGGAACTTGCCGGCTTCATCGAGAAGGTCGGCTATCTTCCTTCTTTTCGTGAAGTCGATGGTTACGGAAGGTATATCCATGTTAACGACCTTGATCTTGGATTTCTCGTCGACATGGGCCGCCTTCTGCACTTCTTTCTGTATCTCTGCCTCGGAGACCTGCATGCCCATTTCAACATCCTCTCCCAGGCTTTTCAGCCTCTCAAGGGCGGGGACATTGTTGGGGTCCGCTTCGATTATCTTCTTGAGTATCCTTTTCGCTTCATTGAAGAGCGACTTGTCCAGGGCGCTTTTTACGGCTTTTTCGTATTTCTCAACGGCCATTTCGCTCTTACCCTGCTTTTTATAGTTATCACCCATGAAATCCAGCACTTGGATGAAATCCGGCTTATATTTAAGACAGGTCTGGAACGGGATGAGGGCCTGCTGTTCGCGACCCGATAATATCCTTGTATTGCCGAGTTGATAATACGCGTCCACGGAATACTGGTTCTTCGCTATGACCTGTTTGAAAAGGCTTTCAGCGGCAACATAATCCTCTTTTTTCTGGGCGATAAGACCCTTAGCGAAAAGTATGTCCTCGTCACCGGCTATCGATGAAAGGACATTAAGCTGTTCTTCGGCCTTTTTCAGGTCGTTCTTGCCGAGATAAGCCTTTATGACCGTAAGTATTTCTTCCTTAGCCTCGATCTTGTTGCCGGCGGCGATGAAGTTCTGAGAGAGATTCACATGAAGTTCGATATTGTCCGGATCGAGATTGGCCATCCTTGCGTAGATGTCCTTGATTATCGCATCCTCCGTTTTGGGCATATATTGGAGGGCTTTCATATAACAGTCGAGAGCATCTTCCATAACGCCTTCATTCTCATACATCTTGCCAAGTTCGTAAAGAGCGAAAGCATTATTCTGGTCTACGTGGAGTATCTTCTTGTAGACTTGGATCGCCTTCGTGTATTCGCCTTTCTCAAGGTATATTTTCGCTACGCGCTGATAGATAACGAAGGCTTGTTTTGCATTGGACTGCCTCGAATAGATATCGCCGAGCGTGTTCAACGCGACGATATTGTACGGATCGAGGTTTATGATCTTCAGGAATTCATTGGCGGCAAGGTCGAGTCTTCCCTGCTGATAGAAAGTCTGCGCTTTCTGAAGAAGTAGCCTTTTATCAACCATTTCCATAGTTTATTATAAATAATAAAGCTTTTTTTTTCAAGGATTATTTGAATATTCCCCGTGACTTTTATTTGTTGATGCAAGGAAAGAAGGTGTGCAGGAGGCTGGGCGGCAAACGGGTGAAAATCCTTCAGCGCCGTTCCTTGAACGCTGCGGAAAGCCTCTTGAAACTTTTCCCCGGGTCTTCGATAATTATTTTTGTTCCGGAGAGGATGTCCACAAAGCCTATTTCGTTGCGGTACCTTGGAACGATATGGAGATGTACGTGCTTGAGAGAAGCGCCCGAATCCTTTCCTATATTCCAGCCGATATTGAAAGATCCGCATTTGTACAGGTCTTTGATGATCCCTAGGCTCTTTTTAACAAGAAGGAATGTCTCATCCCATTCCTTCAAGGTCATTTTCCCTATCTCCGCAACATGCCTTTTCGGAAATATCATGATATGACCGGGATTGTACGGATAAAGGTTCATAACGACCATGCTGAGTTCTGTTTCGAAAAGCTTCATCGATTCAACGCGAGGATCACCGCTTACGATCGCGCACAATATGCATTCCACTGCAGGTCTTTTTCCTTTGATATATTCGTATTTTCCCGGGGGGAACAGCTGTTTGGAGAATGGCCCTTTCAATCTATTTCGGAATAACAGTATTCACTGCCTCATTTAAAAGGTCGCTTACTTTTTTAGTGATCTCCGTATCCTGATATATCACCGATGATTTATTCGCAAGGTCCTTCCCCTGTTTGTCCAAAACATTTATTTTGCAGAGTTTGTATGCGCCAATGGTCTTGAGTTCTATCTTAAGGATGAAATCCGTATCCTCTGTCATGTTCTCTGAAAGAAGCAGCTTTTTCCCTGCGCAGAAAGCTTTGACGAATCCTTTTGTCTTCTCGCCTTCTTCACCCATATTGACCGAAGAATATACCAGATGCACCTTGACCGGTTTCTGGTCCTTGGCTCTTTGGATGAGATCCTGCAACTGTTTTTCCATGGACAATATCGTATCCTCGTGAAAACCGGTCACATCCAGAAGGATATCGCCGTTCTTGAGAAGCACATTGCGGGGGATGGAAACGCCCGCGCCTTTCTCGGCGTTGAGCTGGTACTGCTGGTGGTATACATCCCTGTATATCGTTATATCATCGCGGCCGAAGTGTTCTTTCAGAAAACCTTCCACGGCTTCCGAGGCGACGTCCGAACCGTCTTCGGAAATGAAAATGATCTTGAAGGTCTTGGAATTGGCTTCATAGAATTTCCTCAATTCGGGAAGTTCGTTCTTGCAGGGAATGCAGGTCGTGGCAAAGAAGTTCATTAAAACCACTTTTCCCTCGACCGAGGTTCTCAGATTGACCATATTGCCTTTAGTATCGACGAGATTGACGAAAACAAAGCCCTGGAGCATGACGGTGACGAGTACAAGGATGAGGGTTGTTATTTTTTTTCTTTCCATACGCCTTTTTCTTCAATAAACGTGCCAACAGGCGACCTTTTCACCTGGATCTTGTAGAAAGTGTTCCTGTAGAACGGTATATTGTCCGATTCATTGTTCTTTTTTGCTATATATGCAATGATGATATCCCTTGAGGCATTCTCCGTTTTTATGACCGCCTGAACCTCCTCGAAATTCATATTCTCAAGCATATCCTTTTTTCCGGGGACGATCTCAAGATAACCCGATTCCGATTCGCCCAGCAGGCCTTTCTTCTTGTAATCCGTGATGATGTCGTCGAAATATATCCTGTTTTTCATCGCTTCATAGAATTCCATGTCCTCTTTTGTTAAATTCCCTGCCTCTTTTGGAGACGGTATATCAATGTAGAGATAATGCCCTTCGATGATCTTGAAATCGCCCAGGATCTGCTTTTCGAGAGAATCCGTCACATCGATCACGTTCACGTTCACCCGGGGCCTGATCGTTACGGTGCACGAACAAAGAAGCAGGACCGCCAGAATACTAATATGCCTTAAACTCATATTCTATGATGAATTCGCTCTCGATCTTCTGTCCGTTGTCGTAGGCGGGTTCGAATGTGCATTCTTTCGAGGAGCGCAGCGAATTCGCGTCAAGCCTGTCATTGCCCGAACTTCTGATGATCTTGGGGTCTTTCGGCCTTCCGTCCGCAGTGACCGTTACTTTTATCTTCACCAGGCCGCCAAAACCCATCTCCTTGATATTGTCGGGATAATCGGGCATAGCCTTGTACATGAGTTTCGCAGGTGCGGTTTTTCCTTTCGGTTCCTCCACCTTTGGTTTCTCAACGGGAATTTCAACGGGTTTAGGCGGAGTGACGGTCTTTTTAACGATCGGTGTTGTCGTTTTCTTTTTTGCCGCCAGCGCTGCCTGCTCTTCCGCCTTGATGCGCGAGGCCTCGTTCTCCGCCAGAGATTCAAGTGAGTTGATCCTCCCAAGCTCCGACGCAAGTTTTTCCTTAATGAATGTAAGCTCCTCGAGCGTCGATGCGCTCTGCAGCTTCTCGTTCAGCATCTCGAAATTGCTCTTGGAAGACTCTACCTGCCCTGCAAGCGATTCGGATTTTTCGATCAATGCGGAATTGGTATTTATGAACTGGCTAAGCTTACCTTTGCTCTCTTGATACTCTCTCAGCAGGGGCTCATAGATATCCACCAGTTCGGCAAGGTTCTTCAGATCTTTTTTATACTGTTCGACCAGAACAACGATCTCATTATAAACTGGTTTTTTCGAATTGAACTTTTCTATGATCGTATTGTATTTCACCTGTACGGGTTTCATATTCTGTACGACTATCCTGTAAGACATCACGGATAACCTGTTGTATTCTGTATTGGTAGCCTCAAATTCCTGCCATAATGGCTGAAGGTCGACTTTTTTTCCGGGCATAACAAGGAGAATGCCGCCTATTACTATAAGAACGACCTCTATGATCACTATCGTTTTCTGACTCGGGGTCATAAGAACTCCTATTATTTATTATAAGAAAAATACCTCGCGAAATCAAGTTTTTTGCATTTCCGGCCTTTCTTTTATATAATACCATATGACAAATGCGGCAATATTTTCTTTCATCGTTAAAACATATGCCCTGGGTGCGTTCGGGTACTTCCTTTTCAGGTTCATTATCAGCCCCGCTCATCTGAAATGGATCTCTTTCCTTTTTATCAATATACTGATCCCCTGCATGATCCTGAATACGTTCCTGCAGAAATTCAGCCTCGATCTTCTCCGCTCCTATTCTGTTATCCCGTTTTTTTCCGTTCTTTTCATCGGTCTTTCCCTGACCGCCGGGATCTTTATCGGAAAAATGCTGGGTATCGCGTTCAGAAAGGAGTTCATCGCAATGCTCTCTTTCACGAACAGCGGGTATATAGTTCTGCCCATGATCCTGGAATTCTTCCGCGGGCCGGAGCTGGACAATGCGATGATCGTCAATTTTCTTTATACGATGCTTTTCATGCTTCTTATGTGGTCCTTAGGTGTATATCTCATGACGGACGGCAAGGTCAAATTCTCCTTGAAAAGCGTCCCCCTTCCTTTTCTAATAACGGTTATTTCGATAATTCTCGGAATACTCGGAGTAAAGAAGTATGTTCCCGGGCAGGTGTTCAGGGGATTGAAATTCATAGGTACCATGGGGATCTACGGCGCCATGGTCGTGCTCGGCGGAATACTCTCCCAGATCAGATCAACGAAAGAGCACCGTCGGGATATCACGGCGTTTTTAATCCTGAAAAATATTGCGTTACCTCTCGTTTTCCTCTTCTTCATCCATATGTTTTCAGGGGATCCGCTTATTTCGATCTGCCTATCGCTCGCTCTTATAACGCCGCCGGCGAACAATCTCGCCATTATTTTCGAGCGCTATTGCCCGGAGCATGATGCGCGGAAATTCGTTTATCCCGCGATGATCGCAAGTTATCTTCTGGCAATGATCACGATGCCGATGTTCTTCATTCTTCTGAAGTACTTCTCCTGCAGGTAGAGATCTCCCCTTCGCCGTCTCCAGCACCGTTTATCCTTATTCCATCCGTTCCAGGCTCGATCTCTTTCATATTCCCCAGCAACCGCGTTACCCACAGAAGCCCTATGCAGCCGGCCGCAATGTCGGTAAGAAGACGGCCGCCGAATATCCCAAGTATGCCGTATAGCTTATTGCCGAGAAAAGAGAGCGGTATGAGCAGCGCGACCACGCGGACTGCATTTACGGCGGTCGCGAGCATTGGGCGGTGTATCCCTGTCAGGAAGAACCCCGAGTAGCGGTGGATCTCCATCATCCCGTATCCGAATGAGATCGTCCGCACATAGAGAATGAAGATCTCTTCGACGCGCGGGTCCTTTGTGAAAATAGCCGCCATGACCGGGGCGGCAATGAAAAAAACTACCGAGATGAATGCGCCGTAGAAAAATGCGAATCTTGTGGAATATTTTTTAGCATCGTATATCCGGTGCATGCGTCCGGCACCGTAATTCTGGCTCACGAACGGCGTAAGGGACATGCCGAGCGCCATCGGTATAACAAAGGCCAGCATTTCGATCCGTCCGGCAGCGCTGATCGCAGCAACGGCCGCCGTTCCGTGCCTACTTACCAGAGCCGTTATAATGCCGGCGGATATCGGCATCAGCATCATGCTCAGGCTTCCGGGGATCGCGAAATCCATTATCCTTACGCAAGATGTCCCAAAGTCGGGAAATCTGAATCCCCTGAAAACGAGCATGCGGTATTTGCTTACAAGGATACGGAAAAGGATGACGGATTGAACGGCCTGGGCCAGAATAGTGGCCAAAGCGGCTCCGAATATCCCCAGCGCGGGAAGGCCGAAGAGCCCGAATATGAAGATCGGATCGAGTATGCAGTTGAGGACGGGGCCGATCATCATGACGCGGCCCGCGGTCTTTGAATCATTAAGCGAAATGAGTATGCCGTTGCCCATCATCGGTGCGGCCATGAAAAGCGCCCCGAAATACCAGATGCGCATGTATGTTGCCACATAGGGAAGCGTGGTCTCGTCCGCACCAAGCCGTCTGAAAAGCGGAACGATCGTTAGCGAACCCAGCACTGCAAGAATTGCCGACAGCATGAAGATCAGGATCATTCCGTGGGTCACGAACCTTGATGCTCCGTCCCGGTCGCGGCGGCCCAGAGCATGGGATGTCAGTGTCGTGACTCCGGTACCGATTCCGCTTACGATGAACCTCAGAAGCATGACGACGGGAAAAGTGAAGCCCATGGCAGCCAGAGGAACTGTACCCAATTTCGATACGAACCACGTATCAACGAAATTGTACGTGTTCATCGCGAAAGTGCCGGCCAGCATCGGAACGGCCATTTTAATAAGTGTTCTTTTTACATCGGATACTGTCAGTTCCGTCACTTCCAAACCTTTTTAAACAACTGATATTTTATCCGGGGATCTCCGGTTATTAGGTTCTTAAGCGCCGTACTTCGCGAGTTTGCCCGCATGAGCCATCAGAAGAGGGATCTCGTAGATGGCATTAAAACGCCCCAGCGAACCGCGTGCCGCGTTCCTTTCATTGAAGGTCATCTCGTCATGGATCGCATATTTAGAATGGAGCAGAACGGGTACCGGATGCCATGAATGAGATTTCATCGAGAATGGCGTTGAATGATCGCCTGTAATGATGAGCGAATCCGGTGCAAGCGCGAGGATGCGGGGAAGCACGGCGTCAAACTCCTCAATGATATGTTTCTTCCCCTCAAAATTGCCGTCTTCGCCGTATGAGTCGGTCTTTTTGACATGAATAAAAAAATAATCGAAATCCTTAAAATGCTCTTCAAGAGCGGACGGGATGTCGGTCATTGCCTCCCCCGCATCGAGAAGTTTCATGCGGACAAGGCTCGCCAGGCCTTTGTACATCGGGTACTGTGCGATCGCGGCGGCATTGAGCTTGAAACGTTCCGCAAAACCGCTGAGTCCGGGGTCCCTGGCGAATCCCCTCAGAAGAATGCCGTTCACCTTGTCTCCCTTGAGCGTATCAAGGATGAAATCGATGAAGTTATTGACCTTTTCTTTCGCATATTCCGCTTTGGCATGGACCGCCTCCGCGTACTTATACATACGGCCTTCTTTCTGAGCGTCCGCATCGGTAAGTCCGGGATCCATCTTCGCATCGAGGAATTCCACGACGAATCTGTGGTCCTTCACGGGGAACACTTTAGCTTGAGTATCCTTGTACCCGGAAAGCGCCATATTGATCTTTTCGCATATTTTGGCGTTCTCTTCGGTGGATATTCTTCCTGCACGGCGGTCTGTAATGATCTTTTTATCATCGATGATGCAGAAGTTCCCCCTCGTGTAAAGCGCGTCCTTTTTAAGTTCAAGACCTATGCCGAGGGCTTCGAGTACGCCGCGACCTATATTATTCTTCAGCGGATCGTAACCGAAAAGGGCAAGATGGCCGGGGCCGCTCCCGGGAGTTACGCCGGGAAAGATCGGATCGGCAACGCCCAGCGAAGAATGTACGGCCAAAGCGTCAAGATTGGGCGTGTTCGCAGCCTCAAGAGGGCTCGGTGAATCCGTGCGGTGTATATCACCGAGTCCGTCCAACACGATATGCGCAATTTTTGATCCGGTTTTCTCCGCCAATATCTCGATCAGATCGATATTATGCATCGGCCTTTACTCTTTCTTCTCTGTATTCGTATTTTCCTTTTTTCCAGCCGCGGGTTCTTTCGGGGAAGCATCTTTTTTCTCTTCCTTTTTAACCGCTTCTTTTTTTACCGTTTTCTTTTCGGCGGTTTCCTTCTTGGCGGCGGGGGCTTTTTTTACCGCTTTGGGTTTTTCCGAGGATTTCGCATCGAATTTTCCGGTGAGCTCTATAATGGCAAGGGGAGCTGCATCGCCGGCTCTGTAATCCGTTTTCAACACCCTCACATATCCGCCGGCGCGGGAATTTAGGAATTCCATGAACTCGGGCGTGAAAATCTTCTGGAAAGCTGTTTTTGTTCTCAGTATCCTCTGTGCCCTTCTTTTTGCGGCCAGGTCATTGCGGCGCATCTTGGAAAGGAAATTATCAGTGTATCTTTTTAATTCCTTCGCCTTTACGACCGTGGTCTCTATCGTTCCGTGAATGATGAGATTATCCACGAGCGTTCTTAAAAGCGCTTTCCTGTGCGCGGCGGGGCGGCCCAGCTTCGCGATATTCTTGCGGTGTCTCATAATTTCATTATCCTCTCTTTTTAATGTTCATTCCGAGATAAAGATTCCTCTGTTTGAGTTTTTCCTCTATCTCTTTCAGCGATTTAGAACCGAGGTTCTTCATCTTCATCAGCTCGTCGCGAGTCATCGAGACCAATTGTTTGATCTTGTTCACGTTGGACGAGCGCAGGCAGTTGGCGGGTCTTTTGGAGAGTTCGAGTTCATCTATGTCCTTATCGAGTATCTCGTCCATCGGATCCGACTGCGCCTTTTTGGACACGGCCTTGGGCGCTACCTTCTCATCCTCGTCATCGAAGTTGATCAGAGCCCCAAAGATGTCTTTTGCTATCTTGCCGGCGAACGGTATGAAGTTCTCGCCATTCATGGTCCTGTCATGCCAGATCTCGAATATGACTTTCTCGTAATTCCTCTCGGTGCCTACGCGTATATCTTCGATCACATCGTACTTGACCTTGGTTACGGGAGAGAAGAGCGCGTCAACGGGAATGAATCCCACGGGTTTGCCTTCCGTAGCGATGTTGTCCGAGATCTCGAAATTAACGTTCTTTTTAATATAGAGAGTAACATCTACTTCTCTTTTCGCCGTTATATTGATGATCTCGAGATTTTTATTGACGACGTGGACTTTGGAATTCTCCTTTTCGAGATCGCCAGCCGTGATGATCACGGGCCCTTTTCTTTTTATCCTCACTTCGGCCTCATCATCAACACATGACAGTCTTACGTTCTTGAGGTTGAGGATGATCTGAGTGGTGTCCTCAACGACCCCGTCCACCGTGGAAAGGGGATGTTCAACGCCGTCCATCATGAATCCGTAAATCGCGGAGCCCTCCATCGAGGAAAGCAGTATCCTCCGGAGCGCGTTGCCTACGGTATTCCCGTATCCCCTCATCAGAGGTTCCACGGATACTTTAATATATCCTTCGTCGGCTTTGTTCTCTTCGATCTTGAACCCGTTAGGTTTTTTTATGAAATCCCAGTTCATCGTCATATATTTCTCCTTTTTATCTTGAATAGAATTCGACTATGAGGCTTTCCCTCAGTTCGGGAAAGAACCTTGTTTTGATGTCCTCTCCCTTGGGTGCTTCTTCCATCCTGAAGGTGAGCGCGTTCTTGTTTATCTTCAGCCATGCGGGAAGGTTGCCTTCGTCTATGCTTTCAACGGCGTCCTTCACATTCCTTTTTTCGGTGATCTCTTTTCTGAACTCGATCACATCGCCGGGCTTTATGATATAGGAAGGTATGTTCACCTTCTTTTTATTGACAAGGAAATATCCGTGGCCGATAAGCTGCCTTGCGTGTTTTTTAGAATGCCCGATGCCGAGCCTGTAAACAACGACATCGAATCTGCTCTCTAAGAGCCTGAAAAGATGCATGGCCGTTATCCCCTCGAAATTCTGGGCTTTTTTCACATATCCTGAGAACTGAGTTTCGGTCAACAGGTAATATCTTTTCAAGATCTGTTTTTCCCTGAGCTGCACTCCGTAGTCGGTCAGTCTTCTTTTGAATTTAGAGGTCATGCCCGGGGTGCCGCGGGGCTTTTTTGATTTGCTTCCTTCCAGAGGGCATTTTCCCGAGAAGCATTTATCCGATTTCAGTTCGAGTTTTTTCTGTTCTCTTCTGCAGAGCCTGCAGGCGGGTCCTATATGCTTTGACATGATCGTCCTCCTTATACTCTTCTTCTTTTCCTGGGTTTGCAGCCATTATGTGGCACCGGCGTGATGTCCTCAATATAGCCTATGCTGATACCGGCGGCAGCGATTGAACGCAGCGCCGTGTCCCTTCCGGAGCCGGGGCCCTTAATATAAACATTGGCCCTTTTCAGGCCGAAATTGTTCACGGCATAGATCGCGACCTTCTCGGCCGCTTTGCCCGCTGCATACGGCGTGCTTTTTTTCGATCCCTTGAACCCGACGCCGCCGCAGCTGGCCCAGGCCAGCGTATTGCCGTCATTGTCGGTGAGTGTGACTATCGTATTGTTGAATGAAGCCTGTATGTGGAAAACACCTTCCAATAGCGATCTTTTCTTTTCCTTCTTCTGTGTTTTCACTTTCTTTTCGGTAGCCATTATTTGCCTCCTTTAGCAGGTGCGGATGGTGCGGGTGCAGCGCCGCCGGCCACTTTCTTTCTGCCGCCGATCGCGGGCCTCGGTCCCTTGTGCGTTCTCGCATTGGCCTGCGTGTTCTGGCCCCTCACGGGAAGTTTCCTCATATGCCTGATGCCTCTGTAGCATCCAATTTCCCTTAACCTTCTGATGTTCATCATCACTTCGGTCCTCAGATCACCCTCGACTTTGCATTCATTCTCGATGATGGTCCTGATCCTCTGGATCTCTTCCTCGGTCAGGTCCTTCACTTTTTTATCGGGGTCTATCTTCGCTTTTTCGATGATCTTTTTTGACGTGGTCATCCCTATGCCGAATATATAGGTCAGGCCGACCGTCACTTTCTTGTTCTTGGGGATTTCAACACCAGCAATTCTTGCCACATTTACCTCCTAATATTAACCTTGCTTTTGCTTGTGGTTGGGGTTGCGCGAGCAGATTATCATAACTACTCCGTTCCTCTTGATCACTTTGCAGAATTCACATCTTTTCTTGATGGACGCTTTGACTTTCATTTAACCTCTCCTGATGATCCTTCCTTTGGTCACATCATATTTGCTTATTTCGACTATCACCTTGTCGCCGGGATTCAGTTTGATGAAGTTAAGCCTCATCTTTCCCGATATCGTGCAGTCGATAACGATCCCGTTCTCGAGTTTTACTCTGAAAACGGTGCTCGGGAGCTGCAGCAGCACTTCTCCTCCTAAGACGAATTTATCATTGTTCGAACTCATATATTTATTCTGATGCCTCTGTCCTTTCCCACGAGGTACATATTCTCCCAATGGGCCGAAAGGCTTTTATCTTTTGTTTCCACTGTCCAGCCGTCCGCGCGCGTCGAAACGGCGAAACCGCCCGCATTGACCATAGGTTCGATGCATATCACCATGCCCTCTTTGAGGGCGAAGCCGGTATCCCTGATCCCGTAATTGGGTACCTGGGGATCCTCGTGAAGATGTTCTCCGATCCCGTGGCCCACATAATCCCTGACTACGCTGAAACCTCTGGATTCCGCTATCTGCTGTATCTCTGAACCCAGAGTGCCGAGTTTAGCCCCGTCAGATGAAAGCTCGCCGGCACGCTCGCATGAGGCCTTGGCGGCCTCTATCAAAGCCTGTTTCTTCCCGTTATCCGTACCCGCCACGTAGCTTCTCGCCATATCTGCGTACACTTCCTCGAGGATCAGCCCCACATCGATCTTCACGAGATCTCCCTCGGCGATTATCCTCTTTTTGTCGGGGATGCCGTGGACGACTTCTTCGTTAAGAGATATGCAAGCCGCTGCGGGGAATCCGTTATAGCCGAGAAATGCGGGGGTGGCCGGTATCGAGCGGATACGTTCCTCGATAAGATCGTTCAATTCCAGCGTTGAAATGCCGGGAACGACCTTTTCTTCAAGGCCTTCCATTACGCGAAAGAGCTCATGCCCCGCCTTTTTCATTTTCTCGATCTCTCCGGGAGTCTTTATCAGGGGCATGATACGGTCCTTTCAACAACTTTAAAGATGCTGTCTATCATCTCGTTGCCGTCTATTTCCTTCAGAAGCCCCCGTTTACTGTAAAAGTCGATAAGCGGGGACGTCTGCTCTCTGTAAACCTCGAGCCGGTGCGTAACGGCCTCTTTCTTGTCATCATCCCGCTGGTAGAGAGCGCCGCCGCATTTATCGCAAATGCCTTCCTTCTTGGAAGGAGATGTATCGGTATTGTATACGCAGCCGCAGTCTCGGCACATCCTTCTTTTAGAAACACGGTCGATGATCGCCCTGTCATCAACATTGATATAAAGAGCGATATCCATTTTTATTCCGGTTTTTTCCTCAATCCGCGCGAGATCGTCGGCCTGAGGCAGTGTGCGGGGATATCCGTCCAGGATGAACGCCTCCTGCGGAGGTATTGATGCGAATTTCTCGGCGATGATCTCTTTCATAATATCGTCCGAAACGAGATCGCCGCGGTTGAGAATATCGCGCACCTTGTCGCCGAGCGGGCTTTTTTTCCGCACGCTCTCGCGGAGTATCTCCCCCGTAGAATAGTGCAGGTAGCCGTAACGCGTTTTCAGAAGTTCCGCCTGGGTGCCCTTACCCGAACCCGGAGGCCCGAAAAGGATGATGCGTTTTTTACAGATATTATTCATTAAATGTGCCTTGACTTGATCCTTCTTTTCGAAAATCCCTCATAATGCCGCATGATCAGCTGGCCTTCGATCTGCTGAGCCGTATCGAGGACCACGCCGACTATGATCAGAAGAGATGTTCCGCCGAAAAGCATTGCCAGTTCCCCCTGAAGATCGAATATCTGCATTATGATCTGAGGAAGAACGGCGATGATCGCGAGCATAAGCCCGCCGATGAAAGTGATCCTGTTCAGAACAGTCGATAGGAAATCCGCCGTGACCTTGCCGGGCCTTTTACCCTGGATGAAGCCGCCGTATTTCTGGAGATTGTCGGCAACATCTTCGGGATTGAACGTAATGGCCGTGTAGAAGAACGTGAACAGCACGGTCAGTATGAAGTAGAGCACTATGTAAAGCGGGGTTGTGGGACCCATCCATTTCTGGATGAAGGTATGCACCGCTTCATTCTTGATGACCATCTGCACGGTGGCCGGTATCATAAGAACGGACTGCGCGAAAATAACGGGGATAACGCTCGCGGAATTGATCCGGAGTGGAAGATAATTCCTTGCTCCCTGCACGATCTTCCTGCCCTGAATCCTTTTCGGGTACATGATGGGTATTTTTCTGGCGCCGAGCGTCAGCAGCACGGATGCCGCGGTAACGATGAAGATTATGACGACAAGAAGCACGATCTGCATGATGCTGATGGCGCCTTTGGCGGCGAGCTGGCCCGTATCGGGTATGATCCTCGCGATGATGCCTACAAGGATTATCAGCGAAATGCCGTTCCCTATCCCCACTTCCGTGATCGTTTCGCCGAGCCACATGAGAAATACGGTGCCGGTTGTGAATGTGAGGATGGCCACAAAAGTGAACAGGCCGGGGTCTATCGTGATTATCCCCTGCCCCTGCTGCAGATTCAGGTTCCTGATCCAGACGGCATATGCGATGGACTGCAGGATGCAGATCAGTATCGTTCCGTAGCGCGTGTACTGCGTAAGCACCTTATGTCCCCTCTCCCCTTCATCGTGGAGTTTCTTGAATTCGGGGATGACATAGACGAGCATCTGGATGATGATCGAGGATGTGATGTACGGCATGATGCCGAGAGCAAAAAGCGTCACATGAGAGAAGGCTCCTCCGGTGAACATATCATAAAGGGACAGAAGCGTACCTTGCGTCTGGCGCGCCATGAAATCGATGATCTCTTTGGCGTCCAGGCCGGGCATCGGGATATGTTTTCCCAGTCTGTAGACCAGTAGCAGAAGGAAGGTGATGAGCATCTTCTGCGATAGTTCTTTGACCTTGAATATGTTTTGGAAGCCTTTCAGCATGTATTACTCCTTTTTATCCTTCTCGCCGACGGCGAACGAACCGCCTTTGGATTCGATCTCCTTTACGGCATTCCCGGAGAACATGAATTCATCTGAGAAGATGATCTTCTTCTCGAGTTTTCCGTCGGACAGGATCTTGATCTTCTTTATCATAGAGGGCCGGATGACATTGTTCTTAAGGAGATATTCCTCGTTGATCACGGAACCGGTCTCGAACCTGTTGAAAAAAGATGTTTTCAGAACAAAGTATTCCGTTCTGAGGTTTCTCATCATGTTCTGCTTGGAACCTTTCGACATGCCCCTTTTCGGGATCCTTCTCAGAATGGGCATTGCGCCGCCCGAGAAGCCTATCTTCTTTGTATATCCGGATCTTGATTTAGCGCCTTTATTGCCGCGCCCGGATGTTTTTCCGAGACCTGAACCGGGGCCGCGGCCCACTCTTTTGCCTACTTTGCGGGAGCCGGCAGGTATTTTAAGATCATTAAGCCTCATTTCTTCGCCTCCGTTTCGATTATCTCATAGCTGACGAGATGGATGACCTTTTTGATCATTCCCATGACCGATTCGTTGTAGGGATATTCCCTCACGGTGCCGATCCTTTTTAGACCGAGGGAATCCATCACTTTTTTAGTTACGGGTTTTTCCCTGATGCGGCTGCCCGTCATCCTAACTCTTATTTTCTTCATTGTCCGACCTCACTTCTTTGAATGTCTGCCTGATCTGCCACTTCTTGTATATCTTCGATACCTGCTTCAGGGCATCCATCGTTGCGCGGGCGAGGTTAAGCTGGGAACCGCTCGTCAGGGATTTCGTGACTATATTCCTTATTCCGCTAACCTCAAGGATCACTCTGGCGGAACCGCCTGCAATGATGCCGCTTCCGGGCTGGGCGGGTTTCAGCAGTATCCTTGCGTTCCCCCATTTGCCCATCACTTCAAAAGGTATCGTGCCTTCATCGTTTATAGGTATGTTCACGAAGTTCTTCTTCCCGTCATTGGAAGCCTTTTTCATGGCATCCGAAGTTTCATTGGCCTTACCGAACCCGAGTCCTATCTTGCCTTTAAAATCGCCAACAGCCATGAGGCAGTTGAAAGAGAATTTTCTTCCGCCCTTGAGAACCTTTGCTACCCTGCTTATCTTGATTATTTTTTCTTCGTATTCTTTGACTATATCATTGAACGCTGCCATATCATACTCCCTTAAAATTGTAGGCCGTTCTCGCGCGCGGAATCCGCCAGCGCTTTCACACGGCCGTGATATTTGAACCCGTTCCTGTCGAAAACTATCGACTTGATGCCCTTCTCGATGCAAAGTTCGGCGACCTTTTTCCCGACAACTTTAGCCGCCGCGATATTCCCGCCGTATTTAACCGAATCCTTGATTTCTTTGGTGAGCGACGAGCATCCAAGGATCACTTTGCTGGTCGAGTCATCTATGAGCTGCACGAAGATGTTCTTCAGGCTCTTGTAAACGCAGAGTCTCGGTTTATCGGTCGTGCCGGTCACCGTCTTTTTTATATGCATTTTCCTTTTCTGTCTTCTTTCCTGTCTCATATCTCCCTCTTATTTGGCCGCGCTCTTTCCGGGTTTGAGCTTGATCACTTCATAATCGTATTTGAGTCCTTTGGCCTTATACGGGTCCGCAGGCAGGAACGATCTGATCTTCGCGGCTACTTCGCCGACCAGCTGTCTGTCTATTCCGGAAATCACTATCACATCGCCTTTTTCTTTAACTATCGTTATGCCTTTAGGGGGCGCGAAATTCTTTTTGATGAAATTGACGTTCATGTCGAATTTGCCGCCGACAACATCCATCTTTCCGCCCTTCCAGTTCAGCGTTATGCGCTTTTCGTATCCCTTGGTCACGCCTTCGATCATATTGCGGATCATCGCGCGAGTAAGGCCGTGCTTGGCCTTCGTGGGCTTCTCCTCATTCGCTCTGGATACCATGAGGTTCGCTCCTTCGAGCTTGACCGTGATATCGCCGGGGATCTTGAAATGAAGTTCGCCCTTGGGGCCTTTGACCTTAATGTCGTGCACCGAGACATCCACTTTACAGTCCTTCGGCACAGCGACAGGCATCCTTCCTATCTTAGACATGGCACACCTCTCTTACCAGATATAACAGAGGACTTCGCCGCCGATCTTTTTCACGCGGCATTCCCTGTCTGTCAGAATGCCTTTGGAGGTCGAGACGATCGCCACGCCAAATCCGTTGAGCACCCTGGGTATTTCTTTATAGCCCGAATAAATTCTTCTTCCGGGCTTGCTCACTCTCACCAGTCCGGTGATGATGTTCTTATGAGTTTCATCGTATCTGAGGAAAAGGACGAGTTTCTTCTTCTTATCGGTTATATCGCCGATCGTATAATCGGATATATATCCTTCCTTTTTCAGGATCTTCACGATGTTCTCTTTCGTGCGGGAATAGCCGAGTTCAATCGACCTCTGATCCGCGCCGATCGCATTTCTTATCCTTGTGAGTAGTTCCGCTATAGGATCCGTCATTACCATGGTCAACCTCCTTACCAGGAAGATTTTCTTACGCCCGGCACTTTTCCTTCGCCGGCCAGTTCCCTGAAGCAGATCCTGCACATATTGAATCTTCTCAGAAAACCTCTCGATCTTCCGCATATGGGACATCTGTTGTGGAATTTCACTTTAAATTTAGGCTGTTGCTTCTGCCTTTCTATCAATGCCTTCCTAGCCAATTGAGCCTCCTTTATTTCTTGCTGAACGGGAACCCAAGTTCCGACAGAAGGTGTTTTGCCTCTTCGTCGGTCTTGGCCGTTGTCGTGAACGTTATGTTCATTCCGCGGATGGTCTGGACCTTGTCCATATCGATCTCGGGGAAAATGAACTGCTCCCGCAAGCTTATATTGTAATTGCCGCGGCCGTCGAACTTGTTGGGGCTGAAGCCTTTGAAGTCCTTGATTCTCGGTGAGGCCACGCTTACGAACCTGTCGATGAACTCCCACATAATGTATCTTCTCAGGGTCACCGAGGTGCCGATGGGCAGGTTTTCGCGGAGTTTGAAATTCGCGATTGCCTTCTTGGAACGGTTGATACGGGGTTTTCTTCCCGTTATCGTCTGAAGGTCCGCTACGGCCATTTCCAGGAGCTTATAATCCTTGGTGGCGTCGCCGACGCCGATATTGAGGACTACTTTCGTGATCCTCGGGATCTGCATCAAGTTCTTGTATTTGAATTTGTCCGCGAGGCTTTTCCTCACTTCCTTTTCATATTTCACCTGCATTCTGGGCTTTTCCATGTTCTACCTCTTATTTATATTCCAGAACGGCGGAGCATTTGGCGCATTTGCGTATGGATTTACCGCTCGATCTTTCGGATTTTACACGCACTCCGGTATGGCAGGCATTGCAGTAGGGCATGACATTGGAGAGGTTCAAGGGCGCGGGTTCCTCGATGATGCCGCCGGGTTTGTTCTCGTTAGGGTTGGCTTTAGTGGCCTTTTTTACGAGATTTACGCCCTCGACTACTACCCTGCCGTCCTTCCTCATGATCTTCAGCACTTTGCCTATCTTGCCTTTGCTCTTTCCGGTCCGAACGAAGACAATGTCACCTTTTTTTACGCGATTGCTCATTCCCGTCTCCTACCATACTTCCGGGGCTAGCGAAACGATCTTCAGAAATTTGATCTTTCCCGTCCTGAGCTCTCTCGCGACGGGGCCGAAGATCCTCGTTCCCCTGGGATTGTTCTGTTCGTCGATCACCACAACGCCGTTATCGTCGAACCTGATATATGTTCCGTCAGGCCGCCCGATCTCTTTCGAGACACGGACGATGACCGCATTAACCTTGTCGCCCTTTTTGAAGTTCGTATTGGGCAGTACTTTTTTCACGGTGATCTTCACTATGTCGCCGACCGTGGCAACGGTCTTATTAGACCCGAAGAAGCCGATAACCGCGGCCTTCTTGATGCCGGAATTGTCAACGACATTAACCACTGTATTTCTCTGTATCATCTGGATCTCCTACAATACGGCGCTTTTAACCACTTCGCGGACTCGCCATCTGATCAATTTCGAAAGGGGTCTCGTTTCAACTATCTCCACCACATCGCCGACCTTGCATTCGCCCTTCTCGTCCCTGGCATAATATTTCTTGGCGACCTTGAAATACTTCTTGAACTTGGGATGGAGTTTTCTCACTTCCACCTTCACGACGACCGCTTTCGTCATCTTGCTGGAAACAACGGTCCCCTTGAGTATCTTGCGGTTACTTTTTTCCATTTTCCTTCTCCGTTAACATGGTCATCAGCCTCGCTATGTCCTTCTTCGTCGTAGAGAATTTACTCGTATCGGTAAGCTGGCCGATCTTCTTCTGGAACCTCATCTGCATGAGAGAGGTTTTAAGTTCGACGAGTTTGTGTTTGATCTCTTCGACCGACATTGATTTTATTTCTGTTGTTTTCATCATTACCTCGTTATAAATCCGGTGCGGACGCCGATCTTATGCGCGGCTTCCCTGAGGATGGTCTTGGCTTCCGTTTCCGGCACGCCGCTGATCTCGAAGAGCACATGTCCGGGTTTAACCGCAGCCACCCAGAATTCAGGGTTGCCCTTTCCCTTCCCCATTCTTGTTTCGATGGGTTTCTTGCAGAGCACTTTCTGCGGGAATATCCTGATCCAGATCTTTCCGACCTTTCTCAGTTTCTTGTTAAGGTTGACCCTGACCGCCTCGATCTCATTGGCCGTTATAAAGGCATGCTCTTTGGCCTGAAGCCCGAACTCCCCGAACGCGACACGCGCGCCGCGGGAGGCATGGCCTCTAATGCGCCCCTTCTGCATTTTCCTGTATTTTGTCCTTTTAGGCATCAACATAATTCATCCCCTATTAATCTATCAGATCGACACCGGTATTGACGTCGCCTTTGTATATCCACACCTTGACGCCGATGATGCCGTATGTCGTCTCCGAAGGCAGGTATGCGTATTCGATGTTCGCCCTGAGAGTATGAAGCGGGGTCCTGCCTTTTCTTTCCCACTCAATTCTCGCCATTTCCGCGCCGGCTAAACGGCCGGCTATTCTTATTTTTATGCCTTTCGCGCCGCGGGATATCGTATCAAGAGCCGCTTTTTTTATGACTCTTTTGAAGTGCATTCTTCTGGCGAGCTGCGCGGCTATCGTCTGGGCGACGATGTGCGAATCCAGGTTCGGTTCGATGATCTCGGACACATCCACTTTGTATTCCTCGCCGCATAGATCGGTGAGTTTTTTAGAGAGTTTCTTGATCTCGGCGCCTTTCTGCCCGATGACGAATGCGGGCTTGAGAACATGGATAATGACCTTATTCTGCTTCGAGCCTTTCCTCTCGAAGAAGATCTTGCCGATACCGGCATCCTTGTAGTTCTGCCTAATATATTTCTCGATCTTCCTTTCCTGGATGATGTAATCCTTATAGTTCTTTTCATTGAACCATCTGGAATGCCAATTCTTTATTACGCCGGTCCTAAAACCTTCGGGATTTACCTTTTGACCCACATATTCCTCCTATTTCTCATCCGTTAAAACGATCTTGACATGGGAAGTCCTTCTTTTGATGATCGTCGCTCTTCCCATACCGAGAGGCCGCATTCTCTTGAGGCCCGGGCCTTCGCTGATCTCTATGAACTTGATCCTGATCTTCTTTGAATCCATGTTCTTCTTCAAGGCGTTCGCAAGCGCGCTCTTCATCACTTTTTCAAGCACCCGCGCCGCCCGTGTGGTTTGAAGCTTGAGAATGCTCAGCGCGTCGGAAATGTTCCCCGCATGGTTCTCGTAAATGCCGTTGGAGACCTTTCTCATTTTGTCCGGGGAATGCCTTATGTACCTGGCAATGGCTTTTGCTTCCATTCAGCTCCTCCTACTTCCCGCCGGCGGCGACTTTCTTGACCAGTTTGCCGCTGTGCGATTTGAAGTATCTGGTCATGGCGAATTCACCGAGGCGGTGCCCGACCATATTCTCCGTTATGAACACTGAAACGAACTTCTTGCCGTTATGCACCTGAAAGGTCATTCCTATCATATCGGGGATTATCATGCTCGCCCTTGACCAGGTCTTTATAGGTTTATTGTCTTTGGTCTTCGCGGCGGTCTGTACTTTCTTTAAAAGTTTATCGTGCACAAAATAGCCTTTCTTGACAGATCTGCTCATACATTATCCTCTTTTTGAATTCTTTCTTCTTACGATAAGCCTGTCGGAGTATTTGTTCGGCCTTCTCGTCTTTTTACCCTTGGCGGGAACTCCCGTCGGGGAGACCGGCGTCCTGTAGCCTTTGGACTTGCCTCTTCCGCCGCCGTGGGGATGATCTACCGCGTTCTGGGCCACGCCTCTTACTTTGGGCCTTCTTCCCATGAATCTCGAACGTCCGGCTTTCCCTAAAGATATGTTCGAATGATCGGGGACCGATACGACGCCGATGGTCGCCTTGCATCCGCAGTCGAATTTTCTGAGTTCCTTCGACGGCATTTCGATGAAGACGATATCGCCTTCGCGGGCTTTTATCATGGCGCTCGAACCGGCGCTTCTGACCAGCTGGCATGTCCCTTTCCTAACATTGATCTCGATATTGTGGATCGGGGTGCCTTCGGGTATGTTCTTAAGATAGGTGCAGTTGCCCGGTTTCAGGGCAACATTATCTCCGGCGATGATCTCGTTCCCCACCTGGATGTCATGCGGGGCGATGATGTATCTTCTCTCGCCATCTACATACTTCACAAGAGCTATTCTCGCCGTTCTATTGGGGTCGTATTCTATCGTTTCAACGATCCCGGGTATGTTCCATTTATCCCTTTTGAAATCTATTTCCCGATAAAGCCTCTTCGATCCGCCGCCGCGTCTGCGCTGTGTGATCCGGCCGAGATTGTTCCTTCCGCTTATGCGTTTTTTGCCTTTGGTCAGCGGTTTGTACGGTTTTTCCTGGGTCACTTCCGTGAAATCGGCCAGTTTGGTCCATCTGCGGGTCGGAGTAACGGGTTTATACTGTTTGATTCCCATATCCTGCTCCTATATTCCTTCAAAAAGCGGGATCGTATTGTTCGGCGCGAGCTTCACATACGCTTTTTTGAAATCTTCCGTTTTGGTTTTATAGCGGAACTTGGCGCGTTTCACTTCGCCCTTCTGAATGAGTATGTTCACGCTCTGCACTTTAACCTTGAAGATATGCTCGATCGCCTTTTTGATCTCGCTTTTATTCGCGGACATCGCCACTTTGAAGACATAAACGCCTTTATCCCTGACCTTGTCCGCTTTTTCGGCCAGAACGGGTTCAATGATCATGTCATGATAATTTTTCATTTTTCAACCTCTTTTCGAGACCGAGGATCGCGTCCTGCGTGAATACGATCTTATCGAAATAGAGAAGGTCGTATACATTCAGATAGGCTTCGGACACCCACTTCGTCTCGGGTATGTTCCTTACCGAAAGGTCGATGCCGATATCGGGCTCTTTGACGACGATCAAGGTCTTTAACGGCAGAGAGAGTTTCTTCTTAAGCTGGGTAATCTCTTTGGTTTTCGGGGTCTCGACCTTAAGCTCATTGAGCACCATGAAATCCGCAAATCTTTGGGAAAGCGCTGAAAGCAGCGCGGAATTTTTCTCTTTCTTGTTCATTTTGATCGAGAAGTCCCTCAGATATTTCGGGAAAG
Organism: uncultured bacterium; assembly: GCA_937863565.1. GTDB lineage: Bacteria > AUK180 > AUK180 > AUK180 > AUK180 > CALMGJ01. The sequence goes on along the minus strand of CALMGJ010000038.1, from coordinate 1,327 downwards.
CCACTCCGCCGCCTCTTCTGATAGGCGTGCGTTTCTGGCCGAACCTTGCATTGCCCGTGCCCTTCTGCTTATATAATTTGCGGCCGGATCCAATGATCTCGCCTTTGCCCTTTGTCGTAGCGGTGCCGGACCTTCTCGCATTCTGATAGCTTCTTACCGCAAGCTGCATCAGGTGTTCTTTGATCTCGGTCTTGAAAACGCTGTCGCTGAGCGTCAGCGTTCCGACTTCCTTTCCTTCTTTGTTGATTATTTTCACTTCAGCCATAAGACGCCCCTTATTTCTCCAGGTAAACGATGCCGTTCACGGGACCGGGAACGCCGCCCTTTACAAGAATGATGTTCTTGTCGGTCAGGACATCCACAACGGGTATGTTCCGCAGCGTTACCTTGTCCACTCCCATATGTCCGGGCATATGTCTTCCCTTCGCCACCCGTGACGGGGTGGACGCACCGATCGAGCCGGGCCTTCTCAGAAAATGGGTTCCGTGAGCGGCGGGACCGCCGTGGGCGCCCCATCTTTTCATAACGCCCTGGAAACCGCGTCCTTTCGAGGTACCGGAGATTGTCACTTTGTCGCCCGCGCCGAATTTCGTGATGTCGAGCTCGTCGCCGGGTTTAAAGGCAGAAGTGTCGTCAAAGAGGAACTCTTTGAGCACTCTGAAGGTGAAGATCTTATCGGAATTCCTTTTTTCGATCTCTTTCTCGATCTCTTCATTGCTCATCCCGAATGCCTTCATGACATGCACTAGTACGGGCTTCGTCCCTCTGTACCACTTGTTCTTCAGAGAACCGAGCTGGACGGACTGATAGCCTTCCTTTTCCTTTTTCTTTACCTGGATCACGAAATTGGGTTCGACCTGGATCACAGTCACAGGTATTTTGACGCCGTCCTTATAGATCTGCGTCATTCCCTTTTTCGTGCCGATTATTCCCAATTTCATTTTTCATCAGCTCCTTTTCTATACTTGATGTCGATCTTGAAGTCTACGCCTTCGGGAAGAACGAGTTTATTCAGCACTTCGACCGTCTTCGGAGTATAATCCAGTATGTCGATAAGTCTTTTATGTATCCTTATCTCGAACTGCTCCCTGGATTTCTTGTCGACGAAGGGCGATCTCAGAACCGTGTATCTCGATATCCTCGTCGGAAGGGGAATCGGACCCGCGATCTTGCCTTCATTCTTGCGGATTTCCTTGATGATCGACTGCGCCGTCTTATCAAGGATCCTGTAATCATAAGCGCTCAGACAAATTCTGACTCTGTCCATTTCTACACCTGCATTATTCTATGATCTTAGCCACGACGCCGGCGCCGACGGTCCTGCCGC
>CALMGJ010000037.1 GCA_937863565.1 uncultured bacterium | reverse complement strand
GGCCGTATTCGGGCTTATCCTGGGAGCTCTGTTCCTTTGGTATTTTCTCACAAAGGGATTCGATATCTCAGCTTTCATGGGCAATAAGGATATGGACATCGGTTACAAGGTCATGGGCTGGGTCAAGGCCGAATGGGACGTGCCGGGAATTATTGTAGCAATGTTCGTCTGCATCATCACGAGCGTCACGGCAAGTTTCATTCCCGCCAAGAAGACCACTGAACTCCATCCTGCAGAATGTCTCCGCACGAACCAGTAGAGAAGTGTGAAGTGTGGCGTGTGGGGTATGAAGTGTGGAGTGCAATGTAGGATAAGCATATGAAAATAGAAGATATGGCCGTATTTAAAAAAGCCCATGAACTTGTTTTGTTCACATATAAAAAGGCTGAACATCTTCCCGATTGTGAGCAGTTCGGATTGATCTCTCAAATGAAAAGAGCAGCAGTATCAATCCCCGCTAATCTTATAGAGGGCGATTCAAGATTTAATAAAAAGGAGTATGAATATTTCTTGAAAATATCTATTGCATCATGCGCAGAATTGAAATACTATTATCTTCTTTGTCATGATCTCGGTTTTATAAGTTTAGAGCAAAGAGATCATGCATATAGATTATGCGAAGAGGCAATGAGTCTTTTGATCAGTACAAAACATGGATTGAGTAAAAGAAATGAATAAAATCATTACCTCCCACTCCACACTCCACACTTCACACTTCACACCTAATAATAGCGCTTTGCGCCTATAGGAGTCTATATATGATATTTAAGATGGCTATAAAGAATGTCTTTAGGAACAGCCGTCGTTCGATACTAACCGGACTTGCAATTTTCTTTGCCGCTTTCATCTGTGTTTTCTCGATGGGATATATGAACGGAATGCTGATCATGATGAGCGACAATTTCACAAAGATCCTCACGGGATGCGTTAAGGTCACGACTTCTAATTTCGCGGAAAGGGAGAAATTCCTTCCCGTCGACGAACTTGTATATGATTCCGGAGAGTTAATGGAGAAGTTGCGGGCCGTCGAGGGTGTGACCTCCGTTGAAGAGAGAGCACGTTTCGGGATACTTCTGGGAAGGGAGACAAAAACGGTGGCCGCGTTCGGCATGGGAATAGACCTTTTCAATACCGTGCTTGATATCAAAAGCAATCTCGTCGAAGGCGAACTGGAGCGGGAAGGCCTTTACATAGGCGTTAAACTCGCCAAGAAGCTCGGCACAAAGATCGGAGATGAACTTCTTCTTGCCACGAATACTTCCGAGGGAGGCCTCAACGGGATGAAGTTCCGCGTTAACGGTTTCGTTCAGATGCAGATCGCGGACATGGACGAGAGATCATTTTTCATTTCGATCGATGATGCGAAGAAACTTCTCAAGATAGAGGGGGCATCGACCGAGATCTATATCTATTCCAAGATTAAAGAAATGGATGCGGTCAAGGAACGGATCGCTCCCCTTCTGAACGATCGGCTTACTTCGAGGACGGCAAGAGAGCAGGTCGGAACACTCTGGGATGTTCTGAGCATGTACCGGATATTCCTTTTCTTCTTCGAGATATTGATCCTGGCTCTTGCCTCTTTCGTAGTAGTAAATACGATGATGCAGGCGATATTCGAACGGATGAAGGAGATCGGAACATTGAAAGCGGTCGGAATGACGGATAAGGAGCTCTCCCAGAATTTCATCTTTGAAGGCGGCTTCATCGGAGCGCTCGGAGGGATCCCCGGAGCTGTTCTGGGCTACCTTTTCACCTTATGGGTGAGAAAGGTGGGGATAAATGTGGAAACCGTTATGCAGGGCATGGATTTTCCGGTGAACTACATTATCAGACCCTATGCAGGTTTTGAGCTTCTGCCGGTCACAGTAATCCTTTCCATTCTCGTGCCGGCCGTTGCAGCCTATTTCCCGGCAAGATATGCAAAGAACCTTTCCGCTGCGGAAGCGTTGAGGAAAATTTAAGCGGAAGCCCTGTATGGAGTAGGAAGTACGGAATGAACTGCAAGGCCGCAGTGAACAGTGAAAGCAAAAAGTGATAGATGAATAAAAGAAAACAGATCGAACAGTTCATTTATTACGTGCTAAGGGGTTGGCAAGGGGCTTGCCGGCGGGTTGAGAAATAATGAATGATCTTTTTTTAAACCCGTTAACTCTGAAGCATTCATCTTACAAACTCGATAATGAAGCAAAGCGATGAAACACTTCACTATAGAAGAGGCGAAACAGCACAAGTGAAAGCGAGCATAAGGGGCAGACCCAAATGTTATTGAGCCTGGCATTTAAGAACCTTACCAGATACGGGAGAAGATCGCTTCTAACTCTTATTCTCATCGCTTTCAGCATTACCGTGTATCTATGGATGGACGGTATCACAAGAGGGATTCGCGAACAGTCTTTCGACAATCTTATCAATTTCGAGACAGGCCATATTCAGATCAGGACAAAGGAGTATGATGAAAAGAAACCGTTCTCGGAAAAAAATTTCCTGACCGATCAAAATGAGATCGCCGCAAAACTCTTGAAATTCGATTTTGTGACCGGCATTTGCATGCGTACAAGGCTCATCGGGGAAATTGATAACGGAAGAGATTCGGTTCCCGTTGTCGCTTGGGGAATAGAACCGGAGAAGGACAAAGACGTGTTCAATCTTTATGATTTCATTTCAGAAGGTGCCCTTACTGAGGGCGGCGCGCTGCTCGGAAAGAGCCTCGCTTCAGACCTTGACATGGGCATCGGCGATTATGTGTATTTCACTACAAGAACAACGGGCGGTATGCTTGATTCCATCGAACTGGAAGTGACGGGGATCGTTGACAGCGCAGATCCCGGTGTAAACAATACGGCCATCTTTATTTCGCTATCGGATGCAGAGAAGTTCATCGATATGAAAGGGGTATCTCAGATCGCGGTCAAGACGCGTTCTCTCGCAGCGCTTAAAACATACTGCAAGACTATTTCCGAGGCCTTCCCCGATCATGATGTTCTCGACTGGAAGCAACTCGGTGAATCTTTCATTACTTTTGCCGAGACGGACTGGAAATACGGCCTTCTTTTCATTTACCTTTTCCTGTTCCTCGCATTCGTTGGTTTCGCCAATACCATGCTGATGTCCGTTTACGAGAAGAAGCGGGAGATAGGAACATTAAAAGCCCTCGGCATGACAGATCTTCAAATGCAGGGCGTTTTCGTTCTTGAGGGTTTCTGGCTTGGCCTTGCCGGATGCCTTACGGGGATCGTTTTCGGAACACTGTTCATTTGGTATTTCACTCGGCATCCGCTTGATTATTCAAAGATCATGGGCGGTGACCAGAGTAATCTGGGATATAAAGTACTCGGAAAGATACCTGCACGATGGAGTATCGTTCCTTTTTATACTTCCGTTCTGATGAGCCTTATCACTAGCATGGGCGCCAGTATTTTCGCTGCCAGACAGACCACGAAAATGAGCCCTGCAGAATGCCTGAGGACGAAACAATGAGGAACTGTCCCAAAAGAAGAGGCCGCAATGATATTTAAGTACGCAATAAGAAATGTTATGAGAAACAGGCGCCGGTCGATCGGCGCCATGTTCGCCATATTCACGGGAGTAGTGATCGTCCTTTTCACTCAAGGTCTCATGGATGGGATGCTGATCGATCTTACAGATAATTACATCAAGTTCCAGACCGGAAATTTCAGGTTTACGACGCCGGATTACGGCAAACGGGAGCGCTTTCTTCCGGTTGATCAGCTTATTTCGGACACTCCCCTTCTCATCGATCGGCTACAGAGCATTCCCGGCATCATTCTGGTGGAAAAAAGGGTTCGCTTCGGACTTCTTATGGGGCAAGGCGAGAACACTGTCCCGGCTATGGGGATAGGGCTCGATTTCAAGAACACGAGCCTGGACATCAAAGCTAAGATCACGCAAGGGGGCATCCCCGTAAACGGGATGGTCATCGGATCTGGGCTGGCCGCAAGGATAGGCTGCAAAACCGGAGATGAGATCCTTATCGCAACGAATACTGCCGAGGGCGGATTGAACGGAATAAAAGTCGGTGTTTCGGGCATTTTCAAATACGGGATCACGATGTTCGATAATGAAGTGTTTTTTCTTGATCTGGCAAGCGCGTCGAGGCTTCTGAAACTCGGGGAGGATTTCCCCGAGATACTTGTATATGCCAGGAACCCCAAAGCGGCGGAACGGATGGAATCCGAGATAAGAACTCTTAATAAAGAAGGATTGCTGATCAAGAATTTTTCCGAACAGGTGGGAGGCTACTGGAGCGTGATACTGGCTTCGATGAAGATACTTTATATCTTCGAGTTCATCATCTTAGTGCTGGCTTCATTCGTGATCTTCAATACAATGATGCAGACGATATTCGAGCGGCTTGAAGAAATCGGGACATTAAAGGCTTTGGGGATGACGGATAATGCTATTTTATGGAATTTCACCGTGGAAGGCGCGGTCATGGGACTTTTAGGAGGCGGTATCGGGGGTGTTGCCGGACACCTCATGAATATCTTCCTTTCGAAGCATGCCCTGAGTTTCGAAAAAGCGATGGAGAGCGTTGAGATGCCCATGAGTTATTCGTTCAGGAATGAACCGAATGTTCCATTCACTGTTATCGCGGTCATTGCCGCTGCCGTTATCTCCGGAGTTGCCGCGTCGATCCCGGCGCTTTATGCAAAGAAATTATCGTCGGCTGAAGCGCTTAAGAAAGTATAGGACATGAAAAAGACCCGCATGACAATAGGGCATTTTAAATGAGCGGCGGAGCATTCTTTTATAAGAGAAATGCCGGATCACTTTTATGCCGGTATGCAGGATGCTGTGAGCAGCCTTCCGGAGCACTGCAATGACCGGAAATGGCAGGAAGAATCAGCCGGCGACCGGACAAAAGAAGATCAGAACGGATTTGCTGAAAAAAAAGATATTCGAAGGGCTGATCGAGGAATTCTCGCTTAACGGGTTCGATAAAGCTTCAACCAACAGAGTGGCGAAAAAGCTCAAGATATCCAAAGGCCTTCTTTTTTATTATTACGGCACCAAAGAAGCTATGCTCTATGCCGTGCTGGAGCATACCGTGAACCTATACGGCGACTATATCGGTGAACGCACAGGGTATATGCCTCCCGATATCATCGACCGGTTCAAAGCGATGGTGCGCATCAGTTTTGATTTCTACTTCGACCATCCTGAATTGTATACGATATTTGCAAACGCGGATCTTGGAAAAAGAGGAAAACTGTTCGGGGACATCTACCGGAAATTCTCAGGTATTTCAAGGTCCCTCATCGCGAAGATCTTCGAAGATGCGAGCGAAAAGGACCTGCGCATACCCAAGGAAGAAGTACTGGAACTCGTCACGACTCTGATTGCAGGGTACAAATTAAAATATTTTGGCGGGGTGGACAGCAAGAAGAAGATGGACGATCTGATAACATTGAAGCCGGTGTTCATAAAGGACTTGGATACACTGTTCGATATGATAAGGAACGGCGTATATTATAAATATGACAGAAAGAATGACTGAACCGGCAAGCGGAAAATACCCTCAGTAACCGAACATGATGAAAGGCGCCCAGTAATTGGGGTGGACCATCCTGTTCACGCCTTTCCCTTCTTCCGATTTCATTAACCGTATCTGGGCCTGCCTAAGGGCCTCTACTTTATCCATCGTTTTCAGATTATCGTAGAAATTGTCCATGATGAACATCGTGGCCGCGTCTGAAACCTCCCAGAGACTTGCGACGATCGAAGGAACACCGGCATAAACAAAGGCTCTGGTAAGGCCGAGAAGATCGTCCCCGTAAGGAAAATTCTCTTTCGTATCCGATGAGAAACTGCCCAGTTTTGCTGTTTCACACGCGGAAAGAACGACCAGTGAAGCCTTGAGGTCCATATTGAATATCTCCTTGACGGTAAGACTGCCGTCGTCGCGACCGCCCTTGGTAAGTAAGATCCTCGAATTCAGCGGTTCTTCGCTCAGAAGTTGGCCGTGAGTGGCAAAATGCAGTATGTTATAATTCGGCGCTTCTTTTTTCACTGTAGTTTCAAGCGCCTTCTTCCCGATAAGGACTTTCTTTTCGGTGAATTTTTTTTCTATCGCGGCAGCTTCCAATTCTGCATTAGGAAGAGCGGCCCAGCCTTCTTCATATTGGGCATTGCCTATTATTAATATGTTTCCGTACGACTGTTCTTCTTTGAATGTTTCTACGAAAATGTTGATCGACGGTGAAAAAATGAACGGATATTTTTCTATGGCGAACTTCGGCTTTTTTAATCCGCTGCTTGCCGTATCTTTCTCGTAAACGAGTGCATTGAAAGGAAGATGATGAAGGATCCCGTGTGGAATGACGCAGATCTTGCCGAATGCGCTGATCTCTTTTTCCAAAGGTTTTAACAGCACATCGTAAAGTTCGGCAAGTATATCCTGATAGCTTGAATCGAAAATGCTCCATCCGGGTTCTACCGCTATCGACCTGAATTTCAATATCCTTTCGATCATTACAGCTGGCCGCATCGGGATAGTGATCACTTTCAGAAGATTTCCGGAGAAAAGTGCGGCATAGGCGCCGTATTCACCGATAAAATAATCCACGAATATCATATCATCGGGAATGCGGGCACGGAGTTCCGCGGCATTTTTCACATCAGCCGTCTTCAGCCCGGCATATTCCGGATCGATGGCTTTGATCTTTTCATAGATCCCGTCCAGCTCTTCGGACAATTTTTCGATCTCGCCGATCTCTACCGACGATTCGATCTTAAGGGCATATTCCCTTTCTCTGTCCAGAAGCTCTGCGAACTCCCTATTCTTGGTCCTGAGGGGTATCATCTTATTTCCGAGCATATCGAGAAAAGCGCGCGCCTTTGCTCTTTCAATATAGTAGAGGGCATCTTCCGCGGCTCCTTCGTTCACACAAAGCGTGATGATCTTTTCATAGACGAAGAAACTTCCCTCTCCGAACGTAGCGCGCATCTTCTGGTCCCTCAGCTGCCCCCTTATCTTCTCCGAATTCTCAAGGGCTTTTATGTAGAAATCTTTTGCCAATCCCAGCGCGCCGAGTTTTTCATTGGTTATGCCGAGATTGGCGAAGGTCATCGCTATGCCTATTTTCGATTTAAGCTTGGCAAAATGGATATTGGATTTGATATAATGCTGAAGCGCTTCATTGTACTTCTTCAGTTTAAAACAGACATTGCCTTCGGCGAGATAGGCCTTTGAAAGGATATCGTCATCCTTCACCGCTTTGTCGGCCGAGGCGGCAATGATGCCCTCGAGCGCGGCAAGAGCGCGATCGTACTCTCCCATTCCCTCGAAAAGGTACGCCTTATTGAGCTCTGTGTGCATGATCTCCAGTGTTTCGTTCAGCTTTTCATAAATTCCGCATGCCTTATCAAAATAATCCAATGCCGAATCATAATCCCCGTCCGCTTCGTTCAGCGCGCCGAGATTATTGTAAAGCCTTCCTCTTTCCAGATCCGCCTTGTCACCGCCGACCTCTTCCAGTAGTGAGAGCGCGTCCTCATAATACGTATAACCCGAAGAAGTGTCGTTCATTCCCATATAGGCATTGCCATACCATTTGTAAAGGACGGCTTTGTTGTACTTGTATTCGGGATCTTTGACATCAAGCGCCTTCGATGCCTTTTTCAGGATCTCGAACATTTTCCCGTAATCGCCTTTATTGAAAGATATAATGGCCTTTTCCAGGGTTTCTTTAAATGAACCCGGAAACACAAGACACGCTGCAAGAGCCGCAAGAAGAAGGATCCTTTTCACGGTATCCGTCCGTTTATTTTTTCAATTCCTTGATCTTCAGCATTTCGGAATCGTACAGTTTCTTCAGATATGTGTTCTGATATATGATGGCAAGTTCCTGATGCGGATAGATCGAATTAGGATTACGGGCGGCAAGTTTATTGTAATACTCGATCGCTTCGGTATAGAGTGAATTCCCGGTGAGAAGTTTGCCTATCAGCATGTCTTTCACATTCTGGTCCTTGTAGTTTTTATTTATCCTGTCGATCTCTACGGTGTAGTTCGAGGCTTCATTCTCGTCAACGACGGTGAATGACATATCATCCGAATAATCGTCGCCGGAAACAAGTTCGATCCTCCAGTAGTAGATATTGCCTCTTGTGAGGGGCGGCGCGAAGGAAGGGTAGTCCATTTCGCAAATGTCGCTAACGGGTATTCGGAGCAGTTCCCTTCCGCCCACTTCCCCGATAACTATTATGAATGCTCTCTCATGGATCTCCTGAGAAACGTCCCAGAGGAACCTTGGCCTCACCGAGAACACCTTCATCCTCGGATAAATGAGCATGAAATCCTCTATTGGCCTTAATGACAGTACCTTTCCCAGCGTTTCCTCTCTTTGTTCCTCATTGAAAGTATTGTTGAAATCCTTCACTACTTCAGGTATGATCCCCCGGGTCTTGGCCCTCTTATCGGCATCTTTTACGGAAATGGAATGCACGCCTTCCTTATTGTAGATCATAAGAGCGCCATTCTGGAAAAGCACCGTCAGAGAGGATTTCTTTCCGATGATAACGGTATCGCCATCCTTTAATTCCGCACCCAGGTCCAGAGGTTTTTCGGTATCGCCGCTTTTCAGCGATGCCTGACCGTCGATCGAAGATACTATCGCGACAGTACCGGTATCGGCGGAATGAACGTTAACGCACACGATAAAAAGCAGTAAGAACAGAAGAATATTCTTTTTCATAAGCTCTCCTAATATTCAATCTCCATTTTAATATCATCTCCCGGAGCGGCCGCGTCCGTCACCCCGTCGGGGCCGAAAGAAACAAGCGATATGACCCTCTTCCGGGCGTCATTTTCAATACGGATATTCTCACCGCTGTAAAAATCTTTAAATTCCCCTATCCGGGTTTTTACGTTCTCGACGGCCTTTTCTGCCGTTTTTCCCTCGGAAAGGGCGCGGATCAGATACAGTTTCAGAAGCTGCATGTCTATTTCTGTCCGCAGTGCAAAGTATTCGAATACGATGCTGTCATATTTTGGATATACGATATTGGCTATATCGTTTTTCGAATTGAAAATAAGGCGGTCGTTCTCTCCGAAAACCCCCGTAAGGCCTTTCCACGTTCTCGGTTCGGCTTTTATTATATTATCGTATATCCTGTCGAAAAGATCCAGTGTGTTATTGATCGCTTTATACTCCGAAAAACCGTATTTGGCAAGATATAATTTTACCAGCAGTTTTTTAAAAGAACCTACGGACGCGCGCGGAGAATTGAACAATTGCTCATAGAAAAGATCGCTCAGATTTATCTTTATGAGATGCCTTTCATAATCAATAAGCTCCATTATGTCCTTGAATTCCCCTCTAAGGGTCTCATAGGCCTTGATAACGGTCTCTATCGATCTTAGATCCTTCCTCTTTTCGGCGATGAACTTGTTCAGATGTTTGACTGTTTTCTTCAGATTATGTACCCCTCCGATATAGAGCATCAGGTTCGGACTTGAATTCATCAGGTCAATGGAAAAGATAATGTTCTCCATAGCTGAACGGAGAGCTTCGCTGTATTTTTTATCCTCGAGTTCAATAAGATAACGGGAACCGCTTGCATTTGACAGGAAGAAAACCGAATATACATTAGGGAAAAAAGTGCCGGCGAAGTCCCTGTAATCAACAGGTATCAGGCACTTGTTCTTATACACTCCTTCACGGAAAATATGAAGAGGCTCTTCTTCGGACTTGAGGGCTTCGAGCACTTGCTCACGGGTCACGGTCCCTTTATCTTCGGCATAATCCCTGAATATCTCTTTATTGCCGTTCTTATCAATGTCCGTTTTAATAAGATCGACCGCTTTTCCGTAATAATCCCAGGACTGCCCGTCAGCGTATGTTTCATAAAAAGGTTTTTTGACATACTCTCCGAAATCCTCGTATGCTTTAACGGATGCGGTTTGAACGGCATTGTATATCTTCTTCTGTCCGGCATTGACCGCGGCCGAGACGATGAGAACGAGAATAACCGCGGATAACACGAAAACAAGCAAGCCCAGAAGGACCTTTGTGACGATCTTCATATTTTCCCTCATAGAGTTCTTTACTGAAAAAAGAACGGGGGAGACGCGTACGCCTTTTTAGAGGTGCGAACGCCTCCCCCTAGAATTAACGATTACCCGAAATTACGGCCAGAGATTCCAGGTGAACTTTCCGCCTACGGAAAGCGTGTAGTAATTGGGTCCCCAATACGTGCCGTCGGCAGCCGAAGCATAGAGCTTGATCGAACCGGCGGGAACGCCATAGTAGACTTTGTCCTGATAGGCATAGAGAACGCCCTGATAATACCCGTCAATGTAGATATACATATCCCATCCGGTATTATTGTTGACCTGCACCGAGCCTGTTTCGGAATAGGACCTTTTCACATCCTTCTTTTCGGCGAGGAAGACTTTGGCCATCTCTGTATATTTTTCCATCATGGCCGTGTCGCCGGGGCCGTTCACAGCATCGCCCCAGATCTTGGCAACTGCTTCCAGAGCTTTGGGGTTCTTTTGTGTTTCGGCAAGTTTCGAAGCCTCTTCAAGCAAAGTCTTTCCCGTTATGATCGGGGATTCCTTGCCTGAGATCTTCTCGGCCCAGAAAAGAAGAAGCGCGCACGAAGCGATCTCGATAGCATCGCTTTTTTCTCTTGCTTCATCTATCTTGAGGCCCATGTCAGCCAAAAAAGCAAGACTGGGATCGAGTGAACCCTGTATATCCTTGGTTCTGAGGAACTCTCCCTTCTGAGCCTGGATCTTGGGCTCTTCCTTAGGGCCCTCTTTCTTTTTCGGCTTCGCATAGAATGTTCCCGCTAAAAGGAACACTGCCAGCAAAACGCATAGTGCCTTTTTCATGAGCACACCTCCTGAAATAAAAAGTATTTCTGTTCATTGTAAAGCATAATGTGTACCAATTTCCGAATTCCTTTATTCATCGCATCCGGACTATTATCCCATATTTCAAACTTTTTTTCAATGTTTCGAATAGTAACACCCATTACCTTTTTACCTGTAGTCGCCATTGAGTATGTACGGAGCCCAGAAGAACGGGCTCGAGAACTCTTTCATGCTCTTTATCGACTTCTGGGCGGCGCGCAGGGCTTCGGCTTTGTTCATGTTCTTCGTCTTGAGATTCTTATAGAACTCGGTGAAAATAAGCTCTGTGGATTCGTCCGATACCTTCCATAGCGATGCGATGATGGCCGGAACACCCGCTCTGGCAAAAGCCTTTGAGAGACTGAGGAAATCCTTCCCGATGGATTTATTCTTTTCAAGCGCGGTTTCGCATGCAGAGAGCACTGCGAGAACGGCTTTCCCTTTAAGGTCGGTGTATCCGGTGATCTCTTCCAGCGTCAGTTTGGACTCTTCCTCCGTTCCCGCAAGGAGAAGATAGGAATCGGAAGCTACCGGTTTGAGCTTCCCGTGTGTTGAGATATGGAGTATCGAATAGTTCTTTGCTTCCTCGAAGAAATTCTCCTTTGTCGCATCGTCCTTAAGGAATATCTTCCCGTCCGTAAATACGGTATTTCTGATATCCTCGAGTTCTTTCTCGGAATAGGCCAGGCTTCCGTCGGGATTCCCGAAACCGACGAAAGAATACTCGCTGCTCTTTTTAGGAGTATTGAAAAGGTCGTTCAGCGTGGCATTGCACAGCGTGGTCACGTTCTTGTCGTCAATGAGGTACTTGACCGCACCGGGCGTATTTTCGCTGACCAGCGCGGCAAAGGGAACATAGAAAAGGACATTATACGGGAGAATGATCAGTGTCTCGTATTTATCGGTCGTCGGTTCGATCGGCCGGATCAGGATATCATAAAGCTCCGCCAGTGTCTCATTCGTGTTCTTTTCTTCTCCGGGCATCGTGATGAAGGCTCTGAGCTTCAATACTTTCTCTTCGAGTTCCTCGGCTTTTATGGCCACGGATTGAGCATTGAAATAATTGTTCCCGACCGTCATTATGAAAAGTTTCTCGTCCGCGAAAAAATAGAACAGTATCACGCTGTCCTTCGGGATATTGTCCTTCATATCCGCCAGAAGGTCAGGATCCACTCTCAATTTGGCAAAATCATCATAATTGTCCTCGATGGATGTAACAAGCCGGTTGAATTCGCTCTCATTCTTCGCAAGGTTCTCCGAGAGGTATTTTATCCTGTCTTTGCTCTGCATCTCCTTTGGCTTTTCCAGTTCTTTCTGGAGTTCTTCCTCTATGGAGGATTTCTTCTCTTTGAGCTGCTGGAGTTCCTTGTTGTAGTTCTCGAAAGTATCCATTATAATACGGGACTTTATCTCCTCGAGATATTTGATCGATTCGTCGTAGCGCTTCAGTTCCATGAGAATGGAAATGAGCTTCTCATATACTTCGAATTTATTCTCCGCTTTAAGGAAAGAACGCTGTCCTTCTTCTGATTTCATCGATTGAGTCGTTTTTCTTAAAGCCTCGACAGCCGATTCAAGTTTCTGCACAGCTTCTTCCTTTTTATTCTGACCGTAGAGTATCCTCCCCATCAGATACCTTCCCTTCCAGAGAAAAGCGCCTCTTTTCCTCCCTTCGACGCGGTCGAGGAGTTCGGCGCAGTACTCGAAGGCCTTATCCGTATTCCCTTTCTCGAATTCCACCGATGCCTCAAGATGCAAAGCGGCATTGTACTCGTAGCCGTAATTGTAGTCGATGGCGATGGTCTTCGCTTTCTCCGCATATTCGATCGCTTTATCGTATTCCTTTTTCTTGAAATAAAGGTCTGCCAGATTCGAATAAACGGGCGCAAGACCTGACGGCACGTTCATGTTCTCGAAGATCACCTGGGCCTTAAGAAGCCTCTCGGCAGCCTTGTCGAGGTCGCCCGTTATATAGAGAAAGACCTCGGAAGAATTGTTCAGGAAAGCTCCGCGGCCGTAATTATTCCCCAAGCGTGAAGCGGTGGCATATCCCTTATCGAAATAAACGATGGCCTTATCGGCGACTCCGATGTACTGGTATGTCTGCCCGAGAATATTGTAGATATCCTGCGCCGTTACGGCATTCTTCTCGATCTTGATGAAAGCCTTCTCCAGAGCGGGGATATCCTCGAGCGCCTTATCGAATTCCTGCTGATAGAGATATATGTAGATGATGTTCTTCCTCTGATACACTTCGCTTAAGGAATTGAGATTATTCTTGTAGACCTCGAGCGCGGCATTGTAATGTTCGAGGGCATTCTCGTAGTCTCCCATATTCGTATAACAATCGGCAAGGTCAGCATGTGTGATCCCGAGGTCATTGTACAGGAAATCCCTCTGAACTCTTTTGAGGTTCTTTTCGGCGTATTCAAGCGCCTTGTTGAAATCTCCGATCGACGTATAATAATATTTAAAACACTGGTCCAATACGGTATCCTTATCGTCCGCGTTCACTGCTTTCCGGTATTTCACGGCGGCATTGTAGTATTCCCAGGCAAGATCGTATTGCCCGAGATCAAGATAACCATTAGCGGTTTTATAGCAGATATCCACGAGCATGTACATGTCATTTATCGAAAATGCCAGCTTCTCCGCTTCTTTCAGATATTTAACCGCCTCACCGTAATTGTATTTCTGAGTCCACTCATAGGCCCAATCCATATCCTTTGCAGCCTTATAGCCGATCTTGGCGGTCTCTATGAGCTTATCCAATCCGGGTATCTTCGTTTCTATTCTCGCGAAATTAAGAAGGGCGGAGTAGTAGGATGAGATGGCCATTTCACCGCGGCCGAAATGCATGGCCCTTTTCTCGCGGTCCTTTTCCATATAGCCCTTGCAGTAGCTGATGAAATTATCAGCATTAGGGTTGGGATAGATCTTCTTTTGTTTTTCGAAATACTCCAAAGCTTTCCCGTAATCGTTCTTCTGATAATAAATCCTACCCATTTCATAAAGCACATCGCGGTACCGTTCGAAATTCTGCGGAACTGCGGCGAGCACGGAGAGCCCGGCATCATACCGCATAAAATCATAATATATTTTGGCCAGGATGATCTTTTCATCGGGGGATGTGCTCTTTTTGTCCTTGAGATCCTTTAGAAGAACGAGTTCCCCGAGTTTTTTCCGCGTTTCGTAATCATTATTGTCCACTTCCGAAAGCGCATCCTTGAGTATTTGGACAGAAGCATCGAGGTCCTTCTCGAAAAGGCAAACAGCCAGGTTCTTGCGCGGATTTAGGTATTGCGGATCGTCTTTTTTTGCCCGTTCAAGATACGGGACCGCTTCATCGAAACGCCCTAATTTCATCAGATCGAAGCCGATGCTGTTCAAAAAACTTACGTCATCCGGGAATTTTTGGAGCGCTTTCTCAGTCCATTCCATCGCTTTTCCGTATTCGAGAAGCCCCTGGTACGCGTAAGCGATCCCGAAATAGCCATCGAAATTCGTATTGTCAAATTCGATTATCCTTCCGTATATCTCAATTGCTTCATCGTACATCTCGGCATTCTCGTAACTTTTCGCGATCTTATTGTATATTGTCAGCATCAGCTCCTTGTCGTTCAGTTCCATAGCTGCGGAAAGGGCTTCGATCCAGTACGTTTTGGCATCCTCGAACTTGAATTCGTCCCAGTAATCGGCAGCCCAGAGGAGATACTGGTCCACATCATTGTGGATCTTGATCTTCCCTATCATTTCCTTGGCATACTTATTATCAGGATCGGCTGATAATGCCTTCTGATAATAATCCTTCGCGTCCGCGTAGACCTCATCGTGATAAAAAACGTCCGCGATATTGATGAAGGCCTGCGGATCGTTCTTCTCTGTGGAGAGCTTGAGGAGGGAAGATGTGTATTTAATCCATTTTTCCTCAGTTTCCTTCTCATAAGTGCCGCCAAGGGAACTGTAGATCTCGAATGCTTTCTTCGTATCACCCATATCGAAATAATTCCGGCCGATATTGAACCTTGAGGCGCCCTCCTTGAATTTTTTTTCCACGCAGATCGTGTACTTTTCATTGGATATTTCATATAAGCCTGCGCGCCAGTATTTGTATGCAAGGTCATAGAGAGAATTGAGGTCATCGGGATCGCGGGATGTCACTTCCCTGAGATAAGCGATGTCTTCTATCAATGTAAGTTTATTTTTCGCGTCCTCATGATCCGGCTTGATCTCGAGCACTTTTCTCAATCTCTCCGCGGACTCGTCGATCTTTCCCTCTGAGAGAAGATCGAGCGCGTCATTGTAAACCGGTTTAGCCTGATCCGCCCGTTGTTCGTTCAGCGTGTCCTCTGCACCATTTATGATCCATGTATAAAGGGTCTCCGCAAAATTATATTCGTTGGTGAGATACCTCGAAGGATAGTATTTAACATAAAGAAAAAATTCCCTTATATCTTCCGTTGTAACGGCCATGCCCGCATCGTACCAGTTCATCCCTTTGAATTTCCCTTCATCGACGGTAAGGGAGGAAGTGTAGGATTTGATATCCTCTGTATTGATGTAATCCTTTAGTTCCTTCTCGATCATCTTCAATAATTCATTATAACTTGCGTCGGAAATGTTCTTTACGGCATCGACGGAATTGTAGGGTCTGTCGTCAGACGGGGATTTAAAAGTAATGTCGTAGAGAGCCAGAAGCAGAAGCGGATTATCGACCTTCTCAACAGGCATCACAAGAGTGAACTCGGCAATATCTCCGCTGGCGATCTTATCATACATGTCCGTGATATGGATCACCGTATCATCAGGAGTGACCTTTATGATCCTCCCCTTGGCAATAACGAATGACCAGTTGATATTTGAACTGGTCCCGGAGATTGCATTATGGTAGAAATACACTTCCCCGGAATCCTCACGCACCATATCATTGCTGCCTCTTCCCAGGACCACGATCTTATTGTCTTCGTAGAAATCCTTCACCTTAGCGTAGAACCAGACGGATTTACCGGGCTTCGGAGCCTCTTGACCCGGTTTCGCCTTCTTCTCCTTTTTCACTGCGGGTGTTTTGATATTTGAGAACTCGATCTTATCCAGCGCTGAGATTATCAGGGAAAGATTTGTTTTATCCTTTTCCACGAGCTGAAGGGCTTTCAGTGTTTTTACCGAAGCGGGAGATGCAAGTTGAAGAAGGCTGTCCAGGCATGTCCACCTGAAATTGACATTTTTATCTTCTTCTTCGGGTTTCAGGGCGCTCAGCCGCGATGTCTCTTTGTCAAGAATTGCACATATATCTTTTACGGGACGGGGATCCTTGAAATCTCCGAGAGCATAAATGATGGTCTCTGCCTTTGAAGAAGTAAGGTCCTTTTCCTTCTTCAGGACCTTCAGTAATTGCGGAATGGAAGAAGGGTCTTTGATCATCCTTGTTGCGAATACCGCATAATAATAAGTGTTATAATCGTTCGAATCCATATAGGGCAGGACCTTCGGAAGAGCCTGTTTGAGCTTGAGCCTTCCGCATGCCCACATGGCATCCACCCTCGTATCTTCTTTATCGATGGCAGCGATGACCTTGTCTGCAAATTCGGGGAGATCGAAATATGCGGTGAAGTAGATGGCGCTTTTAATACTTCCCGGATCTCCCGAATCATAAAGCGATCCTATATGTTCAATAAGGGCTGTTTTATGGAATATCCTGTTGATCTTGACCGTTCCCCAATCGAGTTCCATGTTCATGATAACGGGATGTTCTATGTCGTCAAGGACCTCCAGATATTTCCCGGATTCGCTTTTTGCCGTTATAAGGCCGATATCTACGGGCTCCCCGTTAACGGTAACGGGGACTGTTTTAGAACCTGTGAGTTTAAGTTTCTCGGCACTCCCCGAATCAAAAGTGATCTTTGTGAATTTCATCAATTTCAGCGCAAGATAGTTCATCTTAGAAAGCCATACGGCCGTTGTTCCTTTCCCGTATCTTTCATAATCATAATTGGAGAAATATGTTTTCTGGTTTTTTGCGTTCAGTATATTCTCTTTGGAAATGATCGCCCGGGCGGCAAGGTCCTTGGAAGGCATGACCCATCTGAAGACGATCTCCGGTTCCAGGGATTCGATCTTCACTACGAATTCGTAGGTCTCTCCCCTCATATTAACATCGTAGAAAAGAATGCCGTCCTTGAAAACGATGTCGTCGGTATTGCCGTAACAGCATATAACGAAAATGATAACGAATAATGTGGAAAGCGCTCTTTTCATTGCGGACCTCCTTCGGCCTCAAAATTCTTTACACTTTTTATGCCATATTTTTTTAATTTTTCCCAAAGTGTTTTTCTGCTGATCCCCAGAACTTCTGAACATCTCTTCTGATTTCCGCCGCATTTCTTCAAAGTGTCGAGGATATGCTCCTTTTCGACCTCATAGAGGTTTTTCAAGATCCCTTTCGAAGAATTGCCCTCATTTGGCATGAGCGAGGCTTCGGGATCAGGCCTGAGTATCGCCTCAGGTATGCATTTAGCGGTCAATATCCCTTCCTTCATGAAAAGGACCGCCCTTTCCACAGCATTCTCAAGTTCTCTGACATTTCCCGGCCAAGGATATCTCATGAAGATATCAAGTACTTCTTTTTCTGTCCTCTCTACTTTTTTCCCGAGCGCATGGGAATATTTATTGACGAAATAATCCAGAAGAAGGGGTATATCGTCACGGCGAGCGCGTAATGGCGGCAGATTTATATTGATCACGTTTATCCTGAAATAAAGGTCCTGCCTGAATGAGCCTCCCCCGATAAGAACGGAAAGGTCCTTGTTCGTAGCCGCGATGAATCTTACGTCTATCTTTTTAAAATGCCCTGCACCGACCGGGCGGATCTCCCGTTCCTGTATGGCCCTAAGAAGATGGGATTGAAGATCGACATCAAGTGTTGATATCTCATCGAGAAACAGAGTGCCCTGCTCAGCGAGTTCGAAAAGTCCTTTTTTTGTTTCATTTGCGCCCGTAAATGCGCCCTTAACATAACCGAAGAGTTCTGATGCAAGGAGTTCTCTCGTCCCTATTCCGCAATCCTTGACGATGAAGGGCTTTGTGCTCCTTGCGCTTTTTTTGTGTATCGCTTTTGCCGCCAATTCCTTTCCCGTTCCGCTTTCCCCGAAAATGAGAACATTCGAATCTGTGCTCGCTGCAAGATCGATCTGTTCGAATACTTCTTTCATCACCGCCGATCTTCCTATTATACCGGAGAACTGTTCATGCTGCCCGATGATGAGCTCAAGGTCCTTGATCTTCTTTGAAAGCCTTATATTCTCGAGTGCGCGCTCGATGATCATTTTCACATACTCCGGACGGAAGGGTTTGGTTATGTAATCGTAAGCCCCCTTCTTCATCGCTTCGACCGCGGAATCCACCGTGGCATATGCGGTGATGACGATCGCCAGCGACGATGGATATCTTTTTTTCAGGGTTTCCACGACTTCGATCCCGGATTCGTTCTTAAGTTTCAGATCGGTCACGACTATGTCGATATCGGAGGACGCGATGGCCTTCAGTGCTCCGTTCTTATCGTAAGCCTTGAATATTCCAAGATCGCATCCCGCTAATGTCTCCGCTATGATATCGACCGTATGCATTTCATCGTCAACGATCAGAATGTTCATTTTCCTTCCGGCCATCATGCTGCCCCCTGCGGTAGTTTTACTTCAAAAATGGTCTCCCCCTTTCTGCTTGACACCTTTATCTCCCCTCCATGGTCCTCGATGATCCCGCGACTGAGCGAAAGGCCTAATCCGGTCCCTTTTTGCTCTGTTCTTGTCGAGAAGAACGGCATGAATATCTTTTCGATGTTCTCGGGCGGGATACCCTCGCCGTTATCCCTGATCATTATTGTGATCGAACCGTTCTCCTTCCGGGCGCTGATGCTGATCGTACCTTTGAAGGCAACCGCTTCACAGGCATTCTTTATAATATTGAAGAAAACCCTTCTGATCTTCTCCCTGTCGATATAGGCGGTCATCTCTTTTTCCAGGGATATTTCAAAATTCTCTTCTTTCATCGAGAATTCCACTCTCGCTTCTTCGGCGGCATTTTGAATTATGCCCGAAAGATCCGCTTGTTCGAGTATGAGCGTCCTTGCCCGGGAGAAATCAAGAAGTCCGTCCATGATGGCAAGGCACCGGTCGATCTGCTGGAGTATGATCTCAAGCTTTCTGAACTCATCTGGATTCAGCGAAGTGCTTTTTTTTAAAAGAGAAACATACCCGAGAATATTGTTGAGAGGATTATTGATCTCATGCGCTATGCCGGCCGCCAATTCCCCTATAGCGGCGAGTTTTTCCGTACGTATCATTTTATCCTGCGTCTCCCTCAATTTCTCATAAGCATCCTGCAGACGGTCCTGCTTTTCTTTTATCGTATCGGCCATTTCATTGAATTTCATAGTGAGATCGCCGATCTCGTCCCTCGAGATCGGGCCTTTCACCTTTTCCCAGCTTCCTTCCTTGAGAAGCTGGACATTTGCGGCAAGCCTGCTGATAGGGGCAACGGCACTCAGGGAAATGAAGTAGACGAGGAGCACCGAGGCCAAGAGGACCGCGAGCGAAAAACCCAGCGCTCTTTTCCACAAAGCGGCGATGGATGACGCAAAATCGGCATATCTGTAGCAGGAGAACACATGCCAGTCAAAATGCGTCACGGGAGACGTGGCAAAGATGAAATCCGTCGTTTCACCCTTCAGGAATATCGTCCTGTCTCGATACGCCTGGTCCGTTCCCGTCATCATATCCTTTATCTTTCCGAAAGTATGCTCCGTGATCTTTCCCGAGGAAAAGATGTCCATCAGTTTTCCGCCCTTCCCGTCAAAAAGGATGATATCGGGGCTTGCTTCTCTGTTGGGCTCTTTGACAAGCCCTCTCAAACCCTCATAATCAAATTCCAGCGTAATGATGCCTGTGAGACGGTTGTCTTTCGAAAAAACGCCTGCCGAATAGATAAGATCATTGCCCGAGAAGAACTTCAGTATGCTTCCCTCCGGAAGTTTGACCGTTTCCCGGAAATATCCCGTTTCCGAAACGTTCCTTTTCTGCAGAAGCGCAGGAGTAGAATAAAGTCTGATAAGTTCATCCCCCTTCATATCTGCGAAAGTGAAGCCCTTATAGACCCTTCCCTTTTTTAGAAATGTGGTTATGAATTTGATATGGAGATCTTCGTCTCCATCCGTTCTTCCCTTGATATCGGTATATTCCCTGATCCAAGGGCTCGTGGAAAGAAGGATAAGGTCGCTTTCCATCTTGTCGATCACATTCTGGATCGCGTTGGCTTTCTTCAGGCTCAGTATCTTCACCTCGTTCTTTAGAAGATTATCGTAGTTGGTCTTGGTAAGCGAGAACCAGATATTCCCGAGATACAGAAGTGAAACGAGAAGGATAGGGAAAATGATCAGGGGGAACCTGTATTTGATCTTCAATTTTAAATCCTTCTGCCCTCCATTACATTTATTTTAAGTATAAAGAGAAAAAAAATCAATCTTTTCTTTTCCTTCAACGGCGAAAGAGCTGCTTATATTTGCGTTTCGCGGCCTTTTTTGCGAATTTCCCGCAAATATTATATACTTAGCCGATGAGAAAAATGAGCGGAACCGAAAGGGAAAAAGGCGGGAGCCCGGACATATTATATGCCGTCGGGGCGGTATTCTTCTGGTCTACGGCAGCGACCGCTTTCAAGTTGAGTTTAAAATACATCGGTCATATCGAGCTTCTTTTCATTTCCAGTATCGCCAGTACAATCATCTTCGGGTCATTCGTGATCTTCTCCCCGCGAAAGAAAGTCCTCGGCAGGATGAGGCCCGGCGCGCTGATCTTTCCCGCTTTAACCGGCATTTTAAACCCCTTTCTTTACTATATCGTTCTTTTTAGGGGATATGCCCTGCTCTCCGCGCAGGAGGCTCTGCTTTTGAACTATACATGGCCTATCCTTCTTCCTCTGATATCGGCGCTCCTTCTTAAAACTCCGGTTCCGGCCAGGTCTCTCGGGGCTTTAGCTCTGGGATTCACCGGGATCTTCTTCATCTCCTCACGCGGAAGCGGGCCTTTCTTCAGCGAGATGTCCCCGAACATTCTTTATCCGCTTTCAAGCGCAGTGATATGGGGATTCTACTGGGTGCTGGGGAAAAAGGACCGTACGGAGGCGCTGGTCAAGCTCTTTGTTCATTTTATAAGCGGCACTTTGTTTTTCATCCTGTTCCTGATCGCCGGAGAATACAGGATGCGCTTCCATCCCGCAGGGATCGCCGGCGGGATCTATGTGGGAGCCTTTGAAATGGGTTTTACTTTCATTCTTTGGGAAAGGGCAATGGCCGTCTCAAAGAAGCCCGCGGATATTTCAATACTCGTTTTCCTCTCCCCGTTCATTTCGCTTCTTTTCATTGCGCTGGTCCTGAAGGAACCGCTCCGTGCAGCATCATTTGCCGGGCTTTTTTTCATTATAGCCGGTATCGCCGTTAACAGAGCGAACGCTCTTGATTTTTTATTCAAAAAAAAATAGAATTATTCTGTTCCGGTAATATCTGAATATTCTTTCCTGGAGGGTGAGATGAAGAAGAAGACCGTTATTTTCATTGCTTTGGCATGTCTTGCCGTTCTCATTATCGTTTTCAGCATCATACCCGTGAGAAAACCCGTAAAGAAAACCCTGCCTTCAAAGAAAGTGACGGTTCAAACGCCTATAGTTAGGCCGAGGACAGCGGAAAGCAGGAGAAAAGGGAATGTTTTCTCCGTTCCGACCGCCGCGGAATGTCCGAAATATTTCGAGCTTTCATTCTCCGATCCCATACCCGGTAAAAAAGGTCTTTCACTCGAAGAACTCAGGATCAAGATCGTTCCCGAGCCTATAAATTACAGGATCGAAAAGGTGTCCGACAACATGATCAGGATATTCTTCGACGAAGGACTTAAACAGGGTACGGCATACGAGGTCGGTTTCGACGGCTCCGTTCTCGACAGATGGGTCGCTCCTCTATTCGCTGTTAAAGATATCTATCACAGCGCCGGCGACAGGGCGGAGATCACTATGCAGTTCAATTACGATGTTTCTTCCGAGAGGATCGCCGAATATCTGAGTTTCTCCGACGGCAACGGAAAACCTCTGCCATTCAAGGTTGTCACCAAAGGTATCTCGAGGGATATATCGGTGCTTCTGCCGGGCATCGCCGATGACACGGAGGTCAATGCGCTTCTCAAGAACGGTCTGCCGGACGCATACGGTATGAACGTCATGGACCTGAAAAAGCACATCAATGCCGATGAATACAAAAAAACGATCATGGTACGCTATGTGAAGTTCAGGCTGTTCGTCGACCGGGTTCTGAAGGATGACAGAACCAATGCGGTCAATATTAAATTCTACGAAGATAATACGGATAAACTGTTCAAAAAGAAACGGGAAATAAGAAAAGCGCAATATGTGGTTCCGGATATCGAAACTGAATTACTGCGGAAATTCATCGATATCTCGCCCCGAATAAATTTCGGAATAACAAAGTCTAAGGGCATATACAAACTTATCGGGAAATTCAAGGCGGGAGAAGAGTATTCCGTTACCGTGAGAAAAGGATTAACATCCAATGCGGGCTGTTTCCTCTCCGAATCAAGGACCGAGAAGGTGAAGTTCCCGAATGAGAATCCTTCTGTAGGCTTCTTCTCCCATTCCCATATAATTCTCAAGGGAACCGAAAAAAATATCGCTCTGAAGCACATGAACAATTCAGGAGCAAGGCTGTACATCCGCCAGATCTATCAGCAGAACATCATCTTCTGGCTGGCTTCGGAATACAGGGATAATGCTCACAGTAAGATAAGCGACATCATATACGATACGAAGATTGCGCTTGACAATATTAAAAATGTGGAAACAGTATCGACCATTGATCTGGAAGCGGTCTTGAAGGACAGGCAGGGCGTATTCAACGTGGCCGTGGTCGGCGATCAGGGAGGAAGCGACGTTATACAAGTGATCGTAAGCGATCTCGGCATAACCGCCAAGAAGGCAGGGGAGTACATAGATGTATGGGTACGGTCGCTCACTAAGCAGTCCCCGAAAAGCGGCATTGTCGTTACGGCTTATTCATATTCGAACAATGTTCTTGAAAGAATGACCACGGATTGGGAAGGCAATGCACGGTTCAAAGCCGACAAGGTCTATGCGCTTATCGCCGAAGACGGGGACGATCTGAATTATATGGTTTTCGACGAACCGCTTCTTGATGCATCAAAATTCGATGTGGCCGGAACGAATTATAAGAATACTTTCGAGTACAAAGCATATGTATACACGGACAGAGGCGTTTACCGCCCGAACGATACTGCCAATATCACCATCATGGTGAGGGACAGCGAAAGGAGGTCCCCGAAGGAGAAGATACCGGTTAAGATCCGCCTGGTGTCCCCGAGGAATACGGTCCTTATAGACACCTCTAAAACGGTCAATGATGCCGGAATGGCAGATCTCTCGTGCGAATTCGGCAACACGCCCGCTACGGGGCAGTATGTCGTGAATGTCCTGGCAGGCAAGAACCTGATCGGCCAGGGGCGGTTTTCAGTAGAGGAATTCGTCCCGGAAACGATCAAGATCGATCTTAAACCCGAAAAGATGCTTTTCATGGACAAAGAGGATATCCGCGTCGATCTCAAAGCGGAATACCTTTTCGGCGCGCCGGCTGCCGAGGCCTCTTTCTCCCTGGACGTGACATTGAAACCCATCGCTTTAAAAGTGAAGGATTTCAGTGATTATTCCTTCGGGAAATATTTCTTCGATGAACCCGCGGGAACGAATGTGGATAATTTCACGGGAGAACTCGGCGCGGACGGTTCATATGCCCTGAAATTCAACCTTGACAATTACGGCATCGCAGTGAATTCACCCGTTCAATTGAAATTGTATGCGAATGTCTCTCCTCCCGGTACGGCGCGGGGCTCAAAGAGATCGGCGGTCGTTACCGTTATGCCGGGGAATATGCTCATAGGGCTGAAAGCCGATTCTGACAGGGCGTACAGAGGCAAGGAGATGACCGTGAAGGGCATCCTTCTTGATACGGATGAGACGGTTATAAAGTCCAAAGTTACATTGAACGTTGAGATCTCCCGCGTTGAATACTCCTGGTATTACTATTATGAGGACGATGAGGATTACGGATGGGGCGCCTGGCGCTGGCAGCCGTATTCTTACAATACACTGGAAACGAGCGTGATCACAGGCGAGGACGGCACTTTCGAATATTCGTTCGTCCCGGACGATTACTGGGGCGGATATATCATGAGGGTAAGTTCGGAGGACAGAAGGTCGGTAAGCGAATACTTCATCCCCGCTCAATGGGAATGGCGCTACTACAGATATTCCTACCGGGAATCGCAATACCGCAATTACAAGGACCCGGAATACATCAAGCTCTTCACGGACAAGGAGGCGTATGATCTCGGGGATACTGCAAAGATCTCCTTCAATTCTAAATTCAGCGGAACGGTTCAATTCTCCGCTGAAACGGATAAGGTGATCTTCTCGAAATGGTACGCCCTGAAGGAAGGCCGCAATGAGATCACATGTAAGATTTCCGAGGATGTCCCGAATATCTATTTCCACGCGCATCTTATAAAGGAGTATCCGCAGGATTTGACGGACGGATATGAACCCGAGCACTGCATGGGGATCAAAAGCGTGAGGGTGATCCCTGAGAAATACTCTTCACCTATCGAGATCAATGCACCCGAGAAGATCAAGCCCAATACCGAGTTCGAAGTATCTGTAGAAACCCCGAATATCAAGGAAGGATGGGCTACTATATCCGTTGTCGATGAGGGGATACTGCAGATCACGAATTTCATTTCGCCTGATCCCTTCGCGTTCTTTTTCCAGAAATGCGCGCTGGGCGTAAGCACCTTTGACAATTACGGCTGGGTATCCTCCGTTTACAAGAACGATAAAAAACCGGGAGGGGGGGTTAATGAGCTTGAAGATCAGAGGGAGAGAGAGCTGAAAAAGAGAGTTACTCCGGTAAAACTCGTTTCATACTATTCCGGCATCGTGAAGATAGAGAACGGAAAGGCATCTGTCAAAGTAAGGATCCCGTATTTCAACGGGACATTGCGGATCATGGCGGTCGCCGCCGGCAAGAGCAGAATGGCCTCCGCGGAGAAGAAGACCGTGGCCGCTGACGATATCGTCATCATGCCGGTATTCCCGAGATTCTTGACCGTTATGGATAAAGCGGTGATCCCGGTCGAGATCACGAATCTTTCCGGAAAGAAGGCGGAGATCGGACTCGTTCTTTCGGCGGGTGAAAATATAAGGATAACGCCGCTTGACGGGAATAACTGCATTCTCGAAGACAAGAAAAGTAAAACTTTCAAATTCAGCGCGGAGGTCCTTGCGATAGCGGGAACGGCCAAATTCAAGATCGCGCTTGAAGCGGGGGCATTCTCATCGGGAGATTCGCAGGATATCCCCATCATACCGCCGACGAACGAGATCACCGTTACCAGAAAGATCGAGATACAAAAAGGTAAGAACGATATCTCGGAATATTTCAGCGGATGGGCACCGGGATATGAATCTTCCACGATCAACGCCGGCTCCTTTATGCTTGCCAATACATTCTCCGGGATCAAATCTTTGATCCGCTATCCTTACGGATGCATCGAGCAGACAACTTCATCAACGATGCCGCTCCTTTATATAAAAGATGTGCTGAAAGTCATTGACCCGGATACGCTCAAGAAATACAATATCGACGATATGGTGGCAAAAGGGATCGCGCGGGTCCTGAGCATGCAGACCTCCTCCGGAGGTTTCAGTTACTGGCCGGGCGGCAATTCCCCGTGCGATTGGGGCACCGCCTATGCCACTCATATGCTCCTTGAAGCGAAGAAAGCAGGATATCCCGTTTCACAGTTCGCCATAGAGAACGCCCTCGGTTATCTTATGGATACCGTGATAAACAGCAGGAACAGCGCTCAATCGCATCCTTATGCCCTTTTCGTTCTCGCATTGGCTGAAAAGGATGTTCTGAAAAGGATCATGAACGCGATAGATTCGGTGAAAAAAGGCAACAGTAACCTGTACCATTATTCCGAGGATATGCTCCTTCTTTCCGCGGCGGCGGTAATGCTCGGGAAAAAAGACTTTTTCGACAGTTATCTTTCCGATCTTCTCGAACGGGATATTCAGGATATTCGGGATATGAGGGATACGTTCTGGTCATCATTGAGATTCAGGGCTCTTCGCGTATATATTCTTTCCGATCTTCTTTCAGGCGAAAAAAAGCTGGGCGAACTGGCCGGAGAGCTTGCCACTTTCTATTCCGCCCGGAGTCATTACACTACGCAGGAGATGGCCTGGTCGATAATGGCGGCGGGAAAGATACTGAGAAAAACAAGGATACCGGATATGTCGAAAGCAGAGATGCTCGTGAACGGCAAGGCATATGACGGGCATAACTCTCCGCTCGGAAAATCATTCCAGTTCCAGGGCCTTTCCGGGGAGAACGTTGTTCTTAATTCTCCTGCCAAAACCGATGCCGTGATATCTATCACCGGATATCCCGTGAGTTTCCCGGAAGCCGATTCATATAAAGGCATTAGAGTGAACCTGAAATTTTTTGATTCGAATGGCATGATTGTTAACCTTAAAAATCTCAAGGTGGGCGATCTGATCTTCGTAGAGCTGGAAATAGGAAGCGATGTCGGGACGAATCTACATAATATGGCCGTTACAGTGAGGATCCCCGCAGGGTTCGAGATCGAGAACCCGCGCCTTACGGGAGCCGGCGCCCTCAACTGGATGGACGCTCCGTGGAGTGTTGACCATATGGATATCCGCGATGATAAGATACAGCTGTTCGGGACATTATCCCCCTGGGTAAAAAATCAAAAATTCTATTTTACGGCAAGGGTCGCATTCTCGGGAGAGTTCATCATGCCGGGAACCACGGCGGAAGCGATGTACGATCCTTCGATCTATTTCAGGGGAGGCATAAGAAAGATCAATATCAGGCAATAAGCGCAAGCGCGGATGAGAAAACTTCTTATAATACTTTCTGCGACCGTCCTGTTCAATATCATTCCCTTCATCGTTCCTCTCCCAAAAGGTCTTTTCCCGGATTATTCGAAGACAGTGTATTATGCCGACGGAAGGCCGGCGCGCGTTTATATCGCAAAGGATGAGCAGTGGAGGATAAGAACGCCTTACCGTGATATCCCGCTCCTCGTGAGAAGAGGGATCGTTGAGAAGGAGGACCGTTTCTTCTTTTTTCATTTCGGGATCAATCCCGTATCCGTTTTGAAGGCGGCCGCGCGGAATATCAAAAACCGCAGGATCATTAACGGCGGATCGACGCTTACCATGCAGCTTGCGCGCATCACTGAGCCGAAAAGAAGGACTCTCTTTTCTAAATTTATAGAGATGCTGAGGGCCGTTCAGTTCGAGATGCGTTTTTCAAAAGAAGAGATCCTCGAGTATTACCTCAATCTCGCTCCGTTCGGCAGGAACCTTGTCGGCATAGAATCTGCGGCGCAGTACTATTTCGGAAAACCGCTGCGCGACCTTGACATATCTGAAATGGCCGCCATCGTCAATATGCCGCAGATCCCAGGCATCAATGCTCTCGATAATACCGAACTGTTCAGAAAAAAAAGGGACGGCGTTCTGAAGGCTCTTTTCAAGGCAAGAGCGATCTCAAAAGAAGAGTTCGACGAAGCCGCCGGACAAGAACTCCGATTCACGCCGAGCAGGTTCCCCTCGGACATACCGCATCTTTCCGACTTTCTTACGGCGGGATATCCCGGTAATGACAGCCTGGTTACGACCGTTCAGAGGGACGTTCAAAGAGCGGCGCAGCAGATCATCGCCAATCACAGGAAGAGGATCGAAGATCTCGGCATCACGAACGCGTCGGCCGTCGTTCTCGATATCGGAACCGGGAATGTGCTCGCCGCCATCGGGTCCTTCGATTATTTCGGAGAAAAGGACGGAATGGTCAACGGGTTCATCGCAAAAAGGAGTCCGGGATCGACATTGAAACCCTTTTTATACGCTTTGTCTCTTATGAAGGGCATTATCAATCCTTCCTATATGCTGAAGGACATACCTACTTCGTATTCCGATTACAGTCCCGAGAATTTTTCGGGTTCGTACCAGGGGCTTGTTAGGGCCGAGGACGCCCTGTGCGGATCCCTGAATGTTCCCTTTATCCGTCTTTTTAATAACTACGGAAAGGACGATTTTCTTGATTTCTTGAGATCCGCCGGGATCAGAGGGCTCGAGGAGGATCCTTTCTACGGGCTTTCTCTCATCATCGGCGCGGTAGAGACGGACCTTTTGTCTCTTGCCAATATATACAGGATGATAGCGAACAACGGAAAATACGGTCCGTATAGAATGCTTATCGACGATGAGGGCGGTGATATGAACGGACTCCTTTCGGAAGGCGCATGTTATCTTACAAAAAAGGCGCTCTCGAAAAGGAAGAATTTCGAGCTGCCGGATGAATACGCTGGAAATCCCCTTCTTGATAGAATTTACTGGAAAACAGGGACATCACACGGATACAGGGATGCGCTGACCATTGCTTTCGGGTCGAAATTCGTTGTAGGGGTATGGGCAGGCAATTTCGACGGTTGCGGGGTGAAGGGTTTGATCGGTTATGAGATCGCCGCACCGATAGCCTTTGATATTCTGAGGGCCCTTGAGCACGGCATTACATATGAATCTGGAAAAATGCCGGACGATATTTCCCTGATCGAGGTCTGCCCTCTTTCCGGAAAACTGAAAACGGATAACTGCCCGGAAGGCATTGAAGAATATACGCTTCGCGAAAGACGGTATTATTCGAAATGCAATTTCCACAGGAAGTTTTTGATAGAAAAAGGAAGCGGACTTCGTATCACGTCTTTCTTCAAAGGCATGGGGGAGCTCGAAGAGAAGGTCTTTGCCGTGATGCCCTCCGATGTATCGGCATATCTTTCCGGCTCATCCTTCATTTCGGGATCGCTTCCGGCAGTTCATCCCCGCTGCGGAGACGACAGGTCTTATATTAAAATATCCGGCCTTAATAATGGCGAACATATCATGTACAAAGATGGCCTTAGGCTTTCACTCCTCTGTTCCGGACACGGGAACAGGGATGTCTTCTGGTTCATAAACGGGAAACTCTTCCGGAAAACAGAGATCGGCAATGCCGTTCTCTTTCCCGCTCAACGGGGATCCTATGAGATAACCGCGGCCGACGAATTCGGCTCCGAAGATACGGTGTCAGTGGAAGTGATCGCCAGATAGGAAATGATCAACGGTTTTTTTTAGATACAAGAGCTTTCAGAACATGTATGAGGCCGCCGATCACGGAAAGCGTGAACACGGCAAAGAACCATATCAGAGAAGCGGACATTATATTCTCTTTAGATGAGAAACCGTTTATAAAAGCGAAAAAATGGATCATGCTCCATTCCCTTAATCCCAATCCCGATATTGTGACCGGAATGGCCGCGATAAGAAGGATGAAGGGAATGTATATCCAGATAAGTCCGGCGGGCAGGCCGGGTGATGTCACTTTTAAAATGAGGAGGAAAGAGAATACTATTATAATAACGAAAAGAACGGACAGAAGAACAGAAATGATGAATGCCGGGACAGCCTTGCCCAGCCCGGCGGAATATTCCAGAAATCTCCCGGCTGCTTTCTTAAAAATCGAGATCTTTGAAGAGAGTTTTCCCAGAATTTCCCTGAACGGTTTAAAAAAGAGACAAACGGCAAGAACGCTCGCAGCGGCAAAGATCAGGAAAACGGGCAGGCCGAGATTGATCCCTTTCACTACCGTTTCGGAAGATAAGATCGAAGGGCGCAGGACGACCGAGACAGCGGCACAGATAAAAACACCTAAAAGCCCCAGCATCCTCTCCCAGAAAAGAGCAGAGAAAACCGGCGCCTTCTCCTTGAATCTCGCCGTATAGACAATCGCTCTGAAAGCATCTCCGCCGAAAGTCGAGAAGAACAGATTATTGTAGAACATGCCTTCAAGATAAACTCCGATATCATGCAGGATCCCCGAGCGCTTCCCGTATGAATTCATTATTATATTGAACTTAAGCGCGCTGGTAAGCTGGGCCAGAAAGATGATCAGAACGACTGCGGAAAAATTCCCAAAACCGAAAACCCCGATATTTGAGATAACCTCGCGAAAATCGACTTTGGTTGAAAGAAGATAGAAGACAACCGCAGGGAAGAGTATCCTTAAAACCGCGGTAAGGACTTTTTTCATTCCCTCTTGCCGACCTCGCGGGCAGGAGAACCGACAACGACAGTATAAGGCGGCACATCCTTCGTTACCACTGCGCCTGCGCCTATTATTGCTCCGGGCCCGACGGTGACACCGGCAAGGATCACAGCGCGCGCGCCGATCCAGACATCATCGCCTATACAAACCGGCGATTTCCTGTTGCCTTGAAGTTTTACGGGAATATCCTTTTTAATGTAGTTATGTTCAAAAGATACGATGCAGACATGGGGCCCGATCCTGGTCATATTCCCGATCGTGACGCCCCCGATGCCGTCTATCCAACTGAATTCGGAGATACCTACCTGGTCCCCGATCTTCACGTTCTCGGGGAATTTGATGACCACGTTTTCACGTACCGTAAGACCGGAGCCGCAAGATCTTAAGAAATGCGGGTACAGCAGCATCCTTATGCCAACTCCGGGAGCTCCCCCGATATTTCTCGTACCGGCAAGGACCGTATCCCTGAAGATATACTTCATAATAAGGTCGGAAAAGGTGATCTTCTCCCCTATTATAGGCATTTTACTTCTGAACGATCTCTTTGACATGATAGATCTTCTTTCCGGAATTCTCGAAATAGATCCGGGTAAGGAATTCGCCAAGAAGGCCGATCGTGATGAACTGGATTCCGAGGAAGATAAGCAGGATACCCAGAGTAAGAAGCGGCCTGTTGCCTATGGGTTCTTTAAAAAAGATCCTGATCACGGCAAGGTACAGCGAGATGAGAAAACCGGCCGTGGCGGATATCATTCCCCACGATCCGAAAATGTGGAGAGGTTTAGTAGAAAAGCCCCCGAAAAATTTCACCGTTATAAGGTCCAGTATCACTCTGAATGTTCTAGAAATACCGTATTTGCTTTTGCCGGATTTTCTCGGATAATGATTGACCTTGACTTCGGTTATTTTCGCTCCTTTCAGCGCAACAAGGGCCGGAATGAACCTGTGCATCTCCCCGTAAAGCGGAGTTCCCCTGAGGAGCTCTCCGTCATAGACTTTAAGGGAGCAGCCGTAATC
The DNA here is from genome assembly GCA_937863565.1 of uncultured bacterium. Classification (GTDB taxonomy): domain Bacteria; phylum AUK180; class AUK180; order AUK180; family AUK180; genus CALMGJ01. The sequence continues at coordinate 55,843 of CALMGJ010000037.1, read as the reverse complement.
GTGCAGTTTCACTCCCGTGCTTTTGGCGATGATCGAATTCGCTATCATCGAGGGGATCTTCCTTGAAAAAAAGGGGTCCTTCCGCTGGTGGCGCCAGCCGCTCACTATATCATATCCCTCCGCGGCTTTACGGTACATCCCCGGGATATCCTCCGGATCGTTCTGGATATCGCCGTCGAGAAAGCAGATATACTTTCCCTTCGAATGATCGATGCCGGCCTGCATAGCAGCCGTTTGGCCGAAATTTCTGCGGAAATCAACGACCTTCACAAGGTCGCTTGAAAGTGCAAGGCTTTTGAGAAGACCCATCGTTCCGTCCGTGGAACCGTCATTGATGAATATTACTTCGTAATTGATATTGGTTTTGTCCATGGCCATGCGGACACGATTATAGAGCTCTTCTACATTACCCTCTTCATTGTAAACGGGAATGATGATCGAGATATCTTTGTTCATGTTCTATTATAACACCAAATAGATTTCATTTCAATTCAACCGTGTCCCGCTTAAGCTTGAATTATAGAAGTGGTATGGCGTTTGGCAAGAACCGTTATTCTGTTGCAGGCCGGCAAGAAATATGCCGGCGAGTTTACGGGTTTATTTTTTACTATTCTAACTCTCAACTTTCAACTCTCAACTCTCAACTTTTTCACATTTTTCACTGTTCACTATTCACTGCGCCTCGCCCCTATTTCCCCTTCTCTTCTCCGAAAAGGAACGATTTCCGCAAAGCGATGATCTCCTCGCGGATCTCAGCCGCCTCCTCGAATCGGAGTTCCTTTGCCAGGCGTTCCATCTTTCTTTTAAGGTCTTTAAGGTAGATATCGAGATCGTCATCGCTTTTAAAGTCCTTCTTCTTTAATTTTTCAATGCCGGATTTTATCGAGGAGACAACCGTTCTCGGTACGATCCCGTGTTCTTTATTGTATTCGATCTGCCTCATTCTCCTTCTTTCTGTCTCGGAGAGTGCAAGCTCGATGCTGTCCGTCCTGATATCGGCAAAGAGAACGACCTGGCCGTTGACGTTCCTTGCAGTACGCCCGATCGTCTGGATCAGAGACCTTCTGCTCCGGAGAAAGCCCTCCTTGTCAGCATCGAAGATCGCAACAAGGGAGACCTCCGGAAGATCAAGACCTTCCCGTAAAAGGTTAACACCCACAATGATATCTATCTCTCCCGTACGCAGCATCTTGATGATATTGTAGCGCTCTATGGTATCGATATCGGAATGAAGATACTTTACTCTGTATTTAAGCGATCCGAGATGGGCCGAGAGGTCCTCCGCCATTTTTTTCGTGAGAGTTGTTATAAGAGCTTTCTCGTTCCTTGCAAGAACGGGCTCGAGATAATCAAGAAGCTTCTCTATCTGTCCGGCCGTGGGGTGTACCGTTATCTGCGGATCGATAAGCCCCGTCGGCCTTACGATCTGCTCAATGATCCTTCCCTCTGCAAGATCAAGTTCATAATCCGAAGGCGTTGCGGAAACGAAGACGGCCTCTTTCATCTTCGCGAAGAACTCTTCGAATTTCAAAGGCCGGTTATCGTAAGCGGCAGGAAGCCTGAATCCGTAATCGACGAGATTCTGTTTCCTCTTGCGGTCGCCGTTGTACATCCCTCTCAATTGGGGAACGGTAACATGCGATTCATCTATTATGTACAGGACATCGTCAGGAAGATAATCAAGAAGCGTCACGGGAGGTGTTCCCTCTTCTCTTCCGTCGAAATACCGGGAATAGTTCTCAATACCCTTTGTATAGTGCATGACCTGAAGCATCTCGATATCATAATTGACCCTTTCTGCGATCCGTTGCGCTTCAAGGAGTTTGCCTTCTTTCCTGAATTCTTCCGACCTTGCATCCATATCGCCCCGTATCTCCTTGAGTATGGCGTTCATTTTATCCGTCTCAATAAGATAATGCTTCGCCGGGTATATCATCGTTTCATCAAGGCCGGCAAGAGGATGGCCGGACAATGGGTCGAATATAGAGATCTTTTCTATCTCGTCCCCGAAAAGTTCGAATCTGTAGGGATGCTCTTCATACATGGGAAAGACATCGACGATATCACCCTTCACCCTGAACTTGCCCTGTTCAAAAACAATATCGTTGCGTTCATACATGATCCCCACAAGCTTAAGAAGAAGTGAATCGCGCGAAAGTCTGTCCCCTTTTCTTATCACGAGCCTTTCTCTTTCATACAGTTCCGGCGAGCCGAGTCCGTAGATGCATGAGACGGAGGCTACGATGATCGTATCCCTTCTTGTAAGGATAGAATGAGTCGCGGAATGCCTGAGGCGGTCTATCTCCTGATTGATATCGCAGTCCTTTTCTATATACATGTCCTTTCCCGGAAGGTAGGCCTCCGGCTGGTAATAATCATAATATGAAACGAAGAATTCAACCCGGTTCTCGGGAAAGAACTCCTTGAATTCGGCATAAAGCTGGGCCGCCAGCGTTTTATTATGCGAAATGATGATGGCCGGACGCTGCAGTCTTTCTATCACATTCGCGATCGTGAACGTCTTTCCGCTGCCCGTCACGCCGAGAAGCACATTGTACTTTCTTCCTTCGGAAAGGGCGGCTGTCAATTCATCAATGGCTGCAGGCTGGTCCCCGGCCGGTTTGAAAGAAGATCTAAGCGAAAAGCGTTTTTTCTCTATTTCTCCGCTACCGCCCATATCTTTTCTCCCGGACAATAAAAGAACAGTTTCAGGAAATTCCTGAACCACTGCTTCGAAAGGGGACGGCCGGAATAATGGACCGTGGTGTTCCGCACAAAGAAACGGACCTTCCCGAAACCGGCCTTTCTCAGGATCCGCTTGAGCGAAGACCGCGAGAAGCCTTCTTCTATGATACCCGTTTCCCGGGTTAATTCCCTTGCCGATCCGCTTATACGGTGCAAAAGAGAAGGTTCGGCAATGATGAGTTTCCCTCCCTGAACGAGCGCATCAAAGAAGCACTTCACGACTTTAAACGGTTCCTTCGTATGGTGAAGGGCATCGTATATGATCCCGACATCGAAAAGCCCGTCTACTTTGAAATCCTCAAAGTCCGCGGTAAAATATTCTATCTGAAGCGAATTCTTCCCCGCATATTCCCTGTTCTTCTCAATAAGGTCCGGCGACTGATCGAATGCCGATACTTCATAACCGAAACGACAGAGCATCTTGGAAAGCCATCCTCCTCCACAAGCGCCTTCAAGCACCTTTTTTGCTTTGATCCCCCTGAGAATGATATTGAAATTAACAAGGTCATCAAACAGTCTTTCTGAAGTAATGTCCGGCATACGGGAAAACGGTTTAAGCTCAGTCTCGTAATACAGATTTTTTTTGCCGTAGAACTCGATCTCTTTCGGATTAACCATGTTTCTCTCCTAAGGAAAGCCTGTATTTCAAAATGTATCTCAACATGCTCTTCAAATGCATTTTTGCCCCTTTCTGCAGCTTGAAACCCTTTATGAACCGCTTCGTATCGGATTCCCTGTTGTAGAGATGTATTATGCTCCTTTTCGGATAATAGCAGACCTTGAGGCCGGAATGCCATATCCGCCTGCATAGATCGACATCCTCGAAATAGAGTTTGAATCTCTCATCGAAGAACCCTACGCTGTCAAGAAGTTTTTTCGGGAACATCATGAAAGCACCGAGTATCCAATCGGGAAAGAAGACCCGGTTCTTCCCTCTTTCCTCGTATAAGTGATGCCTGTTGATCTGGGAGGCAAGCAAAAAAGGACGGAAGAAAGGGAATCTCCTTACAAGAAGGGTAAGATATGTATAGTATCTTCTCACCGACTGCTGGACGGTCATATCCTTATTCATAAGCTTGCATGCGCACAGTCCGATATCCGGATTCGACCGCATATACCCGATCATTTCAGAAAGCAGCGGCTCGGTGAAAACGGTATCGGGGTTGAGAACAAGGATGAAATCCCCTTTTGCGCGGCGCATGCCGATATTATTGTTGAACGCAAACCCCTGTTTTTTCCTGTTCCTGAGAACGAATATTCCCGGATAGTTCTCCCGGATATACTCCGAGGTGCCGTCCTTAGAGGCATTATCCACTAATATCACTTCAAAACGCGCGGAGTCCTCATGCCTGTAGAGAGAGGCCAGCATTCCCTTGAGGAAATGAAGTTCGTTGGTTGAGATCGTCACGATCGTGATCTCAGGCATCAAGAACCTCATGATAGAGTTCCATGGTCCTCTTGGCGGCGGATTCCCAGGAGAATTCCGCGGCTCTTTTCAAACCCTTTTCGACAAGTGAAGACCTGCGCAAAGGATCGCTCAGGATCGAGACCATCGCAGAGGCGATCCCCTTCACATCGTTCGGGTCAGCAAATGCGCATCCGTCACCCCCTATTTCCTTTGTGGATGAGATATCCGATGTAACCACAGGACAACCGGAGGCCATTGCTTCCAGAACCGGCATCCCGAAACCTTCATAGAAGGAGGGATATGTGAAAAGGGAGGCCTTTCTGAAGAGGCCCGGCAAGGTCAGGTAATCCACATGCCCTATATGGATAACGGAGTCTTGAAGACCGAGGTCGCGCACGAGTTCGAATATCGGATCATAATACCAGCCCTTTCTTCCGGCAAGGACGAGCTTATGTCCGGGTATCCTTTCCCGGATCTCATTGAATGCCTTGATGATGCCTTCAATGTTCTTTCTCGGTTCGAGCACGCCGACATAAAGAATGAAATTTTCCGGAAGGGAGAATTTCATGAGTTCCGCTTCTCTTTCCGGCGGAAGCGGGGAGAAGAATTCTTTTTTAATACCGTATGGTATATATACGAATTTTGAACTTTCTTCCGGATAGAGGCCGATAAGGTCCTTTCTCGTGTTCTCGGATATCGCGACGACCTTATCGCATTTTTTCACGGACCGCGGTATACCCCATTTGAAATAGAGCCTTTTTGAAGGGATATGATATTGCGGGTGTGTGATGAAGGTCGTGTCATGAACTGTTAGCACGCCTTTTCCTCTGTAATTAAAGGGAGAGACGAATACGGGCGAATGGAGAAGATCTATTCCGATCTTTTTCAGATCGCTCGATAAGAAAGTGTGCTCGTAAAGGACCCTGGTTTTGATATTATCCGATATACGGGGTGCTGTGAAGCTTTCGAATCCGCCAAGATGATCACTGAAGATCTCTTTGCCTTCGGAGTTAAGGACAAGCACTATCTCAAGATCCCTCTCGATACCGGACAGGCCGGATACAAGGCCCGTAAGGTAAGTTCCTATCCCCGTCTGTATTCTATGAGAGGCGAACAGGTTCAGGGCAACGCGCTTCATATCTTCCCCTCCTTGCGCAGTATCGTGTCTATCTTCGCCCTGAATTCCGAAATGAACCGGTCCTTGGTAAAACCCCCGGCATGCTCTCTGATCTTATGCTTGTCAAAAGTATTCTCAATTTTCTTGAAACGTTCTATCGCTTCGCACAGGGAATCGACGGTTTGATGATCGAAGAATATCCCTGTTTTTCCATCTAACACCGTTTCCCTTGCACCTCCTTTATTATAGGCGATCACGGGCCGGCCGCAGGACTGCACTTCGAGCGGAGTGATGCCGAAATCCTCCTCCTGGGGAAAGACGAAGGCTCTGCACTGCGAGTAGAATTCCCTCAGATGATCGTCATCGACATCCCTAATGATCACTATATTATTCCGGGCAAGGGCCTTATATTCCGCGTATTTTTCTCCATCGCCGATTATGACCAGTTTATCTCCCGTTCTATTGAAAGCCTTTATGGCTAGATCGACCATTTTATAAGGCCGGAATCTCGATACGAGAAGGAAGTAGTTCTTTTTGTAATTCCCGGGGCGGAAATACTCCCAGTCGACAAAGGGATATACGACCTCGGCGGAACGCCTGTAGAACTTCTCGATCCTTTTTGCGACATAGCGAGAATCGCAGAGGAAATATTGAACGCGCGAAGACCCTACGGTATCCCATAACCGTATGAAATGCAGCACCCAGGACAGGAAGAATCCGGTGAAATTTCCGCGTTGCTCAAGCTCCCTGTGAAAAAAACTCCAGGCGAACCTCATAGGGGTGTATATATATGAAACATGAACGGTGCCAGGCGGAGTAATGATGTTTTTTGTCCATGCGCTCGAATCCGAAATAACAAGGTCATATCCCGAAAAATCGAATTTTTCGACCTCCGCAGGATACATGGGTATCAGGGCCCTGTACTGAGACCTGTTGAGTTTAGAGGAAAGAAACGGGGATACGGTAAGTTTCATAACCGGATCGATGCGGTCAACGATCCTTTTATCGGCAACCGGACAGAAGATATCCGCTTCGGGAAAGATCCCGTATATCGCTTCGAAAACCCTTTCGGCGCCGCCGTACTGCATAAAATAATCATGGACAAGGGCCGCCTTGATATTATTCAAAGTCCGTCATCTCCACTTTTCCGGAGAACAGGGGTAGCGCAAGCAGACGGATATCTTCCTTCCGGGACCCGCATACAGGGACCGGATGAAAAGAAGGAATAAAAGCATCCTTTTCCGTAAGTGAAAAAGAGGTCATCTTTCCTTTTCTCCGCGGATCAGTTCAAGGGTCTTTCCGGCGGCGACGGCCCACGAATAAGATCTGGCAAAAACCTTAAAGCCGGAAGTGGCTGCATGCGACCGGTTAGCCTTGTTTTCGATAAGCGCCTCATACAGGCCGTACTCCTTATCGTCAATAAAGAAGGCGTGATCGCCAAGCACTTCCTTCACGGAAGACCTGTTCAGAACATAGGCCGGTACACCGCACGCGGCAGCTTCAACAGGCGGAAGCCCGAAACCTTCATAAAGAGATACGAATATCAGTCCCTCCGAAAGCGTATAGATGTATGGAAGTTCATCATGAGAAATATACCCGCGGAACTCGACCCTTTGCCTGTGCTTCATGCCGTTAAGAGCGCGGAATACATCAGAAGGGAGATCTCCCTTCCATCCGTATACGAGGAAACGGCAAGCCGGATCGGTCTCAAAATAACGGTCCAGGTTCTTGAGGGCATATGGAAGATTCTTGCGCGGTTCCAGCGTCCCGATATAGACAAAGTATTTCTCCGGAAGGCTGAGTTCCTTTTTCTTTCTTTCAAGTTCTTCAGCGGGAATATCGCGCTTGAACAGATCGTCAAGACCGTAATGGATGACCTTCACTTTCTCGGGAGGCGTTTTAAAATACCTGATAATATCCCTTTTGGTGTTCTCGGATATGGCGATGACATGATCAGAAGTCCTCAAAGAACCGGAGATCATTCTGTCGAAATAGATGTTTTTAAGGGTTTTATAGGTTTTGGGGACGGCTTTATAGATAAGATCGTGTACTGTTACCACTTTTCTTATTCCTTTTGTTTTAACGGGCTGGATAAAGGCAGGCGAAAAGAAAGCATCCAGTTCATGCTTCTGGGCAACTCCGGCCATTGCCGTATTTTGAACGAATATTCTTTTAATGCGGTTGTAATTGCCGGAAACCATCCGTACAAATTCAACATTTCCGGATCCGGCGAAATCGGAACGGCCGCTGTTACCGTATGTAAAAAGAATGAATGTATCCTCCCGTGCTATCCGGAACATCTCTTTCAATAGAGAGGTTATATAGAAATGCTGCCCTGTGTAAACTGCGCCGAGAAGCGTTATATCTATTCCTATTCTCACTCAATCTCCTTAATGGCGGGCCTGCGTTCCGGATCTCTTTCCGCGATCAGGACTCCGGCCATCGAGACCCAGAAATACATTTGAAGAAGGATATAGTTGACATATTCGCCCGTGATCCCTGAAATGAGTGTAATGCAGAGCATGGCGGTACCGACCACCGTGATAGAGGACTTCCTTTCCCTGTGTACGGAGAATGCCCATGCAAGATAAGCTATCCAGAATATGACATAGAAGAGAAATCCGGGATAACCCGTAGCCATGACTATCATTATGTACATATTATCGATAATGCGTTTATAGCCTCTCATCTGCATGAGGTCTACATCCACCCGCGTGCTCTTGCTTGAGGCAGTCATCCCGACATGCCCGAGGCCGAGGCCGAACGGATTCTCTAAGACGACATTGAGGTATTCCCTCCAGCCCTGATATCTCATATTGAAAGAGGATTCCTGGTCAAGAGGGTCGAGAATGTCGGAAAAACGCTGTTTGAAAAAGCTGTTGTTCACGATGAAAAGCGTGAACACAACGGCCATCATCGCGATAAGGCCGGCCCTTTGTCTTCTGTTTCGTATGAAAACGAAGATGAAAAGCACAATAAAAGCCACCCAGGACGTTCTGTTGTTCGTAAATACAAGGGTCACTGTGAACAGGACGAAAAGCGAGATAAAAGCCCATTTGGGCATGAACTGCCTTCTATCGGTGAACAGGATGAAAAGAAAGCCGATACAGAACGTGAGATAAAGTCCGAGTACGCCGTGCCAGCCGACGGTGGATGTGATCAGGATCTCGGAACGGTTCTCCAAAAAATATGTTTTTATCGCTTCCGCACCGAACATGTTCTCAGCCAGCATTTTCCCGTATCTCTGGTAGAAGATGCGCTGGAAGATGCCTATAAGCGCTACGATACTGCCCGCGATCACAAGAGCGCGCAATAGTTTATAGAATTTCTCCCTGTCCCTTAGTTCATCAAAGAATACGATCGAAGTAAGCGGATAGAAGACCTGGATCCTCCAGTCAAGGATGCCGCCGACTATCGAAGGGGCTTTGAAGATATTGAGCGTAGCAACAAGAAAAAAGGGTATCATTGTCGTCCAGCATGGAGGCAGGTTCAGCGTACCGGATTTCCCCGTTATCCTTTTTATCATCCAAGATAAAAATATCATTCCCAGCATGAGATCCTTAGAAAGGTTCCCCAACTGAGAATTGCCGAAGATGCGGTATTTTGCCCAAGAGTAGAAAGGAAGATAAAGGAGGAAGGCCATGATGGCAATGAACGTGTTCTTATAACTTAAATATGCGAATACGGCGAAAAGCCCGAGGCTGAAGACCAGAAGGTTCTTTTGTGCCATCGGGTTTGTCACGACAGCTCTTCCGATGAAAAGGAAAATGAGAAAGAGGATGGCGATCAGGACCGCGTTGCGGTTATTCATAGAATATCCTTCTGATCTCCTCGGTACGCGTTCTCCAGTTGTTCCTTTTTGCAATATCGTATCCGCGTTCAAGGCGTTCACTTAAGCTCGCCCGGGAAGAAGTGACCCGGTCAATAAGATCAATGAATTCGTCTGCATTGCCCGCAATATACGCAATATCGCCGTAATATTCAATCTCGGGAAGCCGTGTGGATACGACTGGGACTTTGGCGGCGAAATATTCAAGAAGTTTAAGAGGAAAATTGTATTTGTTATATTTTGTCAGCGTGTACGGTATCATCCCAATATCGAAATATCTTACATAAACCGGCAGATCAACGAGCTTTCTCGGACCAAAGAAATAAAAATTACTCTGTTTTCTCAATTTGCTGATATTGAAACTATTATCAATAGGGCCAATGAGCAGGAATATCTTCTCAGGATGGGCTCGGCCCGCTTTGAGCAGAAGTTCGGTATCGAGTTTAAAATTGACGGCCCCGGTGAACCCGATGATCTTTCTGCCGGAGAACTCGCGCATATCTTCCGGCATGGGAAGGGATTCTATTCTTTCTCTTAAATGTATGCCGGTATTTCCCACATTGAGTATGAGCTTGGTATTTCCGTTGTATCCGCTTTTCAGAGGAAGATGCCCGCGTGCAGTGACAACTACCGCGTCCGTTCTTTTCATAAGTTTTATCTCAAGCTGCTCTGTTTCGGGATTTATCTTATCAAGCCCGGAGAACTCGTCCACGCAATCGTAGATCGATCTTTTCTCGCCGAACGCCCCTATGAAGGCATCCGCATCCGGCATGTAGTCGAGAAGAAGCGGAGCCTTGAACCCGAGAATGGCCGCAATGAATTTGGAGAACATCACATTGATGGCATTGCCGATAAGATAATTAAGCTTAAAAAAACTGCCCGGGAACGGGTAGAAAAGAGCAAGTACATAGAGGCCGCGCCTGACCTTTCTCAGAGGCAGGATTTTGGATATCCATGGCTGCCCTCTATATCTCTGTAGAATATGTATAAGCCAGCGCCCGAGGAAGATGGGGGGTTCTATATAGAGGATCCTGTGCCCCATTTTACCGAGTTCGGAAGTTATATGCTGTTTATTCGTCCAATTCGGCTCGTCCCAATCCGCATTCGAAATGACGATCATGGGGTCCTTCGCGGGAAGAGCGGTCTCTTTTTCCGAGGCGCTCGAACTCATGAGTTCGAAAAGACATTTTGCCCGGTTCTCCCAATTGGCCTCGAGGGATAAAGCATATCCTTTTGAGATCCTTTCTAAATCGGGGCCATCAGAGAGTATCTTCCCGATATAAGCGGAAAATTCATCTGCATTACTGGCTACCAGAAGGGCATTGTCATAGTATTTTAATTCGGGAAGAGGTGTGCTTATTATCGGGATCTTCGCAGCGAAGAACTCGAACAATTTCAGCGGAAAAACATATCGTGTATATTTATTGATGAAATACGGTATTATTGCCGCATTGAAATCCTTAACATAAAGAGGAATGTCTTGAAGCCTTTTCGCTCCCGTAAAGATCACATTGTCCCTGTTTTCAAACCTTGATACATCGAAATCATATATCGGGCCGATGAAGATGAAGATGGCATCTTCATGATCATCAAGGAGCCTCTCGATGAGAATAGGGTCCAGTTTGAAATTTACTGCTCCGATAAACCCTATCTTCTTTTTTCCTGCAAATCTTTTCATGAGTTCTGGAGTTCTCAGATCATTTATTCTTTCCCTTCTGAAAAGTGCCGAGTTCCCGACATTCTGTATGAAATGAGTATTCGGATTATATTTTTTCTTAAGCGGGAGCAGTCCTCTTGCCGTAACGGAGACGGCATCGGATTTTTTCAGAAGCCTTTTTTCTAACTCCACTATGCCCGGGATTATCCCGGTCATGCCCGAATACTCATCCACACAATCGTAAACGGCGCTTCTTTCGCCGAATTTCCCGATGAACTTATCAAAAAATGGCATATAATTAAGAAGATACGGCGTCCCGAAACCGAGCAGGTGCTGGAAGAAACGGATATAGAGGATGTTGACAAAAGAACCTATGTAGTAATTGATCTTCCAGAATCTCGCCGGAAGCAGATTGAAAAGTGTAAGAATATAGAATCCCCTGCCAACTTTTCTCAGGATAAGGCATTTCCTCAGCCAATTCTGCCTTTTATAGTTTCTGGCCGCGTTCAGAACGAAACGCCACAGGGAGAGCGGAGGTTCCGTATACAGGACCCGGCAGCCCATTTCACTCAATTTCATGGCGATATGCTGCTTATTCGTCCAGTTCGGTTCGTCCCAGTCCGCCGTGGATAGAATGATCACATTCTCTTTTTTTATCATCATATTATTTATTTTATCAGATTTCCTTCAATTCTCAAAAATATAAATGACGAATGTTGGCATAGAAAGATTTCCTTATTAACCGCACCTTCCTTTCAATCATAAGAAAAGGCATGTATTCGCTATTCCTTTCTATTTGTGAAGACAAAAATGTGTTGAGAAAATATATCATCCTTAACGGAAGAATGTTCTTTGCAAACTGAACATGAATCCAACCGGAACCCGGTTCTTTCGAGCATTTTTATTGTATCTTCCTTGTTTCGAACGAAAAAGAAAAGATGTATCCTTTTCCAAAGCCAATTACTCTTCACTTCGACCCTGGAACTTGCGGGAATATGATCCTCCGTCACGGGAATATGGCAAAGCAGTTTCCCTCCGGGTTTCAATATCCTTTTAAAATCCTGAAGGGCACGGACAACATCACCGTCGGGCATATGCTGGAACACGGCGAAAGAATATATCAGGTCAAAATAATTCCCGGGGAAAACGCTTAAGCCCTCTTTCCCGGAATGGATATAAAGAAGATTGTCTGCGTCATTCAATATCCTGGCGCACTCCAATACTCCCTTGGATATGTCATATCCGATCACCTTTCCGGCATATTCGGAAGATATGAATGTTAAATAACCAGGACCGCAACCGAAATCCATTATTCGCGAGGACCCGTTAATATGCATTTTCAGCAAGGAATCAAATAAAGCCCGCCTGGAGATCTTCATGCGGCTATGTTCCTTAAGTATCTCCTCCCAATATTTTTTAAATGAACTTTTCCATGATTCATGAGCGATATTGAAAAAAAAATAATGCGGACTGATCGAAAGCAGCGCGAACGCAGCTTTTAACCGGTATTTCTTCGGTATGATTCTGAGCAGATAGAAAAAAACGGGGTTTCCCAGAAAGGTCTGCACCTTCAACCCGTTTGTTATGAACATCAGAAGAAAATGAAGATATCGCAGATATTTTTTTCCCGACATGGTAAATTTTATAATTTATTACAAAAAAAAACAACTTGTTCATTATTTTCGCTCACGATCTCCTTGTTTTTGAGAACTCCTTTTATTGGGATATCTAAAGACATTAATTCAATCCTTATCTTTACCGGCTATGCCGTAATTGATAAAATCAATTGATTTATCCGTTTTTTTCCCTTAAAATAATCTTATGAAAGAGATATTTGAACAAACAGCGGTACTGATACCTACCTACAATGAAAAAGATAATATCGCCAAACTATGCCGGGATATCCTTGCCATCTGTCCGGACCTTAATATTTTCGTGATCGACGATAATTCTCCCGACGGGACGGGATCGATCGTGCGCGGGCTGGCTGATGTAGATCCCCGGATATTCCTTATTTCAAGAAAGAGAAAAAGCGGTCTTGGGGCGGCGTATATAGAGGGAATGGAAACAGCATTAAAAGGGGGTTACGGCGCGGTTCTTATGATGGACGGGGATTTTTCACACGATCCTTCGCATATTCCCGCAATGATCAAAGAACTGCAGCATTGTCATGTAATAATCGGGTCCCGTTATGTAAAAGGCGGCAGTTTAAAAAACTGGCCGTGGTTCAGGAAACTTCTGAGTTTTTCCGCCAATGCCCTTCTCACTCTTTTTTTCTGTTTCAGGGTCAAGGACGGTACAAGCGGATTCAGGCTGATCAGGACCGGTGTTTTGGAAAGCATTCATTACCGGGAGATCACATCATCCGGATATTCCTTTCTCTATGAGATGCTTTTCAGGATTTACAAAAAGGGTTATATTATAAAGGAAGTACCTATAACTTTCATCGACCGGCGCTTCGGCGTGACAAAGATCTCTCAAAATGAGATCATAAAAGCCTTCTTTACTCTTTTAAGGCTCCTTTTTAAGAGGTGCTGAGACATGAGCGATATTCGTTTCTCGGATGTTCCGTGCCCCGTATGCGGATCCGGTTTGAGAAAACTCCTTTACCGCGGGGATCTGCCCGCCGGAGATGCCGATCCGGAATATTTTAAATGCACGTGCAGCGAACTTGGCATTTTCACGGGTATTCACAAATGCCTGGAATGCGGATGTATCTACCAATCGCCCGTGCCGGAGCCCGATAAAATAGAGGCCCTTTACAGGTCTATAACCGACAGCGATTACCTTTCCAAGGAAGAGGAGAGGCGGATCACTTTCGAAAGATACGCGGACCTCGTGCAGTGTTACCTGAAAAAAGGAACGATCCTCGAAATAGGCTCTTACACCGGTATCTTTCTTGAAGTGATCGGCCGGAGGGGATTTGATGCTGATGGGATCGAACTTTCGGATTGGGCGCGGGGCATCGCTGTCGGGGAGAAAGGGCTTAATGTTTCCGGAAAGTCATTGGGGGAATCAGCTCCTGCCCGGGAAGAGAGATATGATGCCGTTTGCCTTTGGGACGTGATCGAACATTATTCCAGACCTGTATCGGAACTTAAGCATATAAATACTGTCTTGAAAGACGGGGGGTTCCTTTTCCTCTATACGATTGATGCGGGAAGCCTCGTCTTCAGGATCATGGGCAGGAAATATCCCTTTCTCATGCTGATGCACACCGTATATTTTTCGAAAAAGACATTGAAAGAAGCGCTGAGGAAAACAGGATTTGAACTTGTACTGCACAGACAGCATCTCCGGTTCGTTCAGAAAGAATACCTCTACGGTAGACTGGATATTGTTTTCGGAAGATTCTCTTTCTTAGTTAAGGCTTTGTTCGAACCGTATTTTTTCCTTTCGGGAAAGAAATACATACTTCTCGGTTTTACTGGGCTGATGGATATAGTGGCGAGGAAAATCCGTTGAGGATCATCTCAGGAACTGTTCCATCGCCTCTTGTGCTTTCCGCGAATATTTATCGGCATATTCACGTGCCGCCGAACTGAATTGATCGTATATTTTTTCATCTGAAAGAATAGTTTCTATCCTGTCCGCTGCTTCTGCGGGAGATCTTTTCTTTATGATATAACCGTTCAATCCGTTCTTTACGAGATCCCTGCTCCCGCCATTATCGGCCGCGATCACGGGGAGACCGGATGCCATGGCCTCGAGATATACGATCCCAAGGCCTTCCTGCACAGAAGGAAGAAAAAAGATCCTGGACCTCAGATAAAACTCCCCGATATCCCCTTCAACCTCTCCGGTAAAATGGATATTCGGATATCCGTTAATATCAAAATTGTCGGGAAGGCGCCCGATAACGACCGCTTTTCTCCTGTCGAGGGACCTCATCGTCTTTAAAAATGTTCCGAGATCCTTTCTTGGATCATTGAACCTTCCCACGGTTATAATATCGTATTCCTTCTCTGCAGGCATACCCGAAAACCAGCGGACATCAAGGGGGAACCCCTGGATAGAGATGTTTTTCTTGAAAAGGAAACCCGCCTTCGTCCTTTCGCTAAGAGCATAACACATCCGGGGAATTGCACGGATTGTCAGGTTCTCCAGTATGAAGTAGAAAGGCAGTAGAAGGTATTCTATAAAAAGGACGATCTTCTCTTTTGTCGATCTTTCCGAGCGCCAGCGGTTTATGATCTCTTCATAGAATGGTGTTGCGAACCAAACCCGGACCCGGCGACAGAAAAAAAGGAAAGGGAACGCATAAAGAGGGCTTGCCGTAAAGATGAATACCTTTCTACAATCTTTCAGGAACGAAAGAGAATGAATGAACACAAGAAATACGCGGAATAGATAAATGATGCCGCATTTGGACCACTTTACCGGCTTCAAGAGAGGATCGGAACATGCCTGAGAAGAAGAGGCATAGAAAACAGTTAGAGCATCTTCCGGCAGAAGACCTTTCATATGTCTATACATAGCGGCAATTCCACCTTTGATGCGGATATCTTCGGTAATTATAAGTGTGCTTGCCATGTTCAATTTTAGAGCATTTAACGTTTTTTTTCAATTATTATTGATATTTGGCGGTATTTTTAATATAATCACGCATGGGAACTGTTTTCAGGGGCGGATCGGCATTATCGCCCCTTACGGCGCATTTTTCTTATGTTTTTAGACAGGATTGACCGGTATGGCAGCCTTCTATATCGCACTCGCCGGGTTAGTTCTTTTTTTCTATTATCTCGTGTTCCGCAATCTTTTTTCCCTTGACCGGAAGAAACTTGCAGCGGCGGTCGCGGCGATCCTTTTATTCTCTTTCTTTTCTCCGTATGTATCGAATGAAATACAGATCGTGCTGGCTCTCGGTCTCAGTTTAACTATCTCTGCCTTTCTTGGTTCTTCACTGGAACTTAGGGAACGAGACCATTTCATTTTCATCGCTTTATCTTTCAGCATTGTTTTCGCGGCGATCTCCTGCGCCAGATACCTTGCCGGCAATAACGGTATGGTAGATATCGGGAATATGCTTCAGCCGATCTACAATACTGGACAGGGACGTTTCATGCAGTTCTCGAAATTCGGGGAACAGGTGAACCGTTTTTCAATGCATCAGGAATTCATTTATCTTCTTTTCGTTCCCCTTGTCCGGTTGTTCAGGTCGGGATGCACGCTTTTGATCGTTCAATCATTTCTGATAGGGTTCTCTTCCGTCGCTATTTATAAAATAGCGTTTTTAAAAAGCGGAGACCGGGCCAGAAGCTCCCTGTTCGGCGCGATGTTCCTTTTATATCCTCCCCTTCTTCACGCCGGGATGTTCGAATTCCACGGCGACACCCTGGCTGTTTTTTTCATTTGCTACGCTCTTTATTTTTATTTTTCGGGCAAGAAAGCTCTTTTTTTCACGTTCACGATCTTATCTTTTCTCTGTAAAGAGTACATTGCCCTTCTTTTCATTTTCTTTTCAATTTACATGTTTGTGTCCGGCTCGCGCAAGAGCGGCATCATCCTTTTTATCCTCGGTATTTTCTACTATTTCGGTTTTCTCAGAATCATAGGACTTCTCATCCCGAGGTCGGATTTCATAAAAGACGTGTATTATACATTTGACCTTAAGGCCCTTGTCGGGAATGTTCTGAACATTTTCAAGATAAAGAATTTCCTTTTCCTTTTCGTTCCGCTTCTTTTCATTTCTCTTCTGGAGCCTTTATTGCTCCTTCCCGTGCTCCCTGTTGCGGCAGGGCTTTTCCTTTCCGATATCCCCGAAGCTGCCGATATAAGATATCATCATTGGGCATCGGTATTACCGTTCATCTATTCGGCTTTCGTTCTTGCCGCATGCGGAAAGGACCGTATTAAAAAATCATTCAGGCAGGTTTTCGTATTCGTTACCGTCTTCTCCTTTCTTACGGGAGGGTACGCTTTCTCTTTCCGGTTCTGGCATCCTGCGGAATACAATTTTTTCGGGAATGAGAATACTTTTCGGATAACCCGCGGTGATCTTGATATTCTCAGATATCTGAGGAGATTCAGCGACCCGGGGCTCAAGATAACCACTACACCCTGTCTCGGGTCCCTCCTGGCCGCCAGGAGCGAGATCAATATACTTTCATGGAACAGCAAAGCAGCCATCAGCAGTTCAGACCTCGTCATTTTTTCGCACTACGAACAGAATCCGGACCCGGAAAGGCATAAGCGCGTGCTCCGTGATATGGAATATGTAAGGACCTGCGGAGATTTCAGAAGAATATGTCTTTACCCCTTAAGGGTCTATGAGAAGGCGAAATGATGATACCCAATAATAATCAAAGAACGGGAGGCTTGAATTGAGAACTCCGATCTCCCTTATAATGCGTTATGTGCCGCGGCCGCTGATGATCCGTTTGAGCGGCCTTTTCAGTTTTTTTGTTGCGCCTTTTTATGCAGGCAATAATGTCGAGTGTCCCGTGTGCGGATCGACTTTCAGAACATTTCTTTCTTACGGAGAACGCCCCACGAGGAAAAATGTGCTCTGTCCGAAATGCCTCAGTTTGGAAAGGCACAGGCTGATGTGGCTTTTCCTGAAGGAGAGAACGGAATTCTTTTCTGCTCCTCATCGGGTGCTGCACCTTGCTCCGGAGCAGTGCTTCATAAAGAAGTTCAAAGCCATGGCCAATATCGATTATGTCACCGCGGATCTGGAGTCGCCTATCGCAGATCTTCATTTCGACCTTCACGATATCCCTCTTCCGGATAACGATTTCGATCTTATCATGTGCAACCAAGTGCTCGAGCATGTTGCGGATGACCGGCGGGTGATGCGCGAACTCCTCCGAATCCTGAAACCGGGAGGGATGGCCATCCTCCAGGTACCCCTTGACGCGGATCTCGAAAAGACGCTTGAAGACCCTTCAATCACATCACCCGCGGACAGAGAAAAATGTTTCGGTCAGCACGATCATCTCCGTCTATACGGAATGGATTATCCGGACAGATTGAGAGAGGAGGGATTTACAGTGACCGAAAGCGATTATCTGAACGAAATCCCGGCCGAGAAGAGAAAGCGGTTCCGGCTGCCTGAAAAAGAGATCATCCATCTGGCCTTGAAGTCGGCCGGGAAGAACGGGTTTTAAATGGCGCTCAAGATCCTTTTTGTCGAGCAGTACTCAAGGATATCCGGCGCAGAGATCATTACGCTTAAATTTTTTCATATACTGAAGAAACATTACGATATCGATATAGCCGCGATTATCCCCGGTGAAGGAGATCTTCAAAAGGAACTCGAGAAACTGGGGGCCCGAATTCTATTTCATGACATTCCCCCCGTTCTATCCTCGTCGGCAGAGAAAAAAGATGTGGTCAATCTTCTCATTAAAGCGGCTTATGATCATGGCGCGAACATGCTCTATTCGAATATGATACGCGCCGGATATTTCACCGCATTGACCGCCGTAAGAACAGGCATCCCCATGTTCTGGCATCTCAATGAAACAGTCACGAAAGATAAGCTTTTCTTTCTTCTTCCCGTTCTTTCCAGCCGGCATGTAGTGCCCGTTGCTGTTTCCCGGGAAGTGAAGAGGGTTTTCAGCCCGAGCAGATGCGAGGTTCTAGAGAATCCCGTTTCGAACGGCATTATCGCGCAGGATAAATTCGATATGAACTCATTCGGTTATTTCGGACGCCTTATTCCCCAGAAAGGCGTACATCTCGGGCTTTTGAGGTTCAGGGAGGTCCTCGATGCGGAACCGGGCGCGACTTTCACAATATACGGAGATGACAGAAATCTCGGCGCCCAGTATATCGTCGAGATGAACCGCATTGCAAAGCGCCTGAAGATGGACGGTAATTATTCTTCATATAAAAGGTTCCTGGAGGACCTTATTCTCCGTCACGGAATGAAAGAAAGAGTTTTCTTCAAAGGGTTTGAACCTGATATTAACAGGATCATGAGCGACATTTCGGTGGTTGTAGCTCCTTCGATCACGAAAATAAAAGAGGCTTTCGGATTGACCGCTTTCGAAGCCATGCGTGCCGGAAGACTCCCTGTCACTTCGCGTTCCGGCGCGTTCGATATCTATGTGAAGAACGGCTACAACGGATTTAAAATAGATTTTAATAAAAAAGGGTCTCTTCTGAATGTTTATTCGATGCTGAAGGATGATACTCTGAAATTAAAACAGGTCATAGGGAATGCCCGCGAATTCTCTTTCAAGTTCTCTGAAGGGCATTTCGAGGAAAAAGGACTTAAGCTTCTCCAAAAATACTTCGGCGGAAGGATCTGACCTGACAGCTGCCTCAGAAATAATGCTCCGCCCACCTGCTGAAAATGAAGATCCGCCAAAGGAATATCGGGTAACGGTTGAAATACTTGCCGATATACCGTTCAAGCCCCTCGCGGCTGAATAGAACCCTGATGATCCTGTTTTCCAATATGCTTTTGATCATTTCATTTTTCATGCTTCCAAGCATCCAGTCTCCCATCGGAGTATTGAAACATTGTTTCGGCTGTTCGGTCACCCATGCGGGTAGAGAATCCGGGAACATCATCTTTTCCAGGCGTTTCGGATCGTTTAAAAAGAACTTGTCCTTTTCACTGAGCGTACAGTAGAAATTCAGAAGCTCTATATCGAAGAAAGGCACTCTGAGTTCAAGCGAATGGGCCATGCTTATTATATCGGCGGAAATGAGGGCATTGGACGCTATCCAGATCTTCATATCAAGATATGTCAGGATATCGGATATATCCCTGAGCTGAGGAACTTTCAACAGGTCGCGTATAAAAGAAACGGCTGAATCGCGGTATCGGGAGATGCCGTTTTTCATTACACCACCGTATACGATATGCTTGATAAATGCATCGATATCCGTTTTGACATATTGCTTCCGGAGAAAATGAACGGGATCGATATCAAGATATCTCAGCCGCTCGTAGAGCCTCTGTTCCCTCATAAGCACGCTTCGGACCTTTTCGGCAAGAACGGAAAACGCCGAGCTCTCCCGGCCGTGCTTTCTAATAAAAGAATAGACGCTGTGATGGCGCGGATATCCGAAGAACAGTTCATCTCCCCCCAAGCCGGACAGAAGCACGGTGACATATTTCTTCGCTTCCCCGTAGAGGTAGTTAAGAGGAATATTGGATTCATTGCCCAGTGGTTCGTCTATTGTGGAAGGATACTCTCCGAAAATATAATCCCTGAACCCGGCCAGGTCGATCTTTACTTCGTGATGTTCCGTATCGTAGAAAGCGGAGAGCTTCCGGGCTTTCTCCGTTTCATCGAAAACGTGATCTCCCTTATACCCTACGGTAAAAGTATGCATCTTGGAGATCCCCAGCCGGTTGATCGCGTGCATCGTCAGATTCGAATCCATTCCGCCGGAAAGAAGCATACCTACGGGAACATCGGCGCGCAGGCGGAGACGGACGCATTCATTGAATATACTGTACAATTCGGAAGCAGGATCGGCATGACCGCTTTTTTTTGAGAAATCCAGATCCCAGTATTTCTTTAATTCGCTGCCGGTGTTCTTCAGGTGCCAGTAATGGCCGGGAGGCACTTTGAATATTCCTTTGAATACGGTGCCGTCGTAGAAATTATATTCGCTTGTAAGATAGCAATCAAGCGCCTTGGGATCGAGCTCCCTTGAAATTCCCGGATGCTTTAGAAGCGCCTTCAGTTCCGATGCAAAAATGAAATCTCCTCCGGAAAAGGAATAATACAGGGGTTTTATGCCCGCATGGTCCCTTACCACGAATAACTCGCCCTTTTTTTTATCGTAAAGTGCGATCGCGAACATTCCTCTTAACCGTTTGATGAAGCCCGGACCGTAAACCTTGTAGAGTTTGAGGATTACTTCCGTATCCGAGTCCGTTGAATAAGGGCCTTCTTCCTTTAATTCCTCTTTCAGTTCTATGTAATTGTAGATCTCGCCATTGAAGACTACGGCGCATAACTCGTTCTCCATCGGCTGGTGGCCTCGGGCTATATCAATGATGGAAAGCCGCCTCATCGCCAGACCGGCGCGGCCGGAAACGAAGTAGCCCTCATCATCCGGGCCGCGGTGCAGCATTGCACCGTTCATGGCCCGCAGAGCATTGTTATCCCGTTCCGTGAGATCACGGCCGAAGGAGAATTGCCCGCAGATGCCGCACATATCAGGCCCTCTTCATCCCGATCCTTTCTTTGATCTCTTCGAAAGTCATGAATTTACTGATTATCAGCCTGTATTCGATCACGAAGATAAATATGAAATAAAGGATGATCACCGGAAGTAGCATGAGCCTCGGGCCGATCGGAAGAAGTATCATCGGACAGACCAAAAGCGGAAGGTATACTATAAAATACTCTCTGTAGAATAATCTAATGCCGAGTTTCTTGATCGTGATCAGAATAGGGATTATAGTAACAAGGTTGTTGACATACCGGACCATCACCATACCTTCATTGCGGAACTTAGGTATCAGAAGAAGACCCAAAGCAATAGAAATTAAGATATTAAAAACTAAAGCGGCGAAATTCCATTTCTCATATTTATGTGCCGTAAGGAGATATTCCGCATATTTCCCGTAAGGGAAGAAGATCGGCATGAAGCACATCATTCTCAAAAGCGGTACGAGGTCGTGCCATTTTTCCCCGATCACCGTATTCACTATCAGGTCGGCATAAACGAAGATCGTTCCGTAAATGAACACCTGAGCGGCAACTATCGTCAGCGTTGAATACTTGATGAGTTTCTGTGTCCTTTCGGGATTATCCTTGCTGGCAGTGAAAGCGGGGAACAGGATCTGTCTCACCGCGCGGGATATGATCTTCTCGGGGAATTGAATGAATTTATTCGCCAGAAAGAACATTCCTACAAAAGCGGGAGTAAGAAGCGATCCCAGAAGCGCGCGATCGATCTGATTATGAAGGTCGCCCGTGATCGCCAGCAGGAAGAGGAATACACTTCCGTAAATGAGCTCCTTGGAATACTTGAACGTGAATGTGAGCTTTTTCAGGAGTTCCCGGCCGAAGGCCGCCGTGAACAAGGCCGTTTTGAACAATTCGCTGATCAGAGTGGCCCAGACCAGTGCCCACTCGTTCCAGCCCCTGAAACCCATCCACACAACGATCGCAACATACAAAACCGTACCTGCGACATTGGGGATGATCATCTTGGACACGTTCAGGTTCTTAAGAAGATATGTCGAGTAGTTGTTGTTGATCGCGACAAAGACCTGATAGTAGATGAAGACCTTCATGATGTCCTTCAGCATTGGTTCGTACGGGTCTGTTATCCCGGGCCAGAGATTGAAAACGGTAACGATAAGCGCGACGAGAACGCCCTGTATCAGAAATGCATTTCCCCATCTCGAGTAATCGCTTCTTATTAGATGCTTTGAAAATCCGAAGTTAACGAGGTCGGCAAAAAGCATATTGATGAACATCGCCTGCGCAAAGAGACCGAAATGTTCTGCAGAAAGCAGGCGGGCAAGGACGAGCTGCGATACAAAGCTGATGAGCATGATCGAGAATTGTATCACATATGAACTGGCCAGCGAATTTATGAATGCGGTTTTGAATTTAGAACTCGAATTCATACCTGTATATCTTGATCTCCCGGTTGGAGAAGACCTCCTCCAGGGCCAGTGAAACGTCCTTTTTTACTACAATATATCGGAATTTGAACTCCGCATAGACACGGCTGAGCATATCATTGTTGATCTTGTCGGCGAACTTGGGCAGATCGTTCTGCCCGTATATGCCCAGAAGGGTCATTCTGTGCCACCATTCCTTGGCATATTCCTTACTGAAAATGCCCAGCGAGCCGTCCCACCATGTAACGTAAGCGCTCCTTTGCGAAAAGACCCTGATCGAATCAAAAGAAGGATCGGCCAGGATGTACTCGTCCGGCCGTGTGTGTTCCTTGAGCCATTTCTGAGCCTCGTTCAGGGAAGTGGTCCTTATATCCTTTTTTAAAAGAGCGGCGAACCTTGTTCCCAGTGAAATGATGAGAAGAAGTGAAAGCAGAGAAACGGTCACAAGGTATTTGGTCTTTTTAACCCGAACGAGCATCCATGTACTGTATGCGGTAATGATGAGAAGGCTCAATTTCAATCCCACATCAAGTGGATTCGGCGCTTTAAGGGAGAACAGGGATCCTGCGAAGAAAATGATCGGAGCGGTTATTGATATATCACGCGCCAATTTTCTCTGAATGAAGAGAATGAGAAGCACGGCAAAAAATTGAAAATAGAAATTCATCATCATGAAAAGGACTGCCAGCATATAAAGGAAAACGTTACGCCGCTCTCCGATATCTTCGGCAGCGTATCCTGCAAAAAGAATGAAAGCAAAAAGAAGCGGTATTTTGCAGGAACGGAACAACTGCAGTTTTATCACCGTTGATACGGGAAGCACTTCGGTGAAAAGAGTCCCTACGAAAAAAAGGATCATCATTCCCGTAAATAATGCAATGATCATGCCGTGATATCTTCTCTCAGAATTCACTTTGGGAACGAAAACGACCATGGCTACGGCTATGAGGAACGCAAGGAAGGTCTTCAGCGGGAATGAGAAGGGGAAGATATGCCACCACTGTGCGGTGCGGAGTATCTCTTCCCATTGAGGGTCCATATGTTCGCCCGCATCGCCGATAAGCGTAAGCAGTAATGGAGCGGCCAGGACCAGGAAAACGGCGGAGGGAAGTATGAGCTCCCTCAATTCGATGTTCTTTCGTTCGAAGATGTAAAAGATCAAGATGAAGAACACGATATAGGCGGTTTCCATGGGGTGGAAATTCCAGGCGATGCCAAGAATGAAAGCGGATCTGAAATAATCCGCACGCCTTGCACTCTTTCTTTTACTGTCTTCCATTACAGTGGAAAGAGGAGAGGGCCACCGGTCAACCGCGCGCAAAAGAAAATATAATCCCCATACAAAAAGCGGAATAACGAAATTGAGCTGGACTAAAAGGTCCGTAAAGAGCGGAGAACCGCCGATATAGAGCCTCATTCCCGAGAATAATAACAGGAGGGTCAGAAAAGCTGCTCTGCGGTTGTAGATCCTTCCGGTGATCTTGAATATTCCCGTGAAAGTGACGAACATCGAGAGAAAATAAAGCGCGAACGACACGAAACGAAGATCGGCATATCTTGATATAAAAGCCATTGCCGGGAAGAACAGGGAGTAGAGTTTTCCGGACATGGTCATCATGAGATCTCCGCCGTACATACCGGGATCATTGATCTGATTTATAAAAGGGATCGTGAACGAGTGCGTGAAGATGCCGAAGGAATACCCGTTATACATGATGTATAGAACGGTATATACCGTAAAGAACAAAAGCGATCTGAGAACACGGATCATTCTTCCCATAGGAGATTTTAGCACATTCCGGTTTTTTTTACAAAGACCTGAAGGCAGGTATGAGACCTTCTTGATCCCCTCAAACCCGTGAAAGAAGGATCAGAAATTCTCATCTGTCCATTTCTCCAGCAGGAACAATCGCCATAAAAGAAGGGCCGAATGTTCGGATCGCAGATAGTGCTTCAATGCGCCTCTTTTGAACAGGGCATCAACGGTGCGGCCCGCAAGTGCTCTTTGGATCATCTTCTCCTTGAAAGTTTCATTGATCCACCTGATATGGGGCACCCTGAAGGGTTGTTTTTTCCTGAACAGGATCTCGGGAGGAAGGTATTTTTCAGCCATGAGCACCTCAAGCATTTTCCTGCGGCCCGAGAAGAATTTATTTTTTTCCGCTACTTTTGCATACTCGTTCATGAATGCCGGATCGAGGTATGGCACATAATATTCGATCATGGAGCGCTGGAATATCTGGCAGGAGGAGTTGACGAAATTCCGCAAGATCACCATTTTCAGATCGACATAGGCCATCTTATCGGAGATCTCCGTTCTTTCTCCCACCGCTTTCAAATGGTTTTCAACAAGCTCATCATAGATAAGTTCCGTTTTCCGCTTCACTTCCAGCATGAGCGGGGAGTAGAGCTTGTACTTGATGTATTGATTGAATTCCGATTTTGTCTTAACCCCGCGTATGTATCCCCTCCGCGTGAAGAACACACGGTTCAGCCTGTAATCGAACGGAGCCATTCTCGAAAGTTCCGTCTTCAGGAATTCCAGCACCCGGCCGGCGCCGGTCGAGTCCAGAAACTTTAAAAGAGAGTAGAGCCGGTGATATCTGAAATCATTGGGGTTGCTGTAGAAAAATGTATCGGGACCCAGGCCTGTAAGCACATTGTTTATCCTGCCCGCCATTCTCCTTTTCGTGAACACAAGGGCCAGATTTGCAATGTTGCCGTTGGGTTCATCCATGATCCGCGTATAATCGCCGAAAAGCACTTCCTCGAAATCATTACGCGAGAACAGCACTTCTTCATGATCGGTCCTGAAATGCTTCGATGAGATCCTCGCTCCCGGTATCTCATCCGAATAATACTGCTCTTCGCTCCCATAGCCGATCGTAAATGTTTTCACCGGGCCGCTTCCGGCGCGGACAAGCATGGCAAGGATGAAATTAGAATCTATTCCTCCGCTTAACATTAGTGCATAGTCCGGATTCCGGTTAGCCAGATACCGCTGCATCACCTGGAAGAACGACAGATTCAGCGCCTCAACCGTTTCCGGAAGTCCGGCCTTGGTTTTCTCTTCGGGAAAAACAAGGTCCCAGTATTTCCCTGTTTTCAATCCGGTGCCGCAGAGCTCTATCTTTTCGCCGGGCTCGATCCTGAATATCCCTTTGAAGAACGTTTCGGCGAAAGAATTCGTTTCAGAGGAAATGAACGAATCCACTGCCGGCAGGTTGAGCTCTTTCCTGTATCCGGGCCAGGATGCCAGCAGTTTAAGATCATCGGACAGGACAAGATATCCGTCTTTTTCAAGATAGTATATCTGCTGTATCCCGTTCGGATCGCAATATACTGATAAACCGGACGGTCCGTAGCGAATAAAGAAGAAACCACCGATGAGTTTATCTAGAACGGAATTGATATCGCTCCAGTCTATCCCCTCCGTATTCGAAGCGTTAAGCTGCTTATTGAAAAATCCGAGATATGTCCGGGAATCGCTTTCAACAAGCCTGTTCGCACGCTTGTCCATATAGACAAAAGTTTTTCCTGAAATATCGTAACGGTTATACAGAGAATCACCCTCAGGCAAGGAACGGATGAAAGTTTCCAGAACCGCCAGAACGGGTCCGCATGTTTCTTTTTCAAGGGCCAATATTCCGAAAAAGGTCATGGATCCGTCACCTCCCGTTTTTTCCCTCCGGACCCTGCGGCGGCTACTTCCCGGTACAGAGCCGAAATGGCATCCGTATAATTCCCGAACGAATAATATGCCGCTCTTCTCACTGCTTTTTCGCGCATGGAGAAATATGCGGTTTCGTTAAATAATGTGCCGGCGAAGTCCGCCCATCTCTCTTCACAGGGAAGATAATACCCGAAAGCCCCTTTGCCTATTATCTCCTCGGGTCCGGACGAGTTCGTTCTTATGATCGGCACGGCACCGCAGGACATGGCTTCGGCAACGGATTTTCCGAAGGATTCATGTTCTGAAAGGAACAGAAGATAACCGATGTTCTGGTAAAAAGGAACGATCTCTTCTGTTGAAAGATATCCGGTGAAATGCACGGCATCCTCGATACGAAGTTCTCTTATAAGTTTCTTCGCTTCCGATTCGAAAGACCTTTCTTCGAAATTCCCTGCAAGCGCGAAAGAGACCTTATACCCGAGAGACCTTAAGAAAGCAATGAATTCGATGGCCCGGATTATGCCCTTGTGCGGGTATATCCTTCCCGCATATCCGAAAGAGAGCATATTCTCCTTGCGTGATGTCCCCTCCTTGAAAAGAACGGGATCGATCCCCTGCGGGATAAGGTTTATCTTCCCCTTCATTCCGGGAAGTACTTCAAGAAGTCTCTTTTTCTGATCTTCATTGTTAAGGATCACGGCAGAAGCTTTTCCGAAAGTGCTTTTCCTTTGCGGCGTGAAGGATTCCAGATCACCCCCCCGGAAATGTATAATATAGGGTATGCCTCTTTTTGCAAGAACCCCGCATAACCGGAACAGATTGTTTCCGCTGCTCTGATTTAGATGAACCGCATCCCACCCCCCTTCAAGAAGCATTCCTTCAAGCTCTTTGGAATAAAGCCTGTAGTTAAGGTCCTTTTTATTAAGATACCACCGCGGACTTCCGGGGAAGAGGAAGACCTCAAGACCGTTCAGATCGATTTTTCCCGGAGAACGTATCTTTCTTGCTATCTGCAGAATGCATACACGGAAGCCGCTCATATTATTGATCGCGACCGCGGACATTATTCCCGGCGAAAGACGGCGTTTTTCGAAATAATCTTCAGGGGAAGCGAAATTATGCTCTTTCGCCTGAATATCAACATTGGCTATCTTTATCATTTAAAGCGTCCCAGATATTCGTTCAGAAGCGCAGTGAACTTCCGGCTGCCCTCCTCGTTCAAATGGTCAGCGTCCCTGAAAAGCGAATATTCTCCGGCATAAAGGAATCGGAAATCCGCGATCGACCATAAGGGGCATTTCCCAATTATGAGATCCTCCGTCTCCGCGAATGCATCTTTAAGTTCTTGCGAAAGTCCGGCCCAGTAAAGATCGGTCACGGGCATATGTAGAACGGTCACTTTGATGCCTGCCGTTTCAGTGAACGAATAGAACCGTGCAAGGAATTCCAGGTTCTTTCTGAAGGTCTTTCCGGAGCCGTAGAAACCGTTGTGGAGGGCCAAGCGTTCTTTAAGTGTTCTTCTGACCGCTTTTTCGCCGGAAAGGTCCCTGACCGGCTTATGGGTCATCGGGTGTGGATATTCTCCTTTGACGATAAACCTGAAAAGATCGAATATGAATTTTTCCCGGTGGTTCAGGAGCTCGAAATTGGATTGAAGGAACAGCATCGTATTGAATCTTTGACGGGCAGGGATACCGAGGCGGGCGTAACGCCGGGCTGTATAGCGGGATACTTCAATCTGATCATAGCACATGGTGAACGGATCAACTTCAAGAACGATCCGCCGGAGTTCAGGGAGTTCAGGTATAAATCTTTTGATCAATTCTATATTGTAGTAAAGGTCCTGGGAATAGAACGCCATATTGAATATTTCTTCAGAAAGAAGATCATCCCGTATGCCCCTTCTGGAATGCGAAGAGCCGAGGATCACCGTATTCACGTTCCCGGAACGCTTTTTTAAAGAGTCGATCATTGCGTCGAACTCCGGTTCTTCATTCCTGTAGATCTTCCTGGCGACCATCTCCAGGGGCGCCAGCACCGCGGTGACCAGCGCTATAAGGATGAGGATCTTAAAAAGGAACTTGCCCGCCATGCATTCCCTAGAATTGGAAATAGATGAACTGATTGCCTTTATCGACGGCAAAGAGCACTATGAAAAGAACGATCATCACATAAAGCGCCCACCTGAAGACCAACGGTTTATTATCCAGAAAATGGCGCATTTTCCGGTGGCGCTGAACGATCTGAACAGCAAGAAGAAGCCCTATTGAAAGCAGTGCGGTGATGAATCCCTCCTTCAAAAGAGAGAGTGTGACGCCCGCGAACGAACCGAGGCCGGCGGGGATCGAGCCGATGAGGACAAAAGCATCGGAGAGATTATTGGCTCTGAAGAAGATCCATGAGAAACAGACCAGGTGAAAAGTGATGAAAACGGCCAGCGCTACGCGCAAAGGATGCCTTTTTCCGATCCCGAGCCCGGCATATATCTTCTGGAAGAACGGATTAATGAGCATCGTTACGATCTGATAGAAACCGTGAAGAGCACCCCATATCACAAATGTCCAGTTCGCTCCGTGCCATAGCCCGCTTATGACAAAAACAAGGAATACGTTCAGATAACGCCGGAAGGCGTTCACCCTGTTACCGCCGAGCGGAATATAAAGGTAATCCCTGAACCATGTGGAAAGCGATATATGCCATCTCTTCCAGAATTCCGGTATCGTCTTCGAGAAATACGGCCTTCTGAAATTGTCCATTAGATTATATCCCATCACGTTCGCCGCGCCGATCGCGATATCCGAATATCCGGAAAAATCGCAGTAGATCTGGATCGCGAAAAAATATGTGGCAACGATGACCGGCCAGCCGGAGTAGGCACCGGGGTCGTTGTAGACCTGATTGACATAGATCGCAACACGGTCGGCTATCACTATCTTCTTGAACAGTCCCCATGCCATTAATTTAAGGCCGTCCGTCACTCTTTTATAATCGAATGAATTCACTTTTCTCAATTCGGGTAATAAATTCGTCGAGCGCTCTATCGGGCCCGCCACGAGCTGAGGGAAGAACGCCACATAAAGGGCGAAGTACCCGATATGATATTCCGGTTCCCTCTTTTTCATATAAACATCGAAAGTATAACTTAAGGTCTGGAAAGTATAGAATGAGATACCCACTGGCAGCAGTACCTTGAAATACGGGACATTGTACATGATATTGAAGTGATCGAATACTGCGCGCAGCGAATCATTGAAGAAATTGAAGTATTTAAAAGCGAAAAGAAGACCAAGATTCGTAAGGATGCTCAGAAGAAGGAACGTTTTCCGCACCATTTTTGACGATGATCTTCCTATCCTGATGCCTGCAGTATAATCTATCATCGTTGAAACGAGTATCAGGATGATGTATTCCGCCTTCCAGCACATATAGAAATAGTAGCTTCCGGCAAGGAGCAGGACCCATCTGTATTTGGCGGGCATGAGGAAATAAAGAAAAACGATGCCGGTGAAGAAATAAATGAACTGGAAAGAATTAAAAAGCATTTGGCGACCGGATAAGTGAGCAATGGAGGGTTAAAGGGACACCCGTCAGGGAAAAGTTCGGGCATAACATCTTTTTCACGGAATATTTTACCATATTTTACTCTTTTCTCAAAAAAAATCCCGGCGCGTTGTCTGGCGGAAAAAGACGGCAGAAGGGGCTTTATAAGGTCGCGTGCATGATCGGGAAACGGGGAAGCGTTCTTTTAATCGTTGCAAATATTGACGACAATGTGATATAATATCATATGGGAAGAAATCTGCAAGACAAAGGAAAGTCGGGGGAATGGTTCAGCAATCCTATAAGGAATCCTCTGAAACTGGTCCTTTTCCGGCTGAAGAACTCCGGAAAGGAAAAATTCACATGTCCCGTTTGCGGGTACTGCGGACCTTTCGAAGATATCTTCCCTCCAACAGGTTTCAGGAAAAACGCCATGTGCCCGAGATGCGGATCGCTGGAAAGGCACAGGATACAGATGCTTATTGTGAAAATGCTTGCAGGAAAGACGGATTTTTCAAAATTGAAAATACTTCATTTTGCTCCGGAGAAATCTTTAAAGGGATTCTTTTCGGGAAGTTTCGGGACCTATGAAACGGCAGACCTTGAAATGCCCGGAGTGGATCACAGAGTCGATCTTACCGCGCTTCCTTTTTCAGACGGCAGTTATGATTTCATTTTCGCATCGCACATCCTGGAACATATAAAAAATGACGAGAAGGCCATCTCCGAGATCAGAAGGATCCTGCGGCCGGGGGGTATCGCTGTTCTGCCGGTGCCTATTGTTGCGGAACGAACGATCGAATACTCAGAACCAAGCCCCTACGAAATAAACACGTGGAGAGCGACGGGGCCGGACTATTACAACAGATATGAAAAATATTTTTCAAGCGTGGAGCGCTTCTCTTCGGAGTCCCTTCCCGAAAAATATCAGCTTTACGTTTATGAGGACAGGAGCGGCTGGTCCATGGACCGCAATCCCATGCGATTGCCTATGGAGGGAAAGCGGCATCCCGATATCGTTCCGGTGTGCCGAGTATGAAAAAGCGTAAGTGCATTTTCGTGTATTATTCTTCCTTGAACGCAAAAAAAAGGACAGTGAAACACTCCCTTGCCGGCGTTCTTATACTGGTCTTTTTCCTTCTTGTGAACGCGAGCTCTGAAACCGAAGCGAAGGACGGGGCGGCCCTGTTCAGGGAAACCCTTGTAAGGATGCGTTCCGTTTTCGATAAAATGACGGACTATTGCTGTCATCTCGACGCTTATTCCGCAAAGGGTGCTGCAAAATTGCGCGTAAAGTACATGTACTACTTTAAAAAACCCGGCTATATAAGGATGGAAACACAGACAGGAAAATTCGCCGGCGCTACCGCGCTCTACAAGATGGACGGAAAGGTCCGTGTTAAATTCGAAACAGGTTTGCTTTCGCCTTTTACTTTTATTTTCAAACCGGATTCAATATACGTGGTGGATCTTAATAAAAGAGGTTTACCGGGGTCTGATTTCGGATCGTTCATAGAACTCAATCTCCGTTTTCTCGGATCGGTGAAGAAGATCACGGCCAGGGAAGCGACGGTGAACGGCCAGGACCTTTTTATATTCGAGATATACTCCCTCGACCCGGGAAAGACCTACGGTGCCGACAGGGAATTGATCAGAGTGGACAGGAGAACTTTCCTTCTTTCCGGGTTCATTCTTTATGACAGTTCCGGAATAGTGATACAGTCGGGAGATTACAAAAACATATCTCTCAATAACGGATTGGCGGATTCTTTTTTTGATGATTTTTCAATGAAGTTCCCGCTGGAGGGAGAATGATCTTTGCGGAACGGTTATGCATGGAAAGGGCTGGCAAGTATGAAGGAAGACAATAGCGATCTCTTTTTAAAAGCGGATGGTCTCAGCGTAAAGTGCGATGGGGCCGGGAAGATATTCATCTATAGCACGCTTTCTCCCGAGGCAAATCTTGATGAATTGAGATGGCGCGAAAACATTCAGTTCTCGGGAGATGACAGATACAATGATCTCGGCAAATGGAAAAGGATCTACTCGGACGGGAGATTCGATATGCTGGACCATGTGGCGAAAAGCATGGATTACTGCGGAGACATCCTTGAGATCGGAGCGGGCTCAGGATGGATGAGCGCAAAACTATCCCTTCTGAAAGATGTACGCTCCGTCTATGCGCTGGATTTTTCCCTAAGCACTCTTGAGTGGAATTTCCCTAAGATCTGCGAATGGATCGGAGGGGATAAAAAGAAAATTCACCGCGTCCGGGGCGATTTCCACGTTCTTCCCTTCAGGGATTCCTGTTTCGATTTCGTAGTGGGGGACGCCGTTCTTCATCACTCCGATAAACCGGGCGCCGTTCTCAGAGAATGCGCGCGCGTTCTTAAAAAGGGAGGGAGGATGATATTCACTTCGGAACCGATAGCGTCGAAATGGAGAGTGAAAAGCCAGAAAAAGAACTTTGCCGCAACTGACCGCGCAAAAGGCATAACTGAGAATATTTTCACCAGGGACGAATGGGCCGGTTTTTTCAGTTCAGCGGGGCTACGTTACGAGTTCAAGCCGTATATCTTCACCGAGAATTCTTCAAAATTGGTCAATTTTTTAAAACGGAATCCGCCGCTCAGATTCTTTCACGGCCTCCTGTTCAGCAATTATATATTCATCCTGAAGCGGCAGGACTGATCTGCGACCGTCCCGTATTTTGAATCGGGGCCGGTAGAATGGTGCGACTTTTTAGGGGGGAAGGTTATGTTCGATCGAAAAGCGGTTTCCGGACACCGTGTGAACGGCATTATCGCTGCAGTGCTGATATTTTTTCCTTTATTGGCAGCTGAAAGCATATCTTCAGTGAAAAGCCACGGGGAGATCTTTACAAAGACCCTTTTTCAAATGAAGGATGCGTTCAAGGACATATACGATTACCGTTGCTCTCTGGACTCTTTCAGTTCGGGCGGAGGCAGGGAACTTCGTGTCAGATACAGATATTTCTATAAAAGACCGGGCTTGATCAGAATGGAGGCCGTAAACGGGAAATATCCTGGCTCCGTGATGGTGTATAAAATGGACGGCCGGGTCCGCGTAAAACTCGCCACGGGGATATTCTCTCTCTTAACGCTTTCTTTCAAACCCGATTCCAGATATGTAACGGACCTTACCGGACAGGGAGTGCCGGGATCCGACTGGGGCTCTTTTATCGAAAAGCATTTTGAAAATCTTGAACGGATGAAATGCGTCGATTCGGCAGAGGAAGTTTCCGGGGAGAATAGAATCCTTGTTTTCAAACTGGTCTCGGACGCGCCCGAAATGACGAAAAGTATTGCTAAAGAAACACTGCGTATTGACGGAGATTCCTACCTTCTTCTCGGTTTTGTCATGTACGATGCTGCGGGACGGACGGTCCGGGCAGCTGAGTATTCGGGGATCGTTATCAACGGCGGGTTGAGCGATGAGCTCTTTTCGACCCCTGCCGCGAGGGAGCCGGATAATGAATAGGCCTTTCTTCTGTATCTTCGCTTCATATACCGCACTGCGTTTCGTTCTCGAATCTTTCATAAAGCCCCGGACCGGATTCCGCCCCGAGGGGGCGAGGAAGGATCGCGGGATTTTATCGCTTGCCATACTGACCGCAGCTCATATCTTTTCAAATTTCGTCGTTTGCCGCATTCTGTTCTTGGACCCCTCAGCGGTCACCGCGTTCCGGTTCATCCCCGGCACGGCATTCTGTGCAGCCGGCTTTGCCGGAAGGATCGCCGCGCTCCGGGCTTTAGGGAAGGCATACAGCCTGTTCATGGTACCCGCGGAAGGGTCGGGGCTCGTTACGCACGGTATCTATTCTAAGATAAGGCATCCTATTTACGCCTTCTATCTTCTCGAGATGGCAGGATTTTTCATTATATTTCCGGGACTGGAAACGTTTGTTTCCTTTTTTGCCGTGTGCTCGGCGACGGTCTACAGAGTTGAAAAAGAAGAAGCACTTCTTGAACGTTTTTACGGCGACGCGTTCAGGATATATAAAAAGAGCACCAAAAAGCTCGTTTTTTTCATCTACTGAATATGAAAGCGTTAAAAGCGGTATACAGGACCTTGATGTTGGGACTGATGGCGGCCGGCATCGCGCCCACCGCGAGACCCGAAATAGAAAATTGCTTGACGGATGGCATCGACCTTAAGATCTACCGCCGCAGGAAAGAGGGATATCCTATCGTACTTGTTCATGGATTGACCGCACGGGGTTACAATGACAGAAGACTTGATCTTTTCTCAAGACAATTGGCCGGTTGCGGTTATACTGTATACGTTCCCCGGATTCCCGGGCTTGCCGATTTCCGCCTCACTGCCGACGATGTGGATATCGTCGTACGGACCGTTCATGCTGCGATGGGAAAGCGCCGCGGTCGGGCAGGGATTATGGGCTTCAGCCTCGGGGCGACCTACGGACTTCTTGCCGCCGCCGACGGCAGGATAAAGGCTGACCTTGATTTCGTGTGCGCGGCAGGAGCTTATTATTCGGTCGGCGGATTGATCGAGAACGCCTTCCGGCTCAAGGAAAGAGACCCTTATCCCGTTCTTGCGCTTGATAAAAAATATACGGGGCTTTTGGGACTTTCCGAACGCGATAGAATCCTGTTTGAAGAGATCATGCGTGATTATTGCGAAAGGAAAGGGCATTTTTTACCAGAAGAGGACGAACTGCTTCGACGTATCGTTTCGGACCCCGCGCAGGAAAATATCCGCGATATGTGGAGAGCTGACGCCGAAGCGGAACAAATGCCGGAACTTAAAGGGTATGGCGGTTTCGGATCGATCGAAGCCGAGATCATGCTGCTCCATTTCAGGGACGATATCCTGGTCCGTGCGGAAGATAGCATCAAGATCTGCGAAGAACTGAAGAAAGCAGGCAAGGATCCGATTTTATACATGAGTAGAGGTGCGGAGCATGTGGATCTGGCCCGGGGATCAAAAAAAGGCCTGTTCCATATCTTCTGCAGAATGAACGGTTTCGCCGGGAGGTGAAGGCAATGAAACGTAAAAGGATCTATCTCGACAATACTGCCACTACGAGAACGAGAAATGAGGTCATTACGGCGATCAACAGGTACTTCAAAAAGATCTACGGCAATCCTTCCTCAATACATACTGCGGGTAATATCGCCCGCGGTAGCATCGAAATGGCGCGGGAACGCATAGCCGGAGCTCTGGACTCTTCATCAGATGAGATCTTCTTTACAGGTTCTGGCAGCGAGAGCAATAATCTTGCGATAAGGGGTACGGTAAAGATGTTCGGGAAAGAGAAGAACATCATATCTTCACAGATCGAGCACAGCTCAATGCTGGAAACTGTGAAGGAGCTTGAAAGGAGCGGCCTCGAAGTAAGATATATAAAAGTGGATAAAACCGGCCGCTACGATATCGATGATCTTGAGAGGAAGATGGACGATAATACGGGGCTTGTTGCATTGAGTTATGTAAATAACGAGATCGGAACGGTTCAGGATATCCGGGCTTTGACCGGCGCAGTTAAAAAGAGAAGAGCGCTTCTTCATCTGGATGCCGTTCAGGCATTGCCGTATTTTACGATCTCGGCGAAGAACATCGGTGCGGACCTCATGTCGTTCTCCGGCCATAAGATATATGCGCCGAAAGGCATCGGGGTCCTTTTCGTACGCAACGGTACGCCAATAGCGGGAACGGTGACCGGAGGTGGACAGGAGCGGGGACTGCGTAGCGGAACGGAGAATGTGCCGTACATCGTTGGATTATCCAAGGCAGTATGGCTCAACAACAGGGAAAAAGCACGCTATGTGGAAAAGCTTACCGCACTTAGGGATATGCTTATAATGGGGGTATTGAACTCCGTGAAGGATGCCATTCTCACAGGCCATCCGTCTGACCGGGCCCCGAATCATGCGAGTTTCTGCTTCAAGGGCATCAACGGAAAAATGCTCGTGAAAAAACTTTCAATTCACGGAATAGAGGCATCGAGCGGTTCCGCATGCTCGTCCCCCAAGAACGAGCCGTCCCATGTTCTGGCGGCCTGTGGCATTGACGATGAATTTATCAGGGGCAGTCTGAGACTCAGTCTGGGAAAGTATAATTCCCGGAAAGACGTACTCCGTCTTCTTGCCGTATTGCCGGAAGTATTATCCGTAATGCGGGCCATTGAAGTCGAATATGATAATGAAGGTATCTTCATTTCCCAGGAGGAGTTCCGCAGTAAGATCTCTTCGGGAGAGAGCATCCAAATAGTCGATATCCGCGACTTTTCCGTTCCGAGGCAAATGATAAAGGGGGCTCTCCGTATGCCGTCTTTTAAGATCGCAAAGGATTTCAGAAAACTGAATAAGGACGCCGAGACCGTTATAGTATGCTACCAAGGTGATGTGTTATCTCCGGAGATACATGAATTTTTAAAGGGAAAAGGCTTCAAGAAAATAAGGGTGCTCAAAGGAGGTATGTTCAGTTATTCCGGCCATGCGCCATATTGACGGGCTCCCGGCGGACAGGACCGCGTTCGTTAAAGGGTTATCCTCAGCACATTTTCCGCAAGATCGGAATATCTGTGGTCTCTCAAGATTCTTTCCCTGGTCTTTGCGGCGATCCTTTTCCTCTCTTCCTCATGTTCAAGATAGTATTTTATCTTTTCACGAAGGTCAGCAATATCCCCGAAGGTCACGATGTCCTCGCCTTCTTTAAACAGTTTAAAGATACCCTCTTTTCTATCGACTATCTGAAAAGCTCCGCATCCTGCTGCCTCGAAAGTTCTCATATTGATGCCGTAATCGGTGAACGGCGTGTGCACGTTCACGACGATCTTGCAGGCATTGTACACCTTGGCTACTTCGGCGCCGATCACGAAAGGTTTCAGTTTCGGGAACAGCGGTGAACCCTTCGGGACATTCTTTGTCCAGCCATGGCCCCATACGCCGATATTGAGGTCTGCCAATTCCTCAAAGAAGCTCACCCTATCCGCATCCCATTGGCCGACAAAATTGATATCATTGGAGTAGTAGGCCTTCTCGGAAGGGTCAAGTTCGACAGGCTTGAAGAATTCCTCATCCACGCCGAGGTCCTGCTGATATATGTTCTTCCCTCCCCATTTCTCGAATTTCGGTATCCAATGGGGGTCCACGGTGAAAATATGGGTATAGTATGGCACCGATGCGATCACATTATTCCACTCGGCCCGCTCGGGATCGAGTCCGCACCAAAGAACATTGGCCCCGGTATGACCGGACATCTCCTTCACGGTCTCCGGACGGAGCCTGTTGCCTACGACGGTGAATATCATATCCGGCCGGAGCTCTTTCACTTTTCTCACCGCATAGCTCTGAAACCGCTTCTCATCGGCCTCGGGAAAATCCTTAATATGGAACCAGAGGAACTTCCAGAGATAATCGCTGAGCGATTGAAGGCCGTTGAATCCCTTCCGGTCCAGCGAAAGAGCTCTTGCCTCATGACCCGCTTTCTGAAAAGCTCTGTAAAAGGAATAATTGCCGGTGCCGGGAACGAGGCTGCGTTTATGGGCAAGATTATGCGCAAAATTGGTTGCGATCAATATCTTCGGCATGTGGGATTATAGCATGAAAAGTTGAAATAACGCAAGTAATATGCTAAAATCATCTGTTGGAGTGAAATATGTTCACCGGTTTCCGGGGTTCCTTCGAAAGTATCTACGAAAGGAATAAAAAATACGCCGGGCTTTTTAAAAAAGGCCCTGTTCTCGACATCGGCTGCGGCCGGGGAGAATTTCTGAAGATTCTTGCCGAAAGAGGTATAGAAGGGTTCGGCATCGATAATGACTGCGCTGTCATAGCCGGACTTAAAAGCAAAGGGCTCAATGCCGAAGATACCGATTTCACGGATTTCAAGCCGACCGTACCGTTCGCCGGGATAATGGGATGTCATATCATCGAGCATATTCCTCCAGAAGAAGTGAACGGTTTTCTTGCCAAATGCCGCGATCTTCTTGAGGACGGCGGAATACTAGTGCTGGTAACGCCGAATTTTCAGAATCTGGAAGTGGCTACCGAAACCTTCTGGCGCGATCTCGAACATAAAAGACCCTATCCGCTGACTATGCTCCGTTCATTGCTTGAAGGAGTCGGATTCAAAGTCGTGAAGGAAGGGTTCGATCCGGAGACAGCTCATGACGGCATAAAAAGAGTGCTTGCTCACATACCCGTGATAGGGAAATATTTCACTCCGAAGGATATCTTCATTGTCGCGAAAAAATAGGATCGGCATCGATATTTCTCAATTGAATTTCGGCTTTAACGGCATAACGAATTACATAAGGGGACTGGTCGATCTCATTTCTGGTTCGGAGGCGGACCTCACGGTTTTTCAGAACTCATTTAAAAAGATCCTCCCCTTTCGGACCGCGGTATTTAAATTTCCGCTTCGTAATTTTTCCCTTCGGCGGAATTGGGATAATGCGGTCCTGCCTTTTCTTGCCGGGCTTTACGGGATCGATGTAATGATATTCCCTTACTTCAACTGCCCGTCAAAAGGGAAATTCAGGAAGATATCCGTGATCTATGACCTCAGTTTTCTCAAAGCGGGTTCAACTACTGAAGAAGGCGCTGCATATTTCCTGCAAGGGACACGCAATTCCTTTTCAAATGCCGATATCATCCTAACAATCTCGCATTACATCCGGAAAGAGCTTACAGCCCAGTTCGGAGAAGAAAAAAGGATCGAGGTCCTTTATCCCAGGATCGAGGAAGGCGTAAGAACAAGAAAGAAAGATCCGTTTCTGTTCCTGTGCCTGGGAACGGTTGAGAAAAGGAAGAATCCTCAGGCTGTGATCGACTTTTTCCTGAGGGTTTTAAGCGCGGAAAAAAGGGCGAAACTGATCTTTGCCGGAGCAGTAAGGAAGGATTACGAAAATGTCTTTTTAAAAAGCTTGAACGGGCCAGCCGGCCGCGGAGGTGGAGCGATCCGTTACGAGGGCGCCGTTTCGGAAAAAAGGAAGAAGGAACTTCTGGATCAAGCCGCTTACACGTTCTATCTTTCCTCATATGAAGGGTTCGGTATTCCTGTGATAGAGGCCATCTCGTACGGGTGCATACCGATCGTTTCCGATATTCCCGTCATGCGGGAGATAGGGAATAAAGCCTGCGTCTTCACCGGCATGAATGAACCCGGCATTTATGAGCTGCCTCCGCTTTTTGACGATGCGTTCAGGAACGAATTTTATATAAAAGGCGGCGATGCCCTCGATTCCTATCATGATTCGGAAAAAGCCCAAGCGGAGCATTTCCTGAATTTGCTGCGCGGGACAGGCAATGGAAAATAAACCTACGAGGGGAAGCGGATTTTTCGAGATCTTCCTATCAAAGGAGAGGGCCCGCATCGCGGATAGCCTGATCCCCGAAAACGCGAGAGATGGCCGGATACTCGATATCGGCTGCGGATTTTATCCCTATTTCCTTATAAGAACACGCTTTGAAGAGAAGTTCGGCATCGACAGACTTGCTGACGGGGCCTATGAGAACAGGCTGAAAGAGCACTATGTGGCAGTATTCAATTTCGATCTCATGGGTGATGATAGGATCCCCTTCGAAAGTGATTTTTTCAATATCGTCACAATGTTAGCCGTGATCGAACATATATCCTTCGAGAGGGGCATGGCTGTACTTAAAGAGATCCGCAGGGTCCTGAAACCGGGAGGAAAATTCATACTGACAACTCCGGCCGTATGGACAAAGGGGCTCCTCTCCTTTTTAGCTAAAGCGAACCTCGTCAGCCCGGATGAGATCAATGAGCATAAATACCATTATTCGATAAATACCCTCGGGCAACTTTTTTTAAAAGCGGGATTCGAACCCGGCACATTCCGAGCCCGTAATTTCGAATTTTTTATGAATATCTGGGCTTCCGCAGAAAAATGAAATATCGCCTTTTCCGGCCTTTCAATGAAAAGAAAAAACCGTTGACATTTCCATTGAAATGCCTTAAAATAACCGTATGAGAATAACAATCACCGGCGCCGCCGGGTTCATAGGGTCGAATCTATGCCTTAAGATGCTTAAAGACGGCGTACAGTGTACGGGCATAGATAAACTCACCGATTACTATAACATCGATCAGAAAAGGGCGAACCTCGAACCCCTTCTCAAATTCCCGAATTTCACTTTTTTTGAAAAGGACCTTCGTGAAGAGGAGCTTAAAAAGGAATTTTCCGATACGGACGCCGTTCTGCATTTTGCCGCTCAACCGGGCGTTTTCCGGTCATGGGGCGAGAATTTCGACGTTTATGTCGAAAATAATATCAAAGCGACCCAATATATACTCGAAATTCTCAAGAACAGGCCTCAGATCCCTCTGATATTCAGTTCCTCGTCTTCCGTATACGGAGATACCGACAAGTACCCTATGAGAGAAGACAATATCTTAAGGCCCATATCCCCTTACGGGCTTACTAAGGAGTCCTGCGAGAAGCTGATCGAGCTCTATAACCTTAATTTCGGAGTGAAGTTTCTAAATCTCAGGTATTTCACCGTTTTCGGCCCGTCCCAGCGGCCTGATATGGCATTTCACAAATTTTTCCACGCCATTCTGAAAAGTGAACCGATAAATATTTACGGCGACGGAAAACAGATACGGGACTTCACATATGTTGACGATGTTACCGATTTTATAATACTTCTTCTCAAAAAGGGCGAATGGAACGATACGCTTAATATCGGCGGCGGCAACCATATTTCGGTCAATGAAGTACTGGAGATCATCTTCGCCGTTTCCGGTAAAAGAACGGAACTGAAACGGACCGGCGAGGAAAAAGGTGATATGAAAAAGACCATTGCCGATATTTCGAAGGCTAAAAAATACGGCTACGATCCAAGGCATTCGCTCAGAGAAGGCCTTCAGAACGAATGGGAGTGGGCGGAACGATTCTACCGCTGAGAACGGATATCCCGATCAATATTATTCCGGTCTGTTAGGCGCTAATAATCCGAATCCCCTTTTTCCGTATATGGAACCGTCCTGAAAATAAATGGAGTATTCGAGACCGGTCTTCTCGATGATCTGTTCGAGCGACAGAGTTCCGTAAAGTTCTATTTCGTTAAACCAGATAAGGACGGCCTTGCCGGCGACAAAGTCCGCGTTCATCTTTTCCAGTGTTTCTTCATATTTCTCATTCTGTTTCCCGCTTATTCCGTGTATCAATTTAGGAATGTAATTCGCATTTCGGCGGTATCTGAAGAAAACAGGCGGTGTGTGATTCGTATATACAGTAAAATCAGCGGGAATATTTCTAAGATAGTCCAAAGTCCGGGAAGAAGCCCATATTTTACCTGTATAGCCTCTACCGTCGTTGTAAAGATCCCTGTATTCAATTATGCCCTGGCATATATAATTCAATGAGATGTATACGGATGCAATGATGAATAGACTGCGATAAACTTTTCCGGGGAATACGGTATGGAGATATCTGAAGGCGGAGATCGAAAGAACGAGAATGAATATAAAATGATAGATCAGCGCACGATAATCAAGAGCGATAAGATCGTCAATAAAAAAAACACTGAACATCAAGAAAAGCGTCAAACCTGCCAGGGAAACGACACATACACTATAACCCGGGGCGGCAGCTTTGCTGTTACGGGCGATTCTCAAAGTGAGTATTATAGCAATTACAAATAATGCGGTTGAAATAAGCACTATAATAACTTTTATTGGATTTGAATTCACGGAGAAAGGATAAAGCCATCCCGTAATTGTATCAAGAAGAGTTCTCAGATTAGAAAGGCTCGGAGGATGATACACCATTACCCTGTTGGTTAAAGAACCCGCATGCAAATAATTCCTTGCCATCCAGAATAAGAAAGGCGTAAGAGAAAGAGCTGAAAATACAACAATATCCAGCAATTTTTCTTTAAGAATTCTGTTTTTGTTTATAATAAGCAAAATCGCGAATATAAGCAATAATCCTCCTACCGAATATCTCGTAAGTGACGCAAGTGCCACTAAAAGCGAAGATACCAGTAACATTGTTCTTTTCATTCCGTTAAGGTATGCAAGCAGGAAGATAACTGCGCCTGAAGAGAGAGCAAGATACAACGGTTCGGAAAGAGCAACCGCATGGATCTCAATAAAACCCGAGTATAATTGCACCAGGATCGCCCCGAATGAAGAAGCAGCGACACTTTTAGTAACCATAAAAATAAAAAAACCTATAAGAAAGATATTAACTGCGAATAAACCGGCGTTTAGGCACAATGCAGCTGATAAAATACTTTTGCATGGCATAGCGGAAAGCGTTATAGGATAGAGGGGAGGGTATGTTACTAAGGGTAGAAGCATACCGTCTTTTTCATATTTAACAAAATAAACCCCTTTACCGGCTTGAATGTTTTCCGCAGTGGAAAGATATGTCACTGAGTCGGGATAAATCCCAATATTCCAGCGGGAAATTACGGAAGAAAAGATTACTGTCCCAATGATAGAAATCAGAACTAATATTGATACTATTTTTTTCATATCACACGATGATGCGTCCGGTAATAATCATTTGTTCTCCCAGTCCACTTTGGCGGTTCTCTGCATTATCACGAAAAGCGTGATAATCGACATGATAGTGATTATCAATCCCGTGAACCCTTTGAAAAAATGCGCGTATGTGAATACTATAAGATAAAGGAATTGCGAAAGTCCCGCCTCCAGAAAGGCGAATCTCGGGCTTACGACAAGTCTCAGATAACTCACCACAAGCGTGATCGATACGATCGAAGAGATGCCGAATGTGAGGTAGAGCGGAATATGATCGGCAAGATAGGCCATAAGAAGATGAAAGGCGAAGAAGGAGGCGGCAAGGAAGAAATAATGCATCGGGTGGAGGTTGATATTTCTGAGAACGGATATTACAAAAAGCATAAGAAAGAAAAAAAGAAGAGATACGGGAGCAAAAAAAGTCACCTTTGCCACCCACTCGCCGGGATTCAGTTTTTCAGGTACGCGGATGCCGATATTGTATCCCGTGAGAAGGCTGTCGAACCGCCATATCAGTTCATTGCCATGCGCAACAGGCTTCTTTTCGGAAGGAGAAAGCGTATTGGCCGGAAAATCGTATCCGTCGAAATCCGTTCTTACGGTCAGCACAAGATCACTAATATGACCTATGTTCTCTTTCGAGAAATCGTACACCCATTCTTCGGATCCGCGCGAATCGTATTTCACTAAAAGTACTGTCCGTTGTCCGGGGTTCATGTCCAGCGCAGCGGTTATCG
This sequence comes from uncultured bacterium, assembly GCA_937863565.1. Taxonomy (GTDB): domain Bacteria; phylum AUK180; class AUK180; order AUK180; family AUK180; genus CALMGJ01. The sequence continues at coordinate 13,082 of CALMGJ010000037.1, read as the reverse complement.
TCTTCGAAAAATTCTTTATTTCAGTTTCTTTCCCGTCTATGATGAAATGGAAATTATCGTATACCGCTTTGGGGTTGGGGAATTCGAATTCTATCCGGACCTTTTCCGTGCCCATGCCGTCATGAACGAATGCATATTCGGCAGCAAAGGCGATCTCGTATAGATTGTACCATAAAAGCCCCTTTTTTCGCGGAGTATACCTGATATCCGCATTTATCCTGCTTTTGAGAATCGGGATCTCGCGCCTTACCGTATCTATGTATTCTTTCCTGTTCTTATCTTTTCTTACGGTTGTTTCATTGAAGAAGATCTTCGGTTCCTTTTGGTTTAAAGGGCTGCCCCAAAGATCGTGAACGCTCATTTTAAGGCTGCTGAAGTATTTCTCGCTCCGTGCCACAGTTATCCCGCCGAGTATCATCCAGGCTATCGTGGAAAAGATGAATATCGCGGTTATCATCGCGATCCTTTTGAACATATTCCCCTCCGGATATTTATTTATTGTATATCTTCATGAAGAGATTGGTCCAGAGTATGAGAAAACATGCCTCGACCGCATCCCTGAACCCTATCTTTTTCCCTTCCTCGTAGGTCCTTCCATTGTAAGTGATAGGGACTTCGTAGATCCTTTGTCCGAGATGGGCGACAACGGCGGTGAATTCCACTTCGAACCCGAATCTTTCGGACGTGAAACGGTGTTTTTCTATGATCTTCCTTTTGAACACCTTGTAGCAGGTCTCCATATCGGTAAGATTGATATTGGTGAAAAAATTGGAAAGCATCGTGATGAGTTTATTCCCGATATAATGCCGGTAATACAGCACCCTGTGCACTTTGGCAAGAAGGCGTGAACCGTAAACCACATCTGCCTTCCCGTCAAGAATGGGAGCAAGCAGTTCCGGATATTCCTCGGGGGAATATTCGAGATCGGCATCCTGAATGAGGATGATATCCCCGCTGGCCATCTCAAACCCGTTCTGAAGCGATGCTCCCTTCCCGTGATTTACAGTATTTAATTTGTATCTAATGTTCCCGTGTTTCGATGCGAGTTCTTTTATGATCTCCGGAGAGCGGTCCTTTGATCCGTCGTCTATAATGATGATCTCCTTCTCCAATCCTTTCGTATCGGCGGCGAGTACTCTTTCAACGATGAGAGCAATGTATTTCTCTTCATTGTAGACGGGAATAACAATGGTCAATCTTTCGTTTTTCATGGATTATTATATAAAAATTCCCCGCAAAAATCAATGTAATATGAAAAGTAGCGGCGCCCCCTCTGGGGGCGCCGCCATATAAGAAAATTTGAAAGGTCAAAAAATGGCTTACGCCATCTCTTTCGAGTCTTTAAACGCGAAGTGCTCTACGAGCCTTCTCAGATCGGCAAGATTCTCGCCAACTTTATCCGTAGCCGTATAGAACCCGGTGCCGGCGGGTATAAGATTGCCGATAATGATATTCTCCTTGAGTCCTTCGATGACATCCTTTTTCCCTTCCAAGGCCGCAACGGAAAGTACATTTATCGTTTCCTGGAAGGAAGCGGCAGAAAGCCATGAATCCGTTTGCAGGGCTACCTTGCTTATACCGAGCAGGGTCTGTTCACTCTCAGGCTTGATACCCTTCGTTTCGCTGATCCGCTGCATTTCCTTTTGGAATTCGGATTTGTCGATTATTTGATCGGGCAGGAAATTGGAATCACCTATCTTTGTGATGCGGACTTTTGAGAGCATTTTATTGACAATGATCTCGATGTGTTTGTCGTGAATGCTGATCCCTTGAAGTTTATAGATCGATTTCACTTCATCAACGATGTACTTCCTCACGAAGTCCGCGCCCTTGATCCTCAGAAGGTCGAACAGGTTGGTGATGCCTGTGGTAAGGGCTTCGCCCTGCTCTACTCTGTCCCCGTCCTTCACGATGATCTGCTGCGTGAAGTTGATCTTGTATTCCTTTTTGCCTCCGGTCGGTTCGAGAACGCGCACATAGGTAGGATAGGTTCCCCTGATCTTTCTTGATTTGTCCTGATATGTTTCGACCGTACCCGTGATCTCGGAGAGGACCGCATTATCAGCCGATTTCCTGTGCCTTGCTTCGAAAAGTTCCTCGACCTTCATAAGACCGCCGGTGATGTCCGTCTTTTCACTCTTTTTTATGACTATCTTTCCCATGAAGTCGCCGCGGAGCACTTTATCGCCTTGATTTACGTTAATATGCGTGGTATGGACCTCTTTCTCGCCCTTACCCACACCTTTTACGATCCTCGATACTTCGATCGAATGTTCTTTACCTCCGACCATGATCTTAGGCTGCGTTCTTCCGCTGATGCTGACTACCGCCGGCTGGATGACGATCTTGTCGTTCGGTGTTTTCGTTTCCGGCGAGAAATCGATATTGTGGAACTCCACTTTGCCCGTTGCTTCAGAAATGATCGGTTCAAAATACATCGGTTTGATCGCGATCGGTGTTTTCTCGGTAAGCAGCGTGTAGTTCGGTACAAGAAGTTCCGAGCCGTAAGGCGTGGAATATCTTTCGAGTTCCCTGTAGATCTTTACTTTGGAGATATTATTCGTCAATATGCGTACGTTCCTTTCGCTGTCGATAATATGCCCCTCGGGACAGATAAGTTCCTTTTTCTTTCCGAGCTCGTAAATATCATCCGCTGCCGTTTTATAAATGATATTGTTGCCATGCTCGTCAACGGTGACTTCATCCTTGATATCGGAAAGGATGACAAGTTCGCCGTCTCTGGACAGATTGAGTTTTTTTCCTTCCGAGTTGGGTTCCTTGTTGTACTGCAGGCGGTATTTAAGCTTGCCCTGGATCAGGGAGACCTCGGCGTATTTCTTGCCGGAATTGTCTGAGATATTCGTGATCGTGCCCTGTTCGCTGAAATGGACCGTGATGATCTTGTTTTTAATGTTCGGGGTCTGAACCACGAGCTCGAATTTATCGAACTTGTATTCGTAGGCGTTCTGGACCTTTTTCACCGAAACGAAATTTGCATCCAGGAGTTTCTTCTCGATCTCGAATTTTTTATATGTCTCGCCCTTTTTCAGAAGAAGCAATTCCGCATAAATGGTCTCCGCCTCGGATTTCTTTGATGTAACGCCGCCTATGTGGAAGGTCCTCATCGTAAGCTGCGTGCCCGGTTCGCCGATCGACTGCGCTGCAATGATGCCCGTGGGAGTTCCAAGCTCGACAATATTCTTCGTTGAAAGGTCCATACCGTAGCAGAGCTGACAAATGCCCTTGTATGTCTGACATGTGAGCGGGGAGCGCACTTTTACGGAGGTGATGCCGAGGTTCTCTATCTTCTCGCCGATCTCTTTCGTGAACATCTCGTTCTGCCCGATGATCTTCTCGCCCTTCGGGGATATCACGTCCTCAAAAGCGATCCTGCCGTATATCCTCTCGGCCAGGGATTCTTTGATATAGGGAGCTTTGTTCAAAGCGCTGATCTCTATCCCCAGAGTTGTCCCGCAGTCGTATTCTTTCACGATCGAATCATGCGCCACATCAACAAGCCTTCTTGTGAGGTAGCCGGATTCCGATGTTTTAAGAGCGGTATCGGCAAGACCCTTGCGCGCGCCGTGAGCTGAAATGAAGAACTCCAATACCTTAAGGCCTTCCTTGAAATTGGACTTGATCGGGGTCTCAATGATCTCTCCGGACGGATTTTCCATAAGGCCGCGGAGCGAGGCAAGCTGCTTGATCTGGACCTGGGAACCCCTTGCGCCCGAATCGATCATTATATAGATGGGGTTGAACAGCGTGAGCGTGTCATCTGTGTTCCCTTTCTCCATCCTCGTGATCATGAGGCTTTTAAGCTCTTCGTCTACCGTTGTCCATGTATTGATAACGTTCTTCTGTCTTTCGACGTCGGTTATCTCGTGCTTTTTATAACTGTCGTTCAGCTTATTGACTTCCTTTTGCGCCTTTTCCAGCATTTTTTCCTTCTCGTCCGGTGTAACGATATCCCAAAGACCGAAGGTTATGCCTGCGCGCGTGGATGTGTGGAAACCGGTCTCCTTAAGATAATCCAGGAATTCCACAAGATCGTCCCTGTCAAGGACATCATAAGCTATCTTGATGAGCTCCTTGATGTTCTTCTTATTGATCGTTTTATTGTAGTAGGGGATCTTCGGGTTCATTCCCGCATTAAGAATGGCCTTCCCAACAGTAGTGTTTATCCATGCGCCGTTGTGGAACAATGAAATGGGCGTATAGAAAGCCTCTCTCTTCTCAACGCTTTTATTCTTGATCCTGTTGAGTTCATAATCGTACACAACATCGCTGATGGAATAATATTTCTTCCTTGATTCTGTCGAAAAGCTCTTCTCTGCGGTGAGGTAGTAAAGACCGAGGATCATATCCTGCGAAGGAACGACTATCGGATCGCCGTGAGCGGGAGACAGAATATTATTTATGGACCACATAAGGAGCCGGGATTCGAGCTGTGCCACATAGGTAAGCGGAAGATGCACGCCCATCTGGTCGCCGTCAAAGTCGGCGTTGAACGATGCGCAGACAAGCGGATGCAGCTGGATCGCGTTCCCCGAGATCAGCCTTGGTTTAAAGGCCTGAATGCTCATCCTGTGAAGCGTTGGAGCGCGGTTGAGAAGGATCAGGTTCTTTTCATACTCGTTCTCGAGCATCCTTTCTATCTCGATAGGATCGATCTCCTTGCCGCCCATGCCCTCGACGGCAGTTGCGAGTTTGTTCCTTTTGTTCTTTTCCCTTTCGATGAAGGTCTTGAAGAGCTCGCGGCCGATCTTGATGGGCAGGCCGCACTCTGAAAGCTTCAGTCTTGGATTTATCACGATAACGGCTCTGGCCGAGAAATCAACTCTCTTGCCCAGAAGGTTCTGCCTGAACCGGCCCTGTTTGCTACGGAGCAGTTCCGCGAGGGATTTCAGAGGGCTTCCGTTCGAACCGACGATGGGATTGCCTCTTCTGCCGTTGTCTATGAGAACGTCCACCGATTCCTGAAGCATCCTTTTTTCGTTCTTGAGTATTATCTCCGGAACATCGTCCTCGAGGAATTTTCTCAGCCTGTTATTGCGGTTGATGACCTTTCTGTAAAGATCGTTCAGATCAGCAGATGCGAACTTGGATCCCTCAAGCGGAACAAGGGGCCGCAGGTCCGGCGGGATGACCGGCACACCGTGCCACACCATCCATTCGGGCCTGTTCCCGGAGTCTTTCAGTTTCCTCAGAAGAGCAAGTATCTGGAGGTTTTGAAGGTCGACACCCTTGATCTTTTCAACGGTTTTAAATTTTTTGACCTTCTGTTCGTATTCCTTTATCATCTTATCGAGGTCGATCTCTTTTAGTTTCTCGAATATTGCGCTGGCGCCCGTCGCGGCTTCGAAGGATTCTTCGCCGCATTCCTGTGCGAGTTTGCGGAATTCAAGTTCATTGACAACGTCCCATTTCTTGACCTTGCCTTCAGCTTTCGGATTGACCTGTGTGATGAGGTAGGATTCATAATAGATGATGTTCTCTATCTGTTTGACTTTGAGGCCGAGTATCGAGGCGACGATATTGGCCGTGGAGCCGTGGAAGTACAGGATGTTCGCAATAGGTGCTGCAAGCTTGATGATGCCCATATAGTCGCGGCGTACTCTTTTTTCGGTTACTTCAACACCGCATCTCTCGCAAACCTGGTTGGCATATTTCCTGCCTTTGTATTTTCCGCAGGAGCATTTCCAGTCCCTTACGGGACCGAATATCTTCTCGCAGAAAAGACCTTCCTTTTCGGGCTTGAAACTTTTATAATTTATCGTATCGGCCCTTTTAACTTCTCCAACATAGCCGTTCTTTCTTGTAGCCCATTCTGTCATTTTATCGAAGGAGGCCAGTTTGAGCTGAATGCTCTTGATCTTCCTCTCTTTGGATTTAAGGTCTACATCCTTTATCACATCGAATCCCAACGACTGCATTTCCTTTACGAGAACATTGAACGATTCGGGGATGTTCGGGGTTTGAGGGAATTTATCCTTGATAATGGATTCGTGCGCCTTATTCCTTCCTATCACATCGTCGGATTTGAATGTGAGCATCTCCTGAAGGGTATACGAAGCGCCGTATGCTTCGAGCGCCCATACTTCCATTTCGCCGAGACGCTGACCGCCCTTTTGCGCTTTTCCGCCGAGAGGCTGCTGGGTAACCAGGGAATAAGGCCCGGTCGCACGGGCATGGAGTTTGTCCTTCGCAAGGTGATTGAGTTTCATCATGTACATGACGCCGCAGGTAACCGGCTGATCGAAATACTCTCCGGTTATGCCGTCTTTGAGAAGAACTTTCCCGTATTCGGGCATGTGTATCTTTTTAAGATATTCCTTGATCTCGAGCTCTTTCGCGCCGTCAAAGACCGGCGTAGTGAACTGAATGCCGAGTTGATCGCCCACCATGCCGAGGAGGGTTTCGTAGATCTGCCCGATATTCATTCTCGAGGGAACGCCGAGAGGGTTGAGGATCACATCAACGGATGTCCCGTCGGGCAGAATTGGCATATCTTCCTCGGGTGCTATCTTGGAGATAACGCCTTTGTTCCCGTGGCGGCCAGCCAGTTTATCGCCGACATCGATCTTTCTTACCTGGGCAATGTGAACTATAACACTTTTGATCACGCCTGATTGCATGTCATCGCTTTTTATGATCGCGCTTTTCTCTTTCTCATAACTGTCAAGGAGCTTCTCTTTCTTTTCGCCGAATCTCTGCTTGATCATGGAAAGTTCCTGGGTCAGCTCGAAGTCCTCAGTGAACAGGCTCAATATCGAAGCCTTGCCCTCAACGAGTTTTTCGAACACTTCGGCCGTGACCCTTGTCTTGGCCTTTATCGTTTCGTTCTTGAGCTTGACACTCGCGGGAAGTTCTTTGTTCTTGATCTTGGAGAACAACGCCGCATGATATTCTTCTTCAAGCGTATAGCGTTCAGTTGTAATAACGTTATCGAGCTCTTTCAATTTCCATTTCACTTCTGCCTTCGTCTTATCGTCCTCTTCGTCTTTCTTACGCGAGAAAACCCTGACTTCGGTGACCACACCGAATGTCTTCTCGTCCGCGTACAAAGAAGTGTTCTTCACATTAGACGCTTTCTTGCCGAAAATGATCTGGAGAAGCTTATCCTCTCCGGACAGCTCCGTTTCTCCCTGAGGAGTTATCTTGCCTACGAGCACGTCGCCGGGAGAGACCTTTGTCCCTACGCGGATAATGCCGTTCTCGTCAAGATATCTGAGTTTCACGGGGTCCACGTTCGGAATATCGCTCGTGATCTCTTCCCTTCCGAGTTTCGTTATCCTTGCATCGACCTGCGCCTTGATGATGTGAACGGACGTGAGCACGTCTTCGCGCACAAGTCTGTCTGAAATGATGATAGCATCTTCGAAATTATATCCCTGCCAAGGCATGAATGCTACTTTCAGGTTCTTGCCCAGAGACAATTTGCCGTGGGAGATCCCCATGCCGTTTGTCAGGGGCTCGCCCCTTTTTACCTTCTGGCCCATCTTCACTATAGGCGTCTGGTTCTTTGTCGTGTCCTGATTGCTTCTTCTGAACTTCTGAAGCCTGTAATCAAACGTCTCTATTCCCTTTTTGGGTCTTGAGAGTTTTATGCTTATATTGGTCGCATCGACGAATTCCACGGTGCCGTCATATTCTGATATGATGGCCGAATTGGAATCTCTGGCAACGATCTCTTCCATGCCGGACTGCACTATCGGCTCTTCGGGGAACAATAGCGGGACTGCCTGGCGCTGCATGTTAACTCCCATCAGGGCCCTGTTCGCGTCATCATGCTCGAGGAAGGGGATGAGAGAAGAGGATATGGAGACCATCTGTTTCGGAGAAACGTCTATGTATTCTACCTCGTCTGCTTTCTTGAACCCTACATCATATTTGAGGTGGCAGTATACATACTCATCCGCGATCCGGTTCTCGTCGTCTATAGTAACATCCGCGGAAGCGATCACATATTTTTCCGATTCGTCCGCAGACATGAACGCGATCTCATCCGTCATCCTTCTTTTTATCACGCGCGCATAAGGCGTTTCGATGAAGCCTTTCTCATTGATGCGTGCATAGCTTGAAAGGTGGCTGATAAGTCCTATGTTCGGGCCTTCAGGCGTCTCGATCGGGCAGATACGTCCAAAGTGGGTGGGATGGATGTCTCTGACCTTGAAACCCGCCCTTTTCCTGTTAAGACCGCCGGGGCCAAGCGCTGAAAGCCTTCTTTGATGCGTCATCGTGGCAAGGGGGTTGATCTCGTCCATGAATTGGGAAAGCTGGCTTCTTGCGAAGAAATCGTTCAGGCTGGTTTCGATATTCCGCGTGTGGAAAATATCTATGATGCCCATCGATTCGGCGTCATTGCTGCCCAGCTTCTCAACAATATTCTTGCCCTGCTTGAGCACCGAGCTTCTTAAAACGACATCAAGCTGCTCGTGCACCATTCTCACTCTTCTGTTGGAAAGGTTGTCGATATCATCGGCAATATCCAGGCTTTCCCTGAGGTCAAGGAGTTCCTTTACCGTATTGATGACATCGTGCTGCGTCAGTACGAGAGTTTCGGCCGGAACTTCCTTTTCCTGCTTCAGCCTTTTATTGATCTGGTATCTTCCCACATATGAAAAAGAATATTTCTCCGGGTTGTAGTAGAGCATCTCGAAGAAGCTGTCCGCCATCTGCTGTGAATATGAGTAGCCTGCGCGGAGTTTATTGTATATCGTTTTCCGAGCTTCCACAGCGTTCTTGGTCGGGTCTTTTTTAAGGGTGTCTATGATCGTGGTCTGTGTGATCTTATCAGGATCGACGATCTCTATCTCCTTTACATCCTCGGGGAAATGTACTGTAACTTCGTTCAGATCGTCACCGGCGCCGAGTATGACCTCTCCCTGGGACGTGATGATGTCCTCGACCACCACAAGGGGTATTCCGGCTGATTTCTTGATATCCTTTACTTTGATCTTTTTCGTTTTATAAAAACTGCGAAGGATATCCGTATTCGTCATGTTCATCGCCTTGAGAAGAAGGGTGCCGGGTACCTTTTTCTTTCTGTCGAGAAGAACATAGAGGATGCGGACCGTATCCATCGTGAATTCAAGCCAGGAACCGTAATACGGGATTATAGTCGCTGTGAACAGTTTCTGTCCGTTTATATCAAGTACACCTTCCTGTTCGGAAAAAGTAACTCCGGGTGAGCGATGCAACTGGCTTACGATGATCCTTTCTGCCCCGTTGATTATGAATGTCCCTCTCTGGGTTATCATGGGGAAGTTCATGAAGAATACTTCTTCCTCTTTGGCCTGAACCGGTTTCATCTCCGCTGTGACCTCGTCCCTTTCCAGAATGGTAAGCCTCATCTTAAGCCTGAGCGGGCGCGAATACGTAAGTTTCTTATCGCAGCATTCTTCCTCTGTATAGATGGGCCTGCCGAGTGAATACCCTATGTACTCCAACATCACATTGCCTTTCACGGAAGTGAAGGGAAAAAGCTCCTGGAGTGTCTTATGCAGGGATACTTCGTACAATTGGCCTACCGGTGAATTTTCATCTATCTCGATTTTTGAAAGCCGGGAATCACGGGAGATCTTGAAATAATCGTTGAAATATCTGAATTGGTTCTCGAGCAGGTTCTCGATGGGAAGCTTTTCGGCGAAATCGCCGAATATCACATTTTTAAAATTTTCGACATTTGTCCTTGTTTTCATCTATTTCTCCCCTTTATTGAATGATAAAGCAGAAAACGTTATTTTTTCCACTAAAAAAGAAAATAACCTGCCGCTTAACCCAGCGGCAGGTCTTTTTTTGCAGTTCTAGAGTGCTTTGTCCGCAAAGAATACTTTGCTCGCAATTAGTTGATATCCACTAAAGCACCTGCTTCTTCGAGCTTTGCTTTAATGTCATTGGCAACTTCTTTCGAAACTTTCTCCTTAATGGGTTTGGGGGCGCCGTCTACCAGTTCCTTCGCCTGCTTGAGGTCCAGACCGGTGATGTCTTTTACTATTTTGATCACGGGGATCTTCTTCTCGCCGGGATCTTTCAGGATAACATTGAATTCGGTCTTCTCGGCTTCTGCCGCCGGGGCTGCTGCCGATGCCGCGGCAGGTGCCGCCGCCGCAAAACTGGCCATGGCTGTTACGCCGAATTTGTCTTCGAGCGCTTTTACAAGTTCGTTCAATTCGAGGACGGTCATGCCCTCGATAGCTTCAATGATCTGATCTTTGTTTAAAGATGCCATATCGAAATCCTCCATTTACTTTTTATCGTTAATGCCTTTCAGTACGAGTACCAGATCTCTCTGGTTTGCTTTTAATACGTTAACAAATCTTATTACAGGCGAGTTGAGCACGAACAGGAGCTTCGCCACAAGTTCTTCCTTCGACGGGATGTTCGCAAGAGAGATAACATCCTCTTTTTTCAGGACTTTGTTCTGATAAACGCCGCCCTTGATCTGGAATGTTTTATTCTCTTTGCTCCAGCTTTCAAGGAATTTAGCGATCCCCGTGGGATCCTCCGGCGAGAAAACGTATCCCGTGATATCCGTCGTGAAATCCGTGATCTCTTCAGGGTATGACCTGTTGCGTGCGGCGATCTTGAACAATCTGTTCTTGAAAACCTTGTAAACGCCGCCGCGGCTTCTGATGTTCTTCCTGAACTTGACCAGAGCATTAGCGTCCAATCCTGAAAAATCCACGAAGAAGAGATTTTCCTTGCTGACAAGCAGTTCCTCTATCTCGCTTACCGTGGTCTTTTTGATCTCTTTAACCATACATCTCTCCTTACACATTAAGAGCGTTCGCGTCTATGCGGAGACCGGGACCCATCGTTGAAGAGATGTAAAGGCTCTTCAGATAAACTCCCTTGAGGCTCTTGGGTTTAGCCTTCACGATCTCGCGGTGCAGAGTAAGGAAATTCTCCTTGATATTGGCCGCATCGAAAGAGATCTTGCCGATGGATACGTGGATGCTTCCGAATTTATCAACTTTGAATTCGACCTTTCCGGCCTTGAATTCCTTCACCGCCTTTCCGATGTCATTAGTAACCGTGCCCACTTTCGGATTCGGCATCATGCCTCTCGGACCGAGTATCTTGGCGACCTTGCTGACATTTTTCATCATGTCCGGCGTAGCGAGGGCCACGTGAAAATCGAGAAAGTTCTCTTTCTGTATTTTCTCGATTAATTCTTCTGCGCCGCAAAAATCGGCTCCGCTGTCCGTTGCTTCCTTGGCCTTCTCTCCCTGGGCGAAAACAAGCACTTTCACGATCTTCCCGAGTCCGAATGGAAGGCTTGTCGTGCCCCTGACCATCTGGTCGGCGAACTTGGGATCTACACCGAGGTTCACGTGATATTCGATCGATTCGTCGAATTTCGTGTACTTGTACTTCTTCAGTATTTCGATCGCTTCTTCAAGAGTGAAGGTCTTGCTGGTGTCCACATTTTCAAAGAACGCCTTTCTTTTCTTGCTGATCTTAGCCATGATGCTCTCCTAACCTTCGACCACTTCGACACCCATGCTTCTTGCGGTGCCCATGATGATCTTCATCGCAGCTTCGACATCGTTCGCATTGAGGTCCTCTTTCTTCGTTTCGGCGATCTTGCGGATGTCGCTCAGCTTCACCTTGGCGATCTTAACCTTGTTGGGTTCTCCCGACGCTTTTACGATACCTGCGGCTTTCTTGATAAGAAGCGATGCGGGCGGGCTTTTAAGCACGAATTCGAACGTTTTGTCCTTATAGACCGTGATGACGGTGGGAAGGACCATGCCTGCCTGATCTTTCGTCCTTTCATTGAAAGCATTGCAGAACTGCGGTAGAGGTACCCCGTGAGGGCTCAAGCATGGGCCTATAGGGGGTGCCGGCGTAGCTTTTCCGGCCGCGATGTGCAGTTTAACAATAGCTACTACCTCTTTCGTTGCCATAAATGACTCCTATATTTTCTCAACTTCTTCAAAGGAGATCATAACGGGGGTTTGTCTTCCGAAAACCGCGATGATCACTTTGAGCTGAAGTTTATCTTCGTCCACTTCGCTGACCTCCCCGATGAAATCGGTGAACGGGCCGTCAACGATCTTGATCTTATCCCCGATCTTGAACTCGAATTTTGCCGCCGAAGCGCCGCCCTCTTTCGCCTTGAAAGCTTTAACAAGCTCTCCGGCAGAGACGGGTATCGGAGCATGGTTGCTTTTAGTACCCACAAAATCGATAACGCCGTTGATATTGCGGATCCTGTTCCAAAGGCCAAGATTGCGATCGGCCTCATCGGCTGAATTGATCGTTCGCATCTTGATGAGAAGATATCCGGGATAGAGTTTTTTCTTCCTTTCCTCCTTGATACCTTTGTTCATTACACTTACGCTTATCTCGGGCATAAGGACCTTCACTATATCCTCTTCCAGGCCGCTTTCGGTGATATATTTATCGATGCGCTCCTTTATTGAGCCCTCCTGAGTGGAGAGCACATTAAGAAAATACCATGAGAAGCCTTCATCTTCTTTGAGGAATTCCTCCCGCATCTGTTCGAGTTCAGTCTGCTGCTCGGCATCCAGGAATTCTACATTCTCTTTCTTCAAGCTGTCTTTCTTTCCCATCACAGTACCTTTGTCAGCAGGAATTTGATCAATTGGTCAAACCCAATATCGAATACCGCGAACAGTATGGCAAGGGCCAGGCTGACCGTTAAGATCAGGACCGAATGGGATACGAGCTCTTTTCTCGTAGGCCAGCTGATCCTGAGTATCTCAGCTCTCTGCAGTCTAAAAAAATTCTTTGTTTTTTCTATTATACTCATACGCATTCCTTCTGGCAGGGGCGGAGGGAATTGAACCCCCAACCTGCGGTTTTGGAGACCACTGCTCTGCCAATTGAGCTACACCCCTTTATTTTATCTCCTTATGCACGGTATGTTTCTTACAGCGCGGGCAGTATTTTTTAATGTTCAGCTTTTCCTTGTTGTTCTTTTTATTCCTGATTACGGTGTAGTTCTTTTCTTTGCAGTCAGGACACTGTAAGGTTACATAATTTTGCATTTTATCACCTGCATTATTCTATGATCTTAGCCACGACGCCGGCGCCGACGGTCCTGCCGC
>CALMGJ010000036.1 GCA_937863565.1 uncultured bacterium | reverse complement strand
AAGGATATATCGAGCGTAGCGAACCAGAGCGCCGTTTCAACGCGTCAGCTCGTTACCCTTGTCGAAAATCTCAATAAAGTGTCGGATGATCTGAAACAGGAGACGGAGCACTTTAAAATATGAGCGACAGTCTTCCCCAGAAACAGCTTCTGGAATTCTTCTCGCAGGAATTCGACGAAAGAACGACCATGATCACCAATAATCTTCTTGAGATGGACAATTCCGATAGTGATCACGAGAGGATCAGGATAATTCTCAGAGAACTCCACGGTCTAAAAGGCTCCTCAAAAATGGTCGGCCTGACCGATGTATCGGAGATCGTTCATAAATGGGAGGATCTTTTTAAAGACGTTCAATCGGGGAAAGTGTCTTTTTCCGATGAAATTCTTAATCTGTCACTTCTAATAACGGATCAGATCGCCGAGGAAGTAAAGAAAAAACTTGCCGGTGAAAATGATGTCATGGATTATGCCGGTCCTGCGGCTGAGATCGAACATATCAGAAAGGGAGGCGCTGTTCGCGCCGAGGCAGATAAGCCCGAATCGGTATCTCCCGAACAAAAAGCCCAAGCGAAAACCGTTGCATCGGAATCCGATAAAATCAGAACGAGTATTTCCGTTCCTCTTACGAAGATCAATGCCCTTATGGATTCGCTCGGTATGATCATCATCAAAGATAATTTTCTTATTAATGTCGAAAAAAGGCTGGAGTACTTGAGCGAACTCATTAAAAAGAGTAATAACAAAAAGGATTTTCTGATGGACCTTCAGGAGACCCTTGTTCAGATCTCCCGTGAAACTCAGAACAATAAATATTTCCTGAAAGACCTGAAACAGGAGATCCTTTCCTTGAAAATGATCCCCGTAAGTCATCTTGCGGATAAATTCCCCAGAATGGTCTACGATATCTCAAAGGAACTCGGAAAGAAGATCAATTTCCAGATCGAAGGCGGCGATGCCGAGGTTGAGGCTGAGGTATTCCAGCGCGTGATGGACCCTCTTCTGCATTTGATCAGGAACTCGATGGACCACGGAATAGAACCTCCTGAGGAGCGCATCAAGATCGGCAAGAACGAAACAGGCACGATCACGCTCGCTTTCGAACAGACGCCTGACTATTTTATAATACGGTGCAGGGACGACGGCCACGGTCTCTCCCGTTCCGCGATAGCAAAAAAAGCGATCGAAATGGGATACCTGTCCGATAAGGATGAGAAGAACCTGACGGATAATGACATCTTCTATTTCATCTTCAATATGGGATTCTCCACACGCACCGCCGTTTCGGAACTGTCCGGAAGAGGCATAGGCCTCGATGTAGTTAAGAAGGTCGTTGTAGATGAACTGAAAGGCAAGATAGAGATCAACAATAATCCGGGTGCAGGCCTTGAACTGGCTCTTTTCATCCCTCTTACGCTTTCTATTATAAGAGTGCTGCTTTTTGTTTCATGCGATAAGCTCTTTGCAGTTCCGCTCGAATCGATAAAAGGCATCTTCTCAGTATCGAAGATGCCCCTGAAAAAGATCAAGCAAACACTGAACGTGGAATACGACAATGCGATGATACCGGTCTTTTCGTTCAGCGACGTGGTTGGGCTCAATATGGCCAAGGAGGAGGAATTCGTCATCATCCTCGAGCATAATTTCGCCCGTTGCGCTCTTCTTGCCGAGGAGATCATCGAACAGATCGAATCCGTTCTTAAACGGTTCAATCCTCCCGTTTCGAATTCCCCTCTGTACGAAGGCGGAGTTCTTCTCGGGAACGGTAAATTAGTGCCGGTGATCGACGTAAAATATTTCTCGATGACCGGTATTGACCTCAGTAAGAAGTTCGCAAAGAAAGAAACGGTCCAGGAAGTTAAGAAAAGGATAATAGTCGTGGAGGATTCTCTCACGACAAGGGTAATAGAGAAGAACCTGCTCAAAGAGATCGGCTATGATGTCGACGAAGCTTCGAACGGGGAAGAAGCTCTTGAAAAGATCGTGAAAGGGGAATACGATGTGGTGTTCTCCGATGTGCAGATGCCGAAGATGGACGGTATCGGTTTACTGAAATCACTCCGCCGCAGAAGGAAAACTAAAAACATCCCTTTTATTTTCGTATCGACCCTGGATTCCAAGCAGATCGATGCTGAGATCCGGAATTATCAGGGTTTTATAAAAAAAAGGGATTTCACGCTGCAGAGAGTGACGGAAATACTGAAAGGGATCTTCAATGATTAGGATCATGATCGTCGACGATTCGATCGTCGTAAGAAGGACACTGAGAGAAATATTCGGCAGCCAGGGCGGTTTTGAAGTGGTGTGCGAAGCGGCGAACGGGAATGAGGCCATATACTATGCTCAGAAATTCCGTCCTGATATTATCACGATGGACATCCATATGCCGGGAGGCAATGGCTTCATGGCCATCGACAAGATCCTCTCCGAATTTCCGATACCCATCATGATACTGACCGCATCTTCGAATGCGTCCGAGAACGAGAATATATTCAATGTTATGAAATACGGCCTTGTGGATATTTTCGAGAAGCCGGACATTACAGAATGGGAAAAGAATCCTTCGCTAAAAATGATCTTCTTCCAGAAAATACATGAATTGGCATCAGCGGGAAGGAACATACAAAAGGTCGAGAAGAAAAAGACCTTTTCCCCCGGGGTAATCGAAGCAGTAGGCGTAGTGTCATCTACCGGCGGCCCTAAGATACTCAAGGAGATATTTGCTAATCTCAACATGAATATAAGGGTGCCTATTCTCTGCGTTCAGCATATCTCGGCCGGCTTCAGCACCGGTCTCGTCAAGTGGCTCCAGGGTACCGTAAAAATGGAGATACGAACAGCTCAGGCAGGAGAGAGACTGAGGGGAGGCATTATCTATTTCCCGCCTGACGACCATCATATCGAAATAACCAGGAACATGAAAGTCTCCCTGAACCAAAAACCTCCGATCTTCGGACTCCGTCCTGCCGGAGACTATTTGCTGGAATCGATGTCCGAACTTAAACAAGGAGCGTTAGGTGTGATACTGACAGGCATGGGCAGCGACGGAACGGAGGGGATGAGGCATTTGCACATGGCCGGCGGCTGGGGCATCGCTCAAGATCAGAAAACGTCGATCGTCTGGGGTATGCCGAAGAGTGCCATAGATTCAGGGTATACGGACGAAGTGATGGACCCTGCCCAGATCACGGAAAGACTTAATATGCTTATATGACAGAAGACCTGATAAAACTTCAATTGCTGATAAACAACCGTTTCGGCATTAATATTTCCGAAGAGAAATTGTCCGCAGTGACCAAGCATTTCTCCGCAGAAACGCATTCCGATATAGAAGATATCTTGAAAAAGATGAGCTCCGATGATAAATTCAGAGGCGATTTCATCGAGAAAATCACCGTTCCCGAAACATATTTCTTCCGGAATGAGGACAATATCCTTCTGTTCAAGGATATAGTGGAGCAGCATTTCGCGAAAAGGAACGGCCTGATCATCCTTTCAGCCGGCTGCTCGACCGGTGAAGAACCGTATACTCTGGCCATCGTGCTCAAGGAATTCTTTCCGGAACTTTACGAGAACAGCATCATTTACGCAGTGGACATCAATAAAAAAGCCCTTGACACGGCGAAAAAAGGCGTTTACGGAAAGGGATCGTTCCGCAATCAGAGTTTGGGACTCAAGGAGAAGTATTTTGAGCGGATCTCTACACAGGAGTGTGCTATCCATCCTTCGCTGAAAAAGAACATAAGATTCCACCTCGGGAATTTAATAGAATATGATTTCAGCCAGCATTCGCTGAAATACGATTTTATTTTCTGCCGGAATGTTTTCATCTATTTCGATAATGACAATATACTAAAAGTGCTGAACAAGTTTTACGATCTGATGCACGAGAACAGCTACCTGTTCGTGGGTTATACGGAGATGATCAATCAGATCACAAAAAAATTCCAGACCCTTCTTCTTCGGAACAGTTTCATCTTCCAGAAGGCGGTCGAGATCGAAAAAACATCTGAATTGGCAAATGGTTTCGATAAAATCGTTAAGGAAGGGATCCAGCCTGAGCCGGAATCAGTGCCCTTCGAGGCTAAACCCTTTACCGTGGAAAATCTGGAAGAAGTGAAAAAGATACGGAAACTCATTTCCGAAGAGAACTACGAAAAAGCAAAGAGCAAAGTGGAATCTTATATCAAGAACTATCCGAAGGGCATTCAGGGCCCTCTTCTCAAAGCGGTTGTGCTTTCTTTCTATCAGGAGCATGAGAAAGCTTTAAAGATCATAGACGGTCTCGAACGCAAGGGAGTGAAGCTCTTCATCGTCTATTTGCTCAAAGGCATTCTTTTCAGTGAACTTTCGCGCTTCTCGGAAAGCATCAAGAATTTCAAGATAGCGCTTACATTCAATCATTCCTGTATGGTATCCAATTTTTTCCTGGCCTTTCTTTACGAAGAACTCAGATTTTACAATATTGCCAGGACATACTACTCGGAAGTTATCAACAATAATGATCTGTTTATAATCGAGGAGATCAGGGACATAATGCCTCACCTCAGAGAGGAAGAGCTGCAAGGGCTTTCGAGGGAAAAATTGTCCCTGCTTAACTTGAAGGAGGAAAAGCGATGAATATATTGTATGTTGAAGACAGCCTTACTCTCGTGAACATGGTGAAGATATTCCTCGAGCAGAAAGGCATCAAAGTATTCGCTACCGATAACGTGGACGAAGCTGTTGATATTCTGAACAAAGAGAAGATCGATTTCGTACTTTCCGATATCATCTTGCGGGGCACGATAAAAACGGGATACATTCTGGTCCGCGAAATGAAAAAGGACGACAGGTTCAAGAATATCCCGATCATGCTGACCTCGACAAGGGATGCCAAGGCGGCTACGGTGACCGCAAAAAAAGTCGGTGCCCGGGATTTCATCGAGAAACCCTTCGGAATGGAAGACCTTTATCAGAAGATCATATCCATAATCAATGAAAATACTTAAATGTTCTATTGCCGGATATGATTTCGCCTTCCGAGTAGACGTATTCGAGGAGATCATACCGACGGTTCTGTTCAAGGAATTTCCCGGACAGAAGAAGAGCACGGTGGGCTTTATAAATTTCCGCGGAGAGGAAAAGGAGCTTCTGGATTTGGGATATCTGCTGAATGCCGAATATGAAGGAGAGTATATCAACAGGTTCATCATAGTCCTGAAGGGCAGGCCTTACGCATTTCTTATAGATAAGTTCGACAGTATCATCGATACTGAAACGGGGGACTTCGCTTCGGCAGAGGATAATATGCCGCATGCCGGTTTTATTGCGAGCGTGATAAAGAACGGGAATTATCCGTTGTACGATGCTGATGCGATCATCGCCGCAGCAGGGAGGGGACATGCAAAAAAACGATAAGGTCCTTCTTGAAAGAACTCAGAAAGTGGCAAAAGCGATCCGGAAGGAAGAAAGCGGAGAGAAGACCCCTTTTCTTGTTTTCGAAGTGAACGAAAAACTGTTCGCGATCCCCAATGACGATATCCTGATCATCACTACAGGGAATATAATGCGCGCTCTCGAGCGCATAGATGAGCCTTTCACGGGCATCGTTAACCTTAAAGGCTATGTATACAATGTTCTTGATCTGAACCTTTTCTTCAAGCATGCCGATACGCGTGACGATAAGAACCTGATATTTTTAAAGAAATACTATATCGCGTTCTGTTTCGATATTATCATGGATACGCTCGGCGTGCCGGCCAAGGAGATCATGCGTATAGACACTCCCGAGATCCCGTTCATCGGATCCTTTTTTAAAAGATTCGGGAAAGAGATCTATATCATAGATGTGAGGAAGATGTATGAAACATATGCTGGTAGTTGACGATTCGCTGGTCATCAGGAAGACGCTGAAAGAGTACTTTTCAAAAAAGGACTTCGAGGTGTCTACCGTTGCGGACGGCCGCTCTTTCTTCGATTTCATAGAAAAGAATTCTCCGGATATCATCATTCTTGACAAGGTATTGCCCGATATAGACGGGTTCAATATCCTTTTCCAGATCAAACTCAATGCCGAAACCAGCAATATTCCCGTAATCCTTTTCTCAACGCAGGATGAAACGGATACGGAGATCAGGGGTTTGAAACTGGGAGCAGAAGTGTATCTGTCCAAGGATTCCAAACTCGAAGAAATGGAGGTATGGGTTGAGAAGATACTGCTGAAACAGGAAAGGATCACCAATATAAAGAAGAACATGGGCGAGATGTCCCGCAGGATATCGAACAGGGAGAGCGAGCTCATACATAAAAGCGAACAGACGAGAACGCTGAGCACAAGATACAATAAACTCGCTATGGACCTCATCGACATGCTGCTGAAACTCTTGGAGGTGAGGGATTTCTATACAAAAAAACATTCGGAAAAAGTATCGGAACTCTCCGTCATCATGGCTTCTCAATCGGGGATGCAGAGAAAGGAGATCGAGGATATCAAGATCGCCGGATTTCTTCACGATATAGGGAAGATAGGCATATCCGATTCGATCCTGAACTCGCCGAACCTTCTCAATTTCGAAAGCAGAAAGGTCATAGAGAGGCATGCCGATATCGGCGCTGATGTTCTAAGTTCGATCGAATCTTTAAGGGACATAGCTCCGTTTGTTAAATATCATCATGAGAATTTCGACGGTTCCGGATACCCTACCGGCCTTAAAAAGGAGGAGATACCGTTCCAGAGCAGAGTGATCCGGATCGCAGATTTCTTCGATGCAATGTCAACGGACAGGGTCTACAGGCCTGCTTATTCAGTTGAAGAAACGATTGAGATCATGCAGAAGAACTCCGGAAAATTGTTCGATCCGCAGGTATTCGATCTTTTCGTCAAGATCGTCAATTCAAGCTCTGCCGGCTAGCTCATCAATGCGCAGACCGCTGCAGTATCGACGATATCTTCAGCGGAACAACCTCTCGAAAGATCGCAAAGAGGCTTTGAAAATCCCTGAAGAATGGGTCCGAAAGCCATGGCGCCCGCTAAGCGCTGGACAAGTTTATATCCAATATTACCTGAATTAAGATCAGGGAAAATAAGCACATTAGCCTTTCCGGCAACAGGGGAGCCCTTTGCTTTCTTTAACCCTACTTCCTCCACCAGCGCCGCGTCCGCTTGCATCTCCCCGTCAAAGAGAAAACCGGGTGTTCTATTTTTTAGTATATTGACGGCATTAACTATTTTCTCCGTATGAGAGGTCACTGCCGATCCCTTTGTGGAGAATGAAAGAAAAGCAACACGGGGTTCGAGGTCAAGGAGCTTCTTTGCATTTTCGGCTGTGGCCGAAGCTATATCGGCAAGTTGTTCGGGAGTCGGGTCCGGTATAACGGCACAGTCGGCGAAGAACAGTGCTCCATTTTTCCCGAACTTCCCATTGGGCAGTATCATTAAAAAGAAACTTGAAACAGTACGGATACCTTCCTTCGTCCCCAGTATGCGCAGGCCGGCCCTGAGAACATCAGCGGTAGTATTGACCGCACCCGCGACGGCAATATCGCCGTATCCCTTTTTAAGAAGCATGGCCCCGAAATTCAATTCATTCATGATCTCTTCTTTCGCCGTCTCGAAAGATACGCCCTTCAAAGCTCTTTTTCCGGCATGTTCTTTAATAAATATGTCTCTATCCCCGAAATCTTCAGGATATATGATCCTGAGTGAAGATATGTCCGCACCTTTCGCAGCGTCTTTTACCGAGTTCACGGTACCGACAATGACCGGTTCGGCTATCCCTTCCTTTTTCAGTATCAGCGCGGCTTTTATCGTCCTCTCATCACCTCCCTCGGGGAGGATCACGGTCCTTCCCAGTTTAGCAGCTTTTTCACGGAGTTCGTCCCTGACGTTCATATTGACCTCACGATTTTGAGATATCTTATAAGAAAACAGGAAATAAGTCAATATTTTTAAAATTTTCTTGATTTTTTCCATATTATTCTATACAATAAACACATGAGAATAAAAGTCGTAGGTGCGTACGGGGCATCCCTCGCCACATATCATCTTTCAACTTTTCTGGTGAACAATACCATTGTTTTCGATGCCGGTTCATTGAATATCATCGAACTGGAGGATCAGTTGAAGATCGAACATATTTTCATTACGCATGCCCATCTCGATCATATCGTCGGTATCGCTTTCTTTATAGACAATATCTTCTCTTTAACGAAGAATACGATATATCTGCATGCCATACCTGCCGTAATAGATTCGCTGAAAAAGCATCTGTTCACCAAAGATGTTTGGGTGGATTTCACGAAATTACCTTCCGAAGGCGCACCCAGGATCTCTTTCAATGAAGTGAACTTCGGGGAAACGGTGAAGGTTAACGGACTCGAAGTGATCCCCCTGGAAACGGAACATATCGTTCCTTCAAGCGCTTTTCTCATTAAGGAGGGGGAGAAGAATTTCCTGTACACGGGCGATATGATAAGGGCTCCCAAGATGTGGGAATATATAAATAAACTCGACCGCCTTGACGGAATGATAATAGAGGTCTCTTTCCCGGATAAACTCAAGAACATTGCCCAGATCAGCAAGCATCTTTCCCCGGAGCTTCTTCGTGACGAGCTCGATAAACTAAAACACAGGAATACGGATATCTACATATATCATATAAAACCGATGTTCATCGATGACATCGTTCAGGATCTGTTCCCGAAGAGGGTCGATCTTAAACTGCGTCTTCTTTACGAGGATGAAGTAATCGAAATATAGGAATTTAGATGGGCTGGTTCAGCAGAAAAAACAAGCCGGTTAAAGCGGATAACAGTCCCGTTGACATCAATAAAGAAGTCTGGCGCAAGTGTGACAATTGCGGCGAGATCATCTGGTTGAAAACTCTTATAGAAACGGAATATGTATGCGGGAAATGCGGATATCATTTCCGTCTCACGTTTTCCGAAAAGATCCGCTTCATCCTTGATGAGGACAGTTTCCGCGAACTTTTCGCCACGGTCGGGACGGAGGATCCTCTCGATTTCAAGGACTCTCTTCCTTACAAAAAGCGCATAGCGAAAGCGGAAAGTCAAAACAATCAGCGTTCCGCCTTCATATGCGGTGAAGGCCGCATAGACGGAAAAGATGTTGCCATCGGTTTTTTAAATTTCGAATTCATGGGCGGTTCATTAGGATCGGCGGAAGGTGAGAAGATAGCCCGTCTTATAGAACACGCGATAGAGAACCGGAGGCCGGTTATCATAGTATCATCCTCCGGCGGCGCGAGAATGCAGGAATCGATCTTCTCGCTCATGCAAATGGCAAAGACTTCGGCCGCCCTTGCACTCCTGGACAGGGAAGGCCTTCCTTATATCAGTATTCTTCTAGACCCGACGACCGGCGGAGTGACGGCGTCATTTGCCATGCTGGGGGATATCAATATCGCCGAGCCGAACGCGCTGATCTGTTTCGCCGGCCCGCGTGTTATCCAGCAGACGATTAAACAGGAGCTTCCCGAGGGTTTCCAGAAATCCGAATTCCTGCTCGAACACGGCATGATTGACATGATCGTAAAGAGGAAAGATTTCAAATCCACACTGTCGAAGCTTCTGGAGTATCTCAATGGCAATTGACAATGGGTACCTTCAATTAATATACAACAAGAAACAAAGCGATATCAAATACGATCTGAAGAACATCAGAAGGCTTGCCGCTGCGTTCGGGAACCCTGAGAAGGACCTTCAATTCATACATGTGACAGGCTCCAACGGAAAAGGCTCCGTTTGCGCCGTGCTTGAAAGTCTATGTATAGAAAGAGGACTTAGAACCGGATTGTTCACATCGCCCCATCTTGTGAATTACAATGAACGGTTCAGATTCGGAAGAAAAGAGATCGGCGATGCCCCTTTGAAAAGATATCTCGGCATCGTTATGAAAAGGGCGAAATCGGATGGCATCGATCCTTCATTTTTCGAGATATCGACACTGGTCGCCATCCTTTATTTCCGCGATATGAAATCAGATATTGCGATCATGGAAGTGGGATTGGGGGGCCGTCTTGACGCCACCAATATCATAACGCCGCAGTGCAGCGTGATCACGATGATAGATTATGAACATAAAAGGCTTCTCGGAGACACGAAAACGAAGATCGCAACGGAGAAGTGCGGCATCGTTAAAAAAGGCGTTCCCTTCTGCACAGGAGAAGAGAATCCGCGCATAAGGAATGTAATTTTATGCGAAGGCGCCAGAAGAAAAGGGATCTTCATTGCCGAACCCGATATAGATGTTCGAAGGCAAAATACGGAAGGTGATTACCAGAGAATAAGGTTAAAACTCTGCGGAAAGGATCACGGAGAGCTGAGGTTTTCTTTACTGGGCGGCCATCAGATAAAAAATCTGCGTACCGCCCTTACCGCATTCATCGCGCTTTATGGCCCTCCGGGGAAGGGCGTTTTGAAAAGAGCGCTGGAAAGGACTTCCTGGAAAGGCCGTCTTACAACGATTTCCGCAAGGCCGCTGATCATAATAGACGGATGTCATAATACTTCAGGGGCGGTTTCGCTCCGTGAAGAGCTCCGGAGGATCTTAAAAACCGTTAAGGGAAGGAAATGTCTCCTTTTCGGAATGGTAAAGAAGAAGCCCTTGAGCAGGGTGGCCGAACTCCTTTTTCCTCTTTTCGATGAAGTCAATGTGACCACATTCGAATCAGACCGTGCAAGAAGCACTGATTCTTACAAGAAACACTTGAAAAGATATGCAAAAACATATAATATATATAATAAGATCCGAGATGCCAGGGAGATCGTGAAAAAACGTCTCAACAAGCGTGATCTGCTCGTTGTTACGGGATCCTTGTACCTTCTCGGGGATTTTCTTAAGGAGTGAGCGATGGCTGAAGTAGTGTTGAAACAGGTTGATAAGATCTACGAGAACGGATTCCATGCCGTGAAGAAGATCGATCTTGTCATTCCGGATAAACAGTTCACTGTAATCGTAGGACCCAGCGGATGCGGTAAAACAACGACTCTAAGAATGATCGCGGGCCTTGAAACGGTCTCTTCCGGCGAGATTTCGATCGACGGAAAGGTCGTCAATGACATTTCGCCCAAAGACAGGGATATTGCCATGGTCTTCCAGAATTACGCCCTATATCCTCATATGACCGTTTACGAGAACATGGCCTTCGGTTTGAAAATGAGAAAGTATAAGAACACCGAGATCAAAGAAAGGGTCAATGAAGCCGCGGAGATCCTCGATATAACGAAATATCTGGATAAAAAACCTAAAGTGCTTTCCGGCGGACAAAGACAGAGGGTGGCCGTAGGCCGCGCTATCGTGAGAAAACCCAATGTATTCCTCTTCGACGAACCTCTTTCTAACCTGGATGCGAAACTGAGGGTGCAAATGCGGGCCGAACTTCAGAAACTGCACAACAAACTTCAGACCACAATGATATATGTGACACATGATCAGATGGAAGCGATGACGATGGGCGAGCAGATCGTTATAATGAAGGACGGCATCATACATCAGATCTGCGATCCGATAGTCATGTACAATCAACCGGTGAATAAATTCGTTGCGGGTTTCATCGGTTCTCCGTCGATGAACTTCATAACCGGAACTATAAAAAACAGGGACAACAGCCTGTTCTTCACGTCCGGGGACAATGTGAATCTTATTATATTCAAGGACCATATCCCTGAAATGGAAAAGTATGCAGGGAAGGAAGTATTCCTTGGGTTCCGACCGGAGAATGTCGACGATAAGATCTTCGTTCCGGACGCTAAACCCTTCACTTCAATAAAGGCAACTGCGGATGTGATCGAACCGATGGGTTCTGAGATATACATTTATTTCAAAACGGCCCATACCGGATTCACCGGTCGTTTCGA
Organism: uncultured bacterium; assembly: GCA_937863565.1. Classification (GTDB taxonomy): domain Bacteria; phylum AUK180; class AUK180; order AUK180; family AUK180; genus CALMGJ01. The sequence goes on along the minus strand of CALMGJ010000036.1, from coordinate 19,685 downwards.
CCCGAGGATAAAGATCAAAAGCGGGGATACGATAGAAATCATCCTGGACATGGAACATGTGCATTTCTTCGATAAAGAAACAGAGAAAAAAATAGTATGACCCGGTCTCTGAAAAAAATCAAGATAGTGTTCACAGATGTTGACGGTGTCCTGACGGACGGCCGGCTGATCATCATGAACGACGGGCCATACGGGAAAGTTTTCTCCACGCGCGACGGCCAAGGGATCGAATATGCGCTTAAGAGCGGGATGAAGATATACTGGATAACCGGCAGGAAGGATGCGTCGACAGAGAATAGGGCATCGGAATTAAACTGCGGCCTTGTATTTACTTCGGGCGCGGATAAGGGCGGGATCGTAAAGAACATCCTTGAACGGGAAGGCGTTGACCGCGAAGAAGCGGTTTTCATAGGCGACGATATTCCGGATCTTGCTGCTAAACCCGAGGTCGCACTATTCGCCTGCCCCTCGGATGCGCATCCTGCTGTACTCGCTGAATCGGATATCATACTTAATAAAAAGGGCGGGCGCGGTGCGGTCAGAGAGCTGATCGACAGGATTCTCAGTGAGAAGAAATAGTTTTGCCGTCTTCATTCTCTTTCTCGCTCTTTCGGGATGTTCCGGGAAGATGTCGGGCCTCGCAAGTTTTATCAATGCCGATTTCCAGATATCGGAACTTGTGCTGAACGGAAGCATGAAGAGCGCGGAAAAATGGACCTTCCGCGGCAGCGATGTTATCATGAAAGGGAACAGGCTCTATGCTCAGAACTGCACCGTCGAACTTACCGCTGATAGCGGCAAGTCCGTGATCTCGGGGAAAAAGGGCGTTATGGTCATGCATATCTCAATGGAATTGCAGGGCAATGTCGTCTATGAGGACGGCAACAGGACGCTTAAGTGCGACCTGATGCAATACAGTATAGCCGGGGACAGAATGGATATCCCCGGTGATTTCACTTTTATCGATAAAGTAAAAGGCACTTCTCTCCGGGGCCGGCATCTGACAGCAGAAAAGGGATTCAGCGAAGTGGTGATCGGGGAGATCATATCCGGGGAAACGGAGATTAATAAAAAGAATGGACGCTGAAACGGGGTTGAAAGCCTTTAATCTCAAAAAAACTTACCGCAAACGGGAAGTTGTAAAAGATGTCTCCCTCACAGTGAAGAAAGGCAGCATTGTCGGGCTTCTCGGCCCTAACGGCGCAGGAAAAACTACCAGTTTCTATATGATAGTCGGGATCGTTAAACCCGACGGCGGATCCATCTCACTCGACGGCAAGGACATCTCGAAAATGCCGATGTGGCAGAGAGGCCGGATGGGGATAACATACCTTCCTCAGGAGAAGTCCATTTTCCGCAATCTGACTGTTTACGAAAATATCGCGGCTGTTCTGGAATACAAGATGGGGGACCGCGCCGCTATAAGAGCCCGTGCGATGTCCCTTCTGGAAGACCTGAATATAGCAAAACTTAAGGATAATCTGGGATATCAGCTTTCCGGAGGCGAAACAAGAAGGGTTGAGATCGCCCGCGCTCTTGCCTCAGACCCTGATTTCATCCTTCTTGACGAACCTTTCACCGGGGTCGATCCGAAATCGATAGAGGACCTTCAGCAGATCATCATCGGTCTTAAGAACAGGAACATCGGTATCCTGATTACCGATCATAACGTGCGTGAAACATTGAAAATAACTGAATATTCTTATATAATATTCGAAGGGAATATCCTGCTTAGCGGAAATGCCGAAGTGCTGATTAATGATCCGGCAGTCAAGAACTATTATTTAGGGAAAAGTTTCGATCTATGAACAATAAAGGTTACGGACTTAATCTGGAGATCAAACAGAAACTCGCTCAAGAACTGAGGCTGACGCCCGCCCTGATACAAACAATGAAGATCATGGAGCTTTCCACATTGGAGCTCAAGGAGAAGATCGAAAAAGAGCATCTTGAAAATCCGTTCCTGGAGGAAGTAACGACGAGCGAGGAGAGCGAGGCAGCCGAAGAAAGACCCGACAGGAGCATTCCGGAGATCCCCGAGGAGTATATTACGGACACATCTTTCGGGGATGATTTTACGCGGCCTGAAGCACCCGAAGAGGATGTGATCGAAAGTACGCTTTCATATAAGGAAACGCTCGAGGAACATCTTTCGATTCAGGTGTATACGTATTTCGATCAGGAATGGGAAAAGACGGTGGCGACTTACATGATCGGGAATCTGGATGACAAGGGGTTCCTTTCGCTTTCCCCTCTTGATATTCTTCTGGACATTCAAAAAAGATATCCCGGTCTCGATATCAACGCCGAGAAGATCGCAGCTGTAAGGGAGGTCCTGCAGACATTCGATCCGATCGGCTGCTGCTCCCTAAACCCCAGAGAAGCTCTGCTGGTCCAGATAAAGATGCATATAGGCGTCCGTTCTCTCGCCTACAGGGTCGTAAACGAGCATTGGGAGGAATTTCTTGCTCTTAAGTTCGAGGAGATAGCCAGAACGGAGAATGTCAGCCCGCACGATATAGAAAGGGTCAGGGAAAAGATAAAAGAATTCGAGACCATTCCGGGCAGACAGTTCTCCGATACGGATGTGCAGTACATAACTCCGGACGTTATCGTCGCGGTTAATGAGAAAGGGGAACTTGTCATCATACTCAATGAGGACCTCATGTCGAAATACAGGCTTAACACGGGATATTATGAACAGATAAACAATGAGAAGACTTTCTCCCGGCAGGAATACGAACGCATGAAAGCTAAATACGAGAACGCGCTTTTCATCATGAAGGGTATATACCAGAGACGGAAAAGCCTGTACATGATCACGAAGAATATATTCGAGATACAGTTCAAATTCCTGAAGGACGGCGTAATGGGATTGAAGCCTTTGACCTTGAAGGAGATCGCCGAGAAAGTGCAGATGCACGAATCCACGATAAGCAGGATCACAAGGAACAAGTATGTCCAGACGAGCAGCGGCATCTATCAACTGAAGTATTTCTTCTCGAGCAAACTGGATATCGAGGACGAGAACAATGATGAGGGAGTGGCTTCGAAGGTAGTGAAGGAACACATAAGGACGAAGATCGCCGCTGAAGAACCGGAGAAACCGCTGTCCGACCTTCAGATCTCGAAACTGTTGAAAATGAAGCACGGGATCATCGTAGCGAGAAGGACTATCGCCAAATACAGGGAATCGCTCAATATCCCGAAGGCATCTATACGGAAAAAACTTAAATGAACAATAAGTCAGGAGGCAAATATGGAGATTAAGCTCGTAGGCAACATCAACATCACGAACAACATGCAGAACTACATCGAGAAAAAGCTCGATAAGCTCGCGCGACTTGTTTATGAGCCTGCCGCTGTGCATATCAATATCGATCATCACGGGAGTTCGTACACTATGGATCTTTCTTTGATAGAGGGAAGGAAGACCTTCCACATAAAAGAACTCGGGGATGATCCTTACGAATTGTTCGACAAGATACTTGACAAACTTGAAAGGCAGATAGTGAAGAACAAGGAAATGACAAAAGTGAGGAAATCGAAATCTTCGATAAAGAAGGAGTTTGAAGAGGCCTATTCCGAGGCCGCCGACACAAGCTACTATGTCTACCACATAAACATCAAACCCATTTCGCTTCAGGAGGCCATTATGGCGCTCGAGGACAGCGATCATGATTTCTATCCATTCATTAATGACGAAAGAGGGGAAGTGAACGTTATTTTTAAAAGAAAAGACGGTAATTATGGATTATACATCAAAAAGAACAAATAAAACGCTCAACCTCGGAACGTTCATAAAGGATCTGCAGGGTTATCTGCAGTTCGATCTCCTCACTTCCCTGAAACGGCTCGAAGCAAGAAAGATAAAAACAGCGGAACCGGGACAGCCCGGACTTCTTTTTCTGGGGTACTTCAAGAACCATCAGCCGGGACAACTATACGTGATCGATAATTCCCCGAGGTCCTATTACCATCAGTTGAACCGCGAACTGAAGAAAAAACTCCTTATGTCCGTGCAGCATCTTAAGATCCCGGTTTTCATTTTCTGCGGCAAAAAACCTGAAAGACCGGAGATCCGCCTTTTCGAGAAGTACAATTTCCCCGTTCTCTTCACTCCGATCTCCAGGAAGGATGTCTCATCGAAAATAGAAAGGTATCTGAATTTTTTCTTTGCCGAAAAAAAATCGGTACACGGCGTTTTAATGGATATCTTCGGCGTGGGACTTCTGATAAGGGGGGAGAGCGGGATCGGAAAGAGTGAAGTCGCGCTGGACCTTCTCGATAAAAGGCACAGGCTGATCTCGGACGACCTTGTGATCCTTCATAAGCAGGAGGATTTTATCATAGGATACGGCCGTACATCTCATTTCTCGTTCCATGTTGAAGCCCGCGGCGTCGGTCTTATCGATATCAGGAACCTGTTCGGGATCAAATCGATCCGGATGAAAAAGAGGGTTGAAGTGATCGTTGAACTCGTTAAAGGGGATATGATCGACTTCAAGACCTTTGACCGTCTGCGCCTGGAACCGTCTTTCGAGAACATCTTCAATGTGGAGATCCCGAAATACACTATACCGGTAACATACTCCAAGAATCTCGCAAATATCGTGGAGGTCATCGCACTTTCCCATATTGCGAATATTATGGGGGAAAATCCAGTGGCCACGATCAACCGTAAGATCGCAGAATCCTCAGGGAAAAGGGAGAAGGGGGATGCGTTCATCGATAAGCTGGATTTCATCATAGACAATGAATGATCTGAAAATCTTCTTTCTGACACATGGAACTCTATGCAATGCTTTTAAAGCCCTGTTGGAGTATCTCGGAGCAGATCTGTCCGTGATCCGACCCGAGTCCGTTCCTTTGAATGAGAATGAAAGCGCGGATGATTACCGTAAAAGACTGCTTAGTATCTCTTCAGGCTGCACGCCTCTTTTCATCACCGATATTCCGGGAGGCACACCGGATAATTGCGCCAAGCGCGTGATAACGGAGATCGGAAAAGGTTACAGCATATCGGGCATCAATGTCCCGATGATAGCCGAGTTGATACGTTTCGACAGCTTCAAGAGCCCGGAAGAGCTCACAGAGGCATTGATAAGGTCTGGGAAAAATGGGATCAGAGAATTTTATCTTCAGGATAGATGATCGTCTGATCCACGGCCAGGTCACTCTCGGCTGGGTCAAACCTCTTGCCCTGGAAAAGATATACCTCGTTGATGATGCATGTTCCGGCGATCCGCTTTCCTGCAGATTATGGGAAACATCAATGCCTCCCAAGGTGGAGCTTCACATTCTTTCAAAGGAAATGTTCGCCAGAGAATGTCAAAAGATCAAGCTGGAGAATTCCCTCCTTCTTGTCAGGAATATCGAGACAGCGGTCTCTATCGTTTCTGATTGCGGTGTTATCCCGGAATATATTAATCTGGGAGGTATTCATTACTGTGAATCTAAAAAAGAGATACTTCCGTGGCTTTTTTTATCGGCTTCCGAGATGAACGACATCAAGAAACTCCTCTGCAAGGGGATCAGGGTAGTCGCCCGCGCGGTATGCAATTCAAAGGAAGTGATCATAGATAGACCTTTTTTAGAGAAATTCGGGGAGTGCGATGAGCGCTAAAATAATTCTTTGTTTTCATAATCACCAGCCTGTGGGTAATTTCGAATTTGTGCTCGATCTTGCCTACGAGAAAAGCTACAAACCCCTTCTGGATGTTCTGAGCGAATTCCCTTCGGTCAAGGCAACGCTGCATCACAGCGGATTTCTTCTGGAGTATTTGATCTCGAAGCATCCTGAATATATTGAAAAGATGACCTCTATGGTCGCGCGCGGGCAAGTGAAGATCATGCAAGGCGCGTACTACGAGCCGATCCTGAGCAATATCCCGCGACGTGATGCTGTGGAGCAGATCAACTCGTTCAGGGAAAAACTCCAAAGTATATTCGGTTCCGTCAGCCAATCATTCTGGCTTGCCGAAAGAGTATGGGAACCTCATTTCCCTTCGATCCTGGCTGCCGCGTCGGTCAAGATCGTTCCGCTGGACGAGTATCATTTCCAATATGCCGGCCTTACGGATGAGAATCTCTCCGGCCATTATATCACTGAAAATGAAGAGGATCCGCTGTATGTTTTCCCCATCAGCAAAAAACTGAGATACTATATGCCTTATCACACGGTTAAAGAAGTGATGGACTTCATCCTTTCAAATGATGGCAAGGTGATCACGATGGCAGATGACGGAGAGAAATTCGGCCTGTGGCCGGGAACCCATGAACTTGTCCACGAGAAAGGATGGCTCAGAGACCTTTTCACCGCGATATCAGGTGAATCCCGCATTCAGACCATTTTCTTCGAAGACGCTTTAAAAGAACCTTCGAACGGAAGGATATTCATTCCCGCATGCTCATATCCCGAAATGATGGAGTGGGCTTTAAGTCCCGAGGCCCAGTCGGAAGTAGCCTCTCTAAAAGGCAAACTGAGCGAAAGGGAAGGCCTGCTGGTGAAAGGGGGCTTTTGGAAGAATTTCTCAGTGAAATATCCGGAGATCAATATACAGACCAAAAGGATGCTCGAAGTGAGCTCGAATGTTTTCGCAAGAGGGATAGAAGATAAAACTTCGCTTTTTATGGGTCAGTGCAACTGTGCTTACTGGCACGGGATCTTCGGCGGAGTCTATCTTCCGCATCTCAGGCATGCCATCTTCGAACATCTTATAAAACAGGAGAAGAAATACAATGCGAAGGTATCCGGGCATATAAGGCATCTGTTCTCCGACAGGGAGGATGTGCTCATAAAAAACGATTTTCTGGCAGTTTACCTGAACTTCAATAACGGGCAGATATACGAACTCGACAACTACGCTGTATCCAGGAACATGCAGAGCGTAATGAGCCGAAAACGCGAGTTCTACCACGATAAAGTCGATATGAACGATAATTCGGGAGTCAAGACCATTCACAGCGGGTTCTATCTTAAGGACGGTGCTGTCGAGCTTATCTATGACGGCTTCGAGAGGGATTCATTCATCGATTTCGCCGCCGATAAAGAGCCTACGCCCGAAGGGCTTCATAGGCTTGAAGGTGTGACATGCCTTTCAAAGGAAAAATATTCTTATAAAAAGAGCCAGTATGACCATTCGTTCATTCTGAAGGACAGGCTCTGCAAAACCGTACGCGTAGACGGCGATACGCTGAGGATCTCAGGCGAATTCAAAGAAAAGATCATCCAGCAGTGGAATATCGCTCTTTCTTCAGAAAAGGAGGAGATCCGGTCTGCCGGAGGGAATATACCCGCTTCCGGAATCTTTACCTTTGATACCGATATCTTCGAGATCGTCGATGTGCCGTTCGGCATAAAGGCATTGTTCACCTTCAATAAAAAGGAAAAAGTGATGTTCTATCCCGTGAAAACCGTTTCGAACTCCGACTCCGGCGTGGAGGAGGTCTTCCAGGGAGTGAGCGTGAATATCATTGCCGGGGAAAAACTCGATTACAGCGTCAGGTTATGCCGGGTTTGATCCTTATTCTTGCCTTGCTTGCCGGCCTCCTGGGACTTGAGAACCTTTTTTTCGGGCAGTTCATGCTGTCAAGACCGATCATTTTCCTGCCTGCCGCAGTGATAACGGCGTCCCTTCTCGAACCGGCTCTTGGCATGCAACAGATGGTAATTGCTCTGGCCGGCGCGATATTCCTTGAATTGTTCTTTCTCTTTTCACTTCCGATCGGAAGCACCTATGTACCCGATTCCATAATAGGCGGATCGGTATTCTTAAGCAATGTGCTATTCCTGGCGCGCTCGCGCACGGCGATCACCGCCGGCAATTGGGCTGCGATATTCGTTCTTCTCTTCCTCATTTCCCTGCTCTTCTCTTATTTGGGCATATATTTCGACATGGTCATGAGGAAAACGAACTCCTTTATTGTTGAATATGCCGGAAGCAAACTCCGTGCAGGCGATATTAAGAAATTTTCCGGGATCAGTTTCTGGGGGTACGTATTTCTGTTCTTCAAACAATTCCTCCAGATGATCGTTTACGCTCCGGCATCGGTCATGCTCATCATCTTTTTTCTGAAGATAGCGGACTTACCGCGTGTAAACACTTTCTGCGTACTTCTGGTGATCGGCGCTCTTTCCAGATTTGCTTTGGATATCATGCTGAGGCTTGGGAAAGCCAGGACCCCGATCCTTCAAGTATCGTTCATTACCGTGATTACAGGACTTGCGGCTTTCGGGAAATTATGGGCCCTTCTCTCGGCCCTGCTTGTATTCGTTTATTACTATCAGGACAGGAAAAGCAAATATGCCTCTTAAAAGGATCCTGAAAGACAGAACGCTCGAGAAGGTGAAAAGAAGGATGCTTACGGTACAGAATCTCTGGAGTTATAAGTATATGCAGCTGTACGGCTATATCTACGCGCTCCTTCCAGTTTATGAGAAACTTTTCGATAAGGACATCATTGCGGAAAGAATGAAGGAAGAGGGGGCTTATTTCAACACCCATCCTTACATGGCATCATATATCGCGGGCGTACATGCACGCATGCTCCAAAACGGCGACCCCGAAGAGAAGATAGTGAACTTTCGCAACAACCTCATGTCGCCTCTGGCCTCGATCGGGGATTCATTCTTCTGGTTCACTTTGAGGAATGTCCTGATCGGATTCACCTCTGTTTGTATAATGCTCTTTTTCAGAATGCCCGTCCTCATCATCGCAGCTGCGCTGATCTCTTTGATATTCTTCAATGTTTTCCATTTCAGACACCGCTTCACGGGTTTCGACGAAGCCTATAAAAGCGGAGATATAACGATGTACTTCACAAAGAAGTTCTTTTTTTTCGAAAGGACGGCAAGTTTTTTCAGCTATCTCCTTTTTATGCTGACCTTGGGATTCCTCATTCTTGAAACGGTCAAGATCTGTAATTTCCCTGCAGCGGAGTATGCTCTCTTCTTCCTCATCTTTTTTGCATGCGATATATTTTCCGAAAAGTACTTCAGGGGAAAGCATTCCGGTTATCTGATAAAGATCGCAGCCGCTGCGCTGATATTCATATTCAAGGGGTATTGAGATGTTAGAAAAAAAATTCACCGTAAAGAATAAACACGGTCTTCATCTGAGACCTGCCACAGAATTCATCAAGATCACAGCCTGCTTCAAAGGGGAAGTGTATCTGGCCAAGGGTGATGTGGAGGTGAACGCAAAATCCATTCTGGGCCTTTTGACGCTCGGCATCGATTATGAGGATGAAGTGATAATACGCTGCACAGGCGAAGGAGAGGACGATTTTATACGAAACCTTCAGGAATTTTTTAATAAAGAGGAATAGCGAATGAACATAGACAAGTATCTCAAGAACGAACGTTATTTGAAGGGGATCGGCATTTCGCAGGGCATCGTAAAGGGGAAGGCCTACATCTTCTTTAAATCGGAAAGCATCGATTACGCCACTAAGATCAACTACGAGGATATAGAGAATGAAGTGAGCCGGCTGTTCATCGCCCTGGATAAAGCGAAAAAGAAACTTCTTTCCATGCGCGACAAGATCGGAGAAAAGATCGATCCGGATTCGCTCAAGATATTTGACGCCCATTATGCCGTGCTGAGCGACCCGCTCTTCATCAGCGAGATCACGGATAATATCAAATCCAAGCGGGTGAATACGGAATATTCCGTAAAGGTTACCGCTCTCGATTGGAAATACAAACTATCCAAGATAAATGATCCGTACCTTTTGGAGCGTGTTAACGATATCGACGAGATAGCGAATCTCATCATTGAGGAATTAAGCACGGCGGTCTCGGAGCAGAACGTTATAAAGGAAGAAAGGATTATCATCTCGGAATTTATCACGCTTTCCGAACTGGCGCAGATCGACAAGACCAAATTACTCGGCTTCGTGACGGCCGGGGGAGGGTATACGTCCCATGCGGCCATAGTCGCGCGCTCATTGGGGATCCCCGCTGTGGGGCATATAACGAATTGCCACAATGAGATAAAGAATAATGACGACCTTATCATTGACGGAATCCGGGGCATATGCATCATCAATCCTTCCCCGAAAATAGTGAAGTTGTACGAACAGGAAGCTGAAACGTACAGAAAAAAACTCAGTATCCTGGAAAGCTATATCGAGATGCCCAATAGATCTAAGGATAAACAACCTTTTTTCCTCGAAGCCAACCTGGAGATAATAGAGGAACTTCCCTTGGTGAAAAAATACGCTGCGACCGGCATCGGTCTTTTCCGGACGGAATTCCTCCTGGATTATTCCCAGAGCTTCCCAAATGAGAAAAAACAGCATTCGGCTTATTCCAAGATCATGTCCGTATGCGATAAATGCGGGATCACTATACGCACATTCGACGTGGGCGGTGATAAAATGATCAATAAAATTGAGGAGATAGCGGAGAATAATCCCTTTTTGGGCTGGCGTGCTATCCGTTTCCAACTGTCCAATATGGAATATCTGAGACCGCAGTTAAGGGCGATACTCAAAGCGAATAAACACGGGAATCTGAGGATCCTTTTCCCAATGGTCACGAATGTGGACGAGATAGTGATCCTCCGGGAGAAATTACGGGAGATAGAGGAAGAATTGAAAAGCGAGGGGACCGCGCTGAAACCATATAAGATCGGGATAATGATCGAGATACCGTCAGCGGCGCTTACTGCCGACAAGTTCGTAGACTATGTTGATTTCTTCTCGGTAGGGACTAATGACCTCATTCAATACACGCTTGCCGTGGACAGAGGGAATGAGAAGGTCCAATACCTGTATGATGCCTTCGATCCTTCAATAATAAGGCTTTTGAAATATATCACCGTTCTTCTGAAGGATTCCAAGAGGGAATTGGCCGTATGCGGAGAGATGGCCGGCAAGCCCAGGGAAGCGATACTGCTTCTCATCCTCGGCTACAGGCATTTTTCGATGGTGCCATGGAAGATCCCCGTTATTAAAAAACTCTTCTCAACAATCGAATTCGGCCCGATTGCGGCACATTACGAGAAGATCAAGAAGATCAACAGCCCCGAAGAAGTAAAAGAATACATAGAGCGGAAATTCAAGGATAATCTAGACAGCATTCGCGACTTTATGTATTAAAATCTTGTAAATTACTGCATTTTTGTTATAATAAACAGTATGTTAAAGATAGCAGGCATAAACCCTATTTACTCAAATGATCAGATACTCGAAATAGATAAAGTCGGCATTACTCTGGAAAATAACGATAAAAAAGGCGAGGATGTGACACTTAGTATCATCATACGGGAAAAGGGCGGCCAGGAGCTCCTGACACAGGATTTCGACCTTTTCATCGGTGCCGGCAAGATAAATGAATTCATCATTCCGCTCGAAGTGCCCGTTTCCGGGAATATGCCCTGTGAAATGAAAAGCAATGCCATTGTTCAAGGCAAGATCGCGGCGGAAAGCGACTGGATAGATCTTATCGAGGGAGAGGCTTCAAAGGACGCTTCCGTAGCTACAACTCCATATGAAAAACCTTCGGAATTCGAAACGAATGAAGACACGGAAACGGAATTCGACGAGGAAGCGAAGAAAAAGGAATTAGAGGCCGGCATCGAAGGTGACCTTGCCGCGGAAGAGGATACAGAGACAGAGATCGCCCCGACACCGGTGCAAACAGGAAAGAAGGATATTCCTCCTCCCCCGGAGAACATGACCTCATCCTGGGGCATTCTTATCGAAGAAGGTGCTAACCAAGTGTTCGAGACACGCGTTGAAAGCGATATCATACCCCAGAGTACTGAAGTAGTACCCGGTGAGGAGAAGGACGAGATCTTAGACGGTATGGCCGAAGAATTGTCGGCAAAAAAGAAAGAGAAAGAAGAGAAGGGGAAGGAAAAGGAAAAATCCGTCAAAACGTCCGCACCTAAAGAGGTGCAGGAGAAAAAGTCAGCACAGGCCGCCGCGGAAAAAAAGGAACCGCCTCCTGGCCCTGCAGCTCCTCCCGTTCAAGAGAAGAAAGCCGCTCCGCCAGTTGAGATAACCCTTGAAGGCCAGAAAAAAACTCCTGCCCCCGTCCCCGCCGCTCCGCCGGTAAAAAAGGAGACGCCCTTCGATCCTGATTATATTCCCCCGAAAACACCCCCGGTAAAGACCTTTGAAGAGCTTCTCAAGCAGCACAGGGATGAGGAGGAATTGAAAGCGACCGAAGAGAAGACGCTGACAGAAGTGCCGGAACCTGAAAAAGTGGTGCCTCCCAAGAAAAAGAAAACTTCACCCTTCATCGCGATAGTGATCATCCTTGCCGTTGCCGGAGGAGGTTTCGCAGTCATAAAAAAATTCGTGAAGTTCCCCCCTTCTAAGATAGAGAAGAACAACGGCGAGAAGGATAAACCTGATAAAAAAGAACCCGTGAAGGATGTTGGGGACATGGACCTTGATGATCTTATGAAAACCGATAAGGACGAGAAGGTAGATTCGATCCTTTCTATCGTCTCCAAAAAGACAGTACTCGAAACGGAACCGCTCGGTGATGAGGAACTGATGGCCATCGAGAATATCATAAGCGAAAATAACGGCACTTTCATACAGGCCGGGGATAAATACAAGGCAACCTTCACATTCGAGGACGAGAAGAAGGCCAAAGAGGTCAAAAAAAGCATTGAGCAGAAGAACATTAAAGTCACGCTGAAGCAGGAATAAGCATTCTATCCGGCGGTTTCAGGTCTCCGACCCCGGTTCTCATCAAAAAAAACTTGACTTAGAATGCAGAATATGCTATATATAACAACCTGAAAGCGGGCTTAGGCCCCGCCGGATGCCCACGTGTGATCCGGCAGGATGCGTTTTTTGTAAAATAAACTCACTTTTTTACGGAGGTATGATTTGACGCAAAAAGAACTTGTGGCAAAGTATTTTGTCAACGAAAGAGTCCCGGCAGGGAAAGTTAAACTGATCGACGAGAACGGTACGATGCTGGGAGAGGTCGACAGGGATTTCGCACTTAGCCGGGCGCGCGATGCCGGGCTTGACCTTATCATGGTAAGTCAGGCCGGTACACTACCCATCTGCAAGATCATGGATTGGGGAAAATTCAAATACGATCTTGAGAAGAAGGCTCAAAAAGCCAAGAAAAACCAGGTCAAGATCGTAGTCAAGGAGATCAAGTTCTCACCCACGACATCTGAGCACGATTATTCTTATAGAAAGGACCATATTATAGAGTTTTTAACAAAAGGGTATCATGTGAAGGCAACGATCTTCTACAAGGGCAGGACCATTCTCCATCAGGAGAAAGGGTATGAAATGCTCGATAAGTTGGTAACCGAGATCGGGGAATACGCCGATGTGGACGGCAAGCCCGAATTGAAGGGCAGGGTCCTTACCGTACTGCTGATACCGAAAAAAGGAGTGAAGAAATGAACAAGGTGAAAACGCACAAAGGCACGAAGAAGCGGTTCAAGATCACCGGAAGCGGCAAAGTGATGATCCAGCATCAGGGTAAAGGGCATATCCTTACCAAGAAATCATCAAAGAGAAAAAGAAGACTGAGAAAAGACGTTGTTCTCTCCAAGGAATTGGCAGGCAATGTAAAAAAGCTTCTTCCCAACGGTTAACATAGGAGACGAAAATGACAAGAGCCAGATATTCTGTTGCAAGGAAAAGAAGAAAAAAGAAAATAATGAAGATGGCCTCCGGCTACAGAGGTTTGAGATCACGCGAATTCGTAAGGGCAAAGGAGCAGGTGAACCATTCTCTCGCTTATGCCTATATCCATCGGAAGCAAAAGAAAAGGGATTTCAGAAGGCTCTGGATCAAGCGTCTGAACAATGCCCTGGAACCTTACGAGATGTCGTACAGCCGTTTCATCAACGGTCTCAAACTTGCCGGTATAGACCTTAACAGAAAGGTCCTTTCCAATATGGCTATCGAAGCTCCCGCCGAATTCGGAAAGATCGTCGAAAGGGTGAGAGAAGTTCTGAAGTAATTCAGATGCAAATAAAAAAGCTATCCCCGCCGCTGCAGATAGTCATTATTTTTCTCGGCGCTATCATTACTGGGACCATACTTTTACTGATCCCGATTTCGCGTAGAGTACCTATCAGCCTGATCGATGCCCTGTTCACGGAAACATCCGCGGTCTGCGTCACCGGCCTCATCGTTAAAAGCACTGCCGACGATTTTACGATAATCGGCCAGATCATAATACTCATTTCGATACAGTTGGGCGGTCTCGGGATAATGACCATTTCCACTTTCTTCTTTCAGCTTCTAAAGAAGGAACTATCGATGAGAGACCACCTTGTGATCAAGGAACTCGTCGGCACGGAGGATTTCAGCGATATCAGAAGGCTGATCAGGAACGTTGTGCGATATACGATGATCTTTGAATCGTTCGGAGCATTCTTCTTCGCTTTGAAATTCGTTCCGGAATACGGATGGATAAAAGGATTATGGCATTCTATCTTTCATTCGGTCTCCTCATTCTGCAATGCCGGTTTCTCCACCTTTAACGAGAGTTTCGCAAGATTCTCCGGATCTCCCATGGTGCTGGTGACATCGGCGCTTCTGATCGTCTTCGGCGGTCTTGGTTTTCTTGTTCTGCATGAAATATTCCATATTGATCTCTTTACGAAAAAATTCAAGATATCACTTAAAAAACTTTCATTACAGTCCCAATTCGCCGTGTTAGGGACACTATTCTTTATTCTGATAGGTTTTCTGGCCTTCTATCTTCTGGAGAGGGAGAATACACTGGCGCACATGAACGGGAAGGAGAAGGTCCTTACATCCGTTTACCACTCCATTACGGCAAGGACCGCCGGATTCAATGTTGTGGATATGAGCGAAGTGAAAACATCAACGCTCATTTTAACTGAAGCCCTGATGTTCGTAGGCGCCTGTCCCGGTTCTACCGGCGGCGGGATTAAGATCACCACTTTCATGATCCTTGTTTTCATACTAAGCGCTTTCATCAGGCAGAAGAGCTCGGTTATAACCAATAGGAAGACCATACCCCAACTGACGCTTTACAAGGCGATGACGATATTCCTTTTTTCGATCACACTGATCTTTTTTGCGTTCATGCTCTTGATGCACTTCAACCCGATACTGCTCTGGAATAAACACCAGGACGGTTCGCTGCGGATCCTTTTTGAGATCATTTCCGCTTTCGGAACTGTGGGTTTGTCCGCCGGAGTGACCGGAGAGTTGAATTTTATAGGAAAAAGTATTATCATTATTATGATGTTCCTCGGAAGATTGAGCCCGACTCTCATATCCCTCTCAATTAAAAAGGGAGATGTACAGTCGCAGGTGATCTATCCTGAGGAACGGGTGCTGATAGGATAAGGAGGATCCAATGGCGGATAAATTCATTGTTATCGGACTCGGGGAATTCGGTCTTGCCGTATGCAATAAGCTGTCCGATCTTAATATGGAAGTACTTGCCATAGACAAGGACTCCGAAAAAGTACAGAGCATACAAACGAAAGTCACGAGCGCAGTTACACTGGACGCTACGGATGAAGTATCCTTGAAAGCCGTTGGCGGCGGTAATTTCGACACTGCCATCGTAAGCGTCGGTGACGATCTGGAGGCCTCCGTTCTTGTTGTCCTTCACCTGAAAAAACTCGGCGTGAAATGCGTGATCGTGAAAGCCGCGAGCAGCCTGCAGGATAAAGTGCTCGGGATGATCGGCGCCGATAAAATAATCCTCCCCGAGGTCGATGCGGGCCGCCGTCTGGCCTCTTCGCTCGTCAACCCGATCTCGATAGATTTTTCGGAATTGCCCCAGGATATCGGTTATGCCGAATTCCGCGTCCCGAAGGCATTTTACAATAAAACGATCGCGGAACTGGATATAAGAAGGAAGTACAGTCTTAATATAATCGGGATCAAGAACGAGAAAGGTGCTTTCGACCTTGCTTTTTCTCCGGAACATAAATTGAGCGATAGCGAACATCTCATGGTCATAGGCAATAAGACCAGTATCAAGAAGTTCCAGGAAAAAGAGAAAACATCTTGAAATTTTTCGAAAAACCTGTAAAATAACCCTATGAAAAGAGTGATTTACGCATTTATACCCTGTATTCTGCTTATGGCGGTAAAATGCAATGTTCCGATAGACCGGAGAACACCGGACAGCACAGTCAGAACGCTTGTCAGCATAGCTCAGGTGAACAATCACGAAGAATTCATGATGATCGTGGATAAAGAGAATTATTCACCCGCCGGGGAGGAGATCAGTGAGATCTTCAAGGCCCTCAATGATTCATATGTCAAAGTGCTATTTGCCACGCTCGAATATGACGATAAACTCGGGAACGTTAACGATGTGAAAGTGAAATTGACCCCGAAAGGCGGCGGTGAACCCTCTATGTACATCGTGAGGGTAAGGGATATTTCGAACCAGTGGTATATCATAAAGATCTTCAAGGAGAAATAGATGAGGAAAAAAGGGATTGTATTTTTATTATGCCTTTTGCTTTTGGTCTCCTGCGGCGAAGGCGGGGAGAAGAAAAAACTACTCCGCGACCTTGATGCCAGCGAAAAGACCGAGTACGGCATTATACTTAACGCGATGAACAATATTTCAAAGGCTCCGTTCGCAGAAGCCATAGAACGGCTCATAGAGCTCACCGGTTCGGAGAACGCCAAAGTAAGGACCGCCGCTGTCGAAACGCTGAAAGCATACGGAGATATCATAGTTCCTGACCTTGCCAAGGCGCTTACATCCGAATATACGAACGACCTGGGCCGGCAATCTGCGCTTGATCTCATCATCAATATCGGCGCTCCTGCCCTTCCTGCAATGAGGAACGTTATGAAGACAGCGGACCCTTTCACGAAACTGTCGATCATCAACGTGCTCGGGGAGATAGGCGACCCGGGAGTGACGGTGGATCTGCTGGAGTTTTTGGATTCGGACGACGGGAATATCGTCATTGCGGCCGCGAAAGCTCTGGGAAAATTGAAAGCCGGCGAAGCTAGCGGAAAACTCCTTGAACTTCTGAAATCGGAGGACAGCAATATTAAACTGGCTGCCGTGCAGTCCCTCGTGGAGATCGGAAAGCCCGAAAGTGCGAGCGTGATCATCTCCAGCCTGAAAAAAGACGATGATCCGGATTTTCTGCTTACCGCGATCAAAGCAGTGATCGAACTTGGCAAAGGCCAGTATAAGATCGAATGGGCTACAAGGATACTCGCCCCTATATTCAAATACGAGAATGCCGATGTCCGCGTCATGGCGGAAAGCGCCTATCTCGAATCTCTCTGCAAATATGACGAAGGAGTGAGGATGATGGAATTCTATATACTCGAGAAAGCCTATCATCCCTTCCCCGCATATATGGGAGCGTTCGTAGATTCGCTGAGAAAAGTGGGAAAGAACGCAAAATCAGAAGAAGCGCTTAAGAAACTCCTCAAGATATACAATAATCCGCTTGTTCTTGTGAAGGTTTACGGTGCGCTTATTTCTTACGGTTTAACGGAATACAAGGATAAGATGCTCGAACTTGTTAAAAGCAATGACCTTTCAACAGTTGAGGAGGTCATATTTTTTGCGAAGATGTTCAACTATTCCGAGGTGTGCTCATATATGCCCGAACTTCTGGCTAAACCGATCTATGACATCACAGTTGCCGCGCTGGGTGCTGCAAAATATTTCAAATGCGATTCGGCACTTGCGTGGATGGAGAAAGAGTTGTTCGGCAATGCCCAGATGAGCTGGGAACTCAAAGAGAAGGCCTTGGATGCGATTTCGGCATACCCGTATGAAACGGTTAAAAGTGTTTTGAGCAAGGCTCTCAACGAGGGCGATCCGTACATACAATTCTATGCGGAGAAGATCGCAGCCTCATTACAGAAGAAATAATTATGGCACTGTTCGGCGGAAAGAAAAGTTCATTTAGGAAGGAAGATTTTGTCAGGACCCTGAAATCCGGAGACCACAAGAAAGCCTATGAAATGCTGGCAGAGTCCAAACCTGAAGACTTGGCCGACGACAATGAAGTGCTTTTCTCGTTTATCGGATTGAAATATCTGGCAACGAAGGAAATGTTCTCCGGAAAACTCAAAGTGGGCAATCTTGACGATCTTGAAGAAGCTTGGGAATTTTCGGGCGAGATTGAAAGGTTCTTGGGGCTCATGATCTACCGCTTTTCCCTGGACCCGAAATATCTCCCTCGGCTTGTGGATTACCTGGAATTACTGGGCCGCTGCGAAGATGCTATCGCGCTTATCAATAAGACCAATCCCAAGATAACAGATCCTGAACTATTAAACAAATTAGGATTCTTGAACTGGGAGCTGAAGGATTACAGAGCGGCTCTTGACTGTTTTAAAAAATCGCTCGTTTATGCGAGCAATCCCATCATCTACAATTCAATGGCCCTTATCTACAACGAGCTGGGGAATCAAGTGCTTGCCAAGAAGTATTTTGCTGAAGGGCTCAAGAGCTTCCCGGACGATATTACTCTTCTTACCAATTACGGAGTTCTTTTGTTCAATCTCGGGGAATATGAAGCTTCGAATAACATCGTTTCGAAGCTGAAGAAGTACAATGTAGGCACGAACTTCCTTCATGCGGGGATCGGAAAGATCCTTCCTCCGGAGTACGAGATCGACCTTGAGACCGAGCTGAAGAGGCATCCAAAGAATCCGGGCATCGTTCTCGAGATCGCCAAATACTATCTGAGAAGGGGAGATCTGGGAAAACTGATCGATTTCATCGTGGCTGAAGTGAAGAACGGCAATGACTCGCCGAAGATCTCTACGATACTGAGCTATGCCTACTACTACAATTTCCAGTTCTCGGAAGCGGAGAACACGATAATAAGATCGCTCGGTAAATACTCGAACGACATCACGCTTCTCCTTGCCCTTATTTTCCTTTATATACACATGGGGAAACTGGCAAATGTAATTCCCGTTCTGGAAAAGATAAAAACCGTCGATCCGATGTACATCGAATCGCTTTTCAATGTTGCCATGATACTTGAGGGAGCGAATATCTTCACGAAGGCAAAACTCCTTTATGATTGGTATGTGAAGGTCTCCGACAATTCATCGGGGAAATTCGTAGCCTCTCTGAAACTAGAGATAATCGATTCAAAACTTAAAGTAAGGAAGGAGGAAAAACATAATGAAACAATCTTCTGATCTGAAAAAATTCGAGGGGTTCAACTCGTGGTCGGACAAGGACATCGAAACGTTCGCGAAATACTTCGAAGAAAAAACTTTCAAAGTTAACGAGATCATAGTCAATGAGCAGTCTGAGGGCCAGGAACTCTATCTGCTGGCAGAAGGAAAAGTCAGAGTAGAGAGGCAGGTAATGGGAGAGGATCAGACCTTGAAGATACTGGAAAGCGGGGAGATCTTCGGGGAAATGTCCCTTTTTGACAATTACCCCCGGTCTGCTACGGTAAGAAGCTTCGAGAACTCCAGGTTGCTTCTTATGAACAAGACCAGTTACGATAAATTGCGGGCCGAGGATGCCGAGGTGGCCTCGAAATTCCTCGAACTCATCATTCAAACGCTGTCGATGAGATTGAGACAGACGAACAAGAACCTGGAAATACTTTCCCTCTGGCTGATCTGATCCGGCGGGAATGGAAGACAATCCGGTACGGAATATCCTTGTCGTCGAAGACGACGAGAATATCCTGCAATACCTTACACAGTATCTGAGCCATCTCGATTATACGGTTGTTCAA
>CALMGJ010000035.1 GCA_937863565.1 uncultured bacterium | reverse complement strand
CCTTATTATTGCTCGACCCCTCTATGTACTCCGATATGATAAGATCAGTCGCACAGCCGCTGCCGCCGCTGCCGCCGGCAGCCGGCACCGCAGAAAGTTCATTGGAAAAATTACTCAAGGACGGCAGACGTGCCGTATCGTAATTCTTTACGGCATAAAAATATGTGGTTCCGTTCGTCAATCCCGTGTGCGTATACTGCGTTGCGGTAGTAGATGTTATCAGCGTATACGGTTCGCCGGAAGAAAGTGAATAATATATCCTGTATTCGTCCGATCCCGAGACGGCGCCCCAGGAAAGCGATATCTCCCCGTCTCCCGGGGTTGCCGATCCGAGAGCGGGCGCTGAGGCTGGATAGGTCGGCAATCCCAGTGCCTCGTCAGTATTGGAAGTCTGCAGAGGTACGCAGTTGTATGCCTGTACCGTATAATAATACGAAGCCCCCATGGTAAGGCCGTTGTCCGTATAGGAAGTTGCGGCACCAGTGTTTATCAGGGTCACAGGCGAAGGAGTAAAGCCCGGCGTTGCCGAGCGGTAAAGTGCGTACATGACCGACCCGGGATTTTCGATATCATTGGCCGTGTTCCATGAGATCTGAAGAGTGCTCCCGTTCTCCTGATCCGCTACGGAGATCCCGGATGCTCCTCCCGAGAAGACCGGTGCCGTTATATCGGACACGTTGCATCCCCCGCCGCTGTCCATCGTATGAGAACCGAGATAAGAAAATGTATCGATGGCATATCCGTCCCATTCAACAGAGGGATCGAATGTATCCGCACCGTTGGAATCGCCTTGGGATACGGAGCTTTTTCTTACAATGGTATTGTCCGCAGTCGAGGTCGGATCGGTACCCCATTGAGTCCCGGGATCCAAACCGATCTGCCCTATTATATCTATATCAGTAGCGGTGCTCTCTTTGAACAGAGCAACAACGTCATCGCCGTTGAACGTAAGGCTTCCGCTCGTCTGGTCCGCAAGGGCCAGAAGAGTGGAGCCGGCCGAGGAATTGGTCAGAACGAAGACATCCCCGGAAGCCAGCATCACCGAAGAAAGGGCGATGGGGGTGCTGGGTGTCGACGATCCGTTGACATAAAGCCTTATGCTGTAATCCGAAAGATCGGCCGCAGCGCCGGTGCCGTTGAATATCTCCACTGCTTTATTATTACTGGAACCTTCCACATATTCCGAAATGAAAAGGTCGGGTGCGAGGGAAGCGCCTCCGGCAGCAGGAATACCAGAGGCCTCGTCGGCAAGATTGTTCAACTTAGACAAGGGAACACAGTTCACCGTCTCAACCCGGTAGTAATATGTAGTGCCGTTTGAGAGCCCGGTATCAGTGTAACAGGAGTCGGGCAGTGCCAAAGCGATCCTGTTCGATGTACCGGGCGTGAAACCCGAAACCGTGCTTCTGTAGATATTATAGGTAATGTCGGGATTCTGTCCGTCGATCGCATCGTCCCAGTCAAGTCCTATGACCGTATTCCCCGGTACCGCAGAAAGATTCGCCGTTCCGGAGACGGTCCAATCGGGAGAAGTCACATCGCTTCCGTCGCATGCGCCGGCCAGAAGCCACTCCATGCCGTTCATGAAAGCTCTGCGGTCGTTCGCTTCATTCCATCCGTCATAGAGCTCGTCCCCGGGAGCGCCGGTACCGTCATCCGCTGGTGAGGAGTCTCCTACCGCACAGATCCTCCCGGATCCGTATTCCGCAGTAGCGAACATCGCATAGGTCCCGTTCACGGAGTCCCGCCAGATATGTCCTTCAGCGGTTGGATTATCGGAAGTATTCAAAGTGATCATCGTTCCCGCATGGAAGGCGAATGAGGACACTGTGCCGAAAGATCCGTGTATGATGGGATCTGAACCGTCCGAAGAAACATAGCTTGAAGTATACGTTACATTATTGTAGCTTTCCGAGGCGGCCTGGAAGTGCATCCCGAAATACGTTTCAGTCCCGAAATCGTTCCATATTTCAACAGAATCCCATCCGTTCCCGTTGCGGTCGGAACTGTAATGATCCGCTACGATAAAGAGTCCGCCGCCATCGGCGACAAAACTGAGCATCGCCGTGCGTTCTGCGGAAGTGAATTGGTTCTGCGGTTCGCATACGACGAAAACATCGTAATTGGAAAGATCGTAAGGATTTCCGGAATCGCCATAAGTGATCCCGTATGATGCGGTCAATGTATGACAGATATGTCCCGCAAGGAAGGACTCGTATCCCCAGGACGAGATCGCTCCGTCCCAGTCATCTTCCGCAGCAGGATTTGAGGGGCTCGGTATCGGATAGTTGGTATCGATGACCCAATCGGCGTTGCCTGCCCTTTCGTCCTTTGTGTAGTCAAATAGGATCTTGGACGAGAATGTATTCACTCCCAAAAGGATAACGGTAATGAGAATGGCAAAAAGGGACTTTTTCATATGTGCTCCTTTATTTATTCTTTATGTCAAATTGCGCCATGGAACCGGCGCCAGGTCGAGCTTATCCCTTCTCGACTTTTATTATACCATAAATTACATAGAAAGCAAAATGATTTTTACTCTATGGCCGGAGCCGGGGGGAAAGAATTTAAAGCGGGAATTTTTATGAAGAAATCGATATCCGGGATTCATTACGGGATTTTTCATTATCCCGGCCACCTCCAAACCTCTTATATTGAGAACTGCCCGTATATCCGTTTGATCTGCCGCTTCCGGATTCATTTCATTCTCCTGTATCTCTACGAAAAAAAGTGATCTCCCAAAATACCGACTGTGAATTTGAAAAAATAATAGAAATTCAATATAATCCAGAGTTGTATGCCATGGAGGTTCTATATGATAAAAGTTGACGGCATTACAAAAAGGTTCGGTGAACTGACTGCCGTGGATTCGATCTCATTCGAGGTCGAAAGAGGCGAGATCGTCGGGCTTCTCGGTCCCAATGGAGCGGGAAAGACCACGACGATGCGGATGATAACCGGTTATTATGCGCCTGAGGCCGGAACGATAGAGATAGACGGCATCAATATGGCGGATGAGCCGATCGCAGCAAAAAAGAGAGTGGGATATCTCCCCGAGAACGCGCCCTTGTACGAGGAGATGACCGTTGAGGAGTACTTGAATTTCATAGCCGATGTGAAAGGGATCCCGAACAGGAGCGCTGTTCTGCCCGGCATTCTTGAGGGCACCGGCCTCACAAAGGTTTACAACAGGTTCATCTGGGAGCTTTCAAAGGGCTATCATCAGAGAGTAGGCATCGCGCAGACCCTTCTGGGAGACCCTGATTTTCTGGTCATGGACGAACCGACGACCGGGCTGGACCCGAATCAGATCATAGAGATCCGCAACCTCATCCGGGAACTGGGTAAAACGAAAACGATCATGATCTCGACGCATATTCTTCAGGAAGCGGAAGCCCTGTCCACGAAGATCATGATTATAGACAAAGCAAGGATCGTAGCCCGCGGGAGCAAGGATGAACTTAAAAGCATCCTTGAATCCAAGGAAACTCTTTATGTCACCGCAAGAAGGAATGATGCCTTCTTCGAAGGTGTGAAAAAGATCCCCGGTGTTCTTGAGATGCAGCGCGTCTCCTCCGGAGAGAACACCGAAACGTACAAGATCCTTTCCAAAGGCAATATCAGCGAAGCGGTCTTCAGGGAGGCGGTGAACCGTAATGCCGTTCTTTCCGAGCTGAGGTCCGAGAAGGTCTCGCTGGAAGATGTCTTCATTCAACTTACTAGGAAGGAGAATTAACATGAAACAGATGTTCAATATATTCAAAAGAGAGTTCTTCGGTTACTTCAATTCGATGATCGCATATATCTTCATAACCGTTTTTCTCGTACTGGCCAATTTTTTCTTCTTCAAGGGTTTCTTCATCAACAATGTGCTTACAATGAGGAGTTTCTTCGAGATCACCCCCTGGATATTCCTTTTCTTCATCCCGACAGTGACAATGAGGTTGTGGGCCGAGGAAAAGAGGACGGGCACACGAGAGATCCTTTTCACGATGCCGGTATCCGAATGGGATATCGTACTCGGTAAATTCTTCGGCGCACTCGTTTTTGTTGCTATCGCGCTTTTTTTAACGATCAATATCCCCGTGACACTTCTCTTCCTGGGAAGGCCGGATATGGGGCCCGTGATAGGCGGGTATCTGGGACTTTTTTTCATCGCAGCATCGTATATCGCAATCGGTATGTTCGCATCCTCTATCACATCGAATCAGATAATCGCATATATCATCGGCGCGGCGATCTGCTTCCTGCTATTCGTTCTGGGCCAGAGTTTCGTAACGATCACCGCCTCGCCTTTTTGGGCCCGGTTTTTTGCCGCGATCAGCATATCTTCACATTTTGATTCCATTTCGAGGGGCGTGCTCG
This sequence comes from uncultured bacterium, assembly GCA_937863565.1. Lineage (GTDB taxonomy): Bacteria > AUK180 > AUK180 > AUK180 > AUK180 > CALMGJ01. Next base: position 3,911 of record CALMGJ010000035.1, on the reverse strand, counting down.
ATCTCGTGGATCTGGGATATTATGCCGGCCTGACGGCTGTTTTCCTTTTTCTGGTCTATGTTATGATCAAGAAGAGAGTATAGGAGGATACCGTGAAGAAAGGAAAGAATCTCTTTATCGAACTTGCCTTTATAGTTCTCATCGTGATCCTCGCCAATCTCATCTTGGGAGAACTTCTGATCCGCTTCGATCTCACCCGGGATAAGCGTTATGTTCTTTCAAAAGACACTAAATCGATCGTCCGGGGGCTTGACGACGAAGTGTTCATGGAATTCTACATCAGCAGGAATATACCTGCCAATATCGTTAATCTGAAAAAAGAGATCCTCGATGTCCTTAAGGAATACAAGATAGTGTCAAAAGGAAGAATTCGGATCAAGGAGACCGACCCCATGTCCAATACGGACATTGAGAGGCGTTTGTATATGTACGGCATCTCTCCGGTGAGCGTGAACGTGTTCCAGAAAGACAAAGCCGAGGTGGTGAAAACTTACATAGCGATATCGGTCTTCTATAAGGACAAAGTAGAATCGATCCCGTTCGTCCAGAACATCAATGAACTTGAATACAAACTCACTTCCATTCTTCTCAAGATAACGTCTCCAAAAGTATTCGTAGTGGGCTACCCTCAGGAAGGGCCGGAGTTCGATCTGTCCGCGGCGGGTGCAGATCTGACGGGAGAGCTGGCAAAACAGTATAAGGTTGTGCCCGTATCGTTAAGAAGACAGGCCGATCTTGATAATCTGGACCTTCTTATCGTACCTAATTATAAACACGATCTTCCCGATCTCGAGCTATACAACCTTGATCAATTCATAGTGAAGGGCGGTAAAACGGCTTTTTTTATCAACGGCGTCAATATTGATTTCGAGGCGGACAGCAAAGCGAACTTATCCAATCTCTTTCAACTCCTTAGATCGAAGAATATAACCGTGAATCACGATCTCGTCAATGATTATTCCAATGAGGTTATAGTTTTTTCAGACGGACGGCAGCAGCTTGCCGCTCCTTATCCGCAATTCGTGAAGGTCCTGAACGAGAACATGAATAAAAGCTACTCTTCGCTCAAGAACCTGGCCTCGGTGACGCTTCCCTGGACATCAACGCTGAGCTTTTCTAACGATGACCTTTCAGGATTCGACATCATTATGAAGACTACGATGAGAGCATGGCTCACAAAGAGGGATTACACTATCGATCCCACTAAACTCTCTCCGCCGCAGGATCCCGGGATGCTCGGACAGTTCATTCTATGCGGAATGCAATACGGTAAATTCAGGTCGTTTTATAAAGAGGAAAACATTCCCCGGAACATCGATGCATCCTCTTTTGTGGAAACGGGAGAGAATGAAACAAGGATACTCGTAGTAGGCACTTCACATTTTCTGAAAGACAATGTCCTGAAAAGGTTCACTAATAATAAGGTCTTTTTTCTCAATATCATAGACAGCATGCTCCTCGGTGACAAACTCGCCGACATCAGAACGAAGATCACAACCGAGCCGGCGATAAGAAGCCTGAGCGACGGGGCAAAACTTACAATTAAATACCTCAATTTTCTTTTAATGCCCCTGATTGTCGTTGTCTACGGATTGATACGTTTCATATCAAGAAAGAATAAAGGCAAAGCCGCGGAGGAGAAAAATGAAGCACTATAAGAATTATATAATAGTATCGGCCGCTCTTCTTGTTATCTATGCATCGCTTCTGATAATACCTCGCCTCAATAAAAAGGACCGCGCTAAGGTAATATTCCCGAAGATCAAGATAGACGATATAACAAACTTCAAGATCTATTCCGAAAAGAATCCTGAGCATGCCGTCGAGCTTGCAGGCAGCGGCGGCCAGTGGATGGTCATGCTGGCAACTGGCAAATATACTGCAGATCCCGTGAAGATATCCGCTTTGAAGAAAGCCGTTGCGGAACTCCGGTCGCAGAGATCTGTAACGAAAAATATGGCAGACCTCCCTATTTACGGATTGGACGATAAAACCTGCATCAATCTTGAGATCTATGAAGGTGAAAAACTCTACGGCCATATTCTTGTAGGCAAGAACGCACGGGATTTCAAGAGCACTTATTTCAAGACCTTTGACGGTAAAGAGATTCTGATATCTTCTGAAACGCTCGTATCGGTGCTGAGGGGTGGCCCGCACGAGTGGATCGATCATGTCATCTTCAGTATATCCGATTCCGAAGCGGAGGAGATAACGCTTCCCAAAACGAAACTTATAAAAAAGGAGGATAAGCGCTGGTATTTCGCCGATACGGAAAAACTTACCGTTGATGACGGAAAAGTCACGAATTACCTTAATATTTTCAATAATTTCAGAACGAACGATTTTGAATTCGAAAAAACCAGGGAAGAGACGGGGCTCGTCAAACCTTTGAGAGTGCTTTCCTTGAAAACTTCCGATACGACCTACGAGATATTACAGGGTAATGAAGAAAAACAGGATGTATTTGTCGGCATCAGGATAAACGGCAATGAACTTCCAATGATATACCGGTTCAATAAAAACAGATTGGAGGGTCTTTTAAAAACGCCCGACCAATTCGTTCTGGAGAAGAAGGATTCGGGTATCATCAAGAAATGATCCTTTTCGTTCCTTCAGCCGGACTGGGCAAACGGCTTCGGCCCGTCACCGAGTATGTTCCCAAACCGCTCATCAAGATCGGGAAGAATGAGAATCTGAAAAACATCATAGATATTAACTTTCCTTTGTGTTTTTCCGAGACGATCCTTAATGTAAGCCACCTTTCCGGAAAGATAATAAATTTCATACGGACATGCCGGTATCCCCGAATGTCGATTTACAGGGAAATCGAGCCTATCGGCGTGTTCGGGGGACTGAACAATATCTTGAGGAACAGGACCATTTATGAGGATGTTATTATTTTCAACAGCGATGTGGTTTACGAGGACGGGATAGAGGGCCTCCTTCAAGTTCCGGGCGATGTCGTTTTTGGACTTGTGCGCGGCGGTTCCCCGGATATCGGCATTGACGGCAGAGAAAAGATCTCCGTGATCGCAGGATTGCAAGTAACGGACGCGGAACCTGAGGAGTTCTTTACATACAGCGGGATCATGCTGATAAAGGCGGCGGCGCTGAAATCCTTTTCCGAGACTTTCCACGAAAGGACCGGCATGATCTCATTCATTGAATTCGTTAAAAGCGCCCTTGATGAAAGAAGATCTGTACATTACTTCATCCTTGACGGGCAATGGCGGGATATTGGAACGCAGCCTATATAATAGAATTGGAACATTAAGATCAAAAAGAATTTGACTTAAAGAAATATTTTGGTATAATAGATGCTTTACGGGCCAATAGCTCAGTTGGTAGAGCAACGCCCTTTTAAGGCGTGGGTCGAAGGTTCAAGTCCTTCTTGGCTCATTCTGTCCCCATCGTCTAGAGGTTAGGACACAGGCCTTTCACGTCTGCGACAGGGGTTCAATTCCCCTTGGGGACGCTTTTTACATAGGATGGTAGAAGATGAAAAAGGACAAGTTCGATACGATTTACGAACAAGTGCTGGCAGCCTCGTTGAAACTTATGTATTATATGCGGGAAGACAGAAAGAACAATCTGGATTCGCCGGCTATTAATTACTATAGAAAAGTCCTTGAAGAGATCAAGAAGAACGAAGGAGCCGTTGAATACCCCGAAAGGGACGATATCAACCACCTTTACGAAAGCGATGAGATCGAAAGGGATACTAGCGAAAAACAGGATGACATTCCTGAATAATGTGGGGAATTAGCTCAACTGGGAGAGCGCTTCCTTGGCGTGGAAGAGGTCAGGGGTTCGAATCCCCTATTCTCCACTTTTTTCTATAATTTCAATAGTTATAGTGTCGAATTGAGTATTCTCCACTTCATTCAATACTTATAATAGCTGTGGTGTCG
>CALMGJ010000034.1 GCA_937863565.1 uncultured bacterium | reverse complement strand
ATATGGGCATCGTCGTACACAGTCGGACCGCACGAATACATTTTGATCTCGGGTGCCGAAATGGGAATGATCTGTTCGATCTTTGCCGTAAGCGTATTATATACGGTCACTTTCTTCAAGTTTCAAAGCTCCTTTTATTTTTTCCGCTATCTCGAGCGCTTTGATCCCCTCGTCGAGGCCGACGGCAGGTGACTGCCTTTTCGCGACGGACCTGAAGAAATCCTCCTGTTCGAGCCTGAGCGTTTCCTTTTTTCTGAATCGCCGGATCGAGGGTTTGAGCGACATCGTCGAGATATCGCCCTCAACTTTCTTTGCCTTGAGTCCGAGAAGGTCAAGGCTCAAGTACATGTTCCTCTGGAACAGTCTGATTTTTCTCTCTTTCTTCAAACTCATTCTGGATACGGTAAGGATCACATAGCAGCCTTTTTTGAACCTGATCCTGGTCGTTGCCATATCATCGTAGGGTGAGATGGCGGAGAATCCCACCGTCTCTATGTCCTCTATTTCATCATTCACGAAAGAAAGCACAAGGTCTATATCGTGTATCATGAGATCAAGGATCACTCCCACGTCCTTTATCCTTCCGGATACGGCTATCGGCGCCAGTCTTTCGCCGTATATGTACATGGGTTCCTTGATGAACCCTGCAGCGTACCTTACAACGGGATTATACCGTTCCACGTGGCCTACCTGTACCACGAGGCCTTTTCCGGCTGCAATGCGCTTCAATTCATAAGCATCGGGAATAGAAGCGGTCACAGGTTTCTCTATGAAGATGTCCTTCCCGGCTTCGAGGAGATCCCTGGCTATCGAAAAATGGAATTCCGTCGGAGCCGCGATCAATGCGGCATCGATATCATCAAGATGTCCCTCATATCCGTCATATGCTCCGATACCGTATGAGTCACTGATCTTTTTCAATGTTTCAGGATCTTTATCCGCGACAAACTTCAGTTCGATATCCTTGTTCTGTGCAAGATATTTCAGATGAATGCGCCCCAGGTTCCCGCAGCCGATGAGGGCCACCCTTTTTCTCATTATTTGATGATCCCTCTTTGAGTGTTTTTAATAAAACTGACAACGAGGTTCACATTGGGGTCATCCGCGGGAAGGGTCGACTCTATCGCCTCGATGGCCTGAGAAGTATTGTTCGAAGCGTGGAAAAGAAGGCGGAACATCTCCTTCACCGTCTCGATGTCCTTTTCCGAGAATCCCCGCCTTTTCATACCGATATGATTGAATGTTCTTATCGTATGCGAATCTTCGTCAACAACGGCAAAAGGGATAACGTCCTTTTTTATTCTCGCGAAAGCGCCTGTCATGCTGTATTTCCCTATCCTGCAGAATTGATGAACGCCGACGAGGCCGCCGATAATAGCAAAATCGTCAACGCTTACGTGGCCTGCCAGCTGACAAACATTGGCGATGACCACACTGTTGCCTATCACGCAATTATGCGCCACATGCGAATAAGCCATGATAAGGCAATTATCGCCGATAAGCGTAGTTTCGCCTTCCCCTGTGGAGAGATTGAAATCGCAATGCTCGCGGACGACGGTATCTTTTCCGATCTTCAGGAATGTCCGCTCTCCTTTATATTTAAGGTCCTGCGGTTCCGTACCCAGCGAGGAGAACGGATATATCTTTGAGTTCTCCCCTATCTCCGTGTTTCTGAAGATATTCACATGACTTCCGATGCTGGCGCCCTTTTTTAGGATAACATCATCCCCTATGATCGAATAGGGACCGATCTCGACATCCTCAGCAATGACCGCCTTTTTCGAAACGACCGCGGTCTTGTGAATATTGCTTTTCATTTTTCTTCCTTAGGCACGCTTCCCATTGCGCTCATCTGAGCTTCTGCTACAAGTACGCCGTCCACAAAAGCCTTCCCGATGAATTTCCCTCGCGGTCTTACCTTATCGTTCACGCCGTGTGCTAAAGTGATCTCGTAGACAAGCTGGTCGCCGGGGCGGACCATTTGCCGGAATTTGACCTTGTCTATGGTCATGAAATATACGAGCACGTTCTTCGGGAGTTGGAAATTCTCCATCATCATAATGGCTCCGGTCTGGGCCATACCTTCCACGATCAAAACCCCGGGCATGACGGGACTGTCGGGGAAATGCCCGAGAAAATACCACTCATTGATGGAAACGTTCTTCACTGCCCGGATCTTCTCCTCTGTGATCTCGAGCACCTTGTCCACCATTATGAAAGGGAACCTGTGCGGAAGACGGTTAAGTATGTCTTCAATGTTGAATTTTTCATGCTTTGCCATTTTTTTCTATCTCCTTTAATTTCTTATATATCTCCGGCAGTCTGCCTATGACGGCCAATTTTCTCAATTCATCATCCCTGGGCCTCGCGGGTGAACCGGAATATATTTTCCCTGAAGGAACATTTTTTGTGACCCCGCTCTGCGCGGTAATGATCGCATCTGAACCGATCTCGAGATGGCCTATGATACCGGCCTGAGCGGCTATGGTCACACGGTCTCCTATCTTCGTTGAACCGGCTATGCCGGACTGGGATATGATCAGGCAGTATTCGCCGATCTCAACATTATGGGCGATCTGAACGAGGTTGTCGATCTTTGTGCCGGAGCCGATCTTCGTATCCCCGATCGTTCCTCTGTCAATTGTCGAATTAGCGCCTATGTACACTTCGTCGCCGATCTCGACCGAACCGATCTGCGGAATTATATCGATCGTCCCTTTTGCGTTTCTCGGAAAGCCGAAGCCGCGTGTACCTATTTTCACTCCGGAGTCGATGATGCAAGACCGTCCTATCCTTACTCTTTCGCCAATATAACAGCCGGGGAAGATCTCCGTCCCGGCGCCTATCACCGCTCGGGCGGCGATATGCACATTACCGTGTACGACCGCGCCGTTCTTCAGTTCTGCCCCGTCGCCTATCACCGCAAAGGGCCCGACATAGACTCCTCCGGCAAGCGCGGCGGACGGGGAAACCGAAGCTTCGCCCGAGATGCCGCAAGGTTTTTCTTTTTTATCAAATTCGCCGAGAACGGTGCCGAAATAAACATAGGGGTCGTCCGCTACGATAACGGTATTCTCTCCGGCCAGCTCCTCGAAGAAATCATCCTTGGACAAGACGATAACGGCTCCCTTAAGTGAATTAAGAAATCTCCTGTAAAGCGGATTAGCTAAAAAAGTGATGTCGCCGGCAGAGGCGTTCTGGATTACGGAAGGCCGTTTTATCTCCCTGCCCGCTTTGCCGAAGATTCTGCCGCCATACTTGGCGACGATATCCGATACGAGCATAAAAGTACCGGGATCTTTATTTTGTCTTCTGCTTGGATCCGGATTTCTTTGGCGCTTCCGGTTTCTTCGGAGCTTCGGGAGCGTTCTTGTTCATCTCTTTGATCACCATGGACGTTATATCAAATCCCATATTCGCATAAATGATGGCATCCTTGAGAAGAACAACGTCGTAGTTCTCTTTGGAAGCCACGGCATTGACGGCCACAGTCAGTTTCTGCTGGAATTTTTCCATGAGCTCCTGCTGTTTTCTGTTCAATTCGCCCTGGGCGGCCTGGAAATCCTTGACCAGCAGATCGTATTTGCCCTGAAGCTCTTTGGTCTTCGTTTCTCTTTTCTTGCTGTCCATGACCTCAGCCTGATCATTGAGCTGTTTTAATTCGTTCTCGATCTGTGTCTTCTGCGTATCTATCTTCTTCTGTTCAGAATTGAAATAACTTGTAAGTTCTTCATACGCGGTCTTGAATTCGTTCACGGACTGAAAGACGAGCATAGCGTCCACATATGCCACTTCGTTGGCGAACATGGTCATTCCCAGAAGGAAAGCAGTAACGAGCATCACTTTTTTCATGACGACCTCCTAATTAAAATACATTGCCTATCGTAAAATGGAGCCTTGTGGTCGAATAGTTCTTGCCGACCTCGGAATTCGTGGGATGGGAAAGTCCTATCCCGTAATCCAATCTCAAAACTCCCAGCATAGGTACTTCAAATCTTATGCCAAAACCGACCGATTGGACCAATTTAAAATTGGAAATCGAAAGCGGTTCGCTGTAAACCTTTTCAAGTACGCCGTTCCCGTCAAGATCCCTGTACAGGTCCGACCATACATAACCGGCATCATAGAACAGGGCGCCCCAGAGCTTGCTGTATATGGGGAACTTATATTCTGCGTTAAAAATGAACAGTTTAGTGCCACCGATCGGATAATACGATACAGCATAATCCGGATAGTATGTGCTGTCTACCTTTTCATAAAGGTCTTTACCCGTCTCCTTGTCTATCCTTATGCCTGTATAGGGATCGATATATGATCCGTCGGGATGGATGATCACCCATCTGGCAGTGCCGCCCGACCAGATCACGTATTGCCATTTCCAGTTCTCTCTGGCGTACGCCAGTTCAGTATATCCGATGCTCCTTTCATTGTATCCTCTGACCGAGTAGTCCCCGCCCAGAAAGAAACGCTCATAGATGGGGGGCAGCTTCTGATCGGAGAAACTGTAGATATACCCGAACTGAGCCCTCAGACCGAGTACGAATTTCCAGAAAAGCGGTTTGTAATACTCGCCCTGAGTCACGATCTTCAGATAGTGGGCGTCCCCGCCCAGACCGTACCATTTATCCTTTCCTTCTATGAAATCACCCGCAAGCGTTGTAGACAGGCTGAATTTGGATCCCTTGGTCGGGTTGAAGAAATAATCCCTCTGATCACGGACGAGGCTCAAACTGAACGCATTGGTAATATTCCATCCGAGATTGGATATAACGTCGGCAGGGGCCGCTTTCAGGTATTCGTCCTCAACGGTGAGTTTGATCTCGTCATGCCTCATCTCGAACAGGATCTGGAAATATTTCCAGAAATTCTTGCCGAGTTTCACGGAAACGCCGTTTTTAAGTTCTTTGTAGAAAAGTTCATAACGGTCATATGTGAGGTGATACACATCGAACCCGAATGAGAGTTGGTCTTTGAGAACCCACGGATTCAGGAACCAGGGATCGGTGAAATTAAGGTTGAAATCCTCCCTGTAAGCGCTGTGTTCGTATTTAAGATTGATCTTGAAACCGTAGCCGAGGAAATTAGATTCTCCGACTTCCACAAAACCGATAAGGCCCTCTTCATTAGAATATCCGCCTCCTATCTGAGCGCGTCCGGTAGGTTTCTCCTTGGCATACCATGTGATATCGAGCTGAGAACTGTCCGGCACCTGCGTATAGATGGGATAAATATTATCGAAATAATTGAGATTGTAAAGTTTCTGCTGCGTTTCCTGCAGTTTTTTTACGGAGAACGGGTCACCCTCTTTCACGTACATCTCCCTGAGGAGAACCCAAGGTTTGGTCTTCAGGCGGTCGGCACCGAGAGGCTTCAGATTGATGTCATTGATAAAGGCCTGTTCCCCTTGATCGATCTTGATGATGAGGTCTACTTTATTGTTTTCCAGGTCGAACACTTTATTACTGTCGACCAGGACGCTGATATAACCCTGGTCCGTGTACAGGGCACGCACCTGAGAAATGATATCGGTCACAGCTTCGTCCGAGTAGGGTACATTATTGAACCGTTTTATCGAAGCCTCGATCCTTTCAGGCGGAATGATCGAATCATCGCTTATAAGATCGATCTTCATATCGCCTATCTTGAAAGGATTACCTTCCGTCACGAGGATCTTAAGTTTTATCGAATTGCCGTTGATCTCCGTATCGCCGAGGGATACTTCCGAGGAGATATAACCGTTCTTCTTGTAAAAAGCCCTGATATTGTTGAGCCCGTCCTCGATCTTCTGTTCATCATAATAGCCGCTCGAAAGAATGGCTCTTTTCTTGATCTTGCTTTCGGAAATGATCTTGGATGCTTCGAATTTATCATTGCCCTCAATGCCGATCTCGGTCACGAAGAACTTCTCCCCTTCCTCGATCGAGATCGTCACTTCCGCTTCGTCATCTTCATTGAACATGATCTCATGAGAGACGGTCATATTAAAGTAGCCTTTATCGCCGTAATATGCCTTGATCTTCTTCAGACCGTCCGTTATCTTGTATTCATCATAGAACTCGGGAAGGATGTTCTTATCCTGAGAGATCTCTGATTTCTCAAGTAGTTTTTTATCGGAGAAATTTTTATTGCCTTTGAAAAAAATTGAAGAAAGCCGTATCCTGTCGGTAAGAATGAAGGTGATGATGATGCCTATATTGCCCTGCTCCGCATCTACGCGGATATTATCGAAAAGACCGAAATCCCAGAGGTCCTTGATGTCGTCGTTTAGAGATTTGATCGAGAATGTGGTGCCTTTTTCCGTTTTCAGTATCAATTTGAGGTCGGCGTCCTTTTTTGCCAGGTCCCTGTCATGCACGAACTTGACATCCTCGATATATCTTCCCTGGAACAGGTTATAATCAACGCTCCAGTGGAGAGCACAGACAAAGATCAACAACAACAGCGCGTACTTTTTCATTTCATCATTCCTTCAGTCCTGTATAGTTTCAGATATTCCTTGGCGGAATTCGCCCAGGTCACGTTCTTTTTCATCGCATTGTCCCTGAGAGTATTAAAATCCATTGACGCATAGAGGCTCAAAGCCGTTTTAACGGCTGCGAGCAGGTCAGCCGCGGTGGCATGTTTGAACATGATCCCTTCGCCCGTCCTTTTGGCGGCATCCCAGTCCGCAACAGAATCTATGAGCCCGCCGGTCCGGCGGACGATGGGGATATTCCCGTAAGTCATTGCTATAAGCTGGCCGAGGCCGCAAGGCTCGAAGCGGGATGGCATGATGAAGAAATCCCCTGCGGCATAGATCTTATGTGCCAGTTCGTTCTGGAATCCCGTCCTGAATGCGAACCTGCGCGGATATTTTTCCCTGAAATATATGAGCTTATTCTCGTAATCCACATCACCGCTCCCGAGGATCACGATATTTAGAGGGAGTGTCATCAATTCCTCAAAAGCATCTATAAGAAGATCTATCCCCTTTTGATGCGTAAGCCTCGTAACGGCAGAAAGGAGCATGTTCTCGGTGTCCTCAAGCCCCAGTTCTCCGGATAAGAAAGCCAATTTGAATTTTGTTTTATTTGTTGTATTGCCCGGGCCGTAATTCAGAGGATGCAGGTGTTCATCCTTCAAAGGGTCCCATTCCTCCTTGTCGATGCCGTTCAATATTCCGTACATTTTCGCGTGGTTCATCGAAAGAAGGCCGTCAAGTCCGGCCCCGTACTCTTTTGTCTGGAGTTCTCTTCTGTACTGATTTGATACGGTAGTGATAACATCGCTGTATATGATGCCGCCCTTGAGAAGGTTGATATCGCCCCAGTATTCCATCTTGTCTAGAGAGTAGTATGACGCGTCCAGCGAAGTAAGGAACCACTTGGAATACGGGAATATGCCCTGAAAAGCGATATTGTGGATCGTTAAAATCATGACGGGTATCTTGCGGAATCGACCTTTGAAAAGAGCGCTTTTCGCGAAAACCGGGATCATCGCAGTCTGCCAATCATGGCAGTGGATGACATCGGGTCCTATATCCATTGCAAGAGCGATCTCCAGAACAGCTTTTGAAAAGAACACGAACCGTTCGAAATTATCCGGATGATCTGCTTTCTTCTCAATGCCGTTCACGGTCATTCTTTCGACATAAAGATCAGGCCTTTTAAAGAACTCGTCCTTTTCTACGAACACATAGGAAATGCCCATGTATTCGTAAATATAGGCCTTGGACTGCATCTCCGCATTGCCGAGGGTCACTTTGAAATTGATGTTTCCCTTATGTTTCAGTTTCGAACGGAGCTGCAACTTGTCGATATTCTCCTGGATCAACGGTTTATAGAAGGGCATGAATACGAACACTTCATGGCCTTCCTCTTTGAAATACTTGGGAAGTGTTCCTGCCACATCGGCCAGGCCGCCCGTTTTTGCGAAAGGCACCGCTTCGGACGATGCGATCAGGATCTTCATCCCTCACCGCCCTTTTTCAGATACGTACCCGCTTCTTCGGGGCTTAAAGGATTTATATAAAAGCCCGTGCCCCATTCGAAACCGGCTATCGTTTTTATCTTCGGGATGATCTCGAGATGCCAGTGATAGAATTCGGCGCAATCATTTTTAAGAGGTGAATTATGAAGGATGATATTATAGGGAGGATTCCCCAGGATGCGGTTCAGCGATACCAGGAGGAAAAGAACGGCTTCTGAAAGCGATAGAAGGAGAGCGTCTGAAGAATCCTCGAAAGCCGAAGCATGCTCCTTGGGCAGTATCCATGTCTCGAACGGGAACCTTGCCGCAAAGGGTGACAGGATGATGAAATCGTCATTCTGGAAAACGACCCGTTCCGGAAAGAATTTAGAATCATGCTGAATGATATCGCAAAAAATGCATCTTTTCTTGTATTCGAAATAGAACTTCGAACCGTTGATCTCTTCATAGACCCTTTTGGGGATGATAGGTGTTGCGATGAGCTGAGAATGCGAATGCTCAACGGAAGACCCGGCCTTCTCCCCTTCGTTCTTGAAAACGAGGACATATCTGAACCTGGCATCCTTTTTCAGGTCGCGGATCCTCGCCTGATAGGTTTTAAGAACATCGGTATACTCTTCTTTGCTGAGGTCTGAAATGGCCTTTTTATGTTCAGGCGTTTCGATGATCACCTCATGAGCTCCGATCCCGTTCATCCTGTCGAATATACCGATCCCGCTCCGGTCGGGATTCCCTTCGGTCACAAGCGCCGGGAATTTATTGGGAATGACCCTGATGCGCCATTTTCCGGAGCTGTCTTTGACCGAAAAGATCTCAGGAGGCGTTTTATCCTCAGCACCTGCGCAAAAAGGGCAATTGACGCCTTCGGACCTTTGAATATGCTCTTCTATGGGAGGCATATAGCCCTTGTCTTTGCCGATTATCACCCATCTTCCGACGATAGGGTCCTTCCGGATCTCAGATGTGAGTTCATTGTTCATTTTCTGCCAATCCTCTATGCTTTACGAAATGCTCGTAATTCAAATAATTATTAGTTATTTTACCATTTTCTTTAAAAATATGCAACAGGAACTGGTTGTTGCCTTTTAGCACCGGAGCCAGTATCGAACCGCCCTCGCGAATGAGTTCGTTAAGATTTTCGAGGTCGGCGCATATCGCGAAAGAAGCGATGACTGCATCGGCCATTTCAGTTGGAGGTTCGCGGAATATGTTCCCGAGCCGCAAGGTGACATTGCCGTACGCTGCAAGACGTTTCCCTGCCCATTCGTAGAGCTCCGGATCGATCTCGTAGGAGATCACTTTCTTGTAAAGAAGAGACAACAGGGCCGTTTGGTATCCGCTGCCCGTTCCTATCTCGATGATGTCCGAATATCCGTATCGGGAAAGAAAATTTAAAAAACGGGCTATGGTCGAGGGTTTTGTGGATGTTTGGCCGTTCATGAGCGGGATGGCGATATTCTGCCCGGCTACGCGGCCGTATTCCGCCGGGATAAAAAGGCTCCTGTCGGTCTTCTTGAACGCATCAAGGATATTTCTGTCGTAAACCGAGAAATCCTTTATCAGAATATCTATAAGACGGCGGTTCATTTCCTTTTTCTTCGAAGAAGCGCATTGTCGGTCCAATCGAGTTTAAGCGGAGTCACGGAGATCTTACCCTTGCTGAGCGCATAGTAATCCGAACCCTTAAGAAGGGACGGTATGTTCTCCGAAGGCCGGTTGAGAACGTTCAGCGTGCCGTCGGGCTTCTTCTCTATCTCAACGTGGTCTATGTACTCCCTCTTTCCCAGATATGTCCATTCCAGGCCTTTCAAAACCGGTATATCCGGATAATTCGCATTCAGTATGTACTGCCCTTTGATCCTGAGCGTTTCCTCTATCAGCGCGCCGAGAAAGGGAAAGACCGCGCCGTAGTGGACGGGTTTCTTGCTGTTGACGGAGAGCGCCATTGACTTAAATCCGCAAAAACCGGCTTCCATCGCCGCGGCAACGGTGCCCGAATAATGGACATCCTCTCCCATATTGCCGCCGCGGTTTATTCCCGAAATGACCAGCGCGGCATCTTCCAGAAGTCCGGCTTTCTTAGAGAGCATAACACAGTCGGCGGGAGTGCCGGCGATCTTGTAGACGCCTTTTCCCGCCGGTTCTATGGCAATGTTCTTCCCGAGAGTAATGGAGTGCGATATGGCGGAATTGTCCCTGTCCGGGGCTATTACGACGGTTTCATATCCCATGGCGGATAACTTATCTTTCAAGGCGGAAATGCCGGGAGCGTTATATCCGTCGTCGTTTGTGAGCACTATCTTCATCAAAAGAAAACGAGTATCAGTAGAATTCGGTTACATGTGAAGGCTTAATACCCTTCATGGCGCGAAGGAACTTGGCCGCGGACGGGCTGACCATGGCGTTCGATGTATACATACCCCTCATATCCTCAAGAAAGATAAGGCCTGTCAACACAGAGAGCTCGAGGGCCGGACCGGATAAGGGTTTCTTCACGATACGGGTTTTTCCCCGGGAACGGCTGATAATGAACCGTCCGGTATTGCCGGCGCACTGGGCGTCGCGCACATTGAGTTCGTATTCTCCGTCCTCAAGGTCGATAAGTTTCACGAAATCCGGAAGAGAAACGATCCTTCCCATCTGCCTTGTCTTGATCTCCTTTGAGAAATATGTGGTCTCCATCAGATATTCCATTCTCTGATCGGGGGCGAGGGAGATAATGATCTCCTTGCTCTGATCGCGGAAATTAGCCATGAAATTGAGAAGCGTGAAAAGTGCTGTTCTGTCGCTCCAGAAGGCTTCGTAAATATTAAGCTTTTTTTCCTGGTCTATGCCGAATGTGAACACGCCTTTGATCTTTCCGCCCTTTTTCATCGCGCACATCTTGTAAAGGGAAACGCCTTTGCCTTCTATGGAGAAATCCCTGTAATGCTTCTCGCGATGAACGGCCTTTTTAAAACTGCCGTGATATTTCGGGAAGTGCTCCTGATTGAAATATCCCACATAATCCTTTATCTTCTCTTCAGAAAGGTATTCAATGCCGTAGAGGCCCTTCTCCTGAGGCCTGCCGATTATTTCGGGAGGGATCTCATATCTCCGGCTCTCGCACATATATCCCCATCCGAATTTGCGGTAATACTGCATCTTGAAAGCGTACAGCGTGGAGAACGGATATCTCATCGAAATGAAGTCCTTGAGCATCCGTTCAAGAAGCGCTCTTACGTATCCGCGGTTGCGGAATTCCGGCAGCGTGCAAACAAAGGATATCCCCGGGACCTTCACCGTTACGCCGAAGAAATTCATCTCGTACATGCCGTAGAATGCCGCAGCAGCAGGGAGTCCCGCTTCCTCGATGTAGTAGCCCTTGAAATGTGACAGCTCTTTCTTTATGAACTCTTTGAACGAGTCCTTAACGCCGAAAGATACGGAAATGATGTTCCATATCTTATCCAGATCGGAGTTTTTATATTTGATCATCTTCATATTAAAGCCCCAGATCGGCCGATATTCCCTTCATAGAGTCAAGCACCGTGCCGATGAACTCCTCCATTGTAATGCCCAGTTCAACGGAATCGTATATAGGTTGCCTGGAGGCGTTCGCGGCAAACCTTTTCTCCGTCATGCGTTTTTTCACGAATTCCACGTCTAAAGGTCCGAGTTTCTTTTCCGGACGGATAAGCGCGCAGGCTACGATGATCCCTGTGAGCGGGTCTACCGAATAGATCGCCTTTTTTAGTTTCGTTTCACGAGGAGTATTCCCCACATGGGCCTCCACGGCATCGCAGACGGTATCGGAATAACCTTCTTCTTTAAGCAGCTGTTTTCCGCGTATCCCGTGGAATGAGAAATCGTCCGAAGTAAGTTCATAATCTATGTCATGCAGTATGCCCACTGTTTTCCATAAAAGTGTATCCTCGTTAAAGAGCCGCGCGAGCGCTTCCATCGCGGCGGCGCATGAGAGCATATGTTTCCTTAGGTTCACGTTCTTCACGTTCCTTCCCATCAGTTGAAGCGAGTATTCATATTCTTTCATGGATTGATCCCCAGATGAAGACCTTTTAATCTTCTTACCCTCTCCTCGAGCGGCGGATGCGTATCGAAGATGCCCGAGGTCTTTTTCATTTTTTTGAGAGGGTTCACTATATAAAGATGCTGCGTTCCTTTATTTGCCGCCTCGAGCGGTTCGGTGTCGTTTGCGATCTTAGAAAGCGCATTGGCAAGCCCGATCGGGTTGCGCGTCATTTTTGCCGCGGAGGAATCCGCAAGGTATTCCCGCTGACGGGATACGGCGAACTGGATGATCTTGGCCAGGAAAGGGGCTATGACGGCAAGCACCAGGGCGATCAGGAGCATTACCCCGCCGCCCTTGCCGGAATCGCGCGAACGGCGGCGGTTGCCCGAATAGAACATCGATCTCAAAAAGAAATCCGAAAGCATCACTATGGAGCCGACCATTACGGCGATCATGGTGCCGAACAGAATATCATAATTCTGCACATGAGACATCTCATGGGCCATCACTCCCTGAAGCTCTTCCCTGTTGAGCTTATCAAGAAGCCCGGTCGTTATCGCAACGGATGCGTGTTTCGGGTCGCGGCCCGTAGCGAAAGCATTCGGGGCCGAATCCTCTATCACATAGATCTTCGGCATGGGAAGCCCCGATGCTATTGTAAGCTCCTCTATGACATTATAAAGGACCTGATACTGTTCTTTTGTGACCTTTCTGGCAGTTGAAATGCCGAGTATGACGGCATCCCCGCCGTAATATGAAACAAGGCCCGTAATGAGCGCTATGGCAAGAGCGATCAGAACTCCGGCATAAGAATGCGATTCACCGAAAAGATACAGGCCGATAAAATATCCCAATGCGATGAGAACGGCCGTTACCGCCGAAAAAAGAAATATTGAATTCCTTTTATTTTTTTCGATAAGTTTATACATACTCTCTTAACCGCAGCGTTCCGTCAGAAAGATACCTTGGGAGCGTTCCTCTCCTCGGGATTCTCAACCTCGAAGAATTTCGCCTTTTCGAATCTGCCTATCGAAGCGGCTATGTTTTCGGGAAATCTCTCCATCTTCGTATTGTATTCCATGGTCTGATCATTGTAATGCTGTCGGGCAAAAGAGATCTTATTCTCCGTTGCCGTGAGCTCCTCCTGGAGTTTCAGCATATTCTCGTTCGCCTTGAGGTTAGGATAGTTCTCAGCCACCGCAAAAAGGCTTTTCAGCGTCTGGGTCAGCATATTTTCGATCTTGGCCACTTCGGCCGGATCAGCATTCCTCAGATCCACGGCCTGCTGGCGGGCCTTGATGACATTTTCCAGAGTCGTTCTCTCGTGTTCCATATACCCTTTGCAGATCTCCACGAGATTGGGTATAAGGTCATGCCTCCTCTTCAGCTGTACATCGATCTGGGACCAGGCGTTCTTGACCCTGTTCCTGAGGACGATGAGCCCGTTGTATACGCCGATGAACCAGAAAACGAGAACAAGGATAAGAACCGCAAAACCGATTAGAAAGCCCATATTATTCACCTCCAAGTTCTTGGAATTTTTTCAGCGCATCCGCGGCAAGGCCTGTATTGCCGAGATTATTGTATGCGATATGAAGATTGTACCAGGCATCTTTGTTCTTGGGATCGAGTTCAACCACTTTTGCGTACGCGGCTGCAGAAAGGTCATGATTGCCGAGTTTGCCGTAAACCATCGCAAGGCCGAACCAGGCTTCGGGATCGTCCGGTTTGAGTTTAACGATCTGCGTGCTCACGTCTTTCGCCTTATCGAGCAGATTCCTTTCATCATATATGATGGCAAGAAAACTCAATGTGTTCAGATAATCGGATTTGAGGTCAAGGGATTTTTCGAAAGCCTTGAGCGCCTTGTCCTTCTGTCCGGTCTTGTAATAGCACATCCCGAGAGCATACCAGGAGCCGTAAAAACCGGCATTCGCATTGATCGATTTCTCGAAATGAGGGATCGCTTCCGCATATTTCTGCTTGGCGAGAAGATCGCTGCCCAATTTATACAAAGCCGTGTAATCCCCTCCCTCGCTCGCCTTCTTCATGTATTCCGCCGCCTTTACGGTATTGCCTTTGACCTTGTACAATTCAGCCAGTTCCGAGGCCACTTTCTGGAGTTTCGGATTTTTAGCATACAGTTTTTCATAGTACAGGATCGCCTTATCCGCATCTCCGGTCTTTTTAAATGCCACGCCGAGCCATTCCAGGTCCTTCTCGTCCAGCTTCTTTTCGGCTACCTTGGAGAGCGTCTCCGCGCCTTTGTCGAATTGCTGGTTCTTGAAATACGCGTAGGCAAGTGTTTTCAGTGTGTTCTTTTCGTCTTTGGTATCCTTTTCCACAGCCATCTTGAGGTATTTCTCCGCTTCGGCGAAATTACTTTTTTCCACATAGATCTGGCCGAGCCTTTTGCATATGTCCACAAAGGACCCGGGAGCAAGATCGATGATCTCCTTGAGCATCCTCGCGGCTTCGTCAGTATTCCCTTCCTTGACACTTAGGTCGGCCCCGATGAGCTTGCCCTCAACGCTTTTGGGATCGATCGCGAATAGCTTATCCAGCGTATATCTTGCTTCCTTATATCTCTGCAGTTTCATGAACGTATCCGCTTTTGTCACATAGGCGGATGTTTCTTTCGCTCTGAATTTGATTATCTGATCGCACTGCTCGAGCACTTTCGGATATTCCTTTCTGAGAAGATATATCTTGATAAGAGCCCAGTTGGCCTGCGTGAAATCGGGTTTTGCCTTTAATGCATCGAGGAGTTTGCTTTCCGCGTCATTGTAATTCCCTATCTCGAGGAATTTAATACCCTGATTATAATCCCTGTAATAGTCTGCGTTCACAATGATCGACGCGAGCAATAACAGCGCAATGAAAAGAATCTTCTTTTTCATATTCGCTCCTTTAGGATATAATACCATTTTTTTCATTTTTTTCAACCTCTATTTTCATTTTTACAATTTCCGTTCCACATGCTAAATGCTTTTATAAAGGTTAATTTTAACTTGCCGCCTATTTCTGAAATTGTCTAAAAAAGGAAAACCTAGTACACCTATTGTATCATTTCTTCCAAACCCGGATCTTCCCGACCAATCGCAGATCTCAAAAGGCACGCCGCCCTGGCTCGCCTCGTAGAACTTGTATTTGTCCTTTAGGATACGGGGGCCGTTCAATATCTTCACACCTTCAAAGAAGAATACCGGTTTCGGGTTATCCGTGCCGAACGGGGCCATCTTGTCCATTAAACGGAAGACCTCCGCGTTGAAATCGGCGATCTCGGCCCTCATATCCACGAGGACCGTCTCTTCGGCATCAAGTATATCGCCGTACATTGCAAAAAGCGTTTCAATGAACTTTTTCTTGAAAGCGGGAAATGCTGCCGCCTCCATCCTTGCTCCGGCCGCCATTTTATGGCCGCCGAAAGAAAGGAAGAACTCGCGGCATTGTTTCAGAACCGCCGTAAGATCTATATCTCCCACGCTCCTTCCCGAGCCGTAAAGGACCCCTTCGCTCTCCTCGAAAAGGAAGGCGGGTTTTCTGAATTCCTCCACTATCTTTGAAGCAACTATACCGTTGACGCCTCTGTTGAATTCCGGCGAAGAGAGAATGATCGAAGGACCTGTTTCGCCGGCCGCTGCCGTTCGGGCATGCTTGAATATCTCCTCCTGAAGAGCCCTTCTTTCCGCGTTCACGCTGTCAAGAGCACGCGCAGTCACCAGGGGATCGCCGCTGAAGAAGATCTCAAAAGCGGTCTGAGCGGTCGTGAACCGGCCGGCGGCATTGAGCCGAGGCGCGATAACAAAGGAAACATGCCATGCATCCACGGGCTTTTTCACGGATGCAACGGAAAGTATTTCTTCAATGCCCCTGATATACAATGAATTGATCGCATTGATCCCGAGGGAAGCGATTATCCTGTTGTCTTTTGTCATAGGGACAATATCCGCTATGGTGCCTAGAGCGGAAAGGGCGGTCAGTTCCTTGACGAAATCATCCGGTACAGGATGGCCGAGAAGGTCCATGGCAATGAAGAATGCGATACCCGCCGCGGAAAGATCATAGGCGGCCGAATCGGGAGACCCGGTCTTCGGATCGTAGCAGAGCCCTCCGGGAAGTATCTCCGGGATCTCATGATGGTCGGTGATCACAAGTTCGATGCCGAGACGAACGGCATATTCAGCTTCCGCGGCGGAACTGATCCCGCAATCCACGCTGACGGCCTTTTTAATGCCGGCGGAGGCCAGTTTGTCCAGCCCCTCTTTCCTGATCCCGTAACCTTCCTCAAAGCGGTTCGGTATATAATTCATCACCTTGCCGCCGAGACGCTCCACTGTCTTCTTCAGGATCGCCGAGGCGGTGATGCCGTCCACATCATAATCTCCGTAAATGGCGAGCATTTCTCCCGAAGAAATGCACTCCCTGATAAAATCGGCGACGGGGCGGACCATTTCCTTATTCGTGAAGCATGAGATCTTCGAGTATCTCGGATTGAAATATTCTTCAAGCGCTTCTTCGGTTCTGATCCCTCTGGAATACAGAAGCCTGTCTATAAGTTCGGGGAGCTGAAATCCGCTGCGGCCGGATGGTCTTTCGACGATCCTCATTTGAATAATGGGCAGCCGTTCTTATTATGATCGCAGTTGGCGCAGTATTTATTCTCTTTGGGGGCGAATTCCGTTTCCTTCTTTATCTTTCCGAACCATTCGATCATCTCATGCTCGAATGCATCCAGGGACCCGGGTTCTCTTGTCGTGTACATGACCTTGGAGAATCTTACGAAATGAAGGGCAAGCCGGGATATGTTCCAGCCGATCCGACGCGCAGCCCAGAAATAAAGAGTCAGCTGCAGATCGTTATCGAGTTCCTCCTGTGTGCGGAGCGAATCCTCTGTTTTATAATCTACGATTTCGTACGTATCGCCCTTTTTGTCCACCCTGTCTATAAAACCGTTCACGATCACGCTGTCTTGAACGGGCTGCTGAAAATAATATTCCGTCTCAAAAGCCTTTGCGAAATCCGGGGCGACTACCGTATCTATGTACTTGAGGAAATAGCTCAGAGCATCCTCTTTCTGTTTTTTCTCGTCCGCCTTATCGCTGAAACCCAGAGAGACCCAGCAATGGTGGAATATATTGGTAACAGCGCTTTTTTCGGGAAGCGCGGGGAGTTTGAATATCTCTTCCATAGCAAGATGGATCGTTGAGCCGATCGAGAAAAAGTCTCTGGGCCTCTGCGGCACCTTGTCGATATATAGTTTTTTATATGCGAACGGGCACCTTTTAAACAGGTCGAGCTTGGAATAGCTGAGCCTGAAAAGATCGCGGCTGCGCTGAGGCGGAAGCGATGCGATCCCCTTCCATCCCGGGCAGTCGGGACGGGAATCGCACCAGTCGCATAACGGATTGCGGCGGGCTGAGAAATCTCCCTTTCCGAGATCGTTCAGGAATTCTGAAAGGAACGATGCCGCGTTTAACGCCGCCTCATCGTCAATTTCCGAGAAAAGGATATGACCGTTATTTGGGAAAAGGTACAGAATGGAGACGGGGTCCTTGAACTTGCTTTTCAAGACGTGCACATTGATGAGATGCTCCGCATCCGTAGAGAGCGTTTCCTTGATCTTGGAATTGCCCCAGAAATTTATAAATACGAAGGTTTTCCTGCCGTCGATCTTGACCACGCATTCCGGTTTCGAGAAGTAACCGTAATCGTTCACGGCATCGAGGAAGAACGGTTTCTGCGGCGCTTCATAGGCGGAAAATTTATGCTGCGCGAGGAATCCGTGAAGGGACTTCTCGAAAAAAAGAAGCTTTTCTTTTTCGAATTTCAGTTCCTCCTCCCTCACTCTATCGAGTATACCGGGCAATTTTCCCCTGAACAGCGTGGAAGAGGCCTCGAAGGCCCTTTTGATATTGGCGGAGATCGCAGAAACGGCAGGGTCTTCAGACCACTTCGGTTTTTCCGTTTTGGGTGCGATATACGTATCGTAGTATTTCAATCCGCATGTTCTGAAACCGTCAATCCTTTTAGCGTTGATCCATACTTTCATCGTCATCCTTCAGTTTTTCGATTATTTTATCGTTGAGAAGTTCGATCTTCTCCAGCACAGTGGGCGTATTATCGGCAAAGCGGTACTTCTGCTTAAGTTCGTCCCACAGCTCAATGACAAGCGATATAAGGGCGTAGCTAAGATTTTTCTTCGTATCGGCAGTTTTTGTCTCTTTTCCGGTCTTCGTCATGAGTTCATCGAGGAATGCCTGCAGGGACTCGAGTTTCTCCTTGTCGTCGCCTGTCAGAACAAGGCTCTCACCGCCCAGGTGTATCTGTTTCTTCATCTTTCTTCCTCAGTTCCGTCAACTCCGCTCTTATTTCGAGGAGGTCATTTTTTATCTCGGCAAGCTCTTTTTTAAGAGTTAAATATCT
Source organism: uncultured bacterium (assembly GCA_937863565.1). Classification (GTDB taxonomy): domain Bacteria; phylum AUK180; class AUK180; order AUK180; family AUK180; genus CALMGJ01. The sequence continues at coordinate 4,118 of CALMGJ010000034.1, read as the reverse complement.
TCCCTTCAACCTGTCGTATTTCTTGAACATCTTATAGATGTTCTTGATCATTTCCCCTAAAGCGATGTCAAGGCCGGATTTATCTGAGCTCGGCATTGAACCGTTCCTTCAGTTTCTTGATGACCGCGCCCACGGCACTGTCGATGTCGCTGTCACTCAATGTCTTTTTAGAGGATTGGAACGTCATGCGGAAAGTCAGCGCCGTTCCTCCCTTTGGTATCTCGAAGATGTCGAAAAGGACCGCCGACTTCAGATCACGGCCCGCAGAGGCTTTCAATGTTTTCATGATATCCCCCGAAACAACGCCGGCGGGGAAGACCATCGTGATGTCTCTTGAGGCCTTCTGGAATACCGAATAGCCCGTATAAACATCATCCTCGCATTTGAAAAGAGGCTTCAATGAGAATTCTGCCGCAGCAACGGATCTCGGTACCCTCTTCGAACCGATCCGGCTCTTCTCGATGATGCCGAAATGTCCGATCTTCTCCCCGTTGAGAAGAACAGAACAAGCCGATCCGGCTGTATAGAAAGGTTCTGAGCATTCCCCGAATTCCGCCGTATTCCCGGTAAGATCGAAAAAGGCGGCTATCTCTCCCTTAAGCGTGAAAAGATCACATTCAAGGGTCTTTTTACGGGAAGCCCAGTTCTCATCGAAGTAATTTCCATACAGGACGAGAGAGACGACCTCGGTCTCGCTTTTTCCTCCGAAAACATTCCCGATCTCGAAGAGTTTAAGCGAAGAAGGGTTGTATTTCATATTTTTAACAAGGACGCCGATAAGCCTCGGAAAAAGCGAAGGAGCAAGCACGGCAAGGTTCTGGTTCAACGGATTGACGACTTTAGTGAAATCCCCGGTATAACCATAGGCTTTGAAAGCATCCTCGTCGCATATGGATATGTTCAGCGTTTCAAGATACCCTCTTGATACGAAATGATTACGCACTTTCTCCTTGAAGGAAAAATACGGGTTCAGTCCTGCGGGGCTTCTGATATACGGCCTTTTCGGCTCCACCTGCGCATAGCCGTAGATCCTGCCCACTTCCTCTATGACATCATATTCGTGCTTCATATCAGCCGCCCGGAAGGACGGGACCCCTATCCTGAAATCGCCGTTTATGAGTTTTTCGCATTTGAATGAAAGATAGGAAAGGATCTCGCAGATCCTTTCCGGTTCAAGTTTTACGGAAAGGATCCTCTCCAGTGTTTCATTCTTTACAATGATGCCCGGATGAGAGTAGGCCGACCTTAGCGTGTCAACGATATTCCCCAGAGATTCGAATTTCGTATATTGCTTTAAAAGATATACGATCCTGCCTAAGGAAGCAAGGGGGGCTTCCGGGTCCACGCCGCGTTCGAACCTGTATGCGGCGTCAGAATCGATGCCGAGCCTCTGCTTTGTCCTTCTAATGAACGAAGGCGTGAACACGGCGCTCTCTATGGCAATATTGACGGTATTCTCGGTCACTTCACTCCCCAGGCATCCGATCACGCCGGCGATTGCAAGGACCTTCTCTTCATCTGCGATCACAAGGTCCGAAACGGTCAGCGTTCTTTCCTCTTTGTCTATTGTCACGCATTTTTCATTCTCCGCCGCGAAGCGGATAATGATCTTTCCCGCGATCCTGTCCGCGTCGAAAAAGTGAGTGGGATGCCCGCCTTCAAAAAGATTGAAGTTCGAAATATCCACAAGAAGGTCCTTTGAAGTCATGCCCATGCTCTCGAGCGCTTCCCTGATCTCGGGAGGACTGGGACTGTTCTGAACGTTCTTCACGTATAGCAGGGCATATCTCGTGCAGGCTTCGGGAGCGCGGACCTCTACCTTGACCGGCGATTCGTATTTTCCCCGGATCTCCTCATCGCGGGGGACGGGATTCGGTTTCTTCCTGACCAGGGCTCCCACTTCTCTGGCCAGTCCGTAATGTGAAAGCAGGTCCGGTCTATTCGGCGTGACCTCTATCTCGAAGACGATGTCGTTGAAATAGCCCTTGAAATCAGAACCCAATGCGTACTTCTCGTCAAGAATGAAGATCCCCGTATGATCCGCTCCCATGCCGAGCTCTTTTTTCGAGCACATCATTCCCTGCGATTCCAATCCTCTGATCTTCGTTTTCTTGATCTTCATGCCGCCGGGAAGCCGGGCGCCTGTCAAAGCGAACGGCACGACATCCCCTTCCTTGATATTAGGAGCGCCGCAGACGACATTGTATTCTTCTTTCCCGTCCGTGACAGAACAGTATCTTATCTTATCGGAATCGGGAACGGCTTCGATCTTCAGGATCTTTCCGATAACGACGTTCTCCATATCCTCGAATTTTTCCTTGAACCCTTCCACTTCGGAACCGGTCATCGAAAGTCTTTCGAAAAGCTCCGTATGCGGGGTGTCGAACTCTATGTATCTCTTAAGCCAGTTCATGCTGTATTTCATGCGATCACCTGAACTGCCTTAAGAATTCGAGATCGTTCTCGAAGAAGATGCGCATATCGCCAACGCGGTATTTCAGCATCGCTATTCTTTCAACGCCCATTCCGAAAGCGAACCCGGAGTATTTCTTATAGTCATGTCCTGCGCTTTCCAGGACTGACGGATGTATGATGCCGGCGCCCATTATCTCGATCCAGCCGGATTGTTTACATACGCCGCAGCCCTTGCCTTTGCAGAAGATGCATTCCATGTCGACTTCCATGCTGGGCTCCGTAAAAGGAAAGAAGTGCGGCCGGAAACGGGACCTTATGCCTTTTCCGAACATCTCCCCGATGAAGATATCGATCGTTCCCTTCAGATCGGCAACGCCGATATTCTCGTCAACAAGGAAACCCTCCGTCTGATTGAACATGAAGGAATGCGATGCGTCCAGAGGGTCCCTTCTGTAGCACTTTCCCGGTGAGACCACTGCAATAGGAGGTTTCGAGCTCTCCAGGACGCGGACCTGAACGGGAGACGTATGCGTTCGAAGCAACAGTCCGTTATCAAGAAAAAAAGAATCCTGTGTATCCCTGGCGGGATGGTCCGGAGGAAAATTCAGGCCTTCGAAATTATTATGATCGTCCTCGACCTCGGGGCCTTCCACTATCGAGAACCCTATCGCGCGGAATATCCCGAGAATTTTGTCGTAGGTCACGTTGATGAGATGTCTTCTGCCGGAAGAAAAAGGGAAGCCTTCCATAGTGATGTCAACGGATGACGGTTTATATGCGGAAACTCCGTTCAGACTTTCTGCTTTTGCGTTGAGCTTCTCGGTAAACTCCTCTTTGAAGCTGTTCAATGCAGCGCCCAAAGACCTTTTCTCTTCGGGGGGCAGACCCGGAAGAAGCGTCATGAAAGACGCGAGCCTGCCTTTACGGCTCAGGACTTCATTCTTCAATTGCTCCAGTTCCTTCGGGTCTTTGATCTTCTCGATCCTCTCAAGCGAGTTCGTTCTATACTGTTCGAATTCCTTCATAAATGCTCCGAATTGTCAAACCGGGCCCTCTAGTTCATTCGGAAGATCCGCTGACGGTGATAAGATCTTTAATATTTTGAAATGTCTTTTCCCCGATCCGGGAGACATTCTTTATTTCCGAAATATCCTTAAACGGGCCGTTCTTTTCTCTGTATTCAATAATATTCCTGGCGATCGTCGGGCCGATCCTGGGCAGTGTTTCAAGTTCCGATTGCGAGGCGGTATTGATGTTTATTCTATCCGAGTGTTCTTGAGGCAAGGGCGCCGTCGCTGCAGGTGCGGCGGGATTTCCCGCTGCGGTAAAGGTCTTATTGCCTCCTACCGTGATCAACTCCTTCAAGTTCTGAAAGGTCTTCTCCCCTATCCTCGGTACGTTCTTTATCTCTTCTATGGTCTTGAAACTTCCGTTCTGGTCCCTGTAATCGATTATATTCTTCGCGATGGCGGGGCCTATCCTCGGCAGCGTCTCGAGTTCCGATTGCGAGGCCGTATTGATGTTTATCCTCCCATTTTCTTCATCCGCGGCCGGAACCGGCGCGGGTGAACTTACAGGTTTTGCGGCCGGAGCTGCTCCCCCTACCGTGATCATGTCTTTGATGTTCTGAAAGGTCTTCTCCCCGATTCTCGGTACGTTCTTTATCTCTTCTATGGTCTTGAAACTTCCGTTCTGGTCCCTGT
>CALMGJ010000033.1 GCA_937863565.1 uncultured bacterium | reverse complement strand
ATGAGGCGGGCACGGACGGGAGCGGATATCAGGGCTGGTACAGGCGGATCATGACGGGGTATTCGGAGGACGGATATTATTTCAAAAAACCCTTGACAAATCGCCTGAATCTCCTTAGAATAATAATAAAGGAGGCGTTATGTTAAGTCAGAGGCTTCGGGGTACTGTAATACTTTTAATGATTTTACCAATAGTCACCTTCTGTAGGACCGACAAGGACACTCTCAATATCGGCATTGGCAATATAAACTACATAAAGGCTATGGACAACACGAATGGCCTGCATTATTTATATTTCGGTATAGAACAGAATGATGATTTTAAAAACTTATCACCATTAATTAATAACATCTGTGCTCAAAAACGAATAAGCAGAAGGATATTTCTCTCGCTTGGCCTCGAATACTATGAATATCAGATATTTCCGGCCGATCATCCCGATTATACGATGGAATTAGATCTCTTGACCGTATATTCCCAACTTTTAATCAATGTGATAGATCACAGTATCTTCGATATTGGCATCTTTTGGAGGCTTGAGAGCCTTTTTTATACTCAACGGCTTATTCCTGAGTACATTTCGAATGAAAAAGAAAAGTGTTATTTATATCTATGTAATCCTCCAATTCAAAATGCTTTATTATATTCAGGCGGAATAAATATGACAGTTCAGTTAACTAAAAGAATAGGGATATATTTCTCCGTATTCGGCTCAAAAAAATCACGGACACCCGGTTTAAGAGGGGGACTTTTATGGAAAATATAAAACATTCCCCATATACCTGGAGGAGGATTATTATTGCCATAATACTATTATGTTTTTTAAAGATCAGCATACAATCGGAAAATATCAGTTTGGGTTTCGGATATAGTTTTGATGATGTGTTTCTTCTCGGACGGGATATCTTTTTCCCGAAAATGATATTATCACACGAATATTATGATTCCGAATGGAAAAACCAAACTCCCCTACTTAATACCCTCTATTTAATAGAATCAATAAACGAAAAATTACTTTTTAAAATATCATTAGATTATTCATCATATATAAAGAACATTCCCTGCTATGGGTGGTCTATTCAATGGTTGGGTATGCATCAAGCAGTTGTTTTTTCACTTTCCTCAGAAATTCAGTACAAGATGTTTGGGTCTCAAAGGATCGGTATCTGGCTTTCGGGCTCTTATGAAATGCATAATGTTCAATTCTTTATAATAGGGAGTAATGATTTTAATGAGTGTGATCCAGCTTCGGTATTCCGCGATATCAACAGTAACAAAACGATCTACGGAATAAAGATCGGTTTCGACTTCATTGTGCGGATAAATAAATATTTATCAGGAAATATCGGGATAAAAAGAAGATGGCTTTATTTTTATGACGAGTTAAGATCATTTGATATTCCTATACAAGGAGAATCGTGTGATTATGAAACATTTACATATACATACTCAATATCCAAAGGCTGGAAAAATTATTATGACCGGATTACACTCGGACTGATCTTTAATCTATAATTTCACAGGAGAGTATATATGAAATCCTTTAGAATTCTTTTTGGAATCCTTTTACTTTTTTGCGGCGGGAGGGTTCTTTCGGAAAATCTATACTACTGGTGCAATAATGAAAGAATACCTCTTGAAAAAAGTTCTAATGAAATAGTAATAAAAACCAAGGAAATAAATTTAGAAAAAATTAAAAATATAGAGGGATTTTATGACAGCAAATATCGGATAAAAATCATCAAAACAAATGAACTATCTATAATCAAAACACAGTTATCTCAGGATGAATATGAAATATATCCAGTTTATTATTCCAATGGATATAAAATGATCGCGTTAAAGGATATCTATATTAAATTTACAAACGATAAAAACAATGATAAAATTATCACAAGAGTTAAAAATAAATACAAATTAGAAATAACCGGTTTAAATGAAAATGGAATATATCGATATCGAATATTGGAGGGAGATACTTTAAATATTGCAAATACCATATATGAGAAAGAGAATGTAGAAATAGCATCTCCCGTTTTTCTTGTGGAAATAAAGAGTTGCTCCATACCAAATGATCCATATTACAATAATCTGTCCTTGCCTGTTAAAAAGCGTCAAACTTGGTATATGGATATGATTAATTTACAAAAGGCGTGGGATATATGCGAATGGGTTAATGATGTGATAGTTGCTGTGGTTGACTCAGGTGTTGCATTAAATCACGATGAATTTCAAGGCATTCTTGTGCCAGGATATGACTTCCGTGAAAATGATGATTCGCCACAACCATGGGATGATTCTAATGGCAAGGTTGGTCCCACTCCCCCTCCACCATATATTAATCCGCATGGGACATATTGCGCTGGAATAATCGGAGCAATAACGAATAATGGAAAGGGTATTGCTGGTATTGCCGGTAAATGGGATTCTAAAGAACATAGTGTAAAAATAATGCCGATAAGAATAGGCGAAAATGACTTTATAGAGGATTGGGAGATAGCCAATGCCTATCAATGGGCTGTTGATAATGGCACAAGAATTCTAAACAATAGTTATACTGCTCCTAAAACAGATGTTTTAACCAGTATGATTGATTACTGTACGAATCGCGGAGCTCTCTTTATTTTTGCTGCTGGGAACGGAGAAGGGGAGATCTCCGGAATTGCAACATATGATAAATGCTTTGTTGTAGGTGCAAGCACACAGGATGATAAAAGAGCAAAGAGCTCATTACCAAAAGACACTTCATGTTATGGAAGAGACCTTGATGTAATGACTCCCGTGTATTATTTCGATGATCCCAGTATTATTACATGTAACGTTACTAATCTTGCAAGTACCGATGAGTATTATTTAACATTTGGTGGAACATCTGCCGCAACATCGCTAGCAGCAGGAATTGCGGCACTCTTGAAAATACATTACGGTTATTCAGCAAAAACAATTAAAAATCTTCTAAGTAGAACAGCAGATGATTTAACAGAGGGGGATGCCTCTTTGGGTTGGGATAAATATACCGGATACGGAAGGGTAAATGCTTTTGGCGCACTTCTGGGATTCGCTCGCTCGCACCGAACTTCTTATGTTAATTGTCCTGATGGCGAGTATACTGTATTTAATAGTGCCAGCGAATCTTGTGGAAAGATGACAGTATCAACTTCCCATAAAGATGAAAACGGGATTTATTGGGGTGACGGAAGAGCCGAATTGAATTTAGAAACAAAGGGGAGAATAAATTATTTACCGCTATCCTACGGCATATATTTACTTTCATCAACGAAAAATAACAAAACATATAAAATGAAATTGGATATTGATTACTCTGCACCGTTGATTCATTCAGTATTTCGAAAAGAAGAAGAAAATAAGATATCATACCTTGTCATAGATAAAATAGGCGACCAGAATAATTCAACATATAATTCCGTTTGGTTTTTAGATGCGAATGATAATATTCTAGTAAATCCGAGAAGGATGCATTGTGAAGGCAATGCCATTCAGACTATTGATATTCCCTCTGAAGTATTAGCATATGGAGTTAACAATGCAAGGATAATGTTGATCGCAATTGACCCGGCAGGGAACGACACAGTATATAAATCAAAGATAACAGATCTTCCGATTAGAACAGAGTACTCATACATAAATTCCTGCAGTGAAGAAGGCGCGATAGATCAAATAATATCGGGGAATGTGCTTGAGATGATCTCCGATATAACATTCCCGTATATATATTCGGATACGCCGGTGATAACGGAATTGAAGTCGAACGGAATAAACGGAACATTTCCGGAATATGACCTGGGATATGCGGAGATAGTACCCGGCAGTTATAGAATGGCGGACGGAGGTTATGCCGGAGCGAGCATAAGGACGAATGTGTACTGGATAACGGAAGAGATGATGCTTCCTTCGTATCATTGGCGTCCGGGTATCCCGGAAAGGACCTGGTTTGAATATAAGATATCGGGAAGTATTTTAGGGGCTCAATTCAATCCGTTCCCTTATGAATACGGCGGGAACGGAAAAGAAGAGATAAAGGAACTCTCTTTCGGAAAGAAGAGCATAGTGAAATACATATATCCGTCGGACCCGGACTTCAAGATATACAATTGGATCAAATTAAGAACGGGAACGAGCAGGAACTGGACGGATGCCGGCACATATATCGATTATGCAAATAACCGGTTGGTGGTGAAGATATATCTGAACGGAAGTCTATTCAATCCGGCAAGATTCAGTTATACATTCTACGCATTGGGAAGAAAAGAGATGAGCCCGCCTCCGGGCAGGTTCGCGCAGATCTCGTCCTTCACGGTCCAGCCCGGACTGAAGGATCATCTGTGCGACGAATACGGGAACCTCGAGGTATTCTATGATTATACGGGAAGCGAGAGAAGTTATAAGACCACGGTGGGGATATACGATATATCTGGAGCTCTTGTTGAAAATATCGTTGAGGACAGGATGGAGAACCAGGGCCCGCATACGCTTTTATACGGATTTTATACGCTGAATACGGCATATGATACCGACGGTGACGGGAAACTCGACCCGGGCAAATACAAAGTGAGGCTCAACATCAATTCGCTTCAGGGAACGCCGCTTGTTGCGGACGAAAGAAATCTTGTGATAAAAAGCGGGGAATACTTCCTTCCCGGGGACAGAACGGTCGATACGGGGATAAGGGTTGACATCGGGGGGACATATTCGAAAGGGAGCATAGATCAGGTTGACAGCCCATTTATATTGAAATTAAGAAACGGAACATACCGTTTATACTATGAGGCGGGCACGGACGGGAGCGGATATCAGGGCTGGTACAGGCGGATCATGACAGGATATTCTTCGGACGGGAAGAACTGGACGCTTGAAGGGGAGGTGACGGGGCTTGATACGGACATATTGATCGAATATCCGGACCACAGATATCCTTCCGCGGTCGAACTTCCGGACGGGAGCATAAGGCTGTATTATTCGGTATGGGGGATAATGACGCCTCAGGCCGGGGAGATAAACGGATGGATAGTATCGGCGGTATCGGAGGATGGAGTGAACTTCACGCGGGAGAGCGGGAAGCGCATCGATTTCGGCGGCGCATACGATGCGGACAGGGCGGACGGGGGAAAGATCTATTTCGACGCGGCATACGGCCTGTATTTCATCGTATATACGGGCCTGAACTATGATCCGCCGACAGTTGACGGGAGCGCTCATATAAATATACTGTGGGCAGCATCGGAGGACGGGTATTATTTCAATAAGATAGAAACTCCTTTGATCGGGCAGGGCTGTTATTTCGACAACTGGGCCGTATATCAGCCGGCATACCACAAAGGGGAACTTTATTATACGGGAAGAAGACAGACAGGAGCCCTCTTCAGTGGAGAATACCTTTTCAAGGCCCTTGAAGCAGGGGATATATTCGAAAAGGACAGGGAAGTGAAATTGAAGGACACTGCGGGGACAGAGCCCTTCATAGGCGGCCTGTACGGATATGCGCCTTATCTTCTGGAGATAAGCGGGCGGGATATTCTGTATTTTGCGGGATATGACGGGGAACACAAGAGGATATACTCGGGCGGGTTCGACGAAACCGTTCTTGCCGCGATAACGGAAAAGAGGACGGAAGGAACGCAGAAGAACGCCGTTATTCCGGGGGATCCGGGAACGGACGCTTTGACTGCGGAGGGCGGGGATTTCATCACCGGGGTATTGCCGGCCGGCTCGACATTCCAGTATGTTTATCCCGATATCGATATCTATGTGAACGGCGATATCGGCGCTGATGAGGCGGAAAGCGCATTGACGGGAGTGAGAACGGCGGAGCACAAAACGGCATATACCGGAACGATAAGGATAAGATCGGAGGGCCGCGCGGGGAACGGGTACGCGCGGATAGAGAAAATGATACTCGAGATGGACGGAATAAAACTGAGCGAAACGGCGGGTGATGTCCTTGAATATATACTCGATACCGGAGTATATCCGGACGGTGAGCACAGGATACGGGGCATAGGGACGGACGGGAACGGTTTCTCGGGGATCAAAGAGACGGTATGCAGTTTCGGGACAGCGGATGCGGAACCGGGAACCGGGACGGGATCAGGAACGGATTATTCGTATATCCTTGACATAAGCCCGGACGACGGGTCAACGGACAATGATACGGATAACGGGAACGGAGGTGAAGACGGGGAGGAGGATACAGCTCCCCGGATACCTGACGTGCTTTACGGGTTCAATAAACCCGGTTCTGCCGAGGCGGGATATTTCGAAGGCGCATTCTCGATACTTGTTGCGGACAGGAACGCGGGTGACCAGAGCGGGAACGACGCGGTGAAGGTCTTCGATGTTTCAGGGAACCTGAGAATGACGCTCGGGAGCATAGACAAACCCGAACGGATCTGCCTCTCGCCGGAAGGGGGATTGTATGCCCTCAGAAACGACGGCAACGGGATATTGAGATATGACGGAGAAAAGGGGATATTCGTACCTTTCATAGGGATAAAGAACCCGGAAGAGATGAAATGGAACAAAAGGAACGATACGCTTTGCGTTCTTAAGGGGAATACTGTTTCCGAATACGGCAAAGAAGGGAAGAAAACAGGGGAAACGGTATTTTCCGGCATGCTCAATTCATTTGCGATAGACGAAGGAAGCGGAATGATAGCAGGGAATATCGCGGGCACGGGAGTGTTCGAGGACGGCGGGGGGAACGACATATTCCTCTCGGCCGGCTCGGCATATTCGAAAGAGATGTCAGATTTCGTGATCTCGGGAAGTATGATAACGGGCATCGATATATCCGGGAGCGTCATTTTAACCGTACGGATACCGGAAGCTCCCGGGGCCGGGGCCGAAGAATCGGCATATGATAACATTATGAACGGCGCCTGCGACATTTCGGCATTCCGGTACGGGTATGAAACGGTATTTGCCGTGACGGACAGGAATGCGGACAGGGTAGTTTTCCTGACTTCGAACGGTTCGGCTCCGGACGGCGGAGAGTACCGGGATGATGACACTGAGGCCAGTCCGGAGGAAGGGGAGAAGATAAAGGCGTATCCGAACCCTGCGAAGGACTCGATCGTTTTCGCGGAACTTCCTGAAGGAGGCGAGATAAGGATATACGATCTGAGCGGGAATGCGGTGAAGACGATCGCCATCGAAGGGTATACGGCAGTATGGGAACTGAGGAATACCGCCGGCCTTGATATCTCCTCGGGCGTATACTTCTATACCGTCCTGAAGGACGGAAAACCCCTGAAGACAGGGAAGATAGCGGTGCTGAAATAATATAAAAAATAAAAGACGCAGGTTTTTTTAACATCATTTCAGACAAATCATAAATATATCTTGAAAAAAACGGCTATTGATGTATAATAGAATCGTCCACAAAACAGTGTTCAAGGAGGCTTTATGAAAAAGACTTTTATTCTGTTCCTGGCTGCCGTATTCCTTTTAAACTCCGCGGCATTCTCTGCCGCCGGCAAAGGAAATGTCAAGGGCTATTTCTATGAAGTGAAAAGCAAAAGCGCAACGGTATATCTTCTCGGCTCCATACATTTTGCAGATGAAAGTTTCTATCCTCTTCCCAAGCACATAATGAAGGCCTTTAAGAAAGCGGCGACTCTCGGGGTTGAGGCGGATATCCTGAATATCGATCAGCAGAAACTCCAGGAGACGATACTTGCCAAAGCATTGTTCACCGACGGCACGCTCCTTTCTTCCGTGATATCCGATACGGTTAATATTCAGCTGAACACCCTCTGTTCAGAACTGGGCGTACCTCCCGATACGTTCAAAACGATGAAACCGTGGTTCGTCTCTTTCTCTCTTTCCGGGCTCATGGCAATGTCGCTGGGATTGAAACCCGAACTCGGCATAGATATCTTCTTCCTTTCGAAGGCCGCCGAAGCCGGGAAGAAAATATTGGAACTTGAATCGCTCGGATATCAGATAGACCTTCTCTCCGGGCTGGATATGGAAAAGCAGGTGAAATTCCTCGAGATCACGATGAAAGAGTTCAAAAGCTCCAGCGATACGATGATCAAGATGAAGGATGTGTGGAAGGCCGGCGATGAAAAAGGCATGGAAGAGCTTCTTGAAAGCGAACTTGACGATGATGAAATGCTGAAGGAATTCAATACGGAACTTTTCGAAAAGAGGAATATCAAGATGAAGGAAAAGATAGAGGATATCCTTCAAAACGGCAAGGGCGTATATTTCGTTATCGTCGGTGCGGGCCATCTTATCGGAAATGACGGGATCGTGGAACTTTTGAGAACGAAGAATTTCAAAGTAAAGAAATTCTGATATGCTGAAGAAAAATCCGATAACACTGTTCGGTTCATTCCAATCCTTTCAGCCGGAGGCCTTCTTCATAAGAAAATACGTGGAGGGCCTCATCCGTTCCGGATACAGAGTAAATATAAGGGAGAAAAAGGGAAAAGACCACGACAGCGATTTCCCGATCAAAAAACCTTTCACGGACATAATCGTAATAAAAACACCTCCGGACGGTATCGAGATCGGCTTCGTCGAGCCGAAGGATTTCCCGAAAGTGAAAGGCGGAAAAAAGGGCATATTCTTCTTCGTTGAAGCCGTTCCCGCTCCGCGGACCTGGATAGACGGAGCGAACAAGCATTTTGATTTCTGCGTTGTTCCATCAAAGTTCGTAAAAACGATCGCCGAAAGGTCCGGCATCAGTATACCGATCGAGATCATTCCTTATACCCCAGCGGAACATAAGGAAACAAAACCCCGCGCGGACGGCATATTCAGGTTCAAGAGCATTGCAACACCGGATAAAAGAAGGAATATCCCGTTCATGATACACGCCTTCATGGAACTTTTCTTCGAGAACGAGAATCTTGAACTTGTGATAAAGACCTTCCCGAACAGCAAGCACGGCAAGGTAAGGCACTGGGAAGAGGATGTTGAAGAACTGAAAAATAATTACGGCATGTACGGGAATGTCAAGATCGTGGACGAAGTCTACAATGACGATCAGATGATAGGTTTTCTGGACGATGCGGACTGCTACATACAGGTGAGCTCTGCCGAAGGCATGGGCCTTTTCATTTTCGAGGCGGTCAAAAGAGGCATACCCGTCATCGCGACGGATTACGGCGCGCATACCGATTATCTGAAGGGCAGCTATGTTCCCGTGGAATACGAGATGGACTGGGTGAAGGGGCATTATCACGGCAAAGAGGACTTTCCGGCGCTTGTTGCGAAACCGGGCTGGGAGTCCTATAAAAAGGCCCTTTCTGAAATGTATAATAATTATTTGAAAACCAAGAAATAAAACCCCGAGGAGGAACGCGGTAAAAAGCCGCGGCTGTCCCCGCAACTGTAAGGGCTACGGATCCTTCGACCACTGCGAAAGCGGGAAGGGGAGGACGAGGCATGATGCCCGAGCCAGGATATTCCGCCGGGTTTTTTAACGGCAAGCACGGAGGATGCGCATGAAAAAGGCCCTTTCGGCGGCGATATTCGTTATTGTTTTTCCGGTCTTCTGTTTCGAGATCGTCGTCTCGTCGACAAGAACCGATAGTTTTACGGTAAGCGAAACCGCCTTTCCCACGGAATTTGAATTCGCGGCGCCTTCTTTCGGCCTTGCGCTGTGCAGGTACCAGAGCGGCGGCGCAATGTTCCTTTCCGCTCCGGGATTATCGAGCGCTCACACGAATTTCGTGTTCAAGGGGATCACACTGAACGATCCGGCAACGGGGACCTTCGATCTCTCGTCTTTTCCGGCATACCTTTCCGATGTATTCGCATACTTCCCCTCCGACAGCTCTTCTCTATGGGGGGGGCGCGGCATTGGAGGCACCGTTTTTCTCGATCTGAAGATGAAAGACCGTTTTAAAGCGGACATGCTTCTTGAAGAGAACGCAAGCCGCTTCGTGTTTATAGCTCCCCTCAGCACCGGCCGTATAAAAATGAACCTTATGTATCAGGGCAATGAAGGAAATTCCAAACGGGAGAATTCGGGCTTCAGAAAAAATTTCATCGGCGCCGCTTTAGAAATAGGCGGCGCGGTCACCGCCGTTTTGAACTTTTCGGATGAAAGAACGAACACGCCGGGCCCGCTCGTCAACGCTCTGGATCCTTTCAGCGCGACCTATCCGCTGGATAAAATGGAAGCATCATCCGCGTTTTTCCTTGTTGCGGCCGATCTTGGGAAAACAAGCCTTGCTGCCGCCTACAGAAGATATGCATATACCTATGAAAATTACTATTACGGTTCGCTTTACCGCTATGGGGGCGGAAATTCCTATTTTAGAATGGCGGGCAATGCCGGTATCGCGGACGGCCCGGATATCAAGGCGGGGCTGAAATTCTCCATCCGTTCCGAAGAATCCGGAGAGAAAAAAAATCTGAGAGGCGGTCTCGGCGGGATGCTTTTTTTTAAAGGGCCGGCTCTTGGCTTTGAAGGCCGGTTCCATCTGAGGGACGATGCGCCCGCCGCCTTAGCGGGAAGCATGCACTGGCATTATATGCGCGATCTGCACGAATTATTTCTGGACCTTTCGCGCGGGATCAGGCAACCGGAACTCAATGACCTGTATTTTCCCGGTTCCGGGAATCCGGAGCTCAAAGAGGAGAAGTCCGTATCATTCACCGTAAAATACGCGTACTCGTTTTTAAGCGGAAGATATTCACACCGCGAAATAGAGGATATGATCGCCTGGGTGCTTGACGATCCTCTCCTCTACCTCTATTCGCCGAAGAATATTGCAAAGGCGGTGATCAATGAAGCGGTCCTTACCGCGGAAAAGAAAGCAGGACCTTTAAAATTCAAAGAAACCTTTGCGTATAATTGGGGGCATCAGGAAAGAGTGTATGATCCGGGGATGACATGCGCAAACATTACAAGGACATATCCGGCAACATATCTGCCCGATATCGTGAACACGTTTTCCGCATCGCTTGAGTTCCGCGGCATGGAGCTCGCGGCCGAACACCTGTACCGCGGCAGGATGAGCAATATTTATAACGGCGCGGTAAAAACGATAGGCCCGGTAAGGGTGCTCAATATAATGCTACGCGCGCCGCTTCGTAACTCCTTTTTCGAGATCGGCGTGAAAAACGCGCTTGACGCCCGGGGAAGCGGCGCGCCCGGCGACTCTTTTTATGACGGGGATTATCCCATTGCCGGCAGAACATTTTATGCGAGGCTTTCGATATGAAGCCGGGCCTGTTTATTATGGCCGTTCTTCTCGGCGCATTTCTCGGTGCGGAAGGCATTGTCTCGCTTTCTCCGGATATAACGGAAGTCCTTCTCGATCTCGGGCTCGGCAACAGTATAACGGCAACGGTGATCCAGGACCCGTATCCTGCAGGCATTAAGGCGGGGAATTTTAATGCCCCGGACATAGAGCGTATAGTGAAATTGAAGCCGGACATCGTGTATCTTACTCCCGTAAGCCAGGCGCGGACGGCCGCGGCACTTAAAAGCCTCGGCATAAGAACGGAATTCATTTACGCGGATTCGTTCGAAGGCCTGAAGGGGATCTATAAGAAACTCGGCAAAGAGCACGGGAAGGGAACGGAGGCAGGGGAGGCTGTCCGGAAAATAGAGAACTTCCTTGCGGAATTCTCAGGGAAGCCGGCAAAAAATTTAAGAGCGCTTCCCGTAATATGGATGGACGGAAAAAGCGTGCACTCTTTCGGCCCGGGTACATTTCAGGGTTCGGCGCTTGCGCTTCTGGGCCTTAAAAATACCGCGGGTTTTCTTAAGAAAAGATACGGGATCATACCGTATGAGAAAGTTCTGAAATCCCCTCCGGACATCATCCTCGTTTTCTCGGAGGACGGAGAAAGGATAAAGGAACTGATCCTGAATGATCCCGTGCTTTCAGGTCTCCCCGCAGTCAAAAACGGACGGGTTGCGGTGATCCGGGATTTCGAGCCCTTCTTCAGGGCAAGCCTGAAAACGCCCGGTTTTCTGAAAAAACTGAAAGATGAGATCGAAAAACGCGATTAAAGCGGCACTCTTATTTCTTTTTATCCTCTTTGCCGTCTGCAACCTTTTCTGCGGCCTGGGAAAAGGCGACGGCTTCATAATCCTCAGGATACGCCTGCCCGAAGTTCTTGCCGCGGTCTTCGCCGGATTCGCGCTCGGCGCGGCCGGCGCCGTCTCCCAGATCATATTCAAGAATCCGCTGGCCGATCCCTATATACTTGGGATATCGTCCGGATCCGCGCTCGGCATATCGGTGTGTTTTTTAACGGGACTTTATTATCTTACCGGATTTTCGGCCGTGATCGGCTCCGCGCTTTTCGGCGGCATCCTCTCCGTTTTCATCATAATGGGGATAAGAAGGATAATAAGAAAACAGGACCATCTTTCCCTTCTTCTGTCGGGCATCGTTTACGGATATATCGCCGGCGCGCTCTCTTCCGTGATACTTTCCAATATTGAGAGAGACAAGATCTATTCCATCGTGCAGTGGCTCTTCGGGACCTTCTCTTTCTACGATATCAGGCTTCTTATTGTTTTTACGGCGGCCGCGTTCGGGATATTCCTTTTCATCCTTTCCCGCTCTGCCACGCTCGACCTTATGAATTTTTCGGATAAGAAATTACAGACCCTGGGAATCGATCCCGGCAAGGAACGCACGATATTCTTTATTGCCGTTTCCGTTCTTGTTGCCATGACCGTTTCCGTAACGGGGATCATCGGTTTCGTGGGACTTATGGCCCCGCATTTCGCCCGCGTCGTCACGGGATCCAAAAGCCGGGCGCTTCTCGTTCTGTCCGGTTTCATCGGAGCGCTCCTTACTCTTTCAGCGGCCCTCATCTCGCGCCTTTTCACGGCCTTCTATATGCCGGTCGGCATGGTGCTTTCCCTTCTGGGCGGCGCGTATTTCATCATCTTCTACAGGGGGCGGAATGGAATTAAGATTTGAACGCTTCACGATAGAAAGAGAGGGATTCACGCTTTCTTTGAACGAGGATTTCAATGAACGCGGCATATATCTCGTGGCCGGCGCAAACGGGAGCGGGAAAACGACCTTTATGGAATCGGCTTTGGGGCTCCTGGTCCCCGCCTCCGGCACGGTATCGTATGACGGGAAAGAGGCGTCCAAGCTGAGTCCTTCAGAAAAAAAATTCTATTTCTCGGCCACATTCGTGAATGAAAATCCCGTTCAGGGTTTCACCGTTTCCGATTTTCTGAACATGACAACGGGCCGCAATATCACGCGCGCGCAATTCGAATCGGCATTTCCGGAATTTGCGGGGATATTCGAGCGTGATATCACACATCTTTCCGCCGGGCAGTGGGTATCCGTTCTCATCGCGCAGAATATCCTTGAGGAAAGCAGGGCGGTGTTCATCGACGAAGTGATGTCATTTCTGGACCCGCATTATAAAGCCGTCATAGCGGGATATCTGAAAAAGGCCTCGAAAGAAAGGGCGGTCTTCATCGTTTCGCACGATTTAGATTTCTTCTCCGGATTCGCGGACCGGTATCTTATCCTGAAAAAGGGAACCGTTCTATATAAAGGTCCTGCCGGAGATTACGATATAAAGAAGAACATCGAAGAGATCTATTTTTGAAAAGGCGTGTGGCGTATGGAGTGCGAAGTGTGGCGTGAGATAAGGAATATATTCCATATAATTATTCACTTTTCACTATTCGTTATTCACTTGTTTTTTCGCCCCCATCCTCTAGCCTCTATCCTC
>CALMGJ010000032.1 GCA_937863565.1 uncultured bacterium | reverse complement strand
GAGGTTAGAGGATAGAGGCGAAACGAAGTGAAGAGTGAAGAGAGTTGAGAGTTGAAAGTTGAGAATTGAGAGTTGACAAATATAAAGAACATGCAAAAAGAAGAATTGATAATGGACAATGAAGAATGGGAAGTGAAAAATTGAGACGATGAAGCACTGAAGAGCAGTGTTCTGAGCAAAGGAAGCCGTAGAGCGGATTTTGGAAATATGGGTAAAAGTGCTATAATAGAGTGTATGAAAGCGTATTTCGGTATAATGAACAGAGCCGACAATTTTGTCGTGTTTTTCGCGAAAAGCGAAGATCATATCAGGATCGGATCCGATGTCCTCGTTAAGATGACGGACGGCATCTGGGTAGCAAAGGTGATAGATTTCCCTATCGACCATGAATATATCGAAGGAGCGCCCACTTTTCACGGCAATATACAGGGAGAGGACCAGAAGATAATAAACCAGAATTATGAGACCGAGACCGAATACAAAGAAAAAGTGATGAACTATTTCGAGGAGGGGCAGGCGCCGATAAAGATATACGAACTTGAGATCAATTTTAACAGAACGCGCCTTAATATTTACTACCAGAAGAAAGGGTTCGTTGATTTTGCGAAGGCCGAATCGGACCTCGAAGATATGCTCAAAACCCATATCTCTTTCATCACCGACTTCTATTCCGTTTCCTGCATCAAGATGCGTTTTACTCAGGAATACGCGCTTGCCTCGACGAAACAGCGCTTCGATAAGGACGACAGGATCGTAGTTCTGAAGGACGACGGTTTATGGACAGGGAAATTTCTCCGCAATAACTGCAAGAAGGATGGGACCGATAATTTCAAGCCGGACATCAAGATACTCGGACCTATTGACGCGACCATAGACAGGATACTGCGGAAGATAGAAAAGGACGAGAACGAAGCTTTCGCCGTTTGCAGGAAATTCGCAGATTCGGATAAACTGCAGATGAACCTTCTCAGAGCCGAATACAATCTAAGCGAGAAAAAAGTTTTCTTCTACTATACCTCGGAAGGCCGAGTGGACTTCCGTAATCTTGTGAAGAACCTTGCCGGGAATCTCCGCAAAAGGATCGAGATGAAGCAGATAGGTATAAGGGACGAACTTAAGACCTTCCCCACCCTCGGCATCTGCGGGCAGGTCACGTGCTGTTCAAGGTATATAAGCAAATTCGAACCGATAGTCCTTAGGATGGCTAAGATACAGAACATGGATATAAATACCGAGAAGATCACAGGGCTCTGCAACAGGCTTTTATGCTGTTTGAAATATGAGTACGTCAACTATCTCGAATTCGTGGAGAAGCTCAACACCCTTCCGAAGAAATTCAAATATCAGGGCGATGACGGCAAAAGCGAAACGTTTGAGATCATAGGATTCAATCCCCTGAAAGGGACCGTGCTTGTAAGGAATGAGGAGAATTTCAGGCAGAGCCTTGACTTCGGGAAGTTAAAGGAATCAATCAGACCGAATATGATCGTGGATAATTCCAGGCCCGTCGAGGTCGGCGAGGAAATGTCGGAATCGCTCGACGACAAAGCCGGGGAAGCGTAATATTTTTTAATGAAAAGGGCAATCATTCTTTTTACTTCTATTTTTATCCTGTCCGGATCCCTTTTTTCCGCTGCGGCAAAGGAAGCGGACTACTACGAAAAACTTCCGAAGAAAAAAATAAAATGCCTCCTGTGCCCTAAGCACTGCCCCCTCTCGCCCGGTGAAGAAGGCGACTGCAGAGCAAGGAAGAATATTGAGGGCAGACTGATCGCCATCAATTACGGCAGGATAGCCGCGCTCAATATCGATCCGGTGGAAAAGAAGCCGCTTTATCATTTCTATCCGGGAAGTCCGATACTATCCATCGCATCGGCCGGATGCAATATGCACTGCAAATTCTGCCAGAACTGGACCCTTTCCCAGAACTCGCCTCTCAAACTCTCCTGCAGGTCGATGGAACCTGAAGACATCATCGGGGAAGCCCAAAAAAACCGATGCCGGATGATCGCCTACACATATTCCGAGCCTGTAGTATCCTATGAATTCACTTATGAATGCGCAAAACTCGCAAAAAAGAGCGGTTTGAAGAATGTCCTGGTCACGGCCCTTCTTATGGAAAAAGACCCTCTCGAAAAACTAATGCCCTACATAGATGCCGTAACCGTGGATATAAAGAGCATGGACCCCGAATATTACCGGAAGGAATTAGGCGGGGAGCTTGAGCCCGTGCTGGATAATATCATTTCTCTTTTCAAGGCAGGCATCTGGATCGAGATCGTCTATCTTGCCATACCCGGCAAAAACGATTCCGGAGAAATGATGCGGAAATTCGCGGATTGGGTATTAATCAATCTGGGAACCTGCGTCCCTGTTCATATTTTGAGGTTCTTTCCGAATTATAAGATGACGGATGTGCCGGCAACTCCCGAAACAAGGCTTAAGGAGATCGCGGAAATGCTTACCAAGGCAGGATTCAAGTATGTCTATCTCGGGAATCTCAGGGATTCGGTCTACGAGGCGACCGTCTGTAAGAAATGCGGATACGCGCTCATCGAAAGAACGGGATATGTCATAAGGAAGAATTCCGCCGTATACGGGAAATGCCCGATGTGCGGGACCGTGATCGATGGAAGGTTCTAAGAAGGCTTTAATCCTCGGCTTTCTCACCGCAGCCGTTCAGATATTCCTCTTCAGAACTCTTTTCCTTATATCTCATATCGATATATTCACTATAACGCTGTTCTTTTCATCCTGGTTCACCGGCGCGATATTCTCCGCATTATTCTATAAACGCCCTTTATTCCTTGAAGCCGTATCATTCCCTTCCGCCTATCTTACAGTACTGGCATTATTGACTTTTTATCTCAGGTTTTCCGAAGGGCATCCTGCGGTTCACTTTTTATTCACGGGTTTCAGCGGCGCGCTCTTTTTCATCTATTTCTATTCCTTTCTTGAGAATAAAGGAATGATCAATGATTACTACAGACTTGAGAACCTCGGGTTCGCAGCAGGCAGCATCGCCTGCTATCTTCTTTTTATCATTGGCCTAAATTCGTATTTCGTTTATGCGTTATTTTTCGCTGCGGCAGTACTTTTTCTTAAAAGGAAACCTTTGGAATATCTCGCCTGCGCTGTTCTGATCGCAATGTGTTTCTTCAATTTGAAGGGCTTCTATCTCAAGAACTACAGGGGATATGATCTCTCGATCCGCGAATCCCCGTCGGGGCAGTACATTTCTTTCAGAAAGGACGGCAGGCATGTTCTTGCCCGGAACATGCGCTCCTTCAGGGTGATGGAGAACCGGAGCGATCAGACGGCGGAAATGCTCATTCCTCTTTCATTTCCGGTCAATAAACCGCGCTCTCTTCTTTCTTCAGAGGAGTTAACGGAATGGCAGAGGGAACTTCTTGGAAAGGAGGGAGTGAGAACCTTTGAAGCCAGAAGCGAATTTTTTAAGCGGCCCTTGCACGGTATAAAACGGAATTTTGCACGTTTCATAAGAAAAACGGATAAAAGCTTCGATTCAGTCTATCTCGGAGGACTTGATCTTTTAAACACAAGTGATCTGTCGAAGGTGAGTACGGGTTCTTTCCGCGCGCTGGACAGGATCACCGGAGACGGCGGAACCGTTTTCTTCTATATTTACGGGGAAGAGAATTACATCGGAAGGGAACTGGGGAATATTCTTCTTCATATAGCCGGGAATGCTTGCTCGTATTTCCCTTACCGACATTTCGAACCCGGCCCGTCAATGCTTTGCATCCTTTCAAAAAGGCCCATACCTGTGACCAAGGAAGCCCTGAGCGCTCATATGCAAGGCCGTTTCTCATCGATACGCCCCGAGGAGGCCTTGATGCTGAACGGATTCGGCATCGGAGAAGCGATCCGGGAAAATGCCGCAGGGCAAGGCAGGCCATTCCTCTTTTCAGCGCTTTCTTATTATAAAGGATTCGGAAGGAGAGAAGTCGCAGCGGTTCTTGCTTTCTGCGTATTGGGTTTTGTTCTTTTTATGTTCTTCTTCTTCAAGAAGCGTTTCACGCTTTCATTCGCAGGAATGGAGAATATCGCGCTTAAGATGTTCGTTCTGATCTATATCGAATCGTTCTTCGGAGAATCTTACCTTCTAGAGCCGGTGATTGCAGGACTTGTGATCGGAGGCCTTTTTGCCGGAAATCTTCTGTTTGAAAAAAGGCGCGATTTCTTTCCCGGTTTTTCAGCTCTGAAACTTCTATTGTTCGCCATATTCGCCGTTTATATTCTGATGAGCGTTCAGAGCGTTTTGTTCATTCTGTTATTGCTTTCGGCTCTTGCCTTTCTCGGAGGAGGCGAGTTCGCGGACAATACTGCGTTGGCTTCGGACCGCGCGGCGCTCGGGCTCGATTATGCAGGAGCGCTTGCGGGTACCGTGTGCTCCGGGCTTCTGCTATTGCCCTTTGCGGGATATTTTTATTCGATAATCATCTTTTTCGCGGTCCGCGCCGGCATAACGCTTTTAAAAAAGCATGCGGCAATCCGGTGAATCATTATTTCATACGGACCGGGCCTTTATTTTACGATCGTCGTCCCCGACTTTCCCTCTACGGCATTGCGGAGATTCTCGGGATTGGTGATGATCGCTTTGTGGCCGCCATGTTCGAGGAAACTCAGGGCCGCCTCCACCTTGGGAAGCATTGAGCCTTTTTTAAAGTGCCCCTCTTCCATGTACTGCCTGGCCTCCTTGAATGTGATCTTATCAAGCGCTTTCTGATCCTCTTTCCCGAAATTCAGGTAGACCTTGTCCACAGCCGTTGAAATAATGAAGATATCAGCTTTGATCTCGCTGGCAAGAAGGCTCGACGCATAGTCCTTATCTATCACCGCGGCGATGCCTTCTATCTGTCCGTCCTCCTTTTCAATGACCGGTATCCCGCCGCCGCCGGCGGCGACAACCGTGAATTTTTTCGCAACAAGGTCTTTTATCGCGTCTATCTCGAGTATCTTGACCGGTTTCGGTGAAGGCACGACCCTGCGCCAGCCTCTTCCTGCGTCCTCAACGATATCCCAGCCTTCTTTATCCTTTCTCTCTTTTGCCTCGGCGACTGAGTAGAACGGACCGATCGGCTTTGAGGGATTCTTGAAAGCGGGATCATTGCGGTCGACAAGCACCTGTGTCACGACGGTGACCGTATCGTGGCCTTTGATCCCCCTTTGTTTGAATATATTCATCATGGCGCGCTGTATCGAGTATCCGATAGCCCCTTGCGTGTCCGCACCGCAGTAATCGAGGGGGACAGTATGAAGCTGTTTGGATGCGATCTCCGAACGCAGAAGGATGAACCCCACCTGCGGGCCATTGCCGTGGGTGATCACGACCTCGTATCCCGCGGTGATGAGATCGGCTATATGTTCGCAGGTCTCCACGACCGCATTGTGCTGATCGGGTACGGATTGATGCTCCTTGTCCTTAATGAGTGAATTGCCGCCTATCGCGATAACTGCTTTCTTCATATTACAGGCCTTTCTAGACCATCGTCATCATCATCGCGGCTTTCTGAACATGGAGGCGGTTCTCGGCGATATCGTAGATGATAGATCTTTTGCCGGAGGCCACTTCATCGGTCACTTCATTCCCTCTGTCCACGGGCATGGGATGAACGAATACCGCGTCGTCCGTAAGTTTCATCTTCTCCATATCGCAGATCCAGTCATTGTATTTGAGAGATTTTTCTATCTCGCCCTGTTTATCCAATGAGCCGTTCGCATAGGCGTTCGGAGTCATCCAGTTTCGCGAATAGATGATATTGGAACCCTCATAGGCCTCTTTCTGATCATGCGTAATGAGGAATTTCTTGCCGTTCTTCTCGCACTGGGACTTTGTGTAATCGATCACTTCCGGATCGAGGTCATAACCTTCGGGTGAAGCGATGCGGACATTCATCCCGAACCGCGAATACAATACCAGGGCTTCCTGGATCGAGCTCCAGGAACGGGCGAGCGCGCCTTTTCCCCATACGAGCGTGAAGGTTTTTCCCTCAAGTTTTTTCCCGAGGTGTTTCCTCAAACCCATGATATCGGCAAGGCCCTGCATAGGGTGGAATTTATCGTGAGCCATCGACATCACGGGGATCGAAGAATAATGGGCATACTCGCGGAGGAGTTTCTCCCCTTCTCCGTAAGCAGAGATCTGGTCTTCGAGTATCCTTATCCCGAGGCCGGCCCCGTATCTGCTCATTACATTCGCCGCATCTTCCACTGTTTCACCCGCTGTTTTCGCCGTTTTGAGCCTCATCGATTTGGGCTCGAGGAATTGCGCATGGCCGCCGAGCTCCGTGGCCGCCGTTTCAAAAGATTGCC
Organism: uncultured bacterium; assembly: GCA_937863565.1. Taxonomy (GTDB): domain Bacteria; phylum AUK180; class AUK180; order AUK180; family AUK180; genus CALMGJ01. The sequence goes on along the minus strand of CALMGJ010000032.1, from coordinate 15,504 downwards.
TTGTTCTGACCGATGGATTATAGAAGAACATCATGAAGGTCTTGTATTTCAACACTTCGGTGTACTTCTTATGATATCTGTTCTTCTGCATGTCCTCTGCCAGTTCAAGAAGCTTGATAAGATCGTCCTTTTCCCAATCGATCGTTGTGATCAGGTCCTTTCCCGTCAGTTTTCCCATTTTTTACTCCTTTATTTCTTCTTTTATTATGGCCATATAGCCTTCATAAGCTTTTTCTAACTGATCGATCTCGATGTATTCGTCTACCACATGGGCCTGCGATTCGGCTGAAGGACCGAACCCGATCGTTGGGATATTCATGATGCCGGCCGACATCGAGCCGTTCGTGCAGAAAGAGTATCTCGTGATCCGCGGTTTTAATCCGATGCCTTCAAGACCGGCGAGCGCTTTCTTGATGAACGGCGCGTCCTGAGGGAAAACCCAGCCCGGGGCGAATTTATCGGTCTCATAGGTCCTTCCCTTATCGTCGGAAAGTTCCCCTTTAACTATATTTATCATGTACTTGAGCTTGTCGTTCTTCGCTTTCAGCGGCTCAAGTGTCTTCTCAACTTCGGCGATCACGTCCTCTTTCCTCTCTCCCGGAAGGAGCCGGCGGTCATAACTTATCGTGCATTCCTCCGGGACTACGGAATACCCCGGATATGGTTTGGAGATGATATCCGTGAGTTCGAATATAGCTTTCCCGATGAACGCATCCTCTTTTCTCGGTGCATCGGCGATCGCCTTAATAATGTCTATCGCATTGTAAACGGCGTTTATGCCGAATTGCGGATTAGAAGAATGACAGGATTTTCCCAGAGAAGTTACCACGACCTCGGCCCTTCCCCTTTGGCCTATCTTAAGGTCGAGTTCGCTCGCTTCGCCGATGATGACAAGATCCGGAGCGTATCCTTTTGTTTTCAGTTCTTCGATGGCATACCCGAGCGTATAACCTTCAAAGAGCTCTTCCCAGGCAGTGCCCGTAACAATGATATTGCCTTTGAGGTTTTTTTTATTCTCGGCAAAATGCTTGGCCGCCAAGATCATCGCGGCAAGCGCGCCTTTCATGTCCGAAGTGCCCCGGCCGTACATCCTCCCTTCCTTGATCCCGCCCTTGAACGGGTCCATGCTCCAAAGTTCGGGATTGTTCACGACTACATGATCGATATGGCCGTCCATAAGTATCGTAGGCCCGGACAGCGCGCCCCTGATGATGCCGACTACCGTTCCGAATTTGTCTATGTAGGTTTCGCTGAAACCGAATTTGTGCATCCTCTTTTTCAGGAAAACACCGATGTTCCGTTCTTCACCGGAGAGCGATTCGATGGATATCAGCTCCCTTGTGAATTCGCTTAGTTCATCGTATTTCATCTTTCACCTCTTTAAGATATTTTAATGCATCTTCCCTATTTTTTCGATAACACCGTCAAAACAGTCTCGCGGGACCTTCAATCCGCCGATCCGGATCTCGGGTTTCTTCCTTCCGTGGAAATCGGAACCTCCCGTTACAAGAAGATCGTATTTTTTTGCAAGGCCCATGAAGAATTCCGTATTCTCTTTCGTGTGGTGCGAGGAATACACTTCTATTCCTGTGAGCCCCCTTTCCTTCAGGCCGGCTACAAAACTCTCCTTCTCCTCATCCGGCAGTCTCCGCATTGAAAAACCCGGGTGGGCAAAAACGGCAGGAACCTTTAATTCCGCAGCCAGGTCGAGAGAATCGTTAACATGATACTCTCTGAACTCAACACTGTACGGTCCGGGCGATTTGATATAATCCGTATAGAAATTATATCCCGGGTTATCCGAACGGGCACCGATAATGTAGGGGCTCAGTCTATCATCATGACGGTTCCTCTTGATGACCGCTGTTGCCAGAGTGGGGCCGAGCGAAGGCACGGTATCCTGTTCTCTGAGCACATCGCTCCAGTCGATATTGAAGCCCTCGCTCTTGAGCTTCTGTATCCTGAGTTTTGTGAGGATCTCATACTGGGTCCTGATGAATTTCATCGCGTCCCGGAGATTCTTCACATTTCTATAGCCGTAGATCAGCACATGAATATTAAGATTGTCCGGGCCGCGCGCCGATATCTCCAGCCCGGTCACCGTATCCAACCCCGAATCCTGAAGAAGATCGCGCGCAATGATGCTCCCTTCTATCTCATTGTGGTCGGTGATGATCGCCGCAGACAAACCGGCTTCCCGGATCTTTTCCAGGATCCTGGGAATGGGCAACTCGCCATCCACGGAATAATTGGAATGAATGTGCATATCGCAGTATTCGCTCATGTTCCCTTTAGGGTCCTTATCACAAGTTCAAGGTCATCCTTGAGAAAACGTTCCATTGCCGGATTGCGGAGAATGAAACTGGGGTGGTATGTCGGTATGATTGCCGCCCCGTCCGTTTTGAATGCCTTGCCCCTCATTTTGCCTATGGGAAGATCAGACCCCGTCATCCTGCAGGCGGCAAAGGAGCCTAATGCACAGATGACCTTTGGCCCCATGAATTTTATTTGCGCATCAAGGTATTTGGCGCAATTACTGATCTCGGACGGCTCGGGATTGCGGTTATTCGGCGGACGGCATTTAATTATGTTCGTAATATAGAAATCATCTTCCTTAAGGCCGATGGCGGCGAATATTTCACGCAGTTTCTTCCCGGCCCTTCCCACGAACGGACGTCCTGTAAGATCCTCTGTCTCGCCCGGGGCTTCGCCTACGAATAGAAGCGGCGCTTTGAGATTGCCTTCGCCGAAAACGGCGTGATGCCTTAATTTGGCGATAGTGCATTTTCTGCAACCGTCCATCTCACTTTTCAGTTCGTCTATTTCCTTCATCGTCACCTTTTCTTCAATATTTCCGGAAAGTCCGCTATGGTCACGAAGCGTCTCTCTCGCCCGTCTGAAATCCAGCCTATCGTTCCCGAGCATCTTTTCTCTTCTATAGACCCAAAGGACTCTCGACCACACCTTGTTATGCATCATTACCCTCCAGAAGGATGATGCAATGGCATGCCACGGCCCTGCCTTCTCCCACGTCACCGATACCCTCGCCGGATTTTATCTTAAAGCCGATCCTTTTCATATCGGTCCCTAGAAGCATGGCTAGATTTTCTTTGATCGCTTTTTGATGAAGCGCCATCTTAGGGGTTTCGATGATGAGCACAATATCTGTATTGATGATCTTTCCTATATGTCCGGAGTACTTCCGGAGAACGATCTTGAGAAGGTCTGCGCTCGAGGCGCCCTTCCACTTTTCGTCGTCGGGAGGAAAATGCGTACCGAGATCATCTTCTCCTATGGCGCCGAGAATGGCATCCGTAAGGGCATGCAGCACCACATCACCGTCTGAGTGGGCGACAAAACGGTAATCCGCCTTTATAAAGACGCCGCCGAGAAAAACGCCGTCCCCTGGTTCGGTTCTGTGAAGATCATATCCTATTCCTGCTTTCACCTGTGCACACTGTGATCAAAGAATTCTTTTATTATACCATAATATTCTAATATTTCATCTTTCCAATGAGTTTTTTCCAGTATTTTACGGGGATTCTTCTTTGCATACTTGAGAAGCCTGATCAAGCCATCCCCTGCCGGACGCACGGTAGAGGAAGCCGCACAATTCACGCAAATAATTCCGCCTTCGGGAGAAAAGAAATCCAGATCGCTCTTTTTCCCGCAAGAGAAACACCTCTCCGATTCGGGAAAAATACCTTCTGTCTCAAGATAAGAGAGCATGAAACTCAACATGATCCCCCGGGGATCATCTTTCTTGAAGAGGATCGAACGCAGTGTGTTCTCGAAAATATCGAAAAGGGCGCTGTCAAAAGGTCCGGACAAGGATGAAAAGGCCGTGAAAAGAACACGCACCGCCCGCATCCTTGCCTCGTCTTGAAGCTTTCCGTACGGAAGTATCTCGTATGAGCCGTGATCATATACGACCCTCCGGTCGCCCTGCGATGATGAATAACAGATGCCGTTCACCAAAGTGAAAGGCGTGAATACCGCGGCAAGATCGGATGATCTGTGAGAGCCCCTGGGGACGATGAACCCCGATACTCCTTCAGGTGAAACGATCTTCACGAAAGCATCCGTGTCGTTGGCGGGTCTTTTTTCGATAACGTATCCTTTTGATATCTTCATCTGAGTTTTTTCAGAATATGCTTGAAAAGGTTTCCGGAAAATACTTCCCCGAAACTGAACCTTCTTATGCGATAGAACATGATATTGATCGGAATGATGCAGGCGAACCAGCAGACCGGATGATTGCGGTTCTTGATGTTCTTCCTGATTCGGTTGAATTCCGCGCCGTACCAGAGCCCCTTCATATTCCCCGGTTTATATATCCCTGCCGTATCGAAACCCACCGGACAGGGAACGATCTCGCCGTTCTGTCTTATATCCATCGTCATGTATCCTGCGGTACATCTGTATTTGTACAATTCAGAGGGAGAGCGATAAAATGTCCCGAATTCCTTAAGATATGTCGGCGGAAGAGGGATCATTTCCCCGTATTCCTTCAGTATCCTTTCTATCTGTTCTTTCATGGCAGGAATATCCTCTTCCCTTACAGACGTGCCTCCTTCCGTTTGGAAGAACTCCTTCACTTCATGGACGGGTTGTATCATGATCCCGTCGAAACCCTCTTCTTTGACAATTTTCACGGTGTCGTAAAGATAGGGGATATTGATGCGGTTGGCCACGGTATTGGCCATGATGCTTATCTTGCCGGAAAAACGCCGCAAAACGTTCTTTGCCGATATGATGCGCTCGAAGCCGCCGGGAACACCCCGTATCCTGTCATGAATCTCCGCGTTCGGTCCGTCAAGCGAGAAATAGATCATGTCCGTTCCGAGCGCGGCCAGTTTCTTAATTCTCTCTTCGCAGAGACTGAGTCCGTTCGTATTAAGAGAAACCTTCAGCCCTTCCTTTTTCGCGCGTTCGATAAGGATGAAGATATCCTCTCTGAGCATCGGCTCATTGCCGGCAAAGGAAAGCGTATCGGTTCCGAGCGCAGCTATCTCGGAGATGAGTTTCAGCGCCGTATCCGTATCCAATTGATCTGACGGCGCATCGAGTTTCCACCTTACGCAGTTCAGGCATCTCGAATTGCACCGGTATTCGAGGTCCCAATGCACCTTTATCGGGCCCGATAGGGGCTTGCGGCCTCCCAGAATGAAATTAATGGCAGAGACGAGACTTTTTACCCTCATCACATCCTGATCATTTCTGTTTCCGTTGACATGGCTCTCTTCGCCTTGGAGAAAAGTCCGGCAAGGATGCCGAGACCGTAGAACATATGTGTTGCGGGAATGAACAGAAGGTAGTGAAAGAAAGTGAGGAACGACCATCCCGAAAGCACCATTGAAAGAGCAAGAAGATAAATAAGATAAAGATCGAAGATATATTCCAACGGTTTCACTATGAGGGAGACTGCGATCACGGGAATGAAAAGAACAGGCGCGAGTTTCAGGATATTTGTAGTTTTAAAATACCTTCTCGTCTGCATGCCTCTGCCCCGGCCGTATTTCAATAAAAGTGCGATGAACTCGCCGGCTTTTATATCAAGTGTCTTTTTCACTGTGAAAGAGGGTTCGTAGATCACATTCGCCTTTTTCTTCAACGCCCTCTGGATGAACTCGTTCTCTTCGTTCGGGTACAGGTCTTCGGCAAATCCTCCAAGATCGTCGAATAACGACCTTCTAACGGCCATATTGCACAGTATCAGTTCGCCTTCGTCCGTTCTTCTTCTTTTTCCGCGTTCCTTGTATCTTGACGCAAGTCTGCCGACGACGAGGTTCGTAGAGAAGATATTGTAAAAGACCTCTTCCAAAGTGCCGCCCTCGTCCGGAATGACCGACGGGCCGCCCAGTATATCTGTGCCGCTCTTCCCGAATTCATTTCTGATCATCTCAAGGTTCTCAAGAGAAGGGAAGGAATCCTCGTCCAGAAAATAGATTACTTCCCCTGTTGAAGCTTTTACTCCCTGATTCCTCTGAAGGGACGGGTTCAGGCCTTTCACGATTATTATCTCGGCCCCTTTTTCTTTTAATTTTCCGAGCAGCGCGGAATTAGCGGGTTCTTTCCGCGACGGAGGCATCGGAACGATCACGCTTATTTTCATATAAAAATACTCCTATCAGCAAAAGAATGGAAAGAACTCTAAATATCAATGCGTACAGAGGGGGCTTAACCGCTATCTTTAGAACATGCTTTCCTTTGTCTGCATATATATTTAATAAAAAATCCCCGTTATTTTCAAGTGTTTTCCCGTCAAGCTCCAGTTCGTAGAATCTGAAATTCCAAGAATCGAAGAAAACACGGACGGGAACCGGAACCGCGAATTCGACCCGCTCTCCTGAGGCTGTAAGCACCCTTGTGAAAGAGAAGTCGAACGGCACCATGTAAAGGCCTTTAATCTCATTATTCTTCTCCGGCTCGGTCCTGATCCCCCTTTGTACATAATCGGGAAATTCATTGATGCCGTACTCTTCAAATAGCGCCGAAAAGGTCTCTCCTTCTTCCATATAGAAAGTATCCGGATAGATCACGAATCCGGCTCCCGGGCGGCCGAGACCGGTCTCAATATCACACGGGATACCTTTCACAAAAACACGCGCTTTTTTCCTTCCGCTGCCGAGGCCGGCGGCCAGAACGCAAAGTTTATATTCTCCTTTTCTTTCTATTTTTTCACCAAGCGGAACAGCATCTTCCGGAAGATCATCCGTTACTGCGCACGGACCTTCCATAAACATGAAATAGTCCTTCAATTCCTTCGCTGCTGCCGGCCGAGTATACGATGGAAGATACCCCTTTTCCGGCCTCTTCAGATCGTTGCGGTTCCAGCACAACAGGTACGCATCCCCTTCAAAAGGCGGAATATCGCATTCAAGATACCCGTCGGAACGGTTCTGTGAAAATACGGAGGTCACCGGATAATACATGGGATGATATGTTTTTGCGATCGAAAAATTCTTATTCTTCACTATATGATCCCCGAGAGAGATTGCGCGGGCATTTGCTTTGTCACGTTTCAGAATCAGCGCATTTATCAGAACGGGATATTTGCGTTTTTCTATGATAAGCTTGCCGCCGCGAAACCCTTCGAGAGGAATGCTTTTTGTATAGCCGTTCTTTTGAGGATCGACCTGGATCTTCCTGTCTCCGTATTCAATGATGAAATGCGTTTTCTGGAACCTTGTTCCTTCAAGAAAACCCTTCTGGTTCCAGAGAAGCGGATATATCACGGCGCAGATCGAGGCTGCAGCAAAAATGCGTACGGTATTTTCCGGAATGCCGAAAAGATAAAGTAGGGAGAACACGATGAATACGGCGGGGATCATGAAGCGGCCGGGTATCTGGATCGGTGCAAGAATGGGCAGAAAGCGCGCCCAAAAGCTCATCAGGATAAAAACGAGAAAGAATGCCGCAAAGAGAATACCCCGCTTTTTTCTTTTTATGAAAACGACTGCGGCAAAAAGAATGAACAAAGGGCCGAGAGCAAAAGCGCCGGGTACGGCTTTTCCGCTTTCCACAAGGCCGGCTGAGAAACGCGGTATTATAATGTCCTTAATGCCCCATACCTCGCGACTGAGATCGAATCCCCCGCCGGCCGCGCTTAAGTACCCCGCCATGATATATACAGGAAGGATATAAAAAGCCGTGGAGAGCGCCGCGTAAACGGCAAAACGGGGGTTCCTGATTATAACGGAGTGTATGGCGAGCGGCAGAAGCAGTATGACCGCATTCAAAGGATACAAGACTATCGAGATGAAATACAATAATAGGGCCGCGGATATCTTTCTTTCCAGAAAATGAAGTATCAATGGAAAAAAGAGAAAGGATAACGCTTCCGGTACGGCAGCCCTTAAGAAGATCTGATTCGTCCTGAGCGGGATGAAGGTGTATAAGACCGCAATGCACAAAGCCGTGAAGGTTCCGGTCTTTTTCTTAAAGACCTTATATGTGAAAAAAGACCCGGCAAGGAATATGAAAAGTGCGCATATCCTTATAGAAGTATGATCCGGCAGACCTGCAAGGTTCAGCGCGGCAGGAACAAGATAGAAGGACCCGGGATAGAACAGAAATATCGGCTGACTGAAAAAATACAGGTTCATTCCGGTGAAAATATCCCTCTGCATGACAGGGAACAGGATCCCTTTTTTTAAGTACTCCGCCAGAACGGCAGTTCTTGTTAAATGAGCCGGCATATCCGCAGAATGCGTATGGTGGAACAGCAAGTACCTGAAAAGGAATACCGCGAAACATGCCAGGAAAAGATAGATGACATATTTAACGGACCCCGGTTTGAACTTGAACAGGAAAAATACGGTAATAAGGGAGAGGACAGGAACGGCTATATTCATCGGTAACCGGGGTTCCTGAGCAATTTGATCTGGCCGAAACCCGTTTCTTCCGGCCATAGGAAATTTACTGCCCCCATATCCCCGATCTCGAAGAAACGGTACTTCCCGTTGAGTTCCTTCACATAGTCCTGAAAGATATTAAAATTAAAGAAATAAGGGTCTATGATAATGTATTTAATACTGCCGATATCAGTTTTGAAAAGGAATCCGTCCGCAGGATATTCGGGTTCTTTTCCTTTTTCAGACAGTGATTCATACGCATTCCATTCTGTGAATTCCGCCTTCTTCCCTTTGATGAGCCAAGCATAGTGCCTTGTAGTGATCACGACCCCGTCACAGAGTTCCCGGTTCAGATATTCCGTCGCGGCATATGCGTTTTTCATATCATTCATTGCCAGATGCGAAAGCGGGTAATCGGGAGAACGCGTGATCACTTTCCCGCTTTCCCAGGAAAATACGGCAAGAAGGATCATGAATGCCGCCTTGTAGAGAAGCCCTTTTTTCACGAATATATCGTAAAGGAAAATAGAGGCGCCTATCACCGCCGGGAAAGCATAGGCGGTTATCGGGTACTGGTGAAGCGATACATAATATACGGGCCTTATGAAATGAAGGGCGGAAAAAATGACGAAAAGAACGAAAAGTCCCCTCAATTCTTTTCTGATGATCAGATAGCAAAGTCCTAACGAATACACGGGATTTATCGTCATGAATTCCCAGATATTCATAAAGAACATCAGAGGCAGTGCAAGCAATCTGCTGTCGCCGTGGGAATAGAGAGGCACCATTTCACGCAGGCCGAGAATGGCGAATTTCCCGTTTAGCAGGATATCCGTAAAAACAAAAATGATCACAACCGATACGGGGATAAGAGCGGGGAGCCAGGCCTTCCTGTCCTTCCTGACCGCATAAAATATGAAATAAGCCGATAAAAGAAAAGAATAGAACGCAACAAGAACGGATGCGGCAATGAGCGCGGCAAGTGCGTAAAGATATTTCGAGCTGCCCGTATCCGAGTACATCCGGAAGTAAAAAGCAGATGCGGCATAAAGTCCGAACAGCATCACATAGGGAAGCGAGGTCCGCTCCCATATATTGAGGTTAAAAAGGAGGAGATGAATGATCAGATATACTGTTCCCGCCCCTTGACCGATCATTGCTTTTACTAACCTGAAGCAGAAATAAACCCCCATCATGAAGAATATCAGCGGAAGCAGCCTCATAGTGAACGGGTTCGTGCCGAACACTTTTACGATAAGGCCTTGAAGATAAATGAAAAGCGGGCCGTGGGCTACCCAGTGGTTTATCATGGATATTTTAAGATTATCGAGGATGAAATGCCCGTTAATATAATTCAGTGAAAGTTCCCTGTATCTGCATTCGTCGGCATGCCATCCGGGATAACTGCCGATGAATATTGCGCGGGAAAAGAAAAGAAAGATGAACAGGAGAATGACCGCCGCGTCAGAACGTTTCATAAAGTTCGAAGAACCGGTCCGCTACAATTTGTATATCTGTTTCGACGGACACAACAGGTATGATAGGAGCATACATCCGGCCCTTGTTCACCGTAATGATCTTACCTCCGAAAAGAGATGGGAGCGTTGAAGCCGGTGCTACGGCAAGAGACGTGCCAATGATGACCATAAGATCGGCATTCTTCATTTCGGCAAAAGATTCTTCAATGCCGCGTACCTGTTCGCCGAAAAGAACGACATCGGGACGGATGCTGCCGCCGCATTCGCATAAAGGAGGCATTTCTCCATGTTTAAGCTTTCTATGGATCCCGGCGAGTGTGAAGTCCTTTCCGCATTTCATGCAGTAGATCTTCTCGAGGGATCCGTGGAATTCGATGACCCGTGAAGATCCCGCCTTTTTATGAAGGCCGTCTATGTTCTGAGTGATAACAGTGACCTCGTGCCCCCTGGTCTCGAGATGATGAAGGAATTGATGCATCCTCGTAGGCTGTATGCTTTGAAGCGTTCCGATGAAATCCTTTTTCACCGTCCAGAAGGGCACGGGGTCCTTAAGGAAATAATCTATGGAAAGCATTTCTTCGGAAAAACCGGGAATGCTGTAAAGCCCTTCCGGGCTTCTGAAATCCGGAATACCTGCGGATGTGGAAATACCCGCGCCGGTGAGCGCGATCACTTTGCGGGAATCTTTGAGCAGCCCGAAGGCTTCATTTATGGAATCTTTCACCTTCAAGGATCCTTACGAGGAATTCGGGAACCTCTATGAGCTTTCCGTCCCTATTCAGCGTTGTATGCACTGTTTCGCCGGCGGCAAGGAGGAATTCGCTGTTCCGTATCTCGTAATCGAAGGTTATCTTGATCCTGTCATGGGTTTTTACGGATGTAATAATATCCACGGGCTCATCGTATTTGACGGGTTTCTTGAATTCGATCCGCGCGCGGGCCACGGGAAGGATAAAACCCATCTTCTCGAATTCGTCATATGAAAGTCCGCTTTTGCGTAAAAGTTCCGTGCGCCCCATTTCGAAGAGTCTCAGATAATTTGCATTATACAGAACTCCCATTCTGTCGCAGTCGCCGTAGATGGGCCTGTATGTTATCCTGTCAGAGATTGGCGGCAATCTTTTTTCTCCAGTAATTCAGCGTATCCTCAAGGGTTTTCTCGAACGGGATCTCGGGTTTCCATCCCGTTCTCTGATTGAATTTAGAATAATCTCCAAGAAGTATCATGACATCGGAAGGCCGCATTCTCTCGGGGTCCTGTTCGATATCGATCTTGATCGAAGCCATCTTTATCAGCATATCGACAACATCCTGTATCCTGTACGCTTTATTCGAGGCGATATTGTACACTTCGCCGGGTTCGCATTTCTCGGCGGCGAGCCAATAGGCGCGCACGACATCCCGAACATCGGTGAAATCCCTTTTAGCTTCGAGATTGCCAACTTTGATCACGGGCGGTTGTATCTTAGCTTCGATGAGGGCTACCTGTTTGCAGAAATTCGATGTGACGAATACTTCTCCCCTTCTCGGCCCGGTATGATTGAATGTCCTCGTGCGGATGGCCTTTATTCCGTAACTTTGATGGTACTGATATCCGAGATAATCCTGAGTAACCTTGGAAACGGCATAGGGAGAAAGCGGCCTGAGAGGATTCGTTTCCTTTATCGGCACTTCGTCAGGATGGACCATTCCGTATTCCTCGGACGAACAGGCTATCTGAACGACGGTGCCATCCTGAAGGTTATGCTGGCGAATGGCTTCGAATATATTTACCTGTCCGGCGATGTTCGTGTTGAGCGTTTCCATCGGCGCTTTCCAGGAAGTGGGTACGAAACTCTGAGCGGCAAGGTGGAATATCCTGTCCGGTTTGATCTCTTCGATGAACCTGTTCACTGCGGTAAAATCCTTCACATCCACATCATGAAGTTCCACTTTGTCCATAAGATGTATGATGTTCTCATCCCTGGATCGCCATCTTTTAAATCCGTAGATCTTCCATTCCGGATAGTGTTTCAGAATATGATCTGCAAGGTGGCTTCCCGCGAAGCCGGTAATTCCGGTTATCAGTGCCTTCATAAAACCTCCATTACATTAGTTATTATTTTATAAAAAAAACATGATATTTTCAAGTTTTTCGCTCTTTTTTACTCAAATGACTCATTTTTTCTGAAAATCCGGAGTTTAATGCGGGAACTTATATTTTTTCTTTGACTTTTCGGGATCAATTGGTTATAATATACTAGGTTTGACCACCCGGTCAAAGTGGAGGCATTATGAAAAGAACGACGGTAACTCTTATGTGCCTGATATTATTTGCGAATATCTTTGCCATCACTGCGGACGAGATCATCCGCAGACTCGATGAGAACAATGTGGGCGTTACCCAGGAATACGGCGGGGTCATGACGATCGTGAAGGGCCAGAGAACCCTGGTGAAGGAATTCAAGGGTTATGCCGAGAGCAATGAAGAGACCTTCTTCATGGAATTCACGAACCCGGAGGACCGGGGCGTTAAATACCTGAAGAGATCGGACGAACTCTGGATCTATTTTCCCGATGCCGACGATGTGATGAAAATCGCCGGCAGCATGCTAAAACAGGGCATGATGGGGAGCGATCTTTCGTATGAGGATATGGTAAGAATGGAAGAACTCAACAAGAAATACGATTCATCCATTCTTGCGGAGGAGAAGTTCGGCGAGTCGGAATGCTATAAAGTAGAGATAAAGGCAAAGGAAGGCGTGAAAGACGTTACATATTACAGAGAGATCATCTGGGTGGATAAAGGGAATTTTGTAATGAGGAAAGCCGAACTTTACGCAAAAAGCGGCAGGCTTTTGAAAACGATGGAGACGGAAAACGTAAAAAAGATCGGCGAACGCTTCGTGCCTACTAAAATAGTCATCAAGGACATGAAGAGGAAGGACAGCGTAACGACCATGGAATTCACGCGTATCGAATTCGACGTGAAGGTCCCGGAGGGCGTTTTCACGATGGAATACCTTCAGAGATGAGAAGAGCCCTTTTCACAGCCGCAGTTCTTTTTGCCGCAGCAGTATCTGCATCCGGCATGACGGGGGTTTTCCGGGACGATTATATTTTCACCTATGGCGGGAACAAGGTCTATTCTTCCAATATCCTCGAGAACAGGATAAATATCGAACACCGGACTGAAGCCTGGAAATTCTTCGGTGACCTGAGACTGCTCCTCTATTCGGGGCTGGCTGAAGAAGCGGCCGGCGAGAGCGATTTCCGCCTGATGAGATGTTTCATCCGGTACTATTCAAGGATCGGAACGTTCACGATAGGAAGAACATATGTGGCTCTCGGCAATTTCGGCGTTTTCAATCCTTTCGAGCGCGATAAAGAGATAAGCATGTCCGATATATCGTACGACAGATCGGGCGCGGACGCTTTTGTCTGGGACATAGCCCTCGGGGAACTCTCCGGGATAAGATCGTATATCGCGCCGAACGCTGAATTCGACGAAAGTTCGGCAGGGGTCCAGATCTTCGGCAACATGCTGAGATTCGACGCGGGAGCGGTGATCAACCGTCTCGCCCCGGGGCGCAATGTTGCCGGAATATTCTTCAAAGGTGATCTTTTAACCAATATTTCCGGCAGTTTCGCATACCATTTCAACGATGGTGCCACGGAGAATTTCTTCGAAGGCAATGTCGGATTCGAACATTTCTTTTCCGCAAAGTTTTTCGTTCAAGCCTTATATTATTATAACGAATCCGGCGCGAACGCTGTCGCGGATTACTCCGGAGAGGCGGCAACGGACCGATATTTTCAAGCAAGGCATTATCTGTTCTTCAATACCAATTTCATCTTTGACGAATTCTTTTCGGCATTCTTTTACGCATTCGGGAACCTCGTAGATTCAAGCGCGATACTTACTCCCGGAGCAAAATGGACGCTCAATAACGGCCTTGATCTAACCTTTCAGGTATACGGGATCACCGGGACCGGAGAAGACGAGTTCTCCATGGCCGAATTCGGGAAATTCGGCGGCATGATCAGATTCGAAGCAAAATTTTAGGAGGTACATATGCTGTTGGACGTACAAAAGATCAATAAGATCTATCACTCGGGAAAGATCGATGTGCAAGCCCTTTATGATATTGACTTACAGATCGACCAGGGGGAATTCGCAGCCCTCGTTGGACCCTCGGGTTCGGGAAAGACCACGCTTCTCAATGTCATCGGGTGCATCGATTCATCGGACAGCGGGAACGTACTTCTCGACGGGAACGACCTGACGGGAAAGACCTCTAAGGAACTGGCATTCCTCCGGAGGGAATATTTCGGGTTCATTTTCCAGACATACAACCTTATCCCCGTTCTCACCGTTTACGAGAACGTGGAACTGCCTTTGAAACTTCTCGGAAAGCACACGCCGAAAGAGATGAAAGAGCGCGTGCTCGGCATACTCAAGGAAGTGGGCCTCGAGGGGCTGGACAAAAGAATGCCGCTGGAACTGTCCGGAGGCCAGCAGCAAAGGGTCTCCATAGCAAGGTCTCTCGTTAAAAAACCGAAAATGGTAATAGCCGACGAACCTACGGCGAATCTCGATTCAAAGACCGGTGAAGTTATCGTGGATATAATGAAGATGATGAACGAAACAGAAAAGGTCACTTTCCTCTTCTCAACTCATGACCCGCATATTATGAAACACGCCAATCGAGTGATCAGCATGAGGGACGGAAGGATCACCGAGTCATAAAAGGAGGCCGGAATGCTTTTCAAGATGGCTTTAAAGAATATCCTGAGATATAAAAGAAGGACCTTCCTTACTTTCGCGATCCTCTCGTTCGGCGTAGGGTTCTTTATCTGGATAACGGGCGTTTTAAAAGGATTCGACTCCGTTTCAACGGAGAACCTGATCAATTTCGAAACGGGGCATTTTAAAGTAAGGGCGCCGGGATACGATAAAGAACTGCTGTTCTCGGAGGAGAATTTCATCAAGGACCCTGATCCGGTGATGGCAAAGATATCCGGACTTCCATTCGTGACCTCCCTAACGAAAAGGATCATGATGATAGGAGAGATCGATAACGGCCTTGATGCGCAGGCCTGCATAGTCTACGCCATTGATCCGAATAACGATTCGAAGGTTTTCACTGTGAACGATTTCGTCTCCGATGGATGTCTGATGAGCGGCGGGGCGGTCCTCGGTAAAGGCCTTGCCGAAGATATGAAAGTTAAGATCGGGGATTATGTGTATTTTACTTTCAGAACGCCTTTCGGGATGCTCGATTCGATCGAGCTCGAAGTAACGGGCATTATTAATGCTCCGGACCCGAAAGTGAACAGTTCCACATTGTTCATGGACCTTTTCGAACTGCAGAAGAATATCGGCATGACCGGCGTAACGGAGATCGCGGTTAAAACGAATGATTACGAAAAATACCCGGCATATCTGCCCGATATGACCGTGGCAGCCGAAGGGTTGGATGTACTCAGCTGGAAACAGCTTGGAGAATCCTTTTTCGCGGTAAGCGCAATGAAGAAGAAAGGTATGGGAACATTCATTCTTTTCATAGCCATTATAGCGCTCGTCGGGATCGTCAATACGATGCTTATGTCCGTGCTCGAGAAGAAAAAGGAGATCGGCACATTAAAGGCGCTTGGGATGACGGATGCCGAAGTTCAGAAGATGTTCG
>CALMGJ010000031.1 GCA_937863565.1 uncultured bacterium | reverse complement strand
AAGGATATATCGAGCGTAGCGAACCAGAGCGCCGTTTCAACGCGTCAGCTCGTTAATCTTGTGGAGAACCTGAACAAGGTCTCACACGGGCTTAAAGAAGAAGCGGATTATTTTACTATAGATTGAATCTTCAGGAAATAATCCCGAACGCAGCGACGGATTTTCCCGGAAATGATACAGAAAGATCAGAATAACCCAACATGATGGAATCCGCCTCAGCGCGCAGTGTTTCCAGTAAAACCCCGAACGGGCTGTATATCTTGGCAAAAGCTTCGCCTTTCTTCAGAAGATCTTTGGGTTTTTTCATGAACCTGATTATCCCGGATGATGAAGCATAGGGATGCTCATCATAGTGCAGAACTTTGCCTTTCAGAGGATTATCTACGATCTCTGCGGACGGTCCTGAAAGCGGCCTTGTCATGCCTGCTCTTGAGAGTATGTTCCATATTGCCGCAAGTCCGTACCGTACATTTTTCTCATCGATGGTGAAAGACGATCCCATTTCACAGGTCAAGGCGGGGATGCTTTTCCTTAAAAGGCTCGCTGTAAGCGTACGGCTGAGCTCTCGATCCTCCTCCGTTCCTTCCTGAACTATCAAAAGGGATGAATCCTCTGCATAAAGCAGGATCTTTTTCGCAATTTCCTGGTCCTCTCCGATATTGTCCAGCACGGCATATGGAGTGGAATTGATCCAGTCATTGTGAAGATCAATTACAAGGTCCGGTTTCGTGTCCGTGATCACGGTGAAGATCTTATAGGCTATCCTTTCCGCCAGCGTACCTTTCGGATCTCCGGGAAATGTCCTGTTTAGGTCCTCCTTGCTGAAAGAGATATTGCGGCTGCCCGTCTCGAATCCTATCGGGTTCATAAGCGGGAAGGAGAAGACAGTGCCCTTCGTCAGGCCGTATTTTTTCAACATCCTGAACAATTCCTGAATGATCACTATCCCCCCGATCTCATCTCCGTGTGCGCAGGCCGTAAGCCAGATCACGGGCCCTTTATGCGGTGCTTCGAACTGCATCATGGGGATCTTCTTCTGATTATACTCCGATCCCGTTATGATCTTGAGATTGAAGGTTTTCAGCTTGGAGATGTTCTTTTCCATATCGCGGCTATCCTCCGCCGGGTCTTTTTATACTTTGGAGATCTCTTTTACAATCCCGTAGATCTTCTTTGCCGATTCCTCGGAAAGGATCCTTTTAAGCGTCCTGTCGTCCGAGAATATCTTTGCCGCATCTGAAAGAAGAGACAGATAAGCCTTCTGATTATCGGTATTGGCTGCTATGGCTATGATCAGAAAGACCGGTTTCCCATCCACCGCGCCGAAGTCGATGCCTTTTCTGTTGATGCAAATCTTAACAAGAGAACCGGGGAAACATCGGCATATGGCGTGCGGTATTGCGATCCCGTTGCCGATAGCCGTCGATGCGAGCTCCTCGCGTTTAAAGAAACTCTGAAGAAGCTCGTTCCGATACCCTCCGCTCAAAGCAAATTCCCCGGCCAGAAAGTCGAGAAGATCGTTCTTGGACATGATCTCATCCGAAACGTATATTGATTCAGGTCTTAACGAATCGATTATTTTCATGTTCACTGATTATATTACAATTCTCAACTTTTTTCAATCGGAAGAAACACCTTTGGTCCGGAAAACACCGCTTTCCGTAAAAAGGTCCGGCATATTGAATATAAACCTCCGTGAACCGCTGAAAATTAAGAAAAAACTTTGAAAAATCACGGGAAATATAATATAATTATGTTATGAGAACGGTTATCAAAAATCTTCGGAAAATATACACATCCGAAGGTTTCCATCCGCTCCGCTCTAATCTTCTGGATACGATCAAAATATACAGTGATTGCGACATCGAGATCTTGAACGGTTATATCACGAGGATCGAACCGGCTATAGAAGCGGCGGACAGCGATGATGTGGTCGATGCGGAAGGAGGGATAGCCCTCCCGGGCTTCATAGATGCACATACACACCCCATCTACGCGGGAACGAGAGAAAGGGAGTTCACTGAAAGGATGAGGGGGAAGAAATACGAGAAAATACTTGCCGAAGGAGGCGGGATAAACTACAATATTGCACGTACCCGGGCCGCCGGTGACGATGAGCTGAGAACAGTATTCCTTTCGAACGCTTTGCGTTTCGCCCGTAACGGCATAACGGCTTTCGAGGCAAAAACAGGTTATGATCTCGGTGACGGGGAGTTGCGTCTTCTTAAAATACTGAACGATCTTAAAAGGACTCTCCGGCAGGATATCAGAATAACTTTTCTCGGAGGTCATGTGCTTCCTAAAGGAGAGAACAAGAAGGAATTCATCGATTCGGTAAAGACAAGGATAATAAATGTCGCCGGTTCCGGTCTAGCAGATTATTTCGATGTATGGGCCGAACATATCGCCTTCACGAACGAAGAGGCCGAAGCAATGATAAAAACGGCTTCGGAAGCCGGTTTAAAAGTGCGCATCCATGCCAATGAGCTGTCCGATTTCCTCGCTGTCCTTCTTCTCAGGGAATACGATATCGCATCGATCGATCACTTCGATTTCTTTAATGACGAACAGGTAGAGCTCATCGTATCCAAAGGTACCAATGTTACGCTATTGCCGCTGACCCAATTCTCATTGGGAACGGAGAACTATCCGGATGCCCGCAGGCTCATAGACGCCGATGTGACGCTGTCGCTCTCTTGCGATTTTAATCCCGGGACTTCATACAGCGCGAATATCCAGTTCCTTGCTCAGCTCGCCCTCCTGAAATGCGGTATGAGGGTGAATGAAATTTTAAATGCGCTTACGATCAATCCCGCGTGCTCTCTTGAAATGCAGGACCTTTGCGGAACTCTGGAGATCGGCAAACAGGGCGATGCCGTCATCATGGACCTCCCGAACCTTGAAAGCATGTTCTATTCCATCGCGGGCAATGATGTTCTTTATACGGTAAAAAAAGGAAATGTCATATACAGGAGAGATCATGACCATCAGAAATTACTTAAAGCCTAGATCGCTTCAGGAGATGCTTGAGGCAAAACGTAAGCATCCAAAGAGCAAATTCGTCGCCGGCGGGACGCTTGTAGTAAAATCCAACTATCCCGATATTGATACGCTCATCGACATCCAGGATCTCGGATTGAACAGGATACGGATCACGGATGAAGAATACGGGATAGGGAGTTTCACGACATTTACATCGATAATGGAAAGCGACATCGACTGCTGCGGAGACCTGATGAAAAAGTTCGCACGGCATATAGGCCCGGTTACGATCAGGAATGTAGCGACGATCGGAGGGAACGTGATGTCGGGATTCAATTGGAACGACACTCTTCCTCCGCTTCTTCTCATGGAGGCGAAACTGGTATTTGAGGGAATGGAAGGCCGGCGTGAGACGGGCATCGAGGCATTCATCGAGAACAGGACACTGTTTAAGGATATGCTCCTTTACGAAGTGATCATCCCGAGGAAGGATGTTGGCAAGGTTTATTACAGCCGCTTTTCAAGGACCGAAGATGATATTCCAACATCGATCGTCGCAGCGCACAAGGATGGCGGCAAAGTGCGGATCGCTTGCGGCGCCAGCGTTCTGAAACCCTTCGTGAAGAGTATCGCCGCGGATCAGGCAGAAAGCCTTGGCATCGACCCCGGTGTGAAATACATAGATGACCTCAGGGGCAATGCGGAGTTTAAAAGGAAGATACTGCTCGCATCGCTCAAGGAGATCAAGGAGTGGGCACATGAAAATTAAGATCGTGATAAATAATGAATTCAAGGAGTTCAATGTACCTTGCGATACGAAGCTTATCGATCTTTTGCGGGATGCAGGTTATAAAAGCGTGAAAAGGGGATGCTCGACCGGCGACTGCGGTGCCTGCGCCGTGATCCTGGACGGGAAGCTCGTCAATTCATGCATTCTGTATGCGGCCCAGACCGACGGCCATGCTTTGATCACGCTTGAAGGCCTCGGCGATATCAATTCTCCGCACATTCTTTCGAAAACATTCGCGGCAGCGGGTGCCGTGCAGTGCGGATTCTGCACGCCGGGTATGATCCTTGCTTCATATGCCCTCCTGATCAATAATAAAAAACCCTCGAAGGAAGAAATAGCGGAAGCTCTTTCGGGCAATCTCTGCAGGTGTACGGGATATGAGAAAATAGAACAGGCTGTTCTGAAGGCCGCCGAAGAAATGAGGAAGGGGGAATGAGATGAGAGAGGTTAATACCAATAAGATTAAAGTGGACGGTCTCTCTCTGGCGACCGGCCGCGCTAAATTCACCGCCGACGAAGAGTTCAGGGGGATGTTGTATGTGAAATTCCTGAAAAGCCCCCTTGCACATGCCCTGATCGAGGATATTGACGATACAAAAGCACTGGCCTTGAAAGGCGTAAAGATCGTACTCCATCATAAGAATACTGCGAGGATACCCCATACCACTGCCGGCCAGGGATATCCCGAACCTTCACCGTACGATACATATATGTTCGACAGCAAAGTCCGGTACGCCGGAGATTATGTGGCTCTTGTGGCTGCCGAAAGTGAAGAGACCGCTCTTAAAGCCCTCAAGCTCATCAATGTAAAATACAAGGAACTTCCTGCCGTGCTCGATCCGAGGAAAGCTTCCGTTCCCGGCGCACCTGTGATCCATGACGAGAGTTATGCATCGGGCATTTATGACGCTTCGAAGAACATACCGGGATTCGTTGAGGTCAAGGTAGGCGATACGGAAAAAGCCCTCAAGGATTCTGATGTGAAAGCGGAACTGGAAATCGAAACGCATTATTCCCAGCATGCTCCGATAGAACCGCATGTCTGTATAACTTATCTTGACGAAAAGGGAAGACTCGTGATAAGAACCTCGACACAGGTGCCTTTTCATGTGAGAAGGATATGCGCAAGGGTCCTTGAGATCCCGGAAAAAAACATCCGCGTGATCAAACCGCGCATCGGGGGAGGTTTCGGTACGAAGCAGGAAGTCTATCTTGAATATTTTGCCGGCAAGGTCACTCTTCTTACCGGGCTTCCTGCCAAGGTCGAGCTGACCCGTGAGGAGGAATTCACTTCACGCACAAGACACCCGATGATCGTGAAGGTCCGGGCCGGTGCCGACAAGAAAGGGAAGATAAACGCCATAGACATGGAGGTCATCTCCAATACAGGAGCGTACGGTTCACATGCGCTGACCGTCATGTTCAATTCCGGGAGCAAATGCCTGCCTCTTTACAAAACGGACAATGTAAGGTTCAAAGGTACGACCGTTTATACGAATCTTCCCGTGGCCGGTGCATACCGCGGTTACGGAGCTACACAGGGCTATGCATGCCTTGAACAGGTGATGGACATGCTTGCGGAAAAATGCGGGATCGATCCCGTAGAATTCAGAAGGATCAACCATATAAAGAAAGGGGAAACTTCGCCTATTTTCGCAGCTCTCGGCGAAGGGAAAGAAGGCGTTGCACAATATATCCAGTCCTCGACACTTGCTGAAGCCATCGATTGGGGACTCAAGGAGATCGGTTGGGAGGACCGGCAGCCGCCGGCCGGCAAAAAAGGACGCTTCAGGAAAGGAAAGGGGATGGCGATATTCATGCAGGGTTCGGGGATACCTCTGGTGGATATGGCCAGCGCTTCAATAAAAATGAACGAAGACGGCTCATTCAATCTTAATATCGGAGCGACGGACCTGGGTACGGGCTCTGATACTGTTCTGGCTCAGATCGCAGCAGAAACACTCCGCGTTCCCACGGAGAACATAATAGTATATTCGTCCGATACCGATATGACGCCTTTCGATGTAGGAGCATATGCGTCATCCACGACATATATTTCCGGAGGAGCCGTTATAGATGCCGCGGAAAAAGTGCTTGACCAGATAAAGGCGGTCGCTGCAAGAATGCTGAAAACGGATAAAGAGAACATCCTGTGCGAGAACGCATTCTGCACGAATAAGGCGAATAATGAAAAAAGGTCTTACAGCGAGGTGGGCCTTTACAGCCTGTACATGGATGACCAGTTCCAGATCGCTTCATTCGGTTCCCATATTTCACCGGTTTCGCCACCTCCTTTCATGGCAACATTCGCTGAAATAGAAGTGGATACATGGACGGGGAAGATAAAGGTGCTGAAGTATATTTGCGGCGTTGACTGCGGAACTCCGATCAATCCGGTCCTTGCCGAAGGGCAGGTCGAGGGCGCGGCTGTGAACGGACTTTCATATGCGCTGGTGGAATCGTATATCTTCAATGAAAAAGGAAAGATGCAGAACGGTACTTTCCAGGATTTCAAGATCTACGGGATAAAGGATGTTCCCCCCATGAAAGTGAAACTTTTCAAAAGTGATGAGCCCACCGGCCCCTACGGCGCAAAAAGCGTTTCCGAGATCGGTATAAACGGTCCTATGCCGGTGATAGCGAATGCTCTTTATAATGCAATCGGGAAAAGAACGGAAAAATTCCCTCTTAATCCCGAGAATGTGCTTCGCATGCTGGGAGAGCTATGAGCATACTCATAAAGAATATCGGCACTCTCGAAACAGTGACCGGGGGCCGCTTTAAAGACATGGATGTGCTCATTGAAGGTCATTCGGTCAAAACGGTGGGCAAATGCCTGAAAGCGAAACCGGAGAGGATGATCGATGCGAAAGGCCTTGTCGCGCTTCCCGGTTTTGTGAACACTCATCATCATTTCTATCAGACATTCACCCGGAACCTTCCAGATGCCCAGAACGCCGAACTGTTCCCGTGGCTCAAATTCCATTACCGCATTTGGCAACATTTGGAAGAAGAGGACATTTACGTAAGTTCGCTTACCGCGCTTGCTGAACTGATGTTGACAGGTGTAACGACGACAACGGATCACCTTTACCTTTACAATGCAAGCGCAAAGGAACACTGGATGGAGAACGAGATAAAGGCCGCCTCCGATATCGGTATGAGATTCTATCCCACAAGAGGCTCGATGTCCCTCTCCGAAAAGGACGGAGGTCTTCCGCCCGACGATGTCGTGCAGACCGAGGAAAGCATTATGGCACATATTGACGGGATAATCTCTAAATATCACGATCCCTCGGAATATTCGATGCTGCGCATCGCACTTGCTCCATGTTCGCCATTCTCCGTAACGCCGAGATTGATGAGGGAGACGGCCGATTATGCCAAGAAAAAGGGGCTTCTGATCCATACGCACCTTGCCGAAACAAGGGACGAGGAAACTTTCTGCATCGAAAAATTCGGGAAAAGGCCTTATGAATATATCAAGGACCTGGGGTGGGCCGGCAGCAATGCGTGGTTTGCGCATTCCATCTATCTCAATGAAAAGGAAATAGACGATCTGGCCGCAACCGGTTCGGGAGTATCTCATTGCCCATCATCGAACATGCGTCTGGGGTCGGGGATCGCCGCTATCCCCTCTATGCTGAAAAAGGGGGTCAAAGTCTCCCTGGGAGTGGACGGCTCTTCTTCCAACGATTCATCGGATTTCCTTGCCGAGATAAGGCAGGCGCTGCTCCTGGGTCGCGTGGGCTTCGGTGCTTCCGCTTTAACGACAAAGGACGTGCTGGAAATGGGCACCAAAGGCGGCGCCGCGGTTCTGAACTGGTCTGATTCGATAGGTTCGATAGAACCCGGGAAGGCCGCGGATATAACGCTCTGGGACCTGAATGACATCTCTTATATCGGAGCGCAAAGCGATCCTGTCGCAGCTCTGATCTTTTCCGGAAGAAGACATGCCGCGAAATATGTGATCGTTAACGGGAAGGTAACGGTCGAGGATTATAAACTGACCGGTATCGATGAAGCGGAACTCATAGAAAGAGGTATGAGATTGTCATCCGCGCTGTGGAAGAGGGCCGGGCTCAAATGACTAATAAAATACTCGAACTTATCAAGGATTTTTCCATGATCCCGTTCGAAGGGGATTACTCCGCGCTTATTTTCGACGATGAAAAGATGAGAAAGATGGAATATCACCTCATTACAGGTGAGAATTTCGGGATCGCCGGGCATTTTGGAACGGGAAAAACATCCGTTCTGAACTATCTGGAGGAATTTGCGGAGAAAAAGAAACTCGGTGCAGTGATAAGGGTGGGGGAGACGCTATGCAATGAGGATGTCTTCTACAGAAAACTCATGTACGCTCTTCTCGAGAAAAAACTGGTAAAAAAGGTTTTCGGAACGCCTATCGCCGAGATCGAAAAGAAGGTCTATTCGACGCAGTCTCTTGAAGATTTTTTAAGATCGCTTATCTATTATGAACCCAGGAAACAGCTGGATCATTCCAGGGTTATACAGCTTTATAAGGAATATCTGAAAGAAAGCCTCGATATGACCAGGGAAACGGATTTTATCTTAAATACATATACGATACGCAATCTCGTTATCGAGATCCTCCGCAATTCCCCGAAACGAGTTCTCATCTTCATAGACGATTACGATAAATTCACCGTAGATCCTCTTTCCAGGGAAGGCGGAGAGAACAGGCTCGGCCTTTTCCTTTCATCCCTCAAGGAGATCACCGAGCTTTCGAAAACTACTTGGGTGTTCGCTCTTCCGCAGACATATTACGAAAAATTTTCAACAAGGATACCTTTCGAGAACGAGCTCAATTTTCTCGGCATGTTCACAGAGATGTTCACGGCTCTGAACTTCAATCTGGGGGAGGTCAGGAAATTCCTCATCATCAAAGCGGAAAAACTGGGGATCTTCCTCAATGATCTGATCGAGGAGAGTGCGGTCAAGATGCTGTATGTTCTTACAAAGGGGAATCCCAAAATGATCAATTACCTTATTAAGAACGCTCTCTATTCGGTCTCTATAAGAAAAGGCAAGAAGATCAATATCGGAGATATGCTCTCGATCATGAAAAATGGAGAGGAATACGACGATAAAGACATCATCATCTGCAGATACATTGCAGAGACCGGCCAATCTTTCTCGAATGACAAGGCGCTTTTGAAAGATGTTGGGATAGAGAACGTAAATCTCATGATCAGGCTTGAGCGGCTCAAGAAAAAGGATATCCTTGTTTCCGATTTCCATGAAGGCATAAAGTATTTTAAATTGAAGAATGTCAGTTAGAACGGTATTCACATTCCTTGTAGCGTTGTTTCTGTTGTTTCTGCCTTCCTGCAGCGGGAAGAATGATGTGTACGAGGTGATCGCCATCATGGACGACAGGGTGCTTCTCTCCCGCGAAGGAGAAACATTCCCTTTGTTCGTGGATCAGGCTTTAGGGGAAAAAAAACTTGAGAAAACACTGTTCACATATGCCGTAATAAACGGGAATGAATACAGGATAGGGGATGCGCTGGCCGTCAGGAAAGGGTCACGGTTCGCTTATCCGTAACAGGAGCTCTTCCGCTGTTGCCGCGGGAAGGAATTGCGTCAACTCCTCTTCAGCGGCTTTTCTGATATTCGCTATCGTTTTGAAGTGTCTTAATAACTTCAGGGCCCTTTTTTCTCCTATTCCGGGAACTTCAGTAAGGATGGAAAGTTCCACCTTGTCCCTTCTTTTAAGATGTCTTGAAACGGAGAACCTGTGAACTTCATCCCTTACGGAAACAAGGAAGCGAAGAA
Source organism: uncultured bacterium (assembly GCA_937863565.1). Taxonomy (GTDB): domain Bacteria; phylum AUK180; class AUK180; order AUK180; family AUK180; genus CALMGJ01. The sequence continues at coordinate 97,378 of CALMGJ010000031.1, read as the reverse complement.
TGGGATTTGTCGCCGAGAAGGGCAGTGCAGATCCGGCAGGGTCCGTAAATATCCTGTCCGTTCCGCCTTTGGCGATAGACGCGACCGCTATATCTTCAATACTAAGCTCGGCAAGGGCATGAAGAGCGGCTGAAAGTTGGCCCTTCCCTCCGTCGATAAGAAGCATATCGGGCATCTCGAACCCGTGCTTCTCGATGTGGGTGAAATGCTTGGATATGCTTCCTTTAATAGAAGCAAAATCATCCGGCCGGCCTGCGGATGAAGGAAGAATATAGGCCCTGTACATGGTTTTATCCGGTTTCTGATTCTTGAATCTGACCACTCCTCCGACAGTATAACTGCCGGATATATGGGAAATATCGAAAGCGTCAACGATGTTTATCTTCCGGGCGCCGGGAAAAAGCGAGTTAAGGTCCGCATGCTTCCGGGTACCCGTTATATCATTAAGAGCCCTTCCTATGTTCCCGGCGGCAAAAGCCATATGAGGCGCATATTTGCCTTTTCCGGAAACGATCCTGGCCTTCCCGCCCACACTCTTGAAATACTCTTCAAGAACGGACCTGTCCTCTTCGTCCGAGAGGATGATCGAACCCCTTATTTCGTTCTCGAGATAATAACGCTGAATGAAATCATATACGGTCTCCCTGTCATCCGAAAAATGATCGTATCTGTCCGTGAAGATGCCCACCAGGGATCCTTTGATATAGTGGAAAATGCCGATCATAAGAACTGTGCCGGAACTGCTGTAGGATATGACGTCGAAGTTCCCTTTCTGGTTTGTAACGTTCTGAACTTCTCTTGATCCTTCGAGAAAAGAAATGATATCGCGGTAGAAGGCCGCTTCTTCATAATTGTAATCTTCGGCTGCTTCCGACATGCTTTCCCTGATCTCTGCGATCATCGCTCTGGGGCCGGAGGAAATTGCCTTCAGCGCTTCGCCGAAGTTTTCCTTATAATGCCTCCTTTCCTCCTCGTTTACGCAGGGAGCCCTGCATTTTTTAACAGAATTGTATATGCAGGCTCTGGAGGGAAGTCTTCCTCTGCACAATCTTAATCCGTATTTCCGGTTGAGGAAATCGATATAGCATCTCAGACCTCTCGGGTTTGTATATGGCCCCAGATAAACAACGTTCTTTTCAAAATTCTTCGCCCTTGCGAGAAAGAAGAAGGGATAGGGCATGTTCTTATTATATGCGAGATACGGGAAGCTCTTATCGTCTTTCAGCATGAAATTGAATACGGGCTGGTGTTCCTTTATGAGATTGTTCTCGAGCATTAACGCTTCGGTCTCGCTCCCGGTCACTATAATATCGTAATACTCAAAAGTATCCTTCAGAATATGCGTTTTATATGTTTCCGAACCGGAATGGAAATAGGTTCCCAGCCGGTTCTTGAGACTTTTGGCTTTTCCGACATAGATCAATTTACCCTTGTCGTCGTACAGCATGTAAACGCCCGGGAGGGCGGGGATGCCGCTGTGGTCCTTCCTACTTTTTTTCACCTATAAGTAATTCTCCCGAGAACTTAACGAGCTTCCGCATTATTTTTCTGTATTTGAAATAAAAACTTTTAGGTGCCATACCGTCATCATAGATAAGGTCGGCCCTCATCGAAAATGCGTCGTTGAAATATTTATTCACGGTATTGAAGCTGAAGCGCTGCGTGTTTAAATTGAGATTCCCGGGAAAATATGAAAGTCTGAAACCTTGAGGCAATACTATCTCGATAAGGTATTTCACACGTGAATCCGCAGAGAAAGCAAAGGGGACTTCACGCTTCTCGCTTGCTGCCGCATAACCGTCAAAGCTCAGAAGGGGCATATTGAACAGGAGATAATCCCCGGCAAAACCCGCAAAACCGTAACTCAGGAAATTCATTTTCACGGTGACCCTCTTGTTTGTGTCATCATTACCCGAGACGGAATAGCCGATCAGCATTGAACGCGGCAAAAGGTTATTAAGCACCTGTTGCATCGTAATATCGTTCTCCTTTTCGGACCTATCGACGAATTCCCTGAGGAATGCGTCGGAGAACTTGTCGTAATCAACGGTGATCTCGCCTTCAAGATGTCCGTCTTTATTGATATTGCCTTTCAAGTGAATTTCCCGCAACAGATCAATGTTGTTCCTGTCAAGGGAAGGCGTTATGCCGAACCCTCCGTGCACGGCATCGAAGAAATGCGCCGAATAAAGGTGCTTGGGAAGGATCCCGCAGGGAGTATATTTGCTGCCGAAATACAGGTAGACCTGCTTTCCGGGCAACTCTACTTTGAGAAGAGGATAAGGATATTTCCTGTAATTGAAAGGTTCGCCCTTTCCGAAAACTTCCTTGCTGTCCGCTGCGAATAGAAGGGAGGAAGAGATCTTCAAATACCTGAGGGCTTCGAAAGCCAGGCAAGTTTTATCCAGGACACTTGCATAACCCCGTTCAATGGTCTTCTCAGCCGGCCGGGGATAGAATGAATCGTCAGAAGGCAGAATGTTCATATTCGCGATCCTGGACTGAATGTATTTGTAAACCGCTTCAGTCAGAGCCTCCGGATCCGTGCCGCCTGTGCCGATCTCCCTTAAGAAATTCTCTATTTCCGGGCTTCCGGGATCAAGTGCTCCCGAAAAACGTTCTGAAAAATCCTTAGGGTCCGTATTGAGTGACAGAATCACTCTCGGTGAGAATAGAGAGAGGGAAGGGACAAAGAAATAATCGTGCTTCTCCCCGGAAGGCGGGTATGTGATCGCTACTTGACCGTTCTTCTTTTTAATGCGGAATTTCCCTTTGTTGAGGATCCTGTATGTGATGAGCTCGGGATCCATGATCACGATCTCGTGGATGATCGTAGGCGTATATGTCTCAAAATACTCATCTTGAAAGAATGAATGCTCCAGGTCTGATGCAGTGAAGGTTTTTGTCACTTGATAGGCCACAAGCGATCCTTCGGTGACTTTCGGGATCGAGAATTTCAAAACATGCTTGTCGGCATACTCGGGGAAGTTCGAATTCGGGATCTCATCCTCTATGAGGTTCTCGTAAATGGGCGTTATCTCTCCCCGGGGAGAGATGGACATGGCATAATCCAGACTCATTCTCTCGTGGTTCTTGAAGTAATCCTCATAATGTCCGGATGCCGCTGTTATTCCGTCGCTCTTGAGAGGCATGTAGATATACTTGCGCACCACCTCCACCTGTCCGTTCTTTACGGAGACCACGGTCTTATCCATAATGGAGATGAAAAGCGAATTCTCGTATTTACGCCGGTCCACAGCAAGATTGAAGGCCCTTTTAATATCAGGGTCGTCTATCTGATTTATATTTGTCACTTCAGCGAACATCCTCTTTTTGTCCAGAATGATCCTGGTCACGTCCGCTTTGAGAAAGACCTTCTCTTTCCCGTCGATATCCAGAACGGCGGTGACCGCCTTCTCCGTGATGGACACAAGTGAACATTTATATTCATTGCCGTCTTTCAAATAGATCGTATCGGCCGTGAGGGCCGCGGTTGCAAGAAAGAATATCAAAGCCATCGGAAATACGGTTCTTTTCATCGCTTCCTCCTATTTCCTTTTAATGATGATATTGCGCCGGCAATAGTTGAGGATCTCAAGGTGAGCCTGCCTGAACTCCGGATATGCTTCAGGGGAGATGATCCTAGTGAACCTTTTGTATGTGGATCTGAAAATGATCCGGTTCTCCTCCACAGTATATTCGCCGGAATATTCAAAATCATCAGTTTTCACGTTTAACGGAGAAGGCAAATACTCGACAGAATATCCGCGGGGTATGTTCACCGTAAAAGAATGCCCTGTGTATCTCGAGGTTGTGTACTCGAGCGGATATTTTCTTTCCGAGAGTTCTATTTCGGGAAAATCGAAATCGAAACCGGGGAGATTGAAGATGATGAAATCCCCCGCAAGCGTGGGATGATCGAAGAGTTCATAGGAATATGAAAGTTCGAAGGGGGTGAGGAAATCGCCGGGTTCGCTCAGACCGTAACCTTTTAAAACTCCCTTCGGGGACATGGAGTTCACCATTGAAGCGAAAATGTCCTTTCTCTCCTTTATCCCGCTGTATGCCATGTAATATCCTCTCAATCTGGCCTCATAATCTCCGGTGTATTTCGCTTTTGTTGCCCCTTTTATCTTGCCGTTTTTCAGCACCGTAAGGTTTATATCATAATAGTTCATCTCGTCTTCCGGCGCAGGTACCGGTATCATCCTTACCGTTCCCAGCATCTCATTGACGGCCGGGACTCCCTTGTCGTCGCCCCTGAAATAAGGGTATCTGTACGATTCGGCAGTGCCGTCGAGGTAGAATATCTTCCCGTTATAATGCACTTCGGTTATGGCGTGATTGGCGTCAATTACAGGGATATCAATTACCATCTTCTCTATATCGTTCGTTTTTATGGAAACGGGATAGACCTTGAGGCCAGGTACCTCCAGAGCATCGATCATAGTTGCAAAAAGGATGGCTTTGTCTATGCAGTCTCCTTTCCTGTTCCGGAGCGTTTCAATGGCGGGATGTCCGGTGAGACCTGAACTCACTGAACCTTTAACGGAGAGGTAGATGATATTGCGCTGGATCCAGTGGTAGACCTTCGCGAGTTTGATCTCAGGACCGTCCGCCGGGTCAACGATGGCATTGACGGTCCCTCTGATCTCTGGTGTGACCTGCATTTTCTCATTCTGAAGTGTCCTGAAGAAACCGTCAAGATAGGTTCTGTCGAAGAATATCGTTCCTTGGACGTTCGGAAGAAGATCTGCGCTGTCCGGGGCATAAGGTTCCTCCACGAAAGGGGGAATATCGTAATACTCCCACTTGTAATATCTGTGGCCACCGGCATTCGAGATGACCGGAGCGCTCCGCAATTTAAGAGCGGACATATTGTAAGTGACCCAGTTCAGCCTGACATCTTTCAAAAGGACCTTGTTCTCGCCGGCAGGATCGTTGAGGTCCTTCTCGGTGAACGACATTTCGTAGGGAACGGCCACAGTATACGATGTTTTAAATGAAGGCGCTTTTCCCTGGAAAAAGAAAGAGGTCTCGAATATCCTTCTATTGTAAGGATTGAAACTGGTGATCTCGTATTCATACTCGACCAGCGTACCGATATCCACATTGGGGATCGTCATCACCTTAAGGTTAGAACCTCCGTAACTCCACGATTCCGTCTGGGGTTTCACGATCTCGAAAACGTCCGGATCGCAATTATAGACGCGGCCGTCGGGGTAGATGGCCCTGGCCCGCACCATCCTGCTTCTTATCCTCTCTTCGTCAATATAGAAAGAGAATTTAGAGAAATCCGATTTCGCCTTGCTCGTGTTCACATATCCGAGGAACTTATAGCGGAATACCCGGGTCCCGTCGCGGTTGAGCATATCGAAGCCTTCATCGATGATATGTATGTAATCGCAGCCCGGGTACTTTTTATTGATCTCTGCTGCCTTCCGGAAATACCAGCTATACTCGGTTTTCTCCGTACCTTTAAGGAAAGACGCTTTTTCATCCGTTTTTCCTGCGCTCTCCTCAAGGTTGCCGAAACCGATCTCCTTGATCTCCTCGAGAGGGAATTTCTCCCCGGATATAAAATAAAGGAAACCGTCTTCCGTTTTGATTATTTCCCCCCTCACTGCCTCCCCGGAGCGGAGCTGAATACGGTCCGAGCAGACAAGGATCTGCAGAAGAAGAGTAAAAGCCAGAACGATCTTTTTCATATTATTCGCACTCCTTTTAATTTTAAAAGAACTTTTACATTATAAAGAAAAAAACGGATTATTGCAAAACATGTATTGCAACCACTGCTCCGGCGCGGGATCTTTGCTATTTTTACCGGAACAGATTGAATAAACGGGGGAAAAACGGTATAATAAAGAAAATGAGGATCGCATTAATAATTTTCCTTATATTCTGTCTGGCAGGTCATTTTTCAGCGGAGGATAAGATGAATTTGAACCGGCTTATCGAATCGCACAGCGATATTATATGCGGAGCCTTTACCGATGCCTCGGTCACGGGCGGCAGGACCGTCCTGAGATTCGGGACGAAGAAAATCATCAAGGGCTATCTTGAAGAGAAGGAATTCTATTTGATCACCGGGGACATTTCCGACGGGATGCTCGCGGACCTGAAGAAATACGAATATATCATTTTCGCCGCAGAGATCTACAAGGAAGACAAAGATCTTTACGAGATATCCGGGAAGGAAGAGTACAGGAACAAAGCCGTTTTCAGGTCCTTTGACGCTTCCGGAGGCATGTACAGGTTCATTATCCATAAAACCAAGGAATGCGCGGCATTTCCCGCTTCGGCATTCGATCCGGGCAAGGAACCCGGAAAGAATATCTATGAAGAGAACGGGGTCCGGTATTTTGCGGTACCGCTAAAGACCCTTACCGAGATAAGTGAAAGGGGAGCAAAGGAGAACAGAATCCTCGATAAGAAGATCAGAAAGCTGTTCCCGAAAGATAAAAAGTTCCGTTTCAAACCCCCGAAAAGTTACGGTTCCAATGAAATGTACGGCGCCGTTATAAAGAGCGTTTCGGAAGGCGAATCCGGGAAAGATGCATACGCGATAATAGACGGGCAGCCTGCCACAACATGGAAAAGCGTCGCATATTATAAAAAACCCGAGATCCTCATCGATCTCAAGGAAGAGAAGAAATTCAATACCGTCGTCATCTTCAACAGGTATACGGATATGCGGGGGACGGGCGGAGGCAACAATGCTGCCAAACGGATAGAAATTTACATTTCCCCGTCTGAGGATGAAAGCGGCCTGCGCCTATATGCCCTTCTCGATCTTGAAGGCCCTATACCCCAATGCATTACGTATAATGAAAGAAGGTGCTGCTTCTTTATTGATCGTACCGCCCCTCAGATATTCAGGAAGGAAGATGCGACAGCGCGGCTCATCCTGCTCAAATTCATAGACGCTCACTGGGCAGAGAAAGACATTCCCGACAATTGGCGTTCATCATTCTCACTTTCGGAGATAATGCTTTTTAACGATAGTAAAGCCCCTTGAATTACCGGCTTTCTGCTTTTACATGTAACCCTCAATTTACATATTACTTATACGATTCGATACTCCGGAACACTTTAATAGCGAATATACAAAGAAATACACAGCCGTTTCTATTTGGCACGAAATCAGCAAATAATGAATCGTTCTTTAAACACACTTAGGAGGTGAATATGAGAAGAACGATTCTGTTCATTGCTTGTTTGTTTCTTGTAGGAAACCTGCTTGCAGGTTACAGCCCCACGCTTCCCGATTACAATGACTATGACGGTCAGAGTGGTTATGATGCTGGTGAAACCGGCCCTTCAGGCGGGAAGGCCCGGGAGAAATCAAATGATCTTATCACTTTCAACGGGTTGACCGGAACTTCGGTCTCCTATCCGGCTTCTTACAGTATAGCTGTAACCCTTCACTTTCTGGGGTTTGATAAAGCAGTCTATGCGGTAATTATCTCTAGATACAATGCTCTTTCGTGGGAAGTCGAAACGATGGTCCCGATGAGAAATCGTTCTAGGCTGGAGTATTGCTCGATGAATTTCACAAGAAGCGGTCTCGTAGCAGGAGATCTCGTTTCCTATAAAATCATTTATTATAATGTCAAAGGTGAAGTTCTCGCAATATCCAATTCCGTTACATTCACTTTCTGATCTTCAATAAATAACTGGATCAGTACCTTGGAGGGGGTTTCAATCCCCCTCCTTTTCTTTTTTTTCATTTTAAAAACCTTAAATTCATTTTTCCGATGTTTCCTTTATGTAACATATTACTGCCGCAGAAGATCAAATGATGGCGTATATCATTTATTATAGGACATAATGAAACGGGCATATTTCTTGGAAACATTTACGCGAGGTTAAATTATGAAATTTAAAATCATTATGCTTATTGTTATTATTTTACTCACCGCAGGCAGAATTACTGAAGCGAACGGATTCTTCAGGGATGAGTTCAGTTCTCGATTCAATCCATATGACCATATGTTGATCTCTTCGACTGCAACACTTGCTTTGAATAAAGTATTTCTAGAAACAGGCGGAAAATTCAATATCAAGATTTTTAAAGACAGATATTTCCGTATAATTGCAAGTTCATTTATTGTATTCTGTGCAGGATATATCAAAGAACGATACTTGGATTTCAGTTATCAAAAAACAGATATAAGGGCCAATGTTTTCGGCATCTGCGTTTCCGTATGTTTCATTGATGTACTGAGCGGTAACAGGAGGGTAAAATGAAAGTATGTCTTCTGGCAGTATTCGTTTTATGCATTTCAATCACATGCAGCGATCTTCCTGAGGATTTCACCTGGGAGTCGCTGGATTTGAACAGGATTACGATAACATTCTCATTATCTGTAGGCCTACGCTCGGCATCCTATGATTATTTCAAGGCTTCCGGCTTCACAAGTGAAGAAGCTCGTTTGTATTCGGCTTTTGTCGGGATCATAGGAGCATTGATATGGGAATTTGCAACTAATCCCGGCTTTGAAGGTCTCAGAAGGGAGAATTCGCTTCTCGGGATCGGAGCGAGTCTTATAATCTGGAGGTTTTAAGTGCACTCTGAAGATCGCGGAAACTTGAATAATGCCATAATCTCAACAGCGATAGCGGAACTGGGAGTCAGAGAGGCGGAGAAGAACCTGGCTTTCATTGCATACTTCAACTTGGCCAGATCACTTCTCAATACGACACGTATAACGGACTTGGCAGAGAAGTGTATCTGTTATATGAATGAAGTACTGGGGGATAAGTCGTTTGTTCTCTATATTAAAAACAATGATGCTGCAACCTTCTCAGTGTACCGGGAAATGAAGAACGGCTCCATTACAAATATATCCGGATTCCTTCCCGATCGCGTTCTTACTATAAAAAGCGGAGATATTATATGGGCATATACCACTTCTGAATCGGGAGTTCCCGAAAGTGCCGTTTTTGAATATTTTATTTCATTTGTTCTGGAGAAAAAACTTTGTGAATTTAAAAACAGCGATTACCCGGAACCGGAAAAAAGTGGTTCAAGAACCATGCACCTTACACTTTCTGAATTTATTGGAAAAACCTCTTTACCGATGATCCTGGGCACTTCTTCAGGTATTGTTGTTTTTGTAAATGCCCATGCTTTGAAAATTCTGGGGAATCTTCAGCCGGAAAGGGAGAGAGTATGTTTCAGCGAAATACTCTCGATGCTTGCCGAAAACAAGAACGGACCTGTGAATTACGGCGATAAAATTTACAGGATAAAAAGCGAGCGCATTGATCTCAACGGAGTTGAGATGATATCAGTAGTTTTCGAGGATATTACGGAATATAAAAGACTGGATGACATTAAAACCACTTTCATTTCAGGTATCTCTCACGAAATTAGGACTCCGTTGACTTCTCTGATATCGGGAATGAAGCTTCTTCTTATGGGACGTCTGGGATATCTTACCGATATCCAAAAGCATTTCATAAGAAACGCCGTGAAAGATGCCGGATATCTTTTGGAGCTTTTGGATAATCTGATCTACGTGGGCCGCGCCGCTTCGGAAAAAAAACCGACTCTGAAACTCAGAAAAATACGTCTCGGTGAATTTTTCGGTGATCTCGAGAACATGTATCTGCCTTCGATGAAGGAAAAATACATTGAAATGAGAATAAATCTGGATGCTGACAGCATAGTGACCGACGAGATGCTGCTGAGACAAGTATTTTCGAACCTGATCTCAAATGCGATCAAATACAATACTGACTGCGGTAAAATAGAAATATCAAGCCGCCTAGTCAACGATACAGTGATCATCGAGATCGCTGATACAGGGTGCGGGATCGCTCCGGAAGAGAAGGAGAAAATTTTCGCGAAATTCAGCCGACTGGACAATCTGGCGCACAGTATTGCCGGAGCAGGCATGGGACTTTATATTGTCAAGTACAATCTTCAACTACTGGGCGGGAAAGTGGAATTGGAAAGCAAAGTGGGTGAAGGAAGCGTTTTCAGAATAACGCTTCCGGAGGAGATATATGAAAAAAAAGATACTGATTGTTGACGACAACATGAACATCCGTGTGATTCTGGCTCTCACTTTCAGTGAAGATTTCGAGATTCATGAAGCACGGACCGGTCTTGAAGCGGTTGAGATGGCCCGCGGTCTGATTCCGGACCTGATCGTCATGGATGTCATGTTGCCGGGTTTGGACGGGTATTCTGCAGTAGCCCGGATCCGATGCATCGAAGGTTTAAAGAATGTTCCCGTATTCATCATTACTGCGGACGGGAGCAAGGATCTCAAAGCGTTCTCGCACATGCTGGGCATTATTATGCATTTTACGAAACCTTTCGATCCGGAAAGACTTCTTTCGGAAGCTCTACGAGCGGTAGCATGAACGGCCCAATCGTATGGAAAGTATTCAGGGAATACCTCAACGAAGAACTTCTGAAAACCCGGGAAGATCAGGGTATGCGCTGCGATCTTGTCGATTTCTCGCTGTCCGCACTTGAGGAAGGGAATGGATTCCTGTTCTTCCTGAAATATCCGGAAGCTGTTTTGTTCGAGAAAATAAAAAACTCAAAGAATGCAGACAGCGATGTGATTATTGTGGTTGACGGCAATATCACCTGTAAAGAGAAGGTTCATTATGCCAGGGATGATATTTACGTGATGAATAGATCGGAGTTTATTAAATCCTCCGTTTTTTACGGCAGTGTTGCTCATGACAGTGAACAGGTTTTCTCCTTCATAGACAGGAAGATGAACACTATGCTGGAATACCTTAGAATGAATGAATGTCCCGAAGAGATAATTCCGACATTTCTATCTCTAACATTCGATTATGAGATACTGCTTGCCAGTGCAACAGGAAGCATAATGAAGCAATTCATCGACAATATGAAGCTGGACAATCAGATGTGCTTGATATTTCTCAAAGAAGATGGTAAACTAAAAATATACGGCAATGAAGGCGATCTGATTATCAAAAAGGAGTACGAAGGAGCTACACTGCCGGCAACGGAGGGTTTATCGGTAATGGAGGATTGCGATTTCTATATGTGCGATATGAACGCTTTCGAAAGAGCTCCCGAGTATAAATTCGTTTGCCGTGCCCAAAAAGGGGATTTAGAGGCGACATACGTCCAATACTTCAATTCTCTTCCTTATCTCGGAAGAGGAAGACAAAAAGCCATCAGAACCTGCGTGGAGTTCTATCTGGACTTTTTAAAGGAATTCGGTTTTACGGGTTTTTCCGGCAGTACATCGGAGAACCGTTTGTTCAAAACGATCGATCTATATGAAAAAAAGACCGGGGTGAAGGATCACTCACGGAACACTGCGAAAATTGCCGCCGGCATCTGCGGAAAACTCTCTCTGGATAATACTATCTCAGGAACTATCGAGAAAGCCGCCCGGTTGCATGATATCGGTAAACTTCTCCTCAAGCGACCGAGTAACGGCGATGATCATGACGAACTTGGTGCGTTAATTCTTCTCCATTCACGTAAGTATGCTGAGATTATCGATATTGTGCTTAACCATCATGCCAAAAGGAACAAGAAACTACCAGAACAGATCGTATTCCTGGCGGACTATCTCGAGCATACGACGCGGGAAAAAAAGGAATGGGACAGGAAATTTCTCATCGAACAGGGAATAAACGAGAAACTGCTGTCGCAGGATATTTTCGAATTGAGTATGCTTGTGGAGGGATATCTTTATGTCTAAGATGCTCATAGCGGATGATGAAAAATTTATGCTTGATGTGTTGTTAAGAATGATGAAAAAGGAAGGTTACGAAGTATTCGGGGCAAAGGATGGGGCGGAGGGACTCGAGATCGCATCAAGGGTAAAGCCGGATCTGATCATCACGGACCTCAGAATGCCGGAAACCGACGGCAAAGAAATGATAAGGGTTTTAAGAGAAGCGGGGATGAACATGCCCGTAATCGTAATGACCGCATTCGGGAGCATAGACGAAGCGGTTGAATGCCTGAAACTTGGTGCAAACGATTTTATTACGAAACCGTTCGACCTGAGTCTGCTTCTAAAGAGAGTGAATTCCCTTCTGGAAAAAGCGGAGAAAAAAGAAAAACCGGTTAAGCAAAAAGCAAAGCTGATCGGCGAGAGTCCCGCTTTCATCAATACCATGGAACTTGCCAAGAAAAGCGCCCCAAGCCATATCCCCGTCCTTCTTCTTGGAGATACCGGGACCGGGAAGGAGGTCGTGGCAGGTTATATACATGAAAACAGTGAAAGGAGTAAAAAGCCTTTCTTTGCCGTCAACTGCGTCTCCATTCCGCATGAACTGATCGAATCCGAATTCTTCGGTTATAAGAAAGGCGCTTTTACAGGGGCATACGAGGACAAGGACGGACTGTTTCATGCAGTTGACGGAGGTACTTTGTTCATAGACGAGATTGGGGAGCTTCCGGAGGATATTCAGGTTAAATTGCTTCGTTTTCTTGAAAACTCAAAATTCTCCCGGGTAGGCGATACAAAAGTGATCCAGGCGGATATACGGTTCATCTTCGCCACGAATAAAAATTTAAAAACGCTAGTCGAAAAAGGCAGATTCAGAAGCGATCTGTATTACAGGATAAATATTTTCCCAATCTATCTTCCCCCATTGAGAGAGCGTCCTGAAGACATAGAGATTCTCGCAAAACATTTTATAAGCTCCGAAAAACCGGCAATGAAAACATCCCTCGATTTCATAAAAATGCTCAATAAGCACAAATGGCCCGGAAACATAAGAGAACTTAAGCATTTTATAGAGAGAGCGGTTCTTCTGGATAAAGATGGCATTTTAAATGAAGAGGATATTCCAGGCGATTTTTTCAACGGCATAATGGAGAAAGATATTTCCCTTAACAGGGAGATTGGTAATTTCAACGAGATAAAAACGAACATCATAAGGACATTCGAATACAATTACTTTACGAATCTTCTGGATCATACAGGATGGAATATCAATAAAGCCTCCCGTTTATCGGGGTTGAGCAGAAAAACGATCTATCAGAAAATCGAAACCCTCAAAATCAAGAAGAATGTAGAACTTACTTAAAAAAACGTATCCGGATACGATCAGAAAAATATACGAATGGTTTTGAAAGCCAAATAATGGAAACAATACCGGAAGATGGTCTTTTTATCCACATGCTACCGGAGATCGATAAGGACACTATACTCGTTTGAAGAGAAATATTGTGAGGTTTCACGACGAATATCTGGAACCGCTGACTCGTCAATAGAGAATCCGACGATAACAAGATCGACCGGGCCCTTTCCTATCGGGATATGCATTTCGGAAAGCATTTCCTTCTCATCGACGACAATCTCCTGTAATATACACAGCGCTCCGGCTTTTTCTATAAAGACATAAAGATGCCGGATATCGTTATTTTCGCAGAATTTGACGCAGAGATAATTAACCGGTCCTTTATTTTCAAGGATTACTGAATCCACTGTGATCTTATTACTGCTGACTACCGCGATCAGAATCAACAGCAATGAAAGCAATAACGATTTTTTCATATATCACCTCCGTACGGTATAATGAAAGCATTTTATGTACCAGCAATAAATAGTCTGATATACGAAGCGATCGTTTTTGCTTCCGTAAACATGTTTCACGGGGTAAACATAATAGTGAAAATACAAACCGGTTCTATTGCCGAAATTTGGCTAAAATATTTGGGAAATAAAAAAAAATATCGTAAAATAACAATATGAAGAAAGACATCAAGTGGACATTACTGATGTCGAAAGACGAACTTCTTGCTTCCGCGAAAGAGAGGCAGGTCGATTCTCCAGATGATTTCGAACTCATACTGCTCAGTATCATTCACTCTTCCGAAGATTTCGCATCCTTCAGGGAAGGCATCTATGCTGGGGGAAAAGAATACCTTATGGCATTCAGCAGAAATAAGGCGTACATTTTCAAGTATGTATCCGACATTGATATAGAACGTGTAAAAACGGTCTATTCCATTATTGAGACCGCATTTCAGGATTGGGTAAACAGATATGTCCGGGATGTTTCCTACAAGGAAAAATTCACCTTTCTGGGTTTAATGACCCGCGGTCTCGCTCACGAGATAAACAATCCTCTAGCCATAATATCTTCCTATACTCAATTCCTTCAGTTGAACGAAACCGACAAGGAGAAGGAGAAGATATTGAACAATATCCTTGAGACAGTGATGCGCGCAAGCAACATAATAAAGAAGATCTCTCATTTCGCCAAAGGCAGCGGAGAAAAGGAGAAATGCGGACTGGAAAAGGAGTGTATTACGGTCATCGATTTTTTTGAGAATGTAAGAAAATACAAATTCCCCCATGTCGGGATCGAACTTGCAAAAGGGATTTCGGAAGAACACATTGTTGTAAACAGGACCGATTTTCAGGAAGCGCTTTTTGTGCTTCTCGAGAATGCCTGTGAATCGATCGAAAAGGAGAAAGGGAAGATAATTCTATCGGTGGAAGGAGGAAAAGAAACCGTGGTTCTCACAATTAAGGACAACGGTAAAGGGATCAAACAGAACGACATCGTGAAACTGTTCAATCCTTTCTTCTCGACGAAACAGAAGGATCACGGAGCCGGTCTCGGTTTGACGATAGTACAATTTCTGCTGGCTAAAAACGACGCCTCCATAAGAATCGATTCAGAGGAAGGTATCGGTACGAACTGTATAATCACTTTCAGAAAGGAAGATGAAAATACTTCTGGTTGAAGATGATCCTTTAATGCGCGACAGTCTTTCCAGACTGTTGAGTTTTCTTAAATACGAGATCGTCTGCGCTCCCAATGGAAAGACCGCACTTGGCTTGATGAAAGAAACAAAATTCGATATCGTGATAACCGATCTCATGATGCCGCAAATGAGCGGACAGACACTTATCTGCAGGATAAAAGAAGGATTTTCCGGAGTCCCCGTGATCGCTATTACCGGATATCTGGATGAAGCTGACAAGCTCAAAGCACAGACGTTTCAACCCGATTATCTTCTGATGAAGCCTTTCCGGATCGAAAAACTGGTCGATCTGCTTGAAAGAACGAAGCAAAAAAAATAGTTTTCTATTAGGAGGTCCGATATGAGAGGAAGTAGGATGCTGATCTTGGGTGCGTTGTTATGCCTTTTATACGCTGGGTGTTCTCAGGAAAATGAGACCACATTCTTCCCACCAGCCCCTGCGGCTACCGGTATTCAGGCTGTCAGCACGGCGGGGGTGAAGAACAGCAATGCGGAATACAGTTATAAATACGCACGGTTAGTAGAGGAACCGGTAAACGCCGCGGAAACGCTTTCGACATCAGCTCAGTACACCATTCCCGTTACGACCGAGGAATACATCGGCATCATCGTCAACACGATAACCAGCGGTTACGAACTGAAGAACGATGCGGTCCGTTCTGCATTCCTCGGGAAACTTGATGCATTGAAGAAAATGTATGGAACAGCCTCTAAGGAAGCTGTTCTGGAAAAAATAGAGAACGACCTCATTCCGTTTACCGAAAAATGGGTCCTCAACTACAAAGTGATCGGTTTCTTTCTCGAAGCCCTTCACATCCTTGTCTCGAACAATGTCTCCGATATGATCCTCTATGCCTGTCCGCAGTGCACAAGATGGTTTTTCCTCGGAGTGTGGCTTTGTCTCGACGGCATTTTCATCATTTCCGATACTCCTGCTCCAATAGTGGAAAAGTGGATCAGACCGTACGACTGAGAGCTAATTGAGCAAATTCTGGAGGGGGATTAGATCTTACGGAGAGATCATTCTGATCGTTCTGCCGCTTTTCCCCGTTTTTCTTTTTCTTTCCATGATGATTTTCAAAGCACCATTCCTCTCATTCAAGTACTATCTCGATAATATGCTCCTCAGTTTATACTGCTGCGTGATAATGTCCGAGGTCATACTGATCTCGATCTACTACTATTTTATCGCGAAATATATCGGGAAAATATCGCCTTCCGTCTTCTTCCGTATAGACAGATTTGCTCCTTTTCATCCGGGAAACGAAAGGAAGATCCTGCTCGATACTCTCATTAACCTTTTAATCGGACTGGTTACGCTGATTTTATTCATAGAACTGTCCCTTTGGACGAGATTTCTGATAAACAGATATTTGACGGTTTATCAACCCCCGTACAGCAGGGAAGTGCTTTCAGTATTCCCTCTTCCCGCAGCCTTTATAGCCGTGATAACCGCACTGAAAGCAGAGCTGACAAGGGTTTTCAGTTATGAATTGCTCTATAAAAAACTCTCCCGGGCACTACTCCCCGTCCCCCTAATCATTTATTCCATTGCCGGAGGGCTTCTCAATTTCCAGAAAGGGCTCATCAGTGTCGGCATCTTCTTTGTTTTCCATCTTATGATGTTTTTTATCTATTCTCTACGGAGAAATCCGTATCTGATATTCTTCATACATATAGCCGTAAATCTTTTTGCGGTATTTTAATAAGAGATCATGCAACCCTAAAAACCGTTTCCCGTTTATTAATGACATATGAAAAAAAGATATTTTACTTCTTTTGCCGATCTGAAGCGATATTATGTAATAAAAATCACTAATTTCACATATTAAATAACATCTGTGGATTGACTTTATATGCAGAAAGAGAATATACTATACTTTAATGGATGCATAAAAAATATGCCCCGGTTTATCATATCCGTACTTTGCTGCACAATTTTTCTAAGCGGCATCAGCGCTGATGCTTTAACCGATAGGGTCTTTCGGGTTGGCGTTACGGAGAATTATCCTATCTGTTTTGTTGAGAACGGACATTTCAACGGTTTAGCTGTAGATCTTATAACCGCTATTGCGAAAAAGGAAAAACTTAAAATAATATTCGTCCAAGTGGACAGCTCCTCGATTCTAAAAGGCATCTGGCCGCAGGAGGTAGATCTCCTTCTCGATACGGTCCAAAATGATACGTATGTAAAGATGGCCGAATTCCCCAATGAACCCATCCTGAAGATGTGGGGTTTCATCTATACAAAAAGGGAGATTATTTCCGATTTCAGAGATCTGGCCGGAAAGAAGATTGCAGTGAGAGAAAAAGGTTTTTTCTATCCTTATCTTCTGACGGCGTTGAAAGCACATTCTGTAGATGCCCATATAATTCTATGCCGGGATCATAACCATGTGATACGCTGTCTCGGGAGAACGGTCGATTATGCGCTAATGAACAGCCTATACGGGGTAATCAAGGAGAACGGCGCTACCGGTTTTTTCAGAACCTCTCTCATATTGCCGCCTGTCCCGCTGTATTTTGCGGTAAAGAAAGGAGAGAATCGAGCGTTATCCGAAAAACTCAGCAATGCTCTAGGCAAAATGAAAAAAAATGGTAAATCGGTCTATTACAGGATCCTGAACAAATGGTACTCCGCAGTGAATATGGGGCAGTATGTATTCATTCGGACTCATATAATATTAAGCGTCATCTTCATCCTTTTTGCGGTCCCGGTTCTTATACTTCTTAAAAGGAAGGTGGAAAAACAGAAAAGGGATCTGCTGTCCGAAGAAGCCCGGAGCAGGCATCTTCTTGCGCTGTTCAACACGGAAAAGACCATCTTTAAAAAAGTGCTTGAAACGAGCCCTCTCGGGATAATTATCCTGAATGAGACCGGGAATGTCATTTTTTTCAATAGAATGATTGAAAAAATCTTCCCCGGCTTGAACTGGGAACAGATGTTCATGTATCCTGTACACGAGATAGAACCCTTCTCCGACAAACACTTCGTAGTGAAAAGGCTTTTCGCCGAGAAGGAAAATATCTATGAGATGAAATACAGGATCGAAACTCCCCACAGTCCGAAATTCTATTCCGCATCCGGGATTATTTACGATTCCATCTATCAGGGAAAAGAATATGTTTTTTTCATAGAGGATATTACGGAACCCGAGATATTGAGAAATGAAGCTTCGATATTGAAAGAGGAAGTGGCTTTTCTCGGAAGATCATCGGAACTGGACAGACTGGCAACGAATATCGCCCACGACTTCAATAATCTTCTCTTTCTGATACAGATCAATCTCGATATGATCGAAATACAGACTCCCCCCGACTCCGATATCCAAATTAATTTACATGAGCTGCGTAATGCACTTAGATTCGAAAAAAATCTTATCAACAAGATCTTGGGTTTCTCGAGAAGATCTCCTTTTCAACTGAAACCTCTCGAGATGAACGAAACGGTGCTCGAATTTACCGAAATCCTCAGAAAGCTAATGGGAAACGATATCGAATTGAAAACAAAACTGCTCGAAGAGAAGAATTACATAAACGGAGATAAAAATTCGATAGAGCAGATACTTCTCAATCTGGTGGTGAATGCGAGGGATGCAATCTCAGGAAAAGGCACCGTAGAAATATTGCTTGAATATATCTCCGATTTCAGGAATTCCGGGACCGATTTTTTAAAATTATCCGTTTCCGATACGGGAAGCGGAATTCACGAAACGCACAGAGAGAAAATATTCCAACCTTTCTTCACGACTAAGGAACCCGGAAAGGGAACCGGTCTGGGACTGTCTATAGTCAGCCAGGCAGTTAAAGCCCACGGCGGGAGCATAGAGTTCGAGACCACTGCAAAAGGGACTGTATTCGATATATACATTCCCGCGATCGATTATACTCCAAAACAGGAAAAAGTGCGCTTTACCCCAAGCAGTTACTCAAAACTCAAGCACCGTACAATTCTCATCATCGAAGACGAGAGAATACTCAGAGATTCTTTAATTAAATTTTTTGATAATTACTTCATGAAGGTATACGATGCGACTGATAACAAGGAAGCGGAAAAGGTTTTCTCCGGAAATCATATTGATGTGATCCTGTCCGACCTTCAATTATCGGATGGAAGCGTGATCTTCCTTCTTAAGGATTTCCAGAAAAGAGACAAAGATGTCAAGATAATCCTGACGAGCGGTTATTTTGACGACGAGATAGAGGAGATGGGAAGAACTCTCGGTTTCGATTTGCTTCTCAAACCGTACCATATGGTTGATGTCCTCTCATTACTCTGCAACGACTAGAGATTCGCAATAACCGTGATCCGATCTTCTATATAAAATTATACTAAAAAATTTGCAAAAAATACTAAAAAAAGGTAAAATAATACATGGTAATGAAAATTGCAGCCGCGGTCCTTGCTGCGGGAAGATCTGAAAGGTTCGGTGACATCAAGGTCCTGCAGAAGATCGAGGGAAAAACCTTTCTTGAGATCATCTTCGAAAAACTCGAGATTCTCAAACTCGATACGCTCCTCGTTTACTATTTCGATGAGATAGCCGATTTCGTTCCTTCGGATATCCGTATGATAAAGAACTCCTATCCGGAAGAGGGACAGATCCATTCAATAAAACTGGCCATTGCAGAACTTCTCAACGAGGACTATGACGGGCTTATAGTATGGCCGGCGGATATGCCGCTCATAGATACCGGAACGGTCCGGGGGATCGTGGACCGCGCTCTGGAAGAGCCGCGGAAGATCATAGCCGCATCTTATAAGGGTTCTATCGGGCATCCTGTTTATTTCCCCCGCAGAAAATGGATGGAAATATTCGAGATACATAATAGCGGCGTAAATGTCCTGGTCCATACCCCCGAAACGGTCCTGACAGAAACAGATGACCATTTCACGAAGATCGGCGTGAATACGAAAGAGGAGTTGGAAAAGTATATCGATGAATACAAGAAAGGTTCTTGAGGCCCTTGCGGCGCGTGCCGTCAACTCATTCGTGCTTGCCGTGATAACGGAATCGAAAGGTTCTGTTCCCGCTTCCGCGGGGCGGATCATGGCAGTGACCCCGGACGATATCGTGGGATCCATCGGCGGCGGCGCCATAGAGAAAAAAACAATAGACGAGGCAAGAGATATGCTCAGATCGGGAGCGGTATCCCGGATGATCACAGCGGACCTTCTTGGGAAAAAGGGCTCGGACGGCATATGCGGCGGTTATGCAAAGGTGTTCCTTTTCAGGAACATCACAAAGGCATCGGTACTGCTTTTCGGCGCCGGACATATAAACCAGGCATTGAAAGGCCTGCTTGAGGGGCTTTCCTATGATGTCCGCATGTTCGATAAAAGAATTACGCTCCAGCAGGATAATTATATTGCCGTTAAGAAGTACGATGATATCAAAAAAGGCCTTCCCGGAAACGCATATGCCGTGATAGCTACGCACAGTCATGAAGAGGACGAGAAAGCCCTTTTCTGGGCACTGAAGAACTTGAGAACACCCCGTTATATTGCCGTAGTATCAAGTGCGAGGAAGTTCAAAGTGATGAGAGAGAATATCGTGAAGAAGGGTATAAAGGTCCCTTCATGCGTTTATGCGCCGGCCGGCCTGGATATAAGTGGAAACGAGCCTGCAGAGGTAGCTCTATCCATCGCATCGCAGATCGAGAAGAGATACTTCGGCAAGGACGGCAGGGACCTTAGGGAGAAGAAGAAATGAAACTGCATCTTAATGTGAACGGAAAGAACATGGAATGCGAGATCGAAGGGCATGAGACCCTTCTGGAGGTGTTACGCGACCGCTTCGGTCTGACCGGGACCAAAAAAGGATGCGGAGAGGGCGTATGCGGCGCCTGTACGGTCCTTTTGAACGGTCTTCCTGCAGCTTCATGCATTATATCTGCCTTTGCGATAGAAGGGGCTTCCGTAGAAACGATCGAAGGTATCACTCCTGAACAGGGCTTAAGCTCTCTTCAGAAGGCATTCATAGAAAGGGGAGCGGTGCAATGCGGATACTGCACTCCCGGTTTCATCGTAAGTGGTCATCACTATCTTAAGAACAATGATGTAGTCTCCCCGGCCGGCATACGCAGGGCTCTTTCCGGCAATCTTTGCAGGTGCACGGGATATAAAAAGATCGAGGAGGCCATGCTGAGCGCAGCCGAAGCATTAGGGAAAAGGATGAAAAAATGAAAATCGCCATCCGCACCGATAATCTGGACGATCTTCTCAAGGCGAAAGCCAAATACGGAGATAAAGCGCTTATCCTTGCCGGCGGAACGGATGTGAACGTAAAACGGAACCGTGGCCTTATCGGCCCCGAGGTCATTATCTCGATATCCGGGATAACCGATATGAAAGGTATTGTGCCCGAGAAGGGGAAACTTGTGATCGGTTCTCTTTCCACGCATTCCGATATTGAGAACGATGCCGCAGTGAAACGCCGCGCTTTTCCCCTGCATATGTCCTGCGCCGCCATCGGTTCCCCGCAGATAAGGAATACGGGCACTCTCGGGGGGAATATCGGGACCGCTTCTCCGGCAGGGGATACATTACCCTCCCTCGTCCTTTTAGACTCGATCATCAATGTTATGTCGATACGCGGAACAAGAAAGATCAAGGCCGCCAAGTTCTTTACGGGGCCCGGAAAAACGGTGCTCGAAAAAGACGAGATCATTTATTCGGTGGAAGTGCCTCTCGGATATACATCTTCCAATTCCGGTTTTTTCAAGCTCGGTATGAGGGACGCCCTTGCAATAAGCGTACTTTCCGTCGCATGGTATTTTGATAAAAACGGTACGGTGGGATTATCCTTCGGCGGGGTCTCGCCCGTTGTAAAGAGGATTCTTGTAAAACAGGGCCTTTCCGAAACCGCTTTCCGGAAGAAAGTGAGCGGCATCATCTCCCCGATAGACGATATCAGGGCCGGCGCCGGCTTCAGGAGGGGGGTCGTGACGGACATCGCTTTCAAGGTTTACAGGGATGGAGGCATATGAAGATATTCCTTCGCGGAGAAAAGGGCGCGGGTAAAACAACGCTTATCGGTAAAGTGCTTGAAAAACTGTCTTATCGACCCGGTGGTTTCACGACAAGAAAGATCTCAAAAAGCGAAGTGATCTTCCGCAATCTGATCTCCGGAAGGGAATTCACTTTTTCCGTAAACGAAGATCCGGGTTTGATTGCGGCGAAATTCAATGACCTTGGAGTTGAAGCGCTCGTTGAAGCCGTGGAATATTCGGATATTATCGTCATGGATGAACTCGGTGATCTCGAATCTGCGGCCGGGATGTTCAGGATGGCCGTTATGAACGTTGTCGAGACATTCTCCCCCGTACTGGGTTCGCTGAAAACGGACCGGAAGAATTTCTTTCACGACCATTTCCAAAGCGCTAGAGGCATTACTATTTTCGATATTACCCCGCAGAACAGGGGGACGCTCCCGGCGGAGATCATAAGGATGTATGAAAAGTGTATTTAGCATTATTCTGTTGCTTGCCGTTCTCACGGTTTTCTGCGAAACGGAACTTCCGGAGATACTGATCGAAGGCATTGAGCCGGAAAAGATCACGGAAGTACAGACGGGACCTGCGAAGATCGGGATCGGAGAAGAGGGTTTAAAGGAAAAAACGGAATGTGAAACGGCCCCGAAAACGGGTATATACAAGCCTTCCGATCAATACAAGTATCTGTTCGCTCTGGGGACCGATATTTACGCAAAGGCGGACCTTTCCGCCTCACTCAATCCCGGGAAATTGTCTGTTATGCCCGTGATCTCGTATAAGCATCTTTTCCCGTACCTCAAGAACCGGTATTACGAGAACATCTCCATCCTCGGAAAGGGCAGTTTTCAGGAAGGAAGATTCTCGATAAAGACCGATATAGCTCTTGATTCGGGAGTATATGAATACGAAAAAGAGATGATATACAGAAGAAATTACTGTTCATTGAATTTGAATCTGCTCTATACTCCTTCCGAGGACATTTCCGCTTCCCTCGAGGCCGCCCCCGTTTATTTCGATGAGGGCTCGGACGGACTTTTCATTTCAAGATCGCTTTCCGTGAAAAATATGCTGGACATCATGTTGAGCCCTTCCGTAAAAGTGAAATCGGAGATCGAACTGATCTCGCTCCAGGGACTTTCTCCCGTTTACCGAATACTTATATTATCATTGTTCAGAGCCCGTATCGGCACTATAGGCGCAGGATTCGCTGCAGTAAAAGAACGCGATACCAAGCATATTCTGCCTTATTTCAGCGCCCGCATCCCTTTATTATCGGATGTTTTCCTGATCTGCGAGAACGAATACGGGGCGGGCGTCAAGAACTATGTACTGCCCGTATATCCCAGGGATATCCAGTATTCAGATCCTCTTTCGTATAGAAGGAAATTCAATATCAAGCTTAAGTACCGCACAGGCGATGCGGAGATCTATGCGGGAGCCGAATATGAGGAGATTCGCAGTGCACCATCCCTTGCCAGGACGACATACGGATTCTCCGTTGCGGAGACGGATGTATATCCTTTGAATGCATGTTTTGAACT
The DNA here is from genome assembly GCA_937863565.1 of uncultured bacterium. GTDB lineage: Bacteria > AUK180 > AUK180 > AUK180 > AUK180 > CALMGJ01. The sequence goes on along the minus strand of CALMGJ010000031.1, from coordinate 74,101 downwards.
TGTGCTTTCAAAACCTGCCGATCTCAGTGCCGGTGTTCAATGGAATGTGAACGGGGCGCATTTTACGCCCGAGTTCACAGCTTATCTGAGGACCGTGTTCAAAGCGGACAGGATCTCGCTCAGCGGGACCGTAAAGTATTTCGGGGAAACACATATTTCCGGCTTTACTTTACCCAAAGACGTGCTTTACGACGTAGATGTGACCTATACGATATCCTCTCTCTTCGGGATCGGGGCGGGGGCATCTAAGGAATTCGTGAAAACGGACCTGCCCGGCAGGAATTACTTCTTTGTCCTGCTGAAAGGAGAGTTTTAATGAAGAAACAGCTTACAAAGATACAGCTCGATACGCTGAATTATATTCAGAAGTTCTTCAAGGAAAAGGAGTACACTCCCACTCTTGCCGATATAGCCAATTATTTCAAGATCACGATAAGGGCATCATTCGACCGTGTAGGTGCTCTCATCAAGAAGGGATATCTTGAAAGAGAAAAAGGCGCAAGGACATTGCGCATCGTTTCAAAGGATTTCAGGGACGACAATTTCATACCGCTTTTAGGCAAGATAAGCGCCGGTCTTCCCATCGAAGCGCCAGAGAATATCGAATCATTCATTCCGATCAAAAAGGAGTTCTTCCCGAAAGGGGAGTATTTCGCTCTGAACGTGAAAGGGGATTCGATGATCAATGCGGGGGTCTTTGACGGCGATATTCTTATAGTAAAGAAACAGAACTTCGCTCAGAACAAGGATATCGTTGTCGCGATGCTGGATGGAGAGACAACGGTCAAGAGGATCTTCTTCGAACATAACATAGTCGTACTGCAGCCCGAGAATCCGGAGTATGAAAAGATAATAAGGAAGTACGTCGTGATCCTCGGCAAGGTCATAGGTCTTATTAGGAGATATTGAAATGCGTATAGAACTTTCACCGCTTCTTGATGACGTATCTGCAAAGCGAACGGATGAATGCAGAAATAAAAGGGGGGAATTCCTCCTGAAATTGAATGCCGAAGGGTTTCCGTTCTCGAGGAATATTAAGGCCGACCTCTCCGCGTACAATAATATCTTGAACGGCGTTCAGAATTTCGATACGGCAGTAGTCCTCGGTATTGGCGGCTCATCTCTCGGAACGAAGATGATATACAATGCCTTTCCGGAGTACGCCAGAAAAAGGCTTGTTTTCCTCGAAACCACTGAACCGGAGAGGATGTCGGAAGTTGTAAAGAGCATTGATTATAAGAAAACGCTGTTCATCGGCATCTCCAAATCGGGCTCTACTATGGAGACCGCGGCGGCAATACTCTTTTTTATCAAAGAGGCTAAAAATACGCTCGGAGAAGATTGGAAAAAACATTTTCTGATGATCACGGACCCCGAGAAAGGCGACCTCAGAAAATTCGTGCAGAGTGAGGGCCTTGCAGCTCTGACTGTGCCTTCGGAACTGGGCGGACGCTATTCCGTGCTTTCTGATGTGGGCATGTTCCCTCTTTATTTCGCAGGTTTCCCTGTCGATGAGATCACTGCCGGCGCCACTGATTTCCTTGAAGAATGCAAAAAAGCAGGCCAACAGGATCTGTTCCGGTTCGCTGCGGCAGATCATGCGGAATACTTGAGCGGCAAGAACATCCTTGTTCTCTTTCCTTATGCTTACAGGCTCAAGACCTTCGGGGAATGGTTCATACAGCTGTGGGCCGAATCCCTGGGAAAGAAGAGCCCGGGCGGAAAAGCTTTCGGGCAGACGCCCCTGATCGCCGTCGGCCCGACTGACCAGCATTCGATCATTCAGCTCTTCACCGAAGGTCCGAACGATAAAGTGATCCTTTTCATCAATATCGGGAAAAGGGACGAGAATTTCACTATTGGGGAGAAAAGCGCACTTTCTTCATTCTCATACCTGTACGAGAAAAATTTTACGCAGCTTCTTAATGTAGAGCTTGAAGGGACAAAAAGGAACCTTGATGAACTGAAAGTGCCTACGGCACTTCTTACGATTCCCAAGCTGGACTTCTTCAATGCGGGCCGCCTTATCATGTTCTCTTATATACTGACAGTATTCACATCATACCTATACGAGGTCGATCCCTTCGATCAACCCGGAGTAGAAGGCGGCAAGAAGATAATGTACAGACTCCTGAAAAGAGAGGGGTATTGATGCCCGTATCCGTTTCCATCGTCGGTATTACCGGCGCTGTCGGCCGTAAAATGCTCGAGGTGCTCGAAACTTCGAATATCCCTGTATCCGATTTGAACCTCTGGGCTTCAGAGAGGTCAAAGAACGCCGAATACGGATTCAGGGGGCGCTCCGTGAAAGTAAAGCCCTTCTCCTCCCGGATCAAGGACGATATCGTTTTCTTTGCGGTCTCCGAAGACCTTGCGCGCGAATTCGCCTCATCGCTCGCCGGCCGTGTAAAGAAAATAATAGATAATTCTTCCGCATTCCGCCTCGATACCCGGATCCCGTTAATCATCCCTTCCATAAACGGGGAAAAGATCAAAAGGTCCGACCGTCTGATCGCCAATCCTAACTGTTCGACGATCGAGATGCTCCTTGCTTTGGACCCTATAAGGATCAAATGGGGTTTAAGCGAGATCACGGTCACTACTCTGCAGTCGGTATCAGGATCGGGCTGGAAATCTATCAGCAACCTTTACGACGAGACCAGGGAATTCATCGGTGAAGGAGAGATCAAAAGCGGATTCTATCCTTATCAGATCGCCTTCAATATTATCCCTTTCATCGGAAAGATCGACAAAGAGGGGCGTTGTTCCGAAGAATACAAGATGATGATGGAAACGAAAAAAATATTCGGGGATCCTTCGATCGCTGTGAACGCCACAACCCTCCGGGTCCCTGTATTTTATTCTCATTTCGAATCGATCCACTTCAGAACGAAGAAGGACTTCAGAAGAAAGGATATCATAGCCGCTCTTAAGAAGAACAGATATCTCAGGCTCCTTGATGAAAGCGGAAAATACCTTTTCCCGATGCCTGTGACATCAACGGGTTCTGATATCGTCGATGTGGGAAGGATACGTGCGGATGAGAAGCGTAGAACTGCAGAAATGGTAATATCCGCGGATAATCTTAGGGTCGGCGCGGCGACCAATGCAGTAAGGATCGCCGAGTATATCTTCGCGAAAGGACTCATATGAGGGACTTCTACTTCTTTTCGCTTCTGATATCCGTTTTCGCACTGAACATACTTCCGCTTCATCTGAAGGTCGCGATCGTGATCTTCTCTTTTTGCGTTTTTGCGGCGATGAAAAAGAAGAACAAAGCAAAAACATTCTTGTTCGCATGCTCCGCCTCCGCAGTTTCATATCTTGTCATCTTCCCTTTTTCCGGCAGTGCTCTCGGATTCTCGCTGACCGTGTTAGGCTCCATCCTTCTTTCCGTCTCGGCGTTCAATATATATGACCGCAGCTTCGTGAAGGACCTACTCTTCAGCCGTCCGGGTTCGAAGTGGCTTACCATGCTCGGACTGTTCTTCATTTTCTTCAGCGATCATGTCCCCCGGAATTTCGGTAAGAGGAGAAAATATGATATAAAAGACTTTGACGAAGCTTTCAGGAATTTCACAGATGAAGTTCTTGCAAAGGGTTTCGATGTCCGTCCTCTGAATATAAATGCGGGAAAGACCGTTTTTTCTCTTTTCGCTGCCCTTGTGCTCAATCTCGGATTCTACTATGCGATATCAGAACTTTCTGGCCGGGCGTTTCTATAAAAGCAAGAAGGGAGGCTTTCTCTCTTTCATTTCTTTCATTTCGGTGATCGGCATAGCCGTCGGCGTATTCTCATTAATAGTTGTGCTTTCAGTTATGAACGGGTTCACGGAGGACCTTACGGAAAAGGTCATCGGGACGAAGGCGCATATCTATATCAGTTCGATGTACGGCGGGATCAAAGACCCTTTCGGGACTGCGGAAAGGATCAAGAAACTGCCCGGTATACTCGGCGCCTCCCCCGTTTCTTCGAGCGAGATCATGATCAGGGACGGGGATTCGGTCGGCGGCGGGATCCTTTTCGGCATAGATCCCGAGAGCATAGACACGGTCACCGATTTCGGTAAATATCTTATCATCGGCGAACCCCGAGATATCAAGGATGGCGGCGCTGTGATTGGAAGCGAGCTCGCTTTAGAACTCTCTGCCGGGATCAATGACAAGATCACCCTCATTTCCCCCAATGTGAAGGTGACCCCGTCCGGTGCCATGGTCCCTAAAACAGTGGAACTCACTATCAAGGGCGTGATCAAGACAGGAATGTACGAGTATGATAAATCCTTCATCTATGCGGACCTTGAAGACTTTAATGACCTGTTCGATACAGGGAAGGGAACGGCGACGTCCTTATATGTGAAGATCAAAGATATCTATGCTACAAGGCGATATATGGACATGATAAGTCCTCTGCTGTCCCCGGGCCATTATATGAGGGATTGGATCGATATGAACCACAATCTGTTCACTGCTCTTAAAACCGAGAAATTCGTAATGGGATTGATCCTTTTCATGATCATTTTCGTTGCGGGGATAAATATCATCAACACGATCGTGATGCTTGTGCAGGAAAAAAGAAAGGAGATCGGCATCCTCCGTGCGCTGGGTTCACGTTCGAGCGGCATCAAAAGGATATTCCTTCTGCAGGGCGCTTATATCGGTGCTATCGGAACCGCAATAGGGGCTTTTGCGGGCATCATCACTGTGGTCCTTATTGATGTTCTGAATATTCGGATACCTGGCGGCGGCGTTGTATATTACCTCGATGTCCTCCCCGTGCGTCTGAAGGTCTTGCCGGACATTCTGGTGATCATTGCGGGCGCTATGGCGATCAGCCTTGTTTTTTCTCTGCTTCCTGCATCATGGGCCAGCCGGATCGATCCTATTAAGGCTATCAGACATGAATGAAGCGATGCTTGCCCTGAAAGGCATAGTTAGAAGTTTCCCTGTTGCGGGCAAGGAAGAGCTCGAGGTTCTGAAAGGCATAGATCTTGAGATCGCGCGAGGGAAGTTTGTCAGCATCACCGGGATTTCAGGTTCCGGGAAATCAACACTTTTACATATCGCCGGAGGCCTTGATTCACCGACACGGGGCGATGTGAGTTTCAACGGAAAACTCCTCAGAGAATTGAGCGATGCGGAGCAGTCCGAACTTCGCAATACCAATTTCGGTTTTATTTTCCAATTCCACTATCTTATAAAAGAGCTCACGGCCTTCGAGAATATTCTTCTTCCTTCGATGATCAAAAACCCGAAAGAGGACAGGGAAAGAGCCGGACTTCTTCTTGAAGAGGTAGGCTTATACGCCAGAAAGGACCATTATCCCAATCAGCTTTCCGGCGGGGAATTGCAAAGAGTGGCCATAGCGAGGGCACTTGTTAATTCACCGAGGATCATCTTCGCCGATGAGCCTACCGGAGAACTTGATAACGAGAATGCGGAGAAGGTGTTCAGGATGCTTCTCGACATTACGGGAAAATATGAGCATTCGCTCCTTCTGGTTACTCATAACCGGGAATTCGCTTCAGAGGCAGATGAAAGCTACCGTCTTCATTTCGGCCTTCTGGAAAAAATATGAAGATCCTTCAAAGATACCTTCTCAAGGAATTTTTAAAATACTTCTTTATCATCACCTTCTCTTTCTACCTTGTTTTCGTGATAGGTAATTTTGTGGAGAAGTTCAGCAGGCTTCAGGATACTTCATTTGTGAAGATCGCACTCTACTACGCATATTCCTTCCCCGAGATATTCAATCAGCTTGCGCCTTTCATCATTTTCTTCTCGGTGCTTCTTTCGATCGGGAACTTAGGCCGCCAGAACGAACTTATCATAATCGAGATCTCCGGAATAAAACCTGTAAGAACGCTTTATCCTGCTTTCGTCTTCATACTGCTCATTTCGCTGCTGTCGTATTTCAATGCGAATTTCTTCTCCCCGCATTATAAAGCTAAAGCGGAAAGGATATACAGGATCGACCTGCGCGGCCACAGCAACTGGTTCTCCGAGCTGGGTAAGACAAATCTCGGGATCATTTCCGAAAAGAACGAGAGGATGTATCTTTTTTCGGACTATTACAATGCAAAAAGGAAGGTGATGCTGCGGCCGGTCATAATAATCCTAGATGAAAAAAATATACTGAAGAAAAGAATAGATGCTTTCGAAGCCAATTATCAGGGAGAAGGGAATTGGGATTTCAAAGAGGTCGAGATAAGGACTTTCCGGCAGAATGCCGGCCTGGCGCAGTATAATTTCTATCCGAGGCGTTTCTTTCCGCTTTCCATCGACCCTTCGCTCTTCAATACATTGCGGATGAAGCCCGATACGATGACATCATCCGAACTCGGTGATACTATAGAGAATATCAGAGCCCTCGGTAAAACACCGACAAGGTTCAGCGTTGAAAAAGAGAATAGAAGAGCTTATCCGTTCTTTCTCTTGCTCATTTCGATGCTCGGTTTTTCGATCGCCTTAAAAACGAAAAAGGAGAACATGGGAAGAATGCTCGGACTAAGTCTGATAATAATAGCCCTATATGTAACGATATACAGATTCTCTTATACTCTCGGGAATTCGGGAATTCTACCCCCGGTGCTTGCGGCCTGGGCCGGAAATATCCTTTTTACCGCGCTTTTCATCACTCTCAAGATCTGATCTACCGCAATTTAGTAAGGAAAATCGCAGTTGCTTCATAATGTATTTGAAATTAAAAGGAAAAAGTAATATAATTTAATATAAAAATTTTGGGAGTCCTTTAATGAAATTAAACAATACTCCATTTTGTTCTTCCGCAATCGCTCACGTAAAAGCTCACGGAAGCGCTCATTCCGGTTCTGCCGTTCCATCCTCACCCGGCTTTATTAACAGAATATGCATCCGGTATTTCCTGCTTTCTTTAATGCTCCTTTTCTTCTTCGCGGCAGGCCCGTACGCCGATTCCCTTAATGTGGACCTTCTGGGTAGCTTTGCCGGAGGAGTACCTGAGGAAGCAGCCGTATCGGGGAATTACGCATACGTTGCCGCCGGCGGCTTCATGTACGTTGTCGATATCTCAAATAAATCGAATCCTGTCCCTGTAGCGTATTTTGATACGATCGGAACGAATGCCATGGGGATATGCATCTCCGGCAATTATGCTTATGTGGCGCTTTATTCATCCGGAGTTCAGATCATAGATATCTCGAATCCGCTTGCTCCTGTGCAGGCAGGATATATATCCGGAAGCGCGATCGATGTCTCCGTGAGCGGTAGCTATGCGTATGTAGCTACATATTCAGGCGGTATACGGATCATAGATGTTTCTACTCCGGATTCTCCCGTAGAGGTGGCCTCCTACGATGTACCGGGCGCGAGCATGTCCGGCGGAGTTTATGCATACGCTTCGCATGCCTATCTGACAGTAAGCGATACCGGGCTTTTCATCATGGACATCTCTATCCCGGATACGGTGAATATCGTGGCCCACATAGACACTCCGGGTTCAGCGGGAGGAGTATTCGTATCGGGGAATTACGCATATATCGCGGACGGCGCGTCCGGGCTCAGGGTGATAGATATCTCTACTCCGGATACTCCCGTCGAGACCGGATCGTACAATACGCCGGGCTCGGCATATGACGTGTATGTCTCAAGCGGATATGCCTATGTCGCGGACAGTTCGAAGGGCATCAGGGTCGTGAACGTATCAAATCCGTACTCCCCGGGCGAGACAGGATTTTTTGAAATGTCCAATGCCAATACGCGCGGTATATTCGTTCTGGACGGATATGCGTATGCCGCGGATATATACAGAGGTTTGAGGATACTTGATATATCCAATCCGGCCTCGCCTTTGGAGACGGGCGCCGTTGATCTTCCCGGGGATGTGAGCGATGTGCAGCTTTCCGGGAATATCGCGTTCTGCACGGATTCTTTTAACGGCCTGCGAGCCGTAAATGTCGCGAATCCGGCAGCACCTTTCGAACTGGGCAAATTCAAAACGGGGGGAAACCCCGTGTCCGTGGCCCTTTTCGGAAATCATGCCTTTGTCGCCGATCAGGGGCCCGGCATTCGCGTCATAGATATCTCCGATCCCTCGGCGATGACCGAAGCCGGATATGTAGATACGTATTATGCAACGGATGTGGTCATTTCTGATACGGGGACTATCGCCTACTTGGCTGATGCCGATGCGGGCCTCAAGGTCATAGACATATCTTCCCCGGATTCGCCCTCGGTTATCGGCGTTCTGGATACTCCGGGTTCGGGCAGCGCGGTCTGTGTATCCGGGAATTACGCATATATCGCTGACGGTTCCTACGGCTTGAGGATCATAGACATATCAGATCCGTCCGCGCCTTCCGAGACCGGATACTTTGATACGTCAGGCTATGCTTCCGCCGTGTTCGTATCGGGGAATTACGCTTATGTAGGTGACGGAACATACGGCCTCAGGATCATAGATGTCTCCAACCCCGTATCTCCCTCGGAGGTAGGGTCCTACAATACGCCTGACAATGCCTACGGAGTTTTCGTCCAGGGGGATTATGCCTATGTTTCAGACTTTCAGTCGGGCCTCCGGGTCATCGATATCTCGAATCCGGTCTCACCGACTGAAGCAGGATATTATGATACTCCGGGTGCTTTATCGGAAGTTTATGTTTCAGGTTCAAAGATATATGCCGCCGATAATAAATCCGGGCTATGGCTGCTCGATCATCCGGCCGCCTCCGAATATTGGGATATAAGCGGCGTCGTCACAGACGGAGTGAACCCGGTCCAGGGTGTGTTAATAACCTTGACCGGAGGAGCGGTGGAAGACAGGACAACGAGCGATACGGGGTATTTTATCTTCAAGGACCTTCCCGCAGGAGCGACATACACGCTTTCGGCAAGCAAAACACATTGGAGTTTCAACGGACCCTTCACTTACGACAATCTTTCATCGGATATTGCAAATGCCGATTTTTCCGGCACTCTTAATACTTGGGATATTGGCGGCATAGTCATGGACGGGATAAGCCCGATGCAGGGAGTATTAATTTCATTGACGGGAGGGGCTCCGGACAACAGAACAACAAGCGATACCGGATATTTTATTTTCAAAGACCTTAATGCAGGCGCAACATATACGCTAACCCCCTCAAAGGAATTCTACACATTCTCTCCCGCCGATAAGACCTATTCCGACCTTTCCGGGGACAAATCGGACAGTGGGATGTTCACAGGCACCTTGAACACTTATTACATAAGCGGCGTGATCACCGAGGGCGCGAGCCCGATGCAGGGGGTTACGGTCTCACTTACGGGCGCTGCGACGGACAGTACGAGCACAAGCGATACGGGATATTTTATTTTCAAAGACCTTAATGCGGGTGCAACGTACACTCTGACGCCTTCCAAGACCTTCTACTCTTTTTCACCGCCATCAAGAACGATCGTTCAGTTGAACGGGAACAAGGCCGGGCAGGATTTTTCCGCCGGCCAGAATACATGGAAGATCTCGGGCGTGATCACGGACGGGGCATCGCCGATTCAGGGCGTGAGCGTTGCCCTTTCCGGCGATATGACCGACAGTACGACGACAAGCAATACGGGGTTCTACATCTTTGCCGCAGTCCCGGAAGGCGGGGATTATACCGTAACACCTTCAAAAACACACTGGACTTTCGACCCGACCGGCGATTCCATGTACGGCCTTATGGGCAACTGGACGGCTAATTTCACGGGTACGCTCAATACCTGGGATATCGGCGGCGTCGCGACTGACGGCGTGAACCCGATCCAGGGGGTCACGATCTCCCTTACAGGCGGCGCAACGGACAGCACAACAACAAGCGATACGGGATACTATGTCTTCAAAGCACTTGATGCCGGAGCTACATATACGCTCTCTGCCGCCAAAACGCACTGGCAGTTCACGGGGCCTTTGGAGTATTCCGACCTTTCTTCAAGCATCGCGAACGCAGATCTTACCGGTACGCTCAATACGTGGGAAATAAGCGGGGTCGTCACTGACGGCGTGAACCCGCTTCAGGGGGTCCTTATTTCCCTGTCGGGCGGATTCGTAGACACCCGGACTACGAGCGATACAGGGTATTTCATCTTCAAGGACCTCGATGCCGGAGCCACCTATACGGTCTCGCCTTCTTTGGCGAACTATGCTTTCACACCTATAAGCAGAACATATGCCGATCTGGAAGCGAATAAACCATGGGCCGATTTCACGGGTACCCTTGATGTTTGGGATATAAGCGGCATCGTCACGGACGGAGTGAACCCGCTTCAGGGGATAACGGTCTCTCTCTCGGGGGCCTCTACGGACAGCACGACAACGAGCGATACCGGTTTCTATATTTTCAGCGATCTCCCCGCAGGACAATCCTATACCGTCACGCCTTCGAGCGTTTACTATAATTTCACGCCGTCATACAGCGATTTAACCCTGACCGCCGATGCCCCCGGCACGGATTTCGAAGGAGCCCTGGGCGAATACTCGATCTACGGCACGATCACGGACAGCGAGACACTGCTGCCTCTGGAGAGCGTGAAGGTCACCTTGAGCGGGGATGCTTCAGCAACGGTATATACCGATGCCAATGGTGAATACACATTCAGTAATCTTCAGGCGGCAGGGGACTATACGATAACGCCGGCAAAATCGAACTGGACCTTCACGCCTACCTCGGCTTCAGTGAACAACCTGGGAAGCGATGTCGGGCAGAATTTCAGCGCGCTGAACGTATTTATCGCCGATGCCGATTCCGTTTTCATTTATCCGAACCCGGTATCGGATGAATTCAAGATCGACGGACTTTCGGCGGGCTGCAAGGTAAAGTTGTTCACGTCGGACGGCTTTAAAATAGCCGAGTGGGATGTGACAGGTGACTTCGACCTCGTCCAGAGATTCTCCGATCTCACTCAATTCAAGTTCTATAACGGAAGATACATGATCTATATCAAATTCCCGGACGGAAGCACGGCTGTGAAACCCTTGTACTATTACGGGGGTTCGAAATGAAAAAATTGATCCTTTTAGTTTGTTTGTCCGCATCCGTGCTGTTGAGCGCTTCCGATATGTTCATCATTTACGATGCTGCACATATTTGGGCTTCGGCATCCAATCCTGTTCCAGGCATTCTGACGAACCCTTCGTTTTCCGGATTGGCCATGAATACACTTAATGCCAGGGTAACGCAATTTACGGGCATTTTCCCCGGTGCCGGGGTCTTTTCCGGAATACTGTCCGGGAAATACGGGAGAATGTCGTTCTTTTTAGATTTTGCGAGTTTCAGTAATCCCGCTTTCGATATTTACAATGATCTCGGCGAGTTCGATTATGAGTTTGAAGTCCCCGGGAACACGAAATTCGGATTGGGTTTTACATATCAAGCGATGGAAAAATTGTTCTTAGGCGTTCAGTACACGAACTACGCGAACAATGTCGTATATATGAACGGAACTGAGGTTGCTGCCACAGAGGATTCACTGAGCTTTTTAACCGCCGGTCTCAATTACGGGATATCGGGCTTCCTCTTAGGCCTTTCCATGAAAAATATTAAGCTCGGGGTAAGTTCCGAAACAGAGAATGCCTACTCCGAATTCGACAGCATCAATTTTTCCGCCTCTAAAAAATTCCTGAACGACGCACTTTGCGCGGGCCTTTTTATCTCGCAGATCAATCAGAGAGCAGGAGACGGCCTGACATTAGGCCTGACCGTAGAATACCAGGTAAAATTTGCGTATATCCGTGCCGGATATCTCTATATTCAGAACCACCTCAGCATGCCTGTTATGGCCGGAATCGGGATCAAATATAAAGGTGTTGATATTGATTACGCCTTCGATCCCGGCGAGACGGGCGGCCAGCATTACATAAGCCTCGGATACGGATATTCATTGCCGAACTTAACTCCCGACGTTATCGTTAAAAAAGAGAAAGGTCCGAAAGTGCCGAAACCCCCGAGAATAAAGAAACCCAAACCGAAAAAGGAAGTAACGGTAAAGAAGGAGCCTGTCAAGAAAGAAAAACCTATCGAAAAGATACTTGTCGCAGTTCTCGATTTCACGGCCCAGAACATGCCGGCCGAGGAAGCGGTCATCATCACGGATTTTGTAAGGCATGAGATGATAAATACCGATTATTTCAAGGTCCTTGAAAGGGGCGCTATCAACAATATCCTCAAAGAGGTCAATTTCCAACAGGGGGGCTGCACGGACGCCGAATGTGCTGTCAGTATAGGGAAGATCCTTTCTGTCCACAAGATGGTCGTAGGGAGCGTTTCAAAACTCGGAAAGAAGTATTTTGTCACCTCGCGCCTCGTTGACGTTGAGACCTCCGAGATCGAGGCTTCCGTTTCTATCGAGGCCGGAGTTCCGATAGAAGACCTTCCGAAACATGTTGTAAGGCTTGTTGAGGAGATGGTGTACAGGCTGAAATAGTTTAGAATAATTATACTAAGAATATTTCGTATTAATAACGTATAAAAAATAAGTTAGATGTCTTAAGTTAAATCTTGTTTTTAATGTGTTTATAATGATGAAATCCGCTAGGCCAATCTCCAGGACATCTAAACAGTATAATTAAACAGGGAATGTTAAGTATAGCGCCTTGACAAGTTGTTAGCCATAAGAATAATGGAATAGGGGTGAATCGTATTAATTCGCGATATATACGCAGATCATCCGTCAAGGAATGCAGATTGGGGATCTATTCGTTTACGGGGATGAAGAAAGATCCGGTTGCAGGGTGAACAGGTTCGGCACTTTTTTCATTCCTCTTGAAAAAAAGGTTTTTCAATGCTATAATCTCGAAAATCCGCGGTATATGCGGAACGTTCATTTTTTTTTGAAAAATAAATGTTCTGTGTTCAACCATAGGAGGTTCATATGGGTTTGAATCTTACAAGAAAGATTTTAAAAGCCCATCTTGTTGAAGGCGATCTGACCGTCGGGAAACCGATCTTGATAAAGATCGATCATACGCTGACACAAGATGCGACAGGCACGATGGCCTATCTCGAATTCGAGAGTCTCGGTGTCGACCGCGTTCAAACGGAAAAGTCCGTAAGCTATGTCGATCACAATACGCTCCAGGAAGATTTTAAAAATGATGATGATCATACTTTCCTGAGAACTATTGCCCAGAGATACGGTCTCTATTACTCGAGGCCGGGTAACGGGATATGCCATCAGGTCCATCTCGAACGCTTCGGCGCTCCGGGAAAGACCCTGCTCGGTTCCGATTCCCACACTCCAACGGGTGGCGGCATTGGCATGCTCGCCATCGGCGCCGGCGGCCTTGATGTGGCTTTCGCCATGGCAGGCGAGCCCTATTTTCTTAAAATGCCCAAAGTGGTCAAGATCAATCTCACGGGCAAACTCCAACCCTTCGTGTCGGCAAAGGATGTTGTTCTCGAGCTTCTCAAGAGATTCAATGTGAAGGGCGGCGTGAACAAGATATTCGAGTACGCCGGTCCGGGCGTGAAAACGCTTGAAGTCCCTGAAAGAGCGACGATCACTAATATGGGCGCCGAAATGGGCCTCACCACATCGATCTTCCCTTCGGATGAAATAACGAAGAATTACATGAAAAGACAGAACAGGGAAGAGCAGTGGGTGAAGTTCGAGGCGGACCGCGATGCCGAATATGATGAGATAGTCGATATTGATCTTTCCAAAATCGTCCCAATGGTGGCACAGCCCCATTCACCCGGGAATGTCGTTGCCGTAAGCGAACTTGCCGATCTCGAAGTCAATCAAATCGTAGTAGGTTCATGCACGAACTCCTCTTATGCGGATATCGTGACTGTTGCAAAAATGATCGAAGGGCGTCAAGTTCCCATCGGAGTGAGCGCAGGCCTTCTGCCCGGTTCCAGGCAGATCATGCAGCATCTTGCCGCCGAAGGTTATCTGAAGATATTCATAGACAGCGGCGTACGGCTTCTAGAATCCTCCTGCGGCGCCTGTATAGGGATGGGTTTCGCGCCTGGGGACAATGCCGTATCCGTGAGGACCTTCAACCGCAATTTCGAAGGAAGATCGGGAACAAAGACCGCCAAGGTCTACCTCGCATCTCCTGAAACGGCCGCCGCCTGCATTATAACGGGCAAAATGACCGATCCGAGAACGCTCAATATCAAGCCTTTCAAGGTTAAGCTGCCCTCAAAATACAGCGTAGATGATAAAAGGATCATCTTCCCGCTTCCCGCGGACCTGTCGATGAAAATAGAAGTGAAGCGCGGCCCCAATATCAAACCTCTTCCGATCAAGGAACCCTTAAAAAGCAAACTTGAGGGAGAAGTGCTGATAAAGGTCGGTGAGGATATAACCACCGATCATATCATGCCGGCCGGAGCAAAGGTACTTCCGCTCCGTTCGAATATTCCCGAGATATCCAAATTCGTCTTTTCCTCTGTGGATAAGGATTTCTACCAGAGAGCTCTTGATAAGAAGGAAAAAGGCGGCGGTATCATCGTCGGCGGAGAGAATTACGGCCAGGGTTCCTCAAGGGAACATGCAGCGATCGCTCCCATGTATCTCGGAGTGAACGCTGTTATAGTGAAATCATTTGCCAGGATACATCTTGCGAACCTCGTCAATTTCGGTATCATCCCGTTTGAATTCAAGAATAAGGCTGATTACGATGATATCTTCCTCGGCGATAAGATAGAGATCGATACATCCGATCTTTCCAAACAGCCCGTATCGATGAAAAATATAACGAAGAACAAAATCTATGAACTGGTCCACCCGCTGACAAGCGAAGAGATACTTTGGATAAAGGCGGGCGGCAAGATGAACTTCATCAGGAACAAACATAAAAACGGAGGTAAATAATGGGAGAGCTTAAATTTACGCAGTACAAGGAACCGGCGCAAGGTACGCCGATCGTCATGAAAAAGGGCAAAATGAAAGTCCCTGCCGACCCGATCATTCCCTTCATTGAAGGTGACGGGACGGGACCGGATATCTGGAGAACTGTCCAGAAGGTCGTTGACGCGGCTGTTGAGAAGGCCTTCGGCGGAAAGAAGAAGATAGTGTGGTATGAAGTCTACGGCGGGGAAAAAGCGTACAATATGTTCCAGAACTGGCTTCCGGACGATACTATCACTGCATTCAGGAAATACCTTATCGGGATCAAAGGCCCCCTTACTACGCCCGTCGGCGGCGGTATCAGAAGCCTGAACGTGACACTGAGACAGGTGCTGGATCTCTATGTCTGCCTCCGGCCCGTGAAATACTTCAAGGGCGTACCGTCACCTGTGAAACAACCTGAACTGGTAGATATGGTCATTTTCAGGGAGAATACCGAGGACATATATGCAGGCATTGAATTCGAGAACGGAACGGAAGATAATAAAAAATTCAGGGAACTGTTCAAAGAACATTTCCCAAAAGCCTTCGCTAAAATAAGATTTCCCGAAACATCGGGCATAGGCATCAAACCGGTCTCCGAGGAAGGCACCAAAAGGCTCGTAAGAGCCGCTATCGAGTATGCGATCTCCCACGACAGATCATCGGTGACCCTCGTTCACAAGGGGAATATCCAGAAATTCACCGAAGGATCGTTCCGCAACTGGGGATATGAGTTGGCCAAGGAAGAATACGGCGGAGAACTCATAGACAAAGGCCCCTGGATGAAGATCAAAAACCCGAAAAACGGCAAGGAGATCGTTATCAAGGACGCGATCGCGGACAATTTCCTTCAGCAGATACTCACGAGGCCCAATGAATTCGAAGTGATAGCCACCTTGAACCTGAACGGGGATTATATCTCCGACGCCCTCGCGGCGGAAGTAGGCGGCATAGGCATTGCTCCCGGAGGCAATATCAACTATATGACCGGACATGCCATTTTCGAAGCCACTCACGGTACGGCCCCCAAGTATTCGGGCATGGACAAAGTGAATCCGGGCTCCGTTCTTCTTTCTTCCGTTATGATGCTCGAGCATCTGGGATGGACCAAACCGGCCAAGCTCATCATGAAGGCTTTTGCCAAAACGATAAAACAGAAAACGGTCACATACGATTTCGCAAGGTTGATGAAGAACGCGAAAGAGATCAAGTGCTCCGAATTCGGGAACGCGATAATAGGGAACATGTAATTAATGCATCAAACGGGGAGAGGGCTTCAGCCTTCTCCCTTTCATTTTCAAAGCGGGGTATCTGATGAAGATAAAAAATAAAGCTCAGTGCGGAAGTCTCGAATCAAGCGATCTGATGGTTTTCGTGGAACCGGCCGATTCCCTGAAGATCGAGATCGAATCGTCCGTGAAAAAGCAGTACGGAAAGAGCATTGAGAGAACAGTGAAGGAAGAGCTCGAAAGAGCCGGCGTTAAATCGGTCTATATCAAGATCCAGGACGCCGGAGCGCTAGACCCTACGATAAGGGCCCGGGTTTCCACGGCTCTGAAGAGGGGGAGCAAATGAAGGAGTTCAAACTGAGAAGGACCATGCTCTATATTCCCGGCAATAATCCCGGAATGATAGGGAACGCGGATATTTTCGGAGCGGACAGCGTTCTTTTCGATCTTGAGGACAGTGTAGCCGCATCTGAGAAGGATGCCGCAAGAGAGCTTGTTGGAAGTTTCATAAAGAACAGGGGATTTTCAAATATTGAGATAACGGTGAGAGTGAACCCGATGGGCTCAGAATACATCCGCGATGATCTTATTGCCGTAGTGGACGGCAATCTTGATGCTGTGAGGCTTCCTAAAACCAATAGTAAGAACGATGTAAGGGAACTCGAGAAAATGCTCGAAGAGGTAGAAAAGGAAAAGGGGATCGGAAGGAAGATCAGGATACACCCGATGATCGAGACCGCCCTCGGCGTCGAGAACACCTTCGATATCGCGCTCTCGTCCAAAAGGATCGACGCCATTACAATAGGTGGTCAGGACCTTACTGCTGATATGGAGATCGTGAAAACAGAAAAGGGTGACGAGCTCTTCTATGCGAGAACCAGGATCGTGATGGCGGCAAAGGCCGCAGGTATAGACGCGATGGATACTGTTTACGCCGATGTGAACAATGAACAGGGACTTATAGAAGAAACACAGATGGTGAAGAAACTCGGGTTCACCGGGAAAGCTGTGATAAATCCGCGCCAGATAAAACCCGTTCACAATGTCTTCCGCCCCGCATCCGAAGAGATCGAGTGGGCAAGGGAAGTTATTAATGCTTATGAGGCGGCGCTCAAGGAAGGGAAAGGAGTGATCGCGATACGCGGAAAAATGATAGATCCTCCCGTAGTGAAAAGAGCGCAGAAGATCATCGCGATAGCTGCCCTCGAGAATGGAGCCGAAGATGAAGAATAAACTTAACGTGGAAATACCCGGTAACTTAGAAGGCCTCGGGAAGCTTCTTCCCTATAAAGGGGCTTTCGAGAGGATCAGGAACCTGAGCGCCGAGGATCTGCGGACCGTGCCTGTGAAAGTAAGGGCCGTCATGCCGGGAACCTCGAAACTGACCGATTCAATCGAGAAGGCTGTCGAGAGATCGGGATTGAAGAACGGAGGGACCATCTCTTTTCATCACCATATCAGGAACGGGGATTTCCTTCTTATGAAAGTCATGCCTATTCTGGAAAAGATGGGCTTCAGGGATCTTGTGCTTTTCCCGAGTTCTCTTGCGAATCCGCACCAAGGTGTGTGGGAGTATGTGAAAAAGGGAGTGGTCAAACAGATCCACACTTCGGGGCTGAGAGGGGATCTCGGAAAATTCGTCTCACGCGGCGGAATGGAGATCCCTGTTGTCGTACGTTCTCACGGAGGACGGGCTAGGGCCATAAAAACGGGGCAGAACAGGATAGATGTAGCCTTCATCGGCGCTCCTGCATGCGACAGGGAGGGAAATATCAACGGCATAACAGGACCCTCTGCCTGCGGATCACTCGGCTATGCTATGGTAGATGCGATGTACGCCGATTTCGTGATAGCCGTAACGGATAATCTCGTTGATTTTCCCTTAAGCCCGGTCTCGATACCGCAATATCAGGTTGATACAGTGACTTTAATAGACAAACTCGGCAATCCCGACAAGATCGGAAGCGGTTCCACAAGGCTTTCCACGAATCCTATCGACCATCTTATTGCAGAGAATGCAGCCCGGCTTATTCTCAACTCCGAATATTTCAAGGAGGGGATGTCATTCCAGGCCGGCGCTGGCGGAGCCTCTCTTGCCGTGGCCAAGTATCTGTCAGATCATATGACAGAGAAGAAGATCACCGGCGGGTTCACTATCGGTGGCATATCAAGCTATATGGTGGAACTTCTGAAAAGGGGCATATTCAAAAGGATGTACGATGTCCAGAGTTTCGATAAAGGCGTAGTGAACTCATTCCATGAGAACAGTGAGCATGTGGAGATCAATGCCGATTTCTATGCCAATCCTTTCAATTCCGGCGCCGTTATAAATAATCTCGATGTTGTCGTTCTTGCCGCTTATGAGATCGATACAGATTTCAATGTGAACGTTCTCGTCGATTCCCACGGTTATGCTCAGGGCGCGTCGGGAGGCCATTCGGATACGGCCGCCTGCGCGAAACTCACGATCGTGGTGGCTCCGACATACAGGGCACGCCTTCCAATGATCGTAGAAAGGGTGAGCACGGTGATAACTCCGGGAGAGACGGTGGACGCTTTCGTATCGGAACGGGGCATCGCGATAAATCCCGCCAATAAGGTTCTTGCCGATTCTCTGAAGAATTCGAAACTCCCGCTAATCGATATCCGCGATATGAAAAAGGAAACGGAGAAAATAACGGGCAAACCCGATCCGCTGGAGTTCACGGATAAAATATGCGGCCTTATCGAATACAGGGACGGAACGATAATAGATACGATAAAGCAGATCGTTGAAAAATAGGATTCTCGACGCCCGCGAAAGAAGGACATCCGTTCACGGGAAATATTTAAAGTCCCACTCGGCGATCGTGACCTTTTCTTTCACGGCGCCCGGCACGGAAAAGCGCTCACGCCGTTTTCAGGCATATTTCTCTTTGTGTCTTTCCTATTTTAAAAAGAATTTCGGCAAAAGGCTGGCACATCTTCAAACGCTTCATGACGATGCGGGTTATCAGGGCATCTTCGCTCCAAGAAATGTTGAAGGGCCTGAAGCGCTGAAGGAGGACCTTATCCGCTTCGAGAGAATAGGCATCTTCAAGCTCTCCGATATCGATGTCATTTCCCGTCAGGGGCCCGTGAAAAGGATCTCCGAACCCCGTCGCTGCGTTATTTGCGGCAGCAGGGAGATGCGCGGATGTTTTCTTTCCGGAAAGCATACGGCCGTCGAAGTGCTGTCGGGATACGATCGGGTCATAGAGAGGGCGTTCCTGCATAATAAGATAAGGAGGACGCTGAAAGAACGCATACGCCGGGCCCTTCTTTCGGAACTTTGCACAACGCCGAAATACGGCATGATCGATATGCTGGACAGCAGCCGTCATAGCGATATGAACTTCAGGATGTTCCTGGATTCGATAGAAACGATATCTGGACGCTTCGGGAGTCTGTATGATCTCGGTTTCACGTATGATAAACCTCCGAACACGTCAACTATTGCGGATATAAGACTGAAAGGCAGAGGCATTGAAAGAGAGATGTTCAAAAGAACGGGCGGCGTCAATACGCTGAAAGGTGCGGTCTTTCTTTACTCCGTGATCTGTTTCTCCCTCGGGTATATTATCGCTTGGAAAGAAAAACCTTCTTTGAAAGCGCTCATTGGCGCCGTGAAAAATATCTGCCGAGGCCTTGAAAAAGAGCTGAGGGACCCCGGACTGAATACCGCTTCGGGTGAAGTGTTCAGGAAATACGGAATAGGAGGGATAAGGAGTGAATTAAAAAAAGGCCTGCCTTCAGTTATCACTGCCTTGAGGAAGAAGTATCCTGGGGCCGCTTCCATCAATGAGATCGCCCTAAGAAGATTCCTGACACTTTTTAAAAATACGGACGATACGCAAGTGATAAAGAGAACAGGACTTGAGGAATACCGCAGGATCCAGGAGGCCTTGGACCCGTCCGCCGGGAATATCGCCCGCGAAATGGACAAATTCGGAAAATATGCGTCCGCTCATTCTTTCTCGGCGGGAGGAACGGCCGATCTCCTTTCTTTGAGCTTCTTTCTTGATCCGATGATCGAAGATCTCCATAAATAACTTGAATTTCGATGGGAAAAGTAGTATAACCGTTGAAATTCTTTGAGGTTGACTGATAAAAGAATTCAAGGAGACCGCTATGGCAAAGTGTGAATTTTTACAGACCTGCCCCTTTTTCAACGACGTGATGGCCAATATGCCTACATCGGCCATGATGATGAAGGAAAAATACTGCGAGAAAGGTTTGGAGCAATGCGCAAGGTTCACGATCGCGAAGACGCTTGGGAAACTGGCTGTTCCCGCGGACCTTTTTCCTCATCAGAAAGATAGGGCAAAGGACATCATAAAGGGAAACACTAAACCCTGAAATACTCCGGGTTGAACCGCGGAGTTCTCCGCTGCCGCTCCCCGCTTACACCCGATAATATCCGATCCATTAACACCCTTTCAAAAAGGATTTCACGGATTCCCCGCTGCTTAGAAGATGTGATCGGGGAAAACCGCCGGTATTTGAAAAAAAAGCATTTTTATCATATAATTTCAAATAGCGTGAAAATATGAAAAAAGAACTTCTTCAAACAGTGAAAGGAATGCGGGATTTCAATTTCGACGATATGGTCCTGCGCGAGAGGATGATATCCGTGATAACGGCGAATTTCCGCTCATTCGGCTATCTTCCTATAGAAACGCCGACATTGGAGAAATACGACCTTCTTATGGATAAATACGGCGAGGAGGCCGATAAACTCATCTACAATTTCACCGACAGGGGCGGAAGACGTTTGGGGATGATATACGATTTGACCGTTCCGCTTTCGCGCTATGTGGCTCAGAACTATAATTCGATAAAATTCCCTTTCAAAAGATACCAGATACAAAGAGTATACCGCTGCGAGAATACTCAGAGAGGAAGGTTCAGGGAATTCTACCAGTGCGATATAGATTACCTCGGCAGCGATTCTGCGGACATAGAAGGAGAGATACTTTCCGCAACGGCCAAGATACTCAGGGAATTGGGTTTGGGGGAGTTCGAGGCGGAGATCAATTTCAGGGACCGCTTGAACGCTTTTCTTTCGGAAAAGGGCATCCCGGACGGGCAGAGCGCATTATTCTTAAGGGCGATAGATAAACTGGATAAAACTTCGGAAGAAGATGTCTGCAGATATCTTAAGGAGAACGGTTTTCAGAGCGATGCCGGCAAGCTCATACGGGCATTGAAGGAGGAGTATGAACCTCCCGCAGTTTTCAGCGAGATCAGAAATTACTATAAGGCTTTAGGCGGTTCGTCGGAGGAGCTCAAGTTCAATCCGCTTCTTGCAAGAGGCCTTTCATACTATACGGGCCCCGTCTTCGAATTTAAACTGAAAGGCGCAGATATGGGAACGGTAGCCGGAGGGGGACGTTATGACGGCCTTGTAGAGGCTCTTATCGATAAGAAAGTGCCTGCCTGCGGGATCGCTCTGGGTTTCGAAAGGCTTTTCGAGATACTGAAAACCGTCGGAGGCACGAGCGATAATATCGAGTATTTCATAGCGAACCTCGGCAACCGGGCTATCGAACTGGAACTTCTGAGAATGCTGACGGAGAAAAAGCGCAGGGTGTTCTATTACCCCGACCGTTCGGTGAAACTCGGCGCTCAATTGAGATATGCCTCGGAAATGAAAACCGTTTACGCTCTCCTCGTGGGAGATGAGGAAGCTTCGTCGGATTCGGTTGCCGTAAAGGACCTGAAGAAAAAAGAACAGAAAGTGAAGACATTAAAAGTATTTCGGGAGGAGCTGAAATGAAAAGGATCATACTTGCGCTTCTTTTCGTTGCCGCCGCGGCGTTCGGACAGACGGAGATAAAACAGCAGGTGCTGGTCAGAGTAGGTTATATCGATATTTCCAAGATACTTTCAAAATATATTCTTGCCCAGCGATACCATGAACTTTACGAGAAGTTGAAAGACGAAGAAATGCAGGCCTTGGCCCCGCTTGAAGAAAGCCTTGAGAACGCATTATACGAACTGAAGCTGAAGGAGCCCTCACTGGACACTGATGAAATGAAAGGTTACTGGGCGAAGGTAGTGAAGATCAGAAGGAATATCGATATCAAGAAAAGGGAGATCGAGATCGTACTGAAAAGAAAAGAGAACAAGTTGAACGAGGAGATACTGAAGAACATTCACAATGCCATCAATGAGATCTCCTTAAAGAAGGGATTCAATCTGATACTCGAGAAGAAGCAGGTCTTCTTCGCCGCGCCGGAAGTGGACCTTTCCGACCTTATCATAGAGAAGCTCAACAGCGATTATCTCAATACGCCGCGTGCGGAAGAGACCGAAGGGCAATAGATAAAGTGGCCGGAAAGATCTGCCTTTTCGGGGGTAGCTTCAATCCTTTTCATAACGGGCATCTTCACTGCGCTCTTGCCCTAAAGGAAATGATGTGCTTCAAAAGCATCATACTCGTTCCAAGCTTTCATCCCCCTCACAGGAATGACTGTAAAGTGCCTTTCGAGGAAAGACTTAAGATGGCTCGCCTTGCCGTTTCAGGCATTCAAGGGATCAAGGTGAGCGGGATCGAAGGCAGCAGGCATATATCTTTTTTCATGGATACAGTGCTCCATTTTAAAAAGACGAGGAGCGAGGAGCTCTATATGGCTATCGGCACTGATCAGGCAAACCGTTTCAGGACTTGGGACAGATGGAAGGATTACTTCGGCCTCGTCAAGATCATCGCAGTAAAAAAGAACGAGACTCTTCATGAAACGCTCCCTTTCATTCAAGTCGATATACGGCCGCTTGATATTTCCTCCTCGTTTATCCGCACCAGACTTGCCCAAGGCGGGGATATCTCCTGCTATACAAGGGAAGCAGTGGCGGCTTATATCAGAAAAAGAGGGTTCTATGTTTGACGGAATTATCGTGTCGATGTCACCCGGCCTCAGAAAGCATGTCGAAGGCATGCTGAAACTTTTAGATGAGGCGGCTGCAGCCTATTCGCTGACTCCGCATTTCAAAGGGAGGCTTAGAACGGCCGTGATCCTGCACGATATAGCAAAAGAAAGCCTTCTGCAAAAGGATGATGCTCCTTTTGCTCCCATCATGCACGCAAAAAGATCGGCCGAAATAGCCGAGAAGCGATTCAATATCTGCGACAGGGGGATCATCGACGCCATCAGGTTCCACCCGACCGGGCGCAGAAAAATGACGCTTCCCGAGATCTTCCTCTATATAATCGATTTCGCAGAGTATTCGAGGGATTTTCCGGAAGCATCGCGTTGCAGAGAGCTCTTCCTCGGGAAACACCTGATCACGGCCCTTCTCTTTGCCGCGTCCGTGAAACTCCATTATGTGATACAGAAAAAGGAACATGTGCATCCGGATACTCTTCAGATGCAGGAATTCTATGAAGAACCTCATTAAGATCCTGATCATTTTACTTGCCGTTTTCATAATTGTCTCTGTCATCAAACTTCTTTCCAGGTCGGAAATAGAAAGAACGCTCATGAAGAATGGCCGAGCCTATTTTCTTTTGATAGGCATAGACAATGTTGACAATATTTCGCGCGCGGATACCGTGATCCTGTGCGAGATCGACAACGCAAAGAGCGTTAAGCTTCTGTCCGTTCCGAGGGATACGGCCGTTAATTATCTTGGCAGCCGCCAAAAACTGAATACGATCTTTGCGAGAGGGACCGTGCGAAAGGATATCAGCGAAGGATTCAAAAGAGTAAAGGAAACTCTCGGAAAGATGCTCTCCGTCGACATCAGCAGATATGTGGTGTTAACATACGATGCCTTCAGCACAGTCGTGGATATGATCGGCGGTGTGGATGTCTTTGTTCCTTCCGACATGTACTATATCGATAAAGGAGGTTCTCTTTACATCGATATCAAAAAGGGGCTTAACCATTTTGACGGCCGTCGCGCACTCGAATACATCCGTTTCAGAGCTGACGGCAGAGGCGACATAGGAAGAATAGAAAGGCAAAGGGATTTCATGATGTCCGTTCTGAAAAAGGAATCCCTGGCCCGGATGCTTGGAAATCCGAAGCTCCTCTCGCTGATCTTTAAAAGGACCTCGACGAATTTCTCATTGAAGGAGATGCTTTTTTTAAGAGAATATTACGGTGAAGCGGACCTCAAGAGAATAAAACTTAAAACGCTCCCCGGCAAGGCGGACGGGAGCTATTGGCTATATTCCGGCGGTCCGTTCGATAAGATATTCGGCAAAAGGGAAGAAAAAACGGAAGTCCTCGTTCAGGTACTGAATGGAACAGGCGTAACAGGCATGGGAGAGAAGGCCGCATCCCGGATAAGAGAGCTCGGATATGATGTGATATCGATAGGCAACGCTGACAGAAGCGATTATGCTGAGAGCGTGCTCATCTCATTCACGGACGAATATTCCGATATAGAGAAGGTAGTTGAACAATTTAATATCAAACATGTTTATATGAAGGAGAACGAAGGAGTGTACGATGTCCAGATCATTATCGGCAAAGATATCAATATTTCTGATTAGTTTTATTCTTACGGCGATACGGCCTCAGGCATACAATATCACCGAACGCCTGGAAACGCTCAGACAAAAAGGGATTTCGGGGAGCGACGGCCTGTTCGAGGCCGCTCTTCTTAAAGAACTCAGGGGAGAGAGCATTACCGAGGACCTGTTCACCCTGTTCGAAGAGGAGACCAATCCGCTGAACCTTGATTTCTATGCTTATTATCTCCTTGAGAACGAAGAGGTCTTTTCATATAAAGAAAGGTTCTTCGATGCATTGAAGAAGAAAAAGTGCGATGATCCCGTATTCCTCTGCGATGCCGCTTATATAATGTCTATCCTTAAAAAATACGACCTAAGGACGTTTTCGAAGGAAGAATGGGGATATCTGGACGATTATTTCGTCTGCGGGCCCTTCATTGAAAAGGGCATTCTTGATTTTGAGAATGTTTTCCCTTTTGAACGCACTCCTAACGTTAAAAAGGAATACTCCACATATTTCGGCAAGATCAGACCCTACGCGGCCAGATCGAATTATGCGGGGTGGGTCGATTTGAGGACCATCTATTCCGATCCTTTCGGGATAGTGTATTTCGCATCGTCCTTCGAAGTCCCTGCCGCGGGAAATTATTATGTCAATCTGCTCTCTACGGTTCCGTACAAGCTCTTCATCGACGGTGTTCTGGTCCATCAAAGAAGAAAGAAGGACCACGATAAAGGAGTAAAAGAGATCATCCGTCTGGATCTGAGCAAAGGAGGGCACACCGTTCTCATGAAAACGGATGCGGGATATTCTTTTGGAGGTTATGAGAAGGAGGATATCGAATCCGGTTTCTCAGTCCAGCTTTTGAGCGGCGATCTCAAACCTCTTAAGATCCGTTACGGCCAAATGAAAAAAGGTTCTATGAACGGCCATAAAATATTCGATCCGGCAGAGCATTTCGGTGATTACTCCTCAATCGAACGCTATAATTTCAAACTCGCCGCCATGTACAATTCATACGGAAACGGAGTGAAGAGCCATGAATTGGCCTCTCTTCTGGCGCGTGATTCGGATTCTCCGGTCTACGGACTGTTCGCCGGGATCATCTGCGATAAATATCCTGCCGCGGGATTCAAGGATTATTCCTTTGATTACCTGATGAATTCCTATCTCGAAGCGGCCGACAATACGATAGCAATGCTTTTTCTGGCCAAATACTATCTGAACGACAATAATCTCGAAGAAGCGAAGGTCTATCTGAGGAAGATCGAAGAAACCAGGCCGGACTTCCGCTGGACCCGCTATTTCAAAGCTCTTGTTAAAAGCAGGGAGGGGATGAAGCTGTACGCTTCGGAATTGATGTCCGGCGTGAGCGATCCTGTTTCGCCGAACATGATCGATCTTGCCGCGGTAGATTACCTGATATCGTCGAACGACCACGCTCGTGCCCTTGAGATACTGCGCTCATTGGAGGCTAGAGGAGTAGTTACGATACAGTGCATCATCTCCGCGCTGACCTGTTTTCTTGAGACAAAAGACCATTCCGGTGCCGCGGAATACCTCAGTAAACTGCCGAAGGGCTTCGTTGAGAACGATCTTCAAACGGCAGGCATCTTCTCGCGGCTTGCCGTGGAAGGTTTTGAACCGGGAAAAACATACGGTAAACTCATCGAAACTTATCCGCAGAATCTGGAATATTATCTTATGTTGGCGGACCATGTACTGAACCGGGGGAAGACGGAGGAATACATTTCGTTGAAAAGGAAGATCATGGATAAATTCTTTGAAGCGGATCCCGAACTGGATGCGGAACTTTTCGGATCCGGGAAAGAGCGTGGGAATTATGACGGGCTTCCTCCCAAGAAGGATTTCCCCATCGAGATCATCGACGAACGGACCGAATATACTTTCTTCAAGGACCTGAGCTGCAGAAGGGCGGATTACGGTCTTATCAGAATAAATGATCAGAAGGGCGTATCCTATTTCACGAATTTCCGGGTTCAGGGAGACCTTGTATTTCTCAAGGTCATCGGCAAGGACGGCAAGGAATACCTGTTCCATTCATCTTCGGGCAATGCGGCTTCCCTCAAGGGACTCGAGGAAGGGGCTTTGATAGAATATGCGTCCTTTTCATACCATTCAAGACCGTATCTTCATTTGTTCTATAATGCCCTGCCCCCGATCACTTTCCAGGTGACCATCCCCATTGAGCGTTATCGCGTATCGCTGAATATTCCCAAGGAGCTCAAGATAAGCTCCAGTCTTTTGAACCAGAAGAACCTGTCCACGCTCAAATACTCGAAAACGTCCGATCTGCAGGGTTATTTCACATATAAATACGAAGCTACGGGTCTGAATCGCGTACGTTCCGAGAACATGATACCTCAACCCTATGTTTTCCTGGCTTCTCTTCTCGTAGGCACCAAGCTCGATCCGGCGCTCTTCGTCAGTAATTTCTATTTCGAACTTTTCCCGGGAGGCGAGCTTTCACATACTGTTGAAGAGTATTTTGAAAGTTTCAAGGGCGATCCTGAGGAAAAAATGAAGGTCCTTTACGAAGAACTTCAAACGAAATTCACAGGCGATGACGATCCATATAAGAACAGGACCCTGCCGGAGATCATTAAATCCAGGAAAGCGGAATACATAGATAAATTAAGGGTATTTAAAGCCGGCCTGGAGATCTGGAATATCCCTCACGAGTTCGTCGTTTACACTGATTACACTACTGTGGATACGGCTATATTCAATCATGAGATCTTCACAGGACACGGCATTATCGTTCCCTGCAGCGGCAAGAACATTCTTGTCACCTTCAGCGAATCGTTCGTTCCCTTCGGCGGTGAAGCGGGCATTCTGCGTAAAGCATACCTCACTGCGGACGGCCTAAAAGTAAGGGTTGCCGAAGCGCTTGAAACAGGCATCGAGAACGAGGTAGACGTGAGATATGAATGGCGCCCGTCCGAAAATTTCCGACTTACGGCCCTGATCTCCTTTAAAGGCCTTTATGCCTCCGCTAAACAGTATTTTTTCGACGAGAACACCAAGGATTCAATTGTAAGGCAGTTCATCTCCTCGTATCTGCCTTTTCTTGAACTGACCGATTACAAGCTAAACTGCTCAAGGGACACTTCGCCATTCGAAGTAGGGGTCTCGGGAATATACGAGAAGAAGAATTCCCAAGGTATTTTTCTTCTTCCGATGAAGCCTGCGGGGTTAACGAATTACTTCAGCGCGGATTATCCGAGAAGCCTCCCGCTGGTCATCACGCAGCTTATCGTGAACAAGGACGAGTGCATCATCAGAACGGATAAGGAACTGGAGGAACCTGCATTCAAGTACAGCAGATCGGTGAAGGGGGTTTTTGATTACGACATCAGAATGACCAGAACGGATGACGGGGCATATAAGATCGTAAGAACTCTTCAGATATATCCCGCTCTTTACTATCCGGATGATCTCGAAAGGATCCTGCCGGTCGCATATGAGGTGGATAAATCGGAGGAACTGTATTTCCTCCTCGGGAGGGATTTATGAAAAGAGTTTTTCTTTTTCTGATCCTGTCAGTAATTGTAGTCGCGTCCTCCTCGATCCTCGATGATATACTTACCAATGAACTGCGCTTCAACATATCCGAAAGCGTGGATGATTGGATATCTCATTATGATGAGGACTCCTCTCCGGCACAGAAATATGTCGCCTTGAATTCGATATACTCCATATGCGCTTACGGTCAGGAAGGTTATGAGCAAGCCGAGCAGTTCTTTTCGGAGCGTAATGACAGACTTTCAAAGATCTTTCTTTTTCATCTGAAGCTTCTAAAGGCAGAGAACGATAAAAAGATCCTCGAAACCCTGAATGTCCCCGGTTTCTTTTACATCACCGGTCCTATGCCTTTTGACGATTATGCTTTGATCGGAGAGATGATCCTGAACGGGGAGAGCATCATCGGCAAGGATTTTGATATCAAGGAGGAATTCATTCGTAACGGATCGCCCGTTATCAGGCTCTCCGAGATCCTGAATGAGGATTCGTTCGCCAAAGCCAGGATCCGGCAGAATATCTACGCACCTTCTTCCGGTGATTATGAGATCGAATTCTCCTTTAACGGCGGCATCCTGATAAAAGTGGACGGCTCCGTAGTGTACATGAACAATATTTTGAACGAGCAGGGTCTTTGCGCATATAAGATGCATCTCGGCCTCGGCAAAGGCGTGCATTCAATGGAGATCTTCACGGGAGTGGAACAGGACGAATGGGAGGTCAGTTTCTTTTTCGACCGTCGCCTTACCTTCCACAAGGACGAGCAGGCGCGAAGGCTTCCTTCAGGGAAATTGAACAATTTCCGGGTCGAGGATCCCTCCGAATGGCTCGGACTTGAGGAAGAACCCGATCCTATCATCAAAGGCCTCGCTTTGAGGTATGCAAAATGCTTCAATGCTTCTGAACGCCTCGATTACAAGATCTTCAAAGGACTGTCCGAAGAGCCGGAGTGCCATCCCTGGGTGAATTATTTCCTTGCACTGTTGTGTGAGGATCCCAATGAAGAATTTCAAACCCTGAAGAGACTGGAACGCGCATCGCCCGACCTGTATCATTATCTTACAGCTAAAGCGCTGGCGAAGGGTTCATATTATATTCTGGCGCTCGAAGAGCTCAAGAAGACAGGAACCTTCAACAAGCTCTCTTCGATACTGATGCTTGATATCCTCTCGAATCTGAAATACTACGGAGAGCAGAAAATATTTCTCGATAAGATAAAAGACCGCGATTACTACGATACGCTTGACGATGTCATCTTCGAAGGGATAGAAAGAAATATTCCGGAAGAGATCATGTCAAAGCTCTCGTCCCTGTACGAGGAACATCCTTATTCCCGGTACGATATAATGATGGCGCAACTGAACCTTTACAACACGTGGAACGATCCCGCGGGCGCCGCAGAGATGCTTTCCAGACGCGTCGGGGTCTTTCCGGGAATGAAGCATATAAGGATGGCACAGCTGAGAGCGCTTATCCGGACGGGAAAAGAAGAATCGCTCAAACTCTGTTTTGAGGAATTCAGGGAACGGTTCCTGTACGACACTTCCTTTTTGAAGCTTTTAGTCGATATTTCAATGATCTCCGGGAAGAATAAGTCTGAAGAATATCTGAGAGAGATCGTCAGGCTCGATCCGCAGGACCTTGCCGCCATCGAACTTCTATCCGAGATAACCGAGGAAAAAGACTACGCTCAATCTCTTATGGATAAAGACCGGCCCGATGTAAAGGCCGCACCTGTCATACCCGAGGAGTTCAAGGATCATGATCTCATCGAACTGTACCAGAGGACCATCGTGGAGATCAAGAGCAACAACTCGGCTACGAGGCACTTCGAGAACCTTTTCTTCATCAACGCGCCTTCCGCTATAGAGAAAATGAACGCTTTCCCCGTTTATTACAATTCTGCGAGCGAATACGTGAAGATCGACGAGATACTCGTGACGAGTCCGGACGGTACTATGTTCTCGAACAAGAAATTCCAGATAAGTTCCACCGGAGGTCATGATAAGATCCTATCCGATTGGAAGGCCTATGTGCTCTATTTCGATAATCTGCAGCCCGGTTCTAAGATATATCTCCGTTACAGGATCATGCAGTTCTCCAAAAAATCGTTCAAGGATAAATTCCCCGGTCTTATCGAATACCTGAAGGAGACCCATCCTGTCATTAAAAAGGATTTCCTCATTATCCGACCGAAAGATAAAAAAGTGCGTTTCAAGGTCTACCTTGCTTCGGAAAAACCTTTAGAATACGCGGATAAAGGATACGAGATCGCAGCATGGAATTTCAAGAATGTTCCCGGAATAAAGAGCATCCCTCTTATGGCGCCTTATCCTGAAGTCTTCCCGTATCTCGTCATCACGACGTTCTCCGATTGGGGTGAAGTGTATTCATGGGCCAAAGGCCTTTTCGAAGAGAGGTTGAGGATCAACGCCAAATTGAAGGATACATATGCCGGATTGGGCATAAAAGCAAACGAAGATTTCAATTCGAAGCTGGAAAAGATATTCTCGTTCGTTGCGAAAGACATTCATTACCTGGGGATCGAATACGGCCTGAACGGCTATCAGCCCAGATTCCCTGCGAAGGTCATCGCCGAGAAGTACGGCGACTGCAAGGATAAATCTACGCTTATGAAGGTTCTCCTTGAACTCGCGGGCATCAAATCCAATATCACGCTCGTCCGGACAAGGGATATTGGCATTCTCGAGACGCTTCCCATCCTGACTGCGTTCAATCATGCGATCCTGACGGTATATGACCAGAAAGGCAATGAATACATAGTCGACCCTACGGCGAACTGGAACAAAGCCCTGGAAGTCCCTGAAAGCCTTTATGGAGCAGCGGCTTTTGAGATGACCTCTTCCGGCCCCAGGCTGAAAACACTCAATAAGAACATGGGGCAGAACGATAAAGTAACGGTTGACACGACCGCGGAATTCGAAGGGTTCGATCTCATCCTGAAAAGGAAGATGAGATCAAGCGGAATGTTCGCTGCAGAGGCAAGAGCTCTTCTCTCGAACAGGGAGACCGCCGTCGAACAGCTCAACGCAAGATGGAACGCGGTACACCAGAAAACGGAAGTGAAGGACCTTTATCAGCAGGGGACCTCTGAGGATGATGAGATCAACTTCAGTTACTCCGTGAGGATATTCGATTTTCTGAATCCGAAGCATTTGATGTTCAAACCGCTTCTGGAGGATTTTTCGATGTATAACGATTATGCATCGCTGGATAAGATATCTTCGCGGATGCTTCTTCCCGTTAAGGACAACAGGGATATCAGGAATATGATCGTCTGTCCCGAAAATGCTTCGTTCGAGTTCGATGAATCAGCACTTTCTGTTGAAAATAAAATATTTTCTGCTAAAATAGATCTGAAGAAATCAGGGAGGGACGCGATACTGGTCTATTCCTTCCATGTGAAAAAGCAGGAGATCGAAGTGCAGGAATACGCTGATTTTAAAAGGGATATAGTGAAGATGCGCAATTTCTTCGAGTATGAGATAAAGATGGTGTTCAAATGATAGGCATATTCATCAATCCGGGCAAGGTTGCCGCTAAAACAAGGTTTTTGGAATTGTTCAGGACCGTAAAAAGGAGCGGTCTCGAATTTTCAGTTAACACGGAAGTAAAGAAGAT
Organism: uncultured bacterium; assembly: GCA_937863565.1. GTDB lineage: Bacteria > AUK180 > AUK180 > AUK180 > AUK180 > CALMGJ01. Next base: position 42,372 of record CALMGJ010000031.1, on the reverse strand, counting down.
ATTCGGTGAAGGTTACAAGTACGAGAGCGTCAGGGATCTCGTGAACGGAAAGAAATTCGTTATAGCCATAGGAGGTGACGGGACTTTCCTTAAAATGCTGCACGATTCCGGTTCGATAGACAATAAATATGTTCTTGCAAACATCGGAAGGATCGGTTTTCTCGCATCCTTCACGCTGGAAGAGCTTATCGCCGGTTTCAAGCAGATACTGTCTGATCATGATAAATACATTCCTCTGAGCCTTCTCGAGACGGGGCACGGTCCCGTTAAGGATTTTGCCTTGAACGACATCGTATTCGAGAATGAAGGCAGAACAAGGCTTCTCGATTTTAAAGTATATCTGGACAATGAGTTCTATCATCTTCTCCGTGCCAGCGGCCTTATCGTGAGCACACCGGCAGGTTCTTCCGCCATCTGCTACTCCTCCGGCGGGCCGATCGTTGAAGCCGGGCTGGATCTTATGATCTACAAAGCGATCAGTCCGCAATTCAACAGTGAACCCTCTCTCGTTTTCAACGGATACAGGAAACTGACAGTGGTCAACGGCAATGATTTTCCAATAATTTACACTGTGGACGGGCTTATTACGAAGAAGATGGGTCCCGGAGAAAAGGTGACTGTCACGACGATGAAACATAAAAAATGCAATCTCATCCTTTTCAAGAGCAAGAACATCAGCACTATCCTGAAGGAGAAGATCTTCAACAGGGACTGATATGCTGTCATTTCTAAGGATCAAGAACTTCATTCTTATAAAAAATACCGATATTGAGTTCTGTTCCGGATTGAACGTATTCACTGGTGAGACCGGCGTGGGGAAAACGGTTCTCATCAATGCCGTGAAGACTCTTATGGGAGATACCAGGGATATTAAAAAACTCCTCCGGAACGAGGCGGCGGAAATAGAGGGGATCTTCACGCTCCCTTCAGGGAACAGCGAAAAAGAAGCCGTCCTAAGGGTAAGCGTTTCCGGCGGGAAGGAGCGGTATTACTATGACGATGTCCTCCTCACGCAGAAAAGATTCAGGGAAATGACGGGGGAGCTCATCGATATCCACAGCCAGAGCGAGAACCAGAGCCTGCTTGAGGAGAAGCATCAGGCTGCGCTTTACGATAAATACTGTGTCAAGCCGGGGATAACCGCGGAATATGCCGCCGCGCTCTCATGCTACAGAGAGCTTGAGGAGGACCTTGCCGCGATCAGCGCCGCCAAGGAGCTTATTTCAAAGGAATACGACCTTTTAAAATTCCAGTATGACGAGATAAAGAAGATAGACCCCGCTCCAGGGGAAGATGAAAGGCTTAAAGAGAAGATCGGAATGCTCAGCCGGGCTCAGGAATTCAAACAGATCATATTCTCACTGAAAGAGCTGATAACCGAATCCGACAATTCGCTTCTTGCAGCTTTGGAAGAACTTACAAAGAATAATAGAGCGCTCTCGACTGCGGTGAAGGAACTCTCCGGTTTCGAGAACAAGATCACTGAATTCAAGGAGGAACTTCTCGATTATTACAGAGAACTTGAGAAACGCGATTCCGAGATCTCCGAGGCCGAGTCTCTCGATGACCTCAATGCCAGGCTCTATGCGATCGAAAAACTCAATAAATACGGGGCCACGCTTGACGACATCCTCGCATTCAAAGAGACGCTGGGCAGAAAACTTGCTTCCTTCGAGATCTCCGATGATGAGCTGAAAGAGAAGAAAAAGGAATTAAACCGGGCCCGGGAGGAGCTTTACGGCACCGCTCTAAAAATAAGAAAAGCCAGGGCTGATGGAGCTAAAGGGTTCGCGGCGATGATTGAAAAAGAGCTCAAGAAGCTTTCCATGCCATCGCGTTTTAAAGTGGTACTCCTTCCGGAAGAGATCCCTTCTGCGGACAAAGCGGAATTCAATGAAAGGGGCTTCGACAGCGTATCGTTCTATATAGACACCACGAAAAAAGGGTTCTTCCCGCTCAATATGATAGCATCGGGCGGCGAGATATCAAGGATCATGCTTGTCCTTAAAGAGATACTCGCTTCCGACGATTCGGTGAACACTCTGATCTTCGACGAAATAGATGCGGGGGTGGGAGGAGAAACGGCCTTATATGTCGGCGAAAAGCTCAAGAAGATCTCGGAGAAGAAACAGACTATCGTGATAACGCATCTGCATCAGATCGCAAAGTTCGCCGATAGACATTTCAGAGTTGAGAGAACAGAGAAAAGCAAGGACACTATCACGGACATAAAACTTCTTTCCGATGATGAAAGGATCATCGAGATCTCAAGGATGCTGGGCGGCAAGAGCATATCCGAAAGAACGGTCCAGATCGCAAAGGACATGCTGGGGCTCAAATGAGGATAATACTGGACATAAATCTCGGGAAACTCGCCAAGTGGCTCAGGATACTCGGTTACGACGCGGAAATTGCGGAAAACATCCTCCTGCTCAACCGGGATCCCGAAGAGGGAGACCTGTATATCGTTAAGTGCCGGAAGAGCCGCGATGCGCTCATTGAAAAGGGCCGTAATTCCGTGTTCATTCCTTTTGACAGCATAGAGACCCAGATCATGTATCTCGTTTCCGAAGGGATCATTGAAAGGACACAGACCGAATTGCAGCGTTGTCCGGTATGCAATAAAATGACCGAACCGGTAGAGAAGGGGACCATCAAGGATAAAGTGGCTCCTTTTGTATATAAGAACAATACGGAGTTCAGGATCTGCAACGGATGCGGAAGGGTATATTGGAATGCCACACATACCGCAGCGATGAGAGAGAAGATCGGGCGTTATTTCAAGGACAGGCCTCTTTCCAATCTCGGAGTAACGGCGGGCGATATGAACGGCTGCGGCCCGCAGATCCTGCTCAAACTCTATACCGAAAGGAAGGATATCTTCAGGGAGAAGAGGATCTTTATCATCGGCAGCATCGAGGTGCTTGAATACTATAAACGCCTCTATGCGAAACATTCCCGTAAACTGGAAAAATGCGTTTTCAAGGCGGTCAAGGACACGGCCGCATATGATCCTTCTGTTATAAATGTTATCGATGTCAAACTCCGGAAAAGCGAGAAATTCTCTCCCGGCTCCCCCTCAGCATCGGCAGGAAGCCATACGATGCGCATTCTTGAGCAATCCGTGAGCAGATTCTATTCCAGGGAGATCGATATCATAATAAATCTTCCCAATTCAAAAGAGTCGCTCAATATGGCCGGGCACGATCTGAGCGGCGCTACAGAATTCTATTCGAAAGCCGGGGGCGATCCCGTAATGACTTTTTTCTCCGAAGACATGGTGCTTGCGCTTCTTACAAGGCATCTTCCGGTCTCAGGCGTTCCATCCGCCGTGAAAGGAGAACTTATCCTGCGAACCCTTGAAGTCCTGAAACCGTACGGAACGATAGGCGTTCTCGGCCTTAATCCTCATGCTTCCGAATCGGGCCTGCTGGGAGATGAAGAGGCGAAGATCATAGAACCCGCGCTTGCCGAAGCCCGATCGAGAGGCATTAATGTCAGAGGACCTTTAATTCCCGATGCTTTTTTCAAAACGCCGTGCGATGTGTACCTGTCCATGTACCACGATCAAGCGCTGCCTCTTTTCAAATATCTTTATCTGGACCGTTCCTGCCAGGCGACACTGGGCATTCCGGTCCGGAGGGTGTCCGTCTCCCACGGCACGGCATGGGACAGGGTGGCGGACTATTCTGCTGAAACATCCTCGCTGAAATTCATCCTGGAGAAGGGCCTTAAGAAGATCAGATGGTAAGAACACCGTTCCCGACCGTCGCATCGCATCTGCAATACTCGAAATGAAGCGCTCCCTCAGCCAGAATTTTATCTTCGATCTGAATTTTCTTTCCGGCCTGGCCGATCTCGCGGACCTGCAGGGCAGGAATATCCTCGAAGCCGGTTCCGGGCAGGGGACGCTCACATCCGTTCTTGCGGATAGAGCGGCCGGCGTAGTATCCGTAGAGATAGACAAGGATATCTTTCCCGCTCTTGAAGAGAAATTTAAGAAAAGAGGCAATGTGATATTATTCAACGGCGATTTTCTCAAGATGGATACGGGATTCCTTAAAGGGAAACGGTGGACCTTTTTCAGCAATATTCCGTATCACATATCAACTCACGTCATTGAGAGGCTGATACTTCTTATGGAACATTTCGATGAATACTATATGACCGTTCAGTATGAATTCGCAAAAAGGCTTTTCGCTGCTCCCGGAGGCAAGGACTACGGCTCTTTAAGCATTTTTTTCCAGATGCATTTCAGCGGCCGCATCCTAAAGAAAGTGCCAGCTTCGGTTTTCGTACCCAGACCGAAAGTCGATTCTGCGTTTATCTGCTTTAAAAATGATATCAAAGCCGGTGTCGATGACCGTTTTTTTACTTTTGTCCGTTCGCTATTCTCGCAGAGGAGAAAGAATATGCTCAATAATCTCTTGAAAAATTGTGATAATTACGGTAAAAATGATATAATCAGCATATTGCGTGAATCAGGCATCAATGAAAAGCAGAGGATCGAGAACCTTAATTATTCTGTCATTTTTGACCTTTATAATCGTCTATTCGGTAAATGAGATCTCCGCATACGGTGAAATAAGGTCGGGCAAAGCCATTAAATCCTATGTTATAGGGGATGCTTTCGAATTCATTCCAAGGAGTCTTTCATACTACAATTACCGCGTCACGTTCGTTAGAACGGATATTGAAAGATTTGCTTTTGAAGTCGAAACGGATATGAAGGAGATCTCCGATCAGCCGCTTCGTAAATATTCTTCTTCTGAACTTCTTAAATTCGCGAAGAACGGGAAGAATTTTCCCGAGATCGACACCCTGTTCGAAAGGACGGTCTTTTCTAAAAACGATACTTTCCTTTCACGCGTTTACAAGATATTCGAATGGGTCAATACGAACATCAAGTATGAGTTGTCAAGCGGCGATTCACCGCAGGACCCGGGGAAAGTATTTGCCGAAAGAAAAGGTAACTGTGACGGATATACGGAGCTGACCCGTTATCTTCTTCGTTTGAGCGGGATCCCGGCCAAGAAGGTATTCGCCTACTTGTATGAAAAAAGTGCTGCAAGAGGAGATTATTTCCATTCGATGCTCGCCCTGTATCATGAAAAACACGGGTGGATCCTCACTGAACCGCAAAAGATGTACCTTGCCGCGACATACGATCATATCGCACTTATAGAAGAGGGTGAGGAACCGAAAACGAAGATAAAATATTACGATAAGGACGGAACGATGGAATTCACTTCGAAAGAGGACGAGGAGAGTTATCTTAAAAACGCCTTTTTGGACAGATTCCTTTCAGATGCCCGTACCGCCGAAAAGACCGTTTTGAAGGACGGATTGAACCTTAAAGGGATCGTGAATAAGGCCTCCTATAAATTCATCAGCCCGCCAAATGACCTCTTCTCGGAAACGCTGCTCCCGATGGCTGCGATCCCGGATTCAGGGGAATTCAACGATTTTGTTCTTTCTGAGACCTCAACGGCTTCGCTTTTTCCTTTCCAGTACGAACATGCCGGAGAAACGGTGCAGTACAGCGATCCTTCTGGGGATTCGGAGGAATTCTTTATCTACGGGAACCCCGACGGCGGTAAATATATCATCGGACTGGAACCCGGATCATACTATGTCTTCTACCTGCGGTCCGGTTTGCCCCTCAGACTTTGCCGCATAAGCGTTAGTGCTTCAGGCATCTCTTCGGAGCCTGTAGAAGTGAAATACCTGCTTCAACAGGGAGTATTCGAAAGCATTGAGATAAACATTCCGGATGCGGGTGTGATCGGGATAGATAAAAAGAACAAGGGGTTCGCGGCCATCAGCGAGCTGCAGCTTGATCCCGCGCTTCCGCTCTACATGGAATTCGCGGACGATTTCTTCTACATTTACGGCATAGGTTCCGAAGTAAAATGCGGTTTCAAGTTCATTTACAAGGACAGCCGCAAGAAGCCGGTCGAAGTGGAATTATAAGAAGGAGCGAATGATGGACGAGAACGGATTCATACCTTTCAGGATCAAAACAGTGGAACCGATCAGGAAAACAGACAGAAAGGAGCGCGCTGAGATAATAAAAAATGCCAGGTATAATCTTTTCAATATCGCATCGGGGGATGTGATGATAGATCTTTTAACGGATTCGGGCACCGGTGCAATGAGTTCCGCCCAGTGGGCGGAGATAATGCTGGGAGATGAAGCGTATGCCGGAGCCGAATCATTCCGCAAGTTTAAAAAAGCCGTTTCCGATGTGCTCGGTTTTGAATATGTGATCCCTTCTCATCAGGGACGTGCGGCTGAAAATATCGTGAGCAGAGCCCTTCTCAAACCGGGCATGATAGTTCCGGGAAATTATCATTTTGATACGACGATGGCACATATAGAGGATAAGGGCGGCAGGGGACAGTTCTTCGTCATCGAAGAGGGTCTTAGTCCCGAAAAACTGCATCCTTTCAAAGGGAATGTGGACATTTCCCGGCTCGACTCCTTCCTTTCGGATAAGAAGAACCTCGAGAAGGTCCCTTTTTTCATACTAACGGTCACCTGCAATTCTACAGGCGGCCAGCCCGTTTCCATGGCGAATATCGAAGCATTGAGCACCCTTTTGAAAGGATACAGGATACCTCTTTTCATGGATATCGCCCGTTTCGCCGAGAATGCCTTTTTCATCAAGATCCGCGAAGAAGGTTATGCGGACATGACGGTAGGGGAGATAGTCAGGAAGATGATGTCCTATGCCGATGCCGTCATCTGCTCGGCAAAAAAGGACCCTCTCGGGAATATGGGAGGTTTTATAGCTACGGATAACAAGGATTATTACGAGATGTTCTCCGTATTCTGCATACTCCATGAAGGATACCTGACATACGGCGGTCTTTCGGGAAGAGACCTTGGAGCTCTCTCTCAGGGACTTTATGAAAGCATAGAATTCGAACATCTGGCTTACCGCACTTCAGTGGTCAGGCATCTCGGAGAAGGACTTAATGCGCTGGGCGTGCCGGTAGTTATGCCGATCGGGGGACATGCCGTGTTTGTGGACGGGTTGAAGTATATGGACCATATCGGAAAGGAGTTTTTCCCTGCCCAGACGCTAGGCATAGCACTTTTCATCGAAGGCGGCATCAGAGGAGTTGAAGTGGGAAGCCTTCTTGCCGGCAGGGACCCGGATACGGGCGAGAACGTATATCCTGCAATGGACAACCTGCGTCTTGCGGTACCGAGAAGAGTATACACGAAGGAACATATGGATTATGTTATATCCGCCTTTAAAGGGCTCAACAGCACGAAGAAAGAGTACAAGGGCGTGAAGATAAAGAGGGAAGCGCCCGTGTTAAGGCATTTTACCGTGGAGCTCGATCTGGTCTGATATGTCAGAAGAGAAGATATATTCCGTAGGAGAATTGATCTCCCATATTAACGATTTTCTAAAGGATAATTATTCATACGTGTACGTCGAAGGCGAGATCTCGCAGATATCCAGAGGAAAAGAACATATATACATCTCCATCAAGGACGAGGACAATGCCGTGCTCAAAGCGGCTTTCTTTAAATGGTATATGTACGGGGGAGTTCCCGAACTGAAACAGGGCGATAAGGTCACTTTGTACGGTTCGCTGAATATCTATCAGGCCAATAGCAGTTTTCAGATCATTGTGAAGAAGGTCTTTTCCCAGAACGAGAAAGGGAAGAAACAGAGGGAGTTCGAAGAGCTCAAGAAACGTCTGGAGAAAGAAGGGCTTTTCGATCCGGTAAGGAAAAGGCCCATGCCTTCTACAGTAAGGACTGCCGGGGTCATCACTTCCCCGGACGGTGCCGCAGTGAAGGATATGATGTCGGTCCTGAAAAGAAGGGTATCGGCCATCGATATCATCGTTTATCCTTCCGCCGTTCAAGGCATAAAGGCGCATGAGGAACTGATCCGCGGGATCGAATTCTTCAATGTAACTTACGCCCGGCGGGTCGACCTTATCGTCATCACCAGAGGAGGAGGGAGCATAGAGGACCTGTGGTGCTTCAATAACGAGGAATTAGCGCGCTCTATTTTTTCATCGGAGATTCCTGTGATGTCCGCTGTGGGACATGAAAGGGATTGGACGATATCCGACCTCGTAGCGGATATCAGAGCTGCCACTCCGACCGCGGGTATGGAAATGATCGCCCGGGATTCCGGCGAGGCCCTTTCCGTCGTAAGGAACAGGATAGCAGCCGTGCTGATTTTAATAACAAAAAGGATCGAAATGTTCAGGATGAACATGGAAAAGATTGAGGACGCTGCCGACCGGATCCTCCAGGAACTCGATCTTCTGAGATCTGAAATGGCCGGTTTAAGGTCCGAATGCTCCGGGATCATACAGCGTGATCTGGCGCGCGCCGGCGGCCGGCTCAATGAAGTAAAAGGACGCCTCGCCGGTCTTCTCACTTCCGAAAAGGCGGCCGATCTCGGAAGAAGGTTCGGGAATGCTATGGACCTGGCCGATCAGAGGATATTAATGAAACTTCGGCTGCCTGCGGCCGCTTTTTCAGAGGCCTTCACGGGATGCGCCTATCTCATCGGCGGCAGGCTCGCCGCCGCCTGGCGCTCTTTCGAGGAAAAAAGAGGAAGGCTTGAAGGACTTTCTCCATTCTCGATACTGAAAAGAGGTTATTCCATCCTGAGGAAGGAAGGAAAGATGATAAAAGATGCATCGGAAGTTGCGAAGGGTGAGATCATAGAAGCGTTGCTTTTTAAAGGCAAGCTTGACTTGGAGGTGAAAAATGCCGAAAAACAATGAATATGCCAATGTGAGCCTGGAGAAGATGCTCGAAAAACTGAACGCGATCCTAAAGCAGCTTGAGGATGAAAATCTTCCTCTCGAGCGCGCCGTGGAACTTTTCACGGAGGGCAATGAGATCAATAAAGCTGCCCAGAAGAAGATCGCGGAGCTCCAAAACAGGGTGAGGATCATTAAAGAGACCTTTGACGGGAAATACACCGAAGAGGAGTTCGAAGCAAAAGATGAGAATTGATATACTGTCTTCATACAAGGAAAGGTTCGAGAACATCCTCGCGGAATTCCTCAAGGATAATTATAAGGGTGAATTCAGGGAGATGCTCGAATATGCACTGTCAGGAGGAGGAAAACGGTTAAGACCTGCGATCATGCTCGCCCTTGCCGAAGATATCGGTCTCAGTGCAGATGATATTAAAAATGGAATGATCGGCCTCGAATTCATCCATAATTATTCGCTCATCCAGGACGATCTTCCCTCTTTCGACAATGATGATATGAGAAGGGGAAGGCCTTCTCTACATAAGAAGTATACCGAGTGCAAAGCCCTTCTTGCGAGCGATATCATGCTCAATGACGCCATATACCTGTTCTCGACACTCAAGAACCATGAGCATTTCATGGCCTGGGTGAAGGACGGCGCCGGACCTGCCGGCCTTCTGCTGGGTCAATATTACGATATGTCTGAAGATCAGAAAGACCTTGACCGCCTTCTTGAAGTGTTCTATCTTAAAACGGGGAAGCTCTTTGAGATCGCATATCTTCTTCCTTTCAAGGTGAAAGGAGATATGTCGGAGTACGACCGCATTTTCAAAAGCGCATACTATTTCGGTAATGCTTTTCAGATACACAATGATCTGAAAAGCGAGAAGAAAGAAAATAAGGGCATACTGCGCATAATGAGCAGGGATGACGCTGTGAAACTCTTCAGAGAGATACTTGAATCATCCAAGGGCATCATGAGCATCCTCCGTAAGGAGGCGACGAAGCGGTTCTTCGACGAGATCTACGAGCTGATGAAGATCTGATATGTTCCTTGAAAAGATAATAGGCCCTAACGACGTTAAGAAGCTGTCCCTCAACGATATCGGAAGATTGTGTGCGGAGATAAGATGGGCGATCATCAAAACGGTCTCCGGGAACGGCGGCCATCTCGCTTCGAATCTCGGGAGCGTGGAGCTTACCGTAGCACTCTTAAGAGCCCTCGATCTTGAAAAGAAAGGAGATGAGATCATCTGGGATGTAGGTCATCAGACATATGCCTATAAACTTCTTACAGGGCGTTACGGAAGGTTCCCGACACTAAGAACTTTCAACGGCCTCAGCGGTTACCTTAAAAGGAACGAATCCCCGTACGATGTTTTCGGCGCAGGGCATTCTTCTACTTCGATCTCTGCGGCTCTGGGCATACTCGAAGCGAAGAGGATGCGCGGAGAAACGGGGAATGTTACGGCAGTTATCGGGGACGGTGCGCTCACCTCGGGGATCGCCTATGAAGCCCTGAACAATGCGGGCTCTTCGAAAAACGATATTCTCATCATACTGAACACCAATGAGATGTCCATTTCCAAGAATACCGGAGCGATCGCCCACCATCTTTCGAAACTGATCTCGGACCCTATTTACAATAAGATCCTCTTCAAGATCCTCGAAGCCCTAAGGCCATACAAGAAGAAGGGGAATATTTTCGTAAACGCTTTCTTCAGATTCCTGGAGACTGTCAAGATACTCCTTGTTCCGGGCAAAATTTTCGAAAGTTTTAATATCAGATATTTCGGCCCGATAGACGGTCATGATGTCAAACTTGTTGAAAATACGGTTAAAAGGATAATCGGCCTTCCCGGTCCGAAGATACTCAATGTCGTTACGAAAAAGGGCCTCGGTTACCGGCCTTCATTCGAAAACCCCATAAAATTCCACGGAATAGGCTCTTTCGATATAGAGACAGGGAAGACCAAAGGAACCGGCGTAAAGAGCTGCTCCGAGATCTTCGGAGAAACTGCCGTAGCACTCAGGATGAAGGATGAACGGATCGTTGCGATCACAGCCGCAATGGGCTACGGCACGGGATTGACCGAATTCGGTGCGAGATTCCCGAAAAGCTATTATGATGTTGGGATCGAAGAGGAGCATGCCGTGACCTTCGCCGGCGGCATGGCAGTGAAGGGGATGGTCCCGTTCATAGCCATTTACTCAACCTTTCTTCAGCGCTCCTTCGATATGATAATTCACGACATAGCCATACAGAACCTTCCCGTAAGGTTTTTTCTGGACAGGGGCGGGATAGTCGGCGATGACGGTGAAACACATCACGGTGTTTTCGATCTTTCATATCTCCGGATGATCCCCAATGTTTCCATTATCGCCCCTTCTAATTCATTAATGCTGCAGCGTGCGGTTTATACCGCATACAAATACGACAAGGGACCGATCGCGGTCAGATACCCGCGCGGCCCGCTGCCCGGGGAGATCCTGGAAGACGGGCGGGAGCTTGAAGTACTTCCCTTCGGGAAATGCGAGGTGCTAAGAGGCGATCCCGGGTATGATGTCCTGATCATCGCGGCGGGGAAAATGACCTCTTTCTCCGGCGGTCTTGCAGCTCATCTTGAAAGCGAAGGCCTGAAGACGGCTTTGATAGATGCGGTATGGGTGAAACCTGTCGACGCCGCAACGATCAGGTTCATGGCGGAAAAAGCCAAATGCGTCGTTACCGTAGAGGACAATTCCATAATAGGCGGCTTCGGCGACGGTGTTGCCTGCGTTCTTGCAAGCATACCTGTGCCATTGATAAAGATCGGCTGGCCTGACGAATTCATCCCTCACGGCACTTTTGAAGAACTTTGCGGAAAATTCGGCATAACAAACGAAAATATCCTGAATAAAATTAAGGAGGCCATAAAATGAGCGGCTTTATCCAATCCATAAAATTCCTCTCGGCAGGAGGAATAATCGTGCTGGTGATCTTCATCCTTTCAGTTATCGCGCTCGCAGTGATAATCGAGAGATTCTTCTATTACGGAAAATTGAGGAAGAAGACGGGCGAAGTGTTCGACACGATACGCAATATCATTGCCGCCAAGGAATACAACAATCTCAAACCGCTTGTAGAGCAGAACAGGAAACTGCCTTTCGTAAAAGTGTTCCAGACAGCCCTCGACAATGCCTCGAGAGTCGACTCGCAGGAATTAAAAGAGATCGTCGAGGATGAGGGATACAGACAATCATACCACCTTGCCGGCCGTCTTCAAACGCTTGCCACGATCGGTACCGTTTCCCCGCTTCTCGGCCTTCTGGGCACGGTAACAGGCATGATCAAGTCGTTCCTCGTAATAGCTAATGCCGGAGGAAACCCTGAACAGCTTGCCTCGGGTATTGCCGAAGCGCTGATCACAACAGCGGCGGGTCTTATCGTCGCTATCCCCGTTGTGATTTTCCATAACATCCTCCAGACGAAGAACAGGCTTCTCTCCATCGATATGGAGGAGAAGATGTCGCACCTGTTCAAATTCATTAAAGGAAGCGGAAAGGAGAACATATGAGATTCTCAAAGGAAGGGCTTGACGAGAATGTCCGCCTCGATCTTACACCGCTGGTCGATGTGGTCTTTCTTCTCATTATCTTCTTCATGGTCTCTACAACATTCGTCTATCAGCCGACGATCAAGATCAATCTTCCTTCAAGCACGCAACCGGTGACGGTGAACAGGAACTATATCAATATCACGATCGAGAAGAACGGGAGAGTGTTCCTTTTCGATAAAAAACTCGAGAACAACAATGAACTTCTCGAGATCCTGCGCAGGGAATTCGAGAACGATCCGGAAAGAGTGGTTCTTATAAAAGGGGACAGGGATTCCCGTTACGAGAATATCGTGAATGTAATAGATATAGTAAAGAAAGCGGGCCTCAAGAGGATATTAATAGCCACAAAATCGGAAGCATGGAAGACAAACTGAACCGCTATCTGCTCATCTCGCTTTTTATCCATATCCTGCTCCTTCTGATCTTCGGAAGGATGCTGAACAAGGGTCTTGTCAGGCTTCTTAAGAATCCCGAGATAGAACTTCTCGAGATCTCGGATATCGCATTCCCAGTAAAGAACATGGAAGGCGCGCCCGAAGACTCCGCCTTCACCAATGAAGCCGTGAAGGATATAAAGGAGCCCTTCCTCGATCGGGATCTGATAGGGGAGGACCTGATTCCATCCACAGATGATACGCTCATCCCTGTCTACAGGGACCCGAAAGTGAACCCATCTGTAAAAGAGATCTATGAAAAGAACACGAGTGAATTCCGGCCGGTTTTTGATGATATGCGGCTGCCTTCTCTTACAGATGATATGACCGAGATGGAGAAAGAACTCAAAAAAGCAGCGGAATCGTCTTCAGACAAGGATTATGAGATCATTTCGCCCGACCTGGCGGGAAGAAAACTTCTTACTACCGGAGAGATCCCCAAGAACCTTGTTTTCTCGAAAAATGAGAGGATCACATTGAACTTTACCGTGAACCCCGAAGGTATTGTCGGGGATATCGAACCTGAAACGATCACCTCCGGAGAGAATCTTGCTACTGCGATATCCATACTCAACCAGTTCAGATGGGAAAAGATAGAAGGGGATAAAACGATATCTGCCAAGATCATATTCTATTTCAAGGTGAAATGAATTGATTTTAACGGGAAAAGAGGTATAATTCTGCATGAAGAGGATATTCTGCTTAACGGTCTTACTGCTTTTACTCTCATCTGCATCCTCTGTCGAGCTCGGAGTGATCATTGGCCGCCCCAGCGGGCTTTCCCTGAAGATCAACAGGATCCACCTCGAAGCAGGTTATCAGAGGCCTTTCGAAGGCGCCTATTCGCTGCATCTCGCTTATGAGATCCCTTTCAAGATCGATTTCGGCAACAAGAACATACTTCCGATGTATTTCGGGATAGGCATATTCTCGCATTACGAAGAAAATTTCCAGATGGGCATTAAATTCCCGCTCGGCATAAAATTCTGGCTTGGAAGGAATCTTATTCTTTTCGGAGAACTATCTCCGGCATACAATCTGATCGATAATCCCGGCTTCGAATGGTACGGAGGCCTCGGGCTCGCTGTTTGGTTCAAAATAAGATCGTAAAGGAGGATATATGGAAAAACTTTTCTTCATGAAAGGTTTCATGGAATGGATCTCGGATAAGGAGAATTTCAAGAAAGTGGTAAGAGGGCTTCTGTTCTGCCTTACAGTCCTGGCCGTTCTCATGGGCGTGATCATGTGGATACAGTCCTGGAAGACCATTTTCGATTTTGCCAAGGCGGATGCTGTTATCGGAGGCATTCTATTCCAGCTGATATTCCTGGTAGGCTTGTATATGCTGGCCCATATCGTTGTGATCAGAACGGGACAGATAAAGGATACGGGAAAATGCAGATGGGATAAACTCCGGATTTTAAAGATCCTCGCTAAGCTTACCGGCGATATCTATGCCTGCATCAATGTCGTTCTCGGCATTGCCGGGGCTATTTTCATCTGGTTCGCCGGCGAACAGGCCGGAAGGGTCCTTCTCAATATGCCGTTCATGTTCATAAGAAGGTTCGATCAGGGTTTCCTCGGCGGTCTCGTCTTCCTTCTTTCGATGGTGGCTTTCGGCACCGTAATGATGGTGCTTCTTCACATTTCAGCTTCAGGCATAGGGAAGTTCATTAAAATATCAGAGTGCGAATGCGGATGCGCCGAACATGGGAAGGAAGGAAAATGCTGCGAAGGGCACGAAGAAGCCGGAGCTTCCCGGTAGAATAACCCGGAGAGGACTATGAAAAAGTTCATGATCCTGCTTGCGGTGATTATTTCGGCGGCGTCATTCGCTGTGAACATCCTTGAAATAGAAGGTTCCATTCTGCTCAAGCAGCAGGGTTCCGAGGGAATGATAGAACTCAATAAGGATTCAACAGGGCTCATGCTTCTCCCCGGCGATATACTTGAGGTGAACACCGCCTCCAAATCCGTTATCGGAGATGACATCTCGCTTATGGAGATCTATGCCGGTTCCGAGTTCTTCTATGATGAGAATTATATGATCATTAAAAAGGGCCGCTTCTTCATAGATTCCATTAAAATCCCGGTCCGCGTTAACGAGAAGGATTGCTCATTCGCCGAGGGAAGGGCGTTCTATGAGAGCGGAAAGATCGATATCGTCGACGGCAAGGTCTCGTATGACGGGAATACATATGAAAAGGGCTTGAGCATTGATCTTAATAATTTAGAGAAGAGGACCGAGATCACTGAAGAGGTGATGGCGGAAATGACGATACCTCCCGAGATCGTAAAAGAGGAGCTTCCGGATAAACTCAATAAAGCGGCGAAGAACCTTATCAATAAAAAAGCCCTCAGCATGTACAAGAACGGGAAGCTTGACGATGCGATAGCATATCTTGAGAATGCAGTAAAGGATTCTCCCAAGGAAACGAGTTTTCTTAATAATCTTGGCGTATTCTACCATCAGAAAAAGGATTATAAAAAAGCCATGCAGTTTTACAAGAATGTGCTTTTCATAAAGAGCGACGATCCTTCCGCCTATTACAATATCATCTGCATATTCTCGGTAACGAAGGATGAGGTCAATGTCTCGCTTTGGTACCGTCAGGCTAAACCGTACCTTTCGGAAAAATATATAAAAGCCATGGAGCAGGACCCCGATCTGGAATTTTTCAGAAAGACGATGAAGAATGAAGGTTGAGCGGCGGCGCTTCATATTTTTTTCCGCCGCCCTTTTTGCGCTGTTCGCTGTCGTTTCCATCTCGGTAACGCAGTTTTCCGTATTTCTTCTTCTTGCCGCTGCGTACTTTTTCAGACAGGAAATAGCCGCTGACCGATATGTGAAATACTTCTGCGCCTTAATGCTTTTTTTCTATGCCGCGTACGCTCTTTCGGCGGCTTTTTCCGAGTATCCGTTGAACTCCCTCAGAAAATTCAGGGACCCTCTCTGGTTTCTGATCTTCGTTCCCGTTTATGCTCTTACCGGGAACGATGAGAAGGAAGAGCTGAGGGAACTGCTCGTTTATTCGGCTGCTGCGATCACGCTTTTTTCGTTATTTCGCGATCTTGTGATCTATGAGCAGCCTTTCAACGCTTTCAAATTGAAATCGACGACAGGACATTCTATTTCCTACGGATGCATGATGGCGATGGTGTTCTTTCTCAATGCCGCACTGATAGCGAGAAAACCCCGCAGTATCCCGCTATACATAACCGCCGCGATCATCTTTGCCGGCCTTCTTCTTTCACGGTCCAGGGCTTCCTGGTTCGGATTCCTCGCAGGTTTTTTATGTTTTTCCATTCTATACAGGAATCTGAAATTCATCGGCATCATGGCCGTTGTCATCATGCTTGCCTTTGTCATAGTCCCTTCACGCTTCAGTAAAACGTTCTTCTCGTCATTTTCGACTGCCGTCAAGACGAATTCCCTCAGGCTCGAACTCTGGAGATGGGGATTGGATCATTTCTCTAAAAAGCCCCTGACAGGGATCGGCCCCAACAATATCAGGCTCACCATGGAAAAGGACAGGGGAGAGCTCTCCGAATTCACTTATTCGCAAAAGCTCAGGCATCTTCACAATGTCCCCGTTCATCTTCTTGTCGCGCTCGGTATTCCGGGAGCAATCGGATATCTTTTTTACATTTTTGTTTTTATATCTTTGCCGATCGATCTTTTAAAGAAGGGTCCCGATATCGCTGCCGCCGGCATCCTTGCGGCGTTTATTGCCTGCGCTGTGACAGGATTTTTCGAATATAATATTTTCGACACGGAAATAGCGATGTTGACGGCTTTTATAGCGGGAACGGCGAGGCGGGACACAGTGAATAACGAATAGTGAACAGTGAATAATGAAGAATGAAAGGTGAAAAACGGGAAAAAGCTATAAAATACACAAAAAACCCCGAAAAATCCCCTTGATTAAAAATCCGTAACATGCTATAATTCATTTCGGAATAAACTAAGCTTTGTTTCACTTTTTGCAGTATCCCAAGGAAGGAGATATGAAAGTAAGGATCGCGGTTTTTCCGGGTACGAATTGCGACAGGGACGCGCTTTACGCCCTGAAACACAACGGTATTAAAAATACCGATTATATCTGGTATCGGAAGAGCGATCTCACCGGTGTCCGCCTTCTCATACTCCCCGGCGGCTTTTCATTCGGAGATTACCTTAGAACAGGGGCAATTGCCATACATTCCGAACTATTCCGCGCTATTCCGGCTTTCATCAGGAACGGGGGCTATGTCGTAGGTATTTGCAACGGTTTCCAGATGCTCACCGAGGCTAAATTGCTGCCCGGTTTCCTTCTCAAGAACACTTCCAAGAAATTCATCTCACGCATGGTCACGCTTCGAGTAGAGAACAATGAAACGCCCTTCACGTCCTGTTTCAGGAAAGGCGATCTCGTTGAGATGCCGATCGCCCATACCACGGGTAATTATACTCCGCTCGGTGAAACTGTCGGCAATAATGTAGTTTTCAGATACTGCGATAAAAATGGCGAGGTCACGGTAAAAAGCAATCCCAACGGGAGTTTTCAGAACATTGCGGGCATCATTGACGATACGGGGCATATAATGGGGCTGATGCCGCATTTCGAAAGGGTATCCGATGAATTTCTCGGAACCGGAGGGATAAAGGTGATAAGATCGATAATAAAGAACATCCTGAAGTGATATGTCAGACCTGAAGCAGAAAGACAGAACGGTTATTGAGGAAAGGCTGGGAAGACCGCTCAACGAAGTCGAAGCAGGGATCTTTTCCGTGATGTGGTCGGAACACTGCAGCTACAGGACCTCGAAACCGACATTAAGGAGATTGTTCTCTACGTCTAAACGGAAGCTCATCGGCGAAGGTGAGAATGCCGGCATTCTCGATATCGGGAACGGGTATTTCACTGCCTTTAAAATGGAATCTCACAATCATCCTTCCGCCATAGAACCTTATCAGGGGGCCGCCACTGGCGTTGGCGGGATACTGAGAGATATATTCACAATGGGAGCAAGGCCTGTCGCGAGCGCGGACCCTCTCCGGTTCGGCCCGATGAGCGAACAACGCTCAAGGCATCTTCTTGAGGAAGTTGTGAAAGGCATTTCCGACTACGGTAATTCCGTGGGCGTGCCGACTATATCGGGTGAGACGCAGTTCGACCGGTCCTACAGCGTGAACTGCCTTGTGAATGTCTTTGCCCTCGGCATCGGGAAGAAAAGTTCTCTGGTAAGAGGAGTGGCGAGAGGCGAAGGTAATCTTGTGCTTTATTTCGGCTCGAGGACAGGGAGAGACGGCGTTCACGGAGCTACATTCGCATCCGATGAACTCAATGAGGAATCGAAGAAACAAAGGCCCAGCGTTCAGATCGCGAATCCCTTTGAAGAAAAAAAACTCATCGAGGCCTGTATGGAATTGGCTGAAAAGGGGCTTCTTGTTGCGATGCAGGATATGGGGGCTGCGGGTCTTACTTCCTCTTCGGTGGAAATGGCCGCCAGAGGCGGGGTCGGTATGGAGATGGACCTTTCTCTTGTCCCTCTGAGGCAGGATGACGTGACATTTTACGAGATGATGCTCTCCGAAACCCAGGAAAGGATGCTTTCGGTCGTTAATCCGAAGAATCTCGGCAAGGTGACCGCGATACTCGAGAAAAATGAGATAGAATGGGCGGTGATAGGCAAGGTCATCAAGGAAAGATCACTGGTCCTTAAAAGTGGCAGTGAACCCGTAGCGGATATCCCCCTTTATATCCTTCTGGAGAACATACCGCCTGCCAATGCGGCATCGGAGGAATATTCAAAGGAATCCGGAGAGGCCGCACCTGTAAGATCGAATGCGGTTCCCGATACATTCGTAAAAATCTTATCGTCCGACCTTGTAAACTCCAAACATTGGATATACGAGCAATATGATTCGCGGGTGGGGTGCGATACTTTAAAATGCCCGGGGGACGGCCCGGCCGTTCTGAGGGTGGAAAAAACAAGAAAAGCGCTCTCCATATCCTGTCTCGGCCTTGAGGAATATGTGGAAATAAGCCCCTTTAAAGGCGGTTATGCCACAGTCGCCCGGGCTTTCCTCGAGCATCTTCTTCTCGGGTTCGAACCCATCGGGATCACTGATTGCCTCAATTTCGGCAATCCCGAAGATCCGAAGATCATGTTCCAGTTCAATGCTTCCGTAGAAGGGATGAACGAAGCTGCAAAAACGCTGAATGTGCCGGTCATCTCCGGGAATGTGAGTTTTTACAATGAGAACGAGACCGGAGCAGTGAAACCGCTTCTTGAGATCGGCATGGTAGGACTTTCCGAAAATCACTCGAAGAAGAGACCGGCAGCCTTCAGGAACTTGAACGGATTGATCTACACCATTGAATTATCTTCGAAAACCCTTTCTCCTTCGGTATACTCAAAGGAAATGGAAACGGCGCCCTATGCATTTGTTCCGGAATTCGATAAAAATAAACTCGAACTTTTCATAAGAACGTTCAAGAAACACGGGCATCTTATGGATTCCGTAAGGGTCCAGCCGAGAGGAGGCACCTTTACGGGCATATTCAAGATGGCGCTTCAAAGGGAATTCGGCTTTGAGATCATGGATGCTTCTTTAGAGGACCTTTTTGCCGAAGGTCCGGGTATCGTCATAGCTGAAGTGGAAAAAGCCTGTGAAAAGGCCTTTCTGCACGCTTTTTCGGCATTCACACTATGTCATATCGGCAATATTAAAGAAAAGGAGATCAGCGTGAACGGGATGACGCTCGACCGCCGTGTATTGACCGAAGCGTATTTCAATACATTCGGGGAGCATTTCCAATGAGAGAATACTGCGGTGTAGCGGGCCTGATAGGTGATTTCCCCGATCTTTATAAAAAAGTATACCTTGCGCTATTCTCTCTTCAGCACAGGGGACAAGAGAGTTCGGGGCTTTCGCTTTTCGATGGTCAGGAGTTCTGGATATACAAAAAAATGGGCTATGCTAAAGAACTTATGGAGATCGAAAAACATAAGGACAAAGGCTTCATCGGCATAGGCCATGTGCGGTATAAAACGGCAGGGGATTCGAATATCGCGAATGCCCAGCCGATATTCGCCCAGACGAATTACGGCCCCGTTGCAATGGCTCATAACGGAAATCTGGTCAATTTTAAACCGCTCTTCTCTGAATTGAGGAAAGCGGGGTCCATTTTTCAGGGGAATTCCGATACCGAGCTCATTATACATCTTCTTGCACGGAAGAGATCACCTTTTCTTGAAGCACTGAAAGAAACGCTGAATGAAATAAAAGGTGCCTTCTCTATGGTACTTATGACGAAGGACGCTCTTTGGGGCATCAGAGATCCTCACGGGATGCGGCCTTTGGTCTACGGGAAGATCGATGACGGGTATGTCATCGCTTCCGAAACGAGCGCGATCGATATCCTGAACGGCGAATATCTTGGAGAAGTGCCTGAAGGTAATATCTTAAGGATAGACCGCGACGGTAAGATAGAGTTCATTCCTTTTGCCGTATCGAAGGCTAAAAGGCATTGCGTTTTTGAACATATCTATTTCGCCCGTCCGGACAGCAATATTTTTTCCCGGAATGTTCATAAGATGAGATACCGGATAGGCCAGGAACTAGCTTTGGAATATCCGTCTCTGAAAGCCGATATCGTGGTCGCGGTTCCTGATTCCGGCCTTTCTGCGGCTTTGGGATTTTCTCATGAGAGCAAAATACCTTTGGACCGCGGACTTATAAGAAATCACTATATAGGCCGCTCTTTCATCAATCCGACTCAGGAGGAGAGGGTCAATGCTGTCCGTATGAAACTCCAGCCCGTACTTGATGTTATCAAGGGTAAGGATATCGCACTTATCGACGATTCAATGGTTAGAGGGACAACTTCAAGAGAGATAATCATTATACTTAAACAAAGACAAGTTGGGAAGATACACTACTTTCTCGCTTCGCCGCCGATCAAATACTCCTGTTATTTCGGTATTGATACGCCCGACAGGGGACATCTTATCGCGAATAAATACGATCCGAAGGGTATTGCCAATTACCTCGGCATTGAAAGCGTGAACTATCTGTCTTTAGAAGGGTTGAAAAAGGTTTTCGGAGAGGAGGCTGACGATAATTGTTATGCCTGCTTCACGGGAGATTACCATATGGAGAACGAAAATGGCGCAATATAGGGAATCCGGTGTTGACCTTGATTTTGCCGAGAGAATACCGGGGATCATAAAGGCTTTAATGAAGGCAAAAGGAGGCGGGATCGGCGGTTTTTCAGCCGTTTATCCTATGGGGAAAAATAACTATATTTCTCTTTCTTGCGACGGCGTCGGTACGAAGGTGCTGCTGGCCGAAAAACTCGGGAAATTCGACACGGTCGGTATCGATCTCGTGGCTATGAATGTTGACGATGTGCTCTGCTCCGGTATCCCTCCCAGGTATTTCCTCGATTATATCGGTTTCGGGAACATGCCGGAACACCATTTCAAAGATATCTTAAAAGGCGTGATAGAAGGGTGTAGACAGGCCGGTTGCGAACTTTCCGGCGGGGAAACCGCTCAGATGCCCATTCTTTACGGAAAGAGTTTCGATCTTGCCGGTTTTGCCGTAGGGATAGGAACAATAAAAGACCTTTTTCCCGTGAATACGATAATAAAGGGCGATCTCATCTGCGGTTTTCCTTCATCAGGGATACATTCCAACGGTTACTCCCTTGTAAATAAATTAATAAAGGAGAAAAAACTCCATTTAAGCGAAGAATTGCTCACACCTACGCGGATCTATGCGAAGAAGATCGCCCGGGCCAGGGAAAAATGCTCGATCAAGGGTGCGGCTCATATCACCGGCGGCGGACTTGTTTCCAATATCAAAAGAATTATTCCTAAGGGGCTCGGTATTAAGCTGTACTATGACTGGACCGTTCCCGAGATATTCAAACGTATACAGGCTTGCGGGGTCTCGAAGGACGAGATGTTCAGTGTATTCAATATGGGCATCGGTTTCACCGTGGTCTGTTCCAGAAAGGAAGCCGAAAAACTGCCGAAGGAAACAAAAATAATAGGGGAGATCATATGAAGCTCATTCGTGAGGGGAAGACGAAGAAGGTGTTCTTCGATCCTAAAAAGAAGAAATTTTTCCTGCAATTTAAGAACGATATCACCGCTTTTAATATGAAGAAGCATGAGATCATGGCCGAGAAAGGGGAAGTCAATTGCGAGATAACAACTATCCTTTTTGGAAAACTGAAAGAGAAAAGGATCCCCATGGCCTTCAAAAGAAGAGCAGGAAAAGACCTGATCGAAGTTTCTGACGTGAGAATGATACCGATTGAGGTAGTAGTTAGAAATATTGCGTATGGAAGTATACTTAAAAGATATAACTTCAAAGAAGGTTTTAAGTTCTCCGAACCTCTTGTCGAGTTCTTTTATAAAGATGACGCAAGGGATGATCCGCCGATCTCTCCCCGGATAGCCGAACTTCTTAAGGTCTGCAGAAGAGAAGACTTCGAGAAAATGGAGAAGCTTGCAATTGCAATAAATGACGTATTAAAAACCGCATTCCGGGCAGCCGGGATAACTCTCGTTGATTTTAAGATCGAATTCGGTTTCAATGAAAAAGGCAGGATCGTCCTAAGCGACGAGATAGATCCGGATTCATGCAGGCTTTGGGATAAAAAAGGCGAGATGCTAGACAAGGAAAGATTCAGGAAAGGCATGGGGAATGTAATGGAAAGTTATAAAGAGATCCTGAGAAGGTTGAAAAGATTATGAGAAGAGCGATAATAAGCTCTTATTCCAAGGATGAAGATCTGCTTGGGCTTGCTTCTTTGTGCCGAAAGAACTCAATTGAGCTCTTCTCCACCGCGGGCACGGCGGAATTTTTAAATAAGAACGGGGTTCCGTGTTCCGATCTTGGCAGTATTACGGGCTTCAAGAGCTTGGCTAATGAAAGAGTAAAGACATTATCTCCTGTTATATACGAAGCTGTCCTTTCCAAGCACGATGTTCCCGGCCATCCGCTCGAAGGACTTGAATTTGTATTCGTCGATCTTTACCCCTTTCCTGCAAGAGGCCGTTTCAGTGATAATATCGAACTTATCGATATCGGGGGCATTACGCTTCTGAGAGCAGCGGCCAAGAACCACGAAAGGGTACTTCCGTTCTTTGAATACGAAGACGCCTTCGAATATCTTGAAAACGGTGCGGACCGGCAAAAACGGATGCTCCTTTCGAAGAAGACTTTCTACTACACATCCTATTACGACTCCCTGATCGCAAATTCCGCTGAAGGGGATTTCCCTCCGAAGTTTACTTTGGCTTTTGACGGCGCGAAATATCTGAAATACGGAGAGAATCCCCATCAAAAAGGGATATACGCAAGGATCGCCGCTTCAGAGAAAAGTCTTGCCGATATCGCGGTGCTTGAGAATAAAAAAAGTGTTTCCTACAATAATTTCTTGGATGCATATCATGCCCTCTGGACGCTAAAGGAACTGAAAAACCCGGCAGTCTGTATAGTCAAGCACGGGAATCCTATCGGCGTTGCCGAAACCGCCGATCTTTCAAAGAGCTTCGAACTTGCATATAATACTGAGCCCGATTCGGCATTCGGCGGCATCGCCGCATTCAACCGCCCCCTCGACAAGGTTCTTATGGAAAAGCTCAGAGAATATTTCTTCGAAGCAGTCATCGTACCTCCGGGATCTTCGGCAGAACTTGCCGGTTTCTTTGAAAAAAGAAAGAACATACGGATATTCGAAGGTGATCCTCTCATCGATTTTCAGAATACTTTCAGGGGTTTCGGAGGCATGACCCTTTTCAATGAGGATCGTTCGAGCCCTATAGAATTGGATTTCAGAACAGGAAGGGAGAACAGTTCATTCACGGCCGATATTGAATTCGGGCTTGCGATCATGCCGGTTTTCGCATCGAACAGCATCATAATAGTGAAAGGGAGAACGCTGCTCGGCTCCGGAGCAGGCTTCCCGAACCGGATAGACGCTCTGAAAAGAGCCATTGAAAAAGCGAAAGAGAAAGCGCGCGGCGCAGTGCTCGTCTCGGACGGTTTCTTCCCGTTCAGCGATTCGATCGATCTTGCGGCAACCGCGGGAATCGCATGCATTGTCGAACCGGGGGGATCGCTCAAAGATAAAGATGTTGTGGCGGCAGCGGAGAAGCACGGTATTTGCCTTGTCTTCACCGGTAAAAGAATGTTCAGGCACTGAGAGGGATAAGATATGCCTGCTACTGTTCTCATGGGACTTCAATGGGGGGATGAGGGCAAAGGGAAGATAACTGATTATCTTGCCCGGAGCTCGGATATGGTCGTCAGATTCGGCGGCGGCGATAATGCAGGGCATACACTGAAGATCGGAGGGGAATATTTCTTCAACCATCTTCTTCCTTCAGGGATCCTTTACCGCAATGTGAAATGCGTAATAGGGAACGGTGTGGTTGTCAATCCCGATGTGCTCCGCAAAGAGATCTTGAAAATAATGGAAAAGGGATATTCGGCGGAGAATCTCTGCATCTCGGATAAATGCAATATCATTACCGAATACCATCTTGCCCTTGATGCGATGAGCGAGAAGACAAATTCCCGTATAGGTACGACTAAAAGAGGCATAGGACCCGCTTATATGGATAAGATCGGCCGGAGCGGGATAAGGTTCTGCGATATCGCGAACGGCACATATGCCGAAAAACTCGCCGAACACCTCGACTATGTCAATTTCATACTCGTGAAATATTACGGCGGCAAGGCGGTCCGGGCGCAAGCTGCCGCGGAAAAGTTATTCAAGCAGTACAATGCCTTGAAAAAGTATGTCTGCCGAACGGAATACCTTGTCAATGAATATGCCCGCAAGAACAAGAACATTCTTTTCGAAGGCGCACAAGGCGCTTTCCTTGACATAGATTTCGGAACATATCCTTTTGTTACCTCTTCAAGCACCTATCCGGGCGGCGCTGTCACGGGGTCCGGACTTCCCCCGAAGTATATTACCAAAGTGACAGGCGTAGTGAAAGCATATACCACAAGGGTCGGCGAGGGGCCTTTCCCGACAGAACTGAAGAATGCGGATGGGGAGGCCTTAAGAAAGAAAGGCGGCGAATACGGAACTACTACGGGCAGGCCCAGAAGAACAGGCTGGCTCGACCTTTTCTCTCTTAAATATTCCGTGATGCTGAGCGGCGCTTCGAATATCGCTCTTACTAAATTGGACATTCTGAGCGGTTTCAAGACAATTAAAGTTGCAACCGCGTATAAGATAGGAAGAAAATTGCTCGAGCATTTTCCTTCAGATGCCGGAATGCTCGGGTTCGCCAAACCCGTTTACGAGGAACTTCCGGGTTGGAAAGAGGATATTTCCGGAATAAAAGTATTCGATGATCTTCCTTCAAATGCGAAAAAATACGTGAAATTCATAGAACGATATCTGGGGACGCCGGCGAACATTATTTCATCCGGCGCCGGGAGGTATAATACGATTGAGCGCTAAGTTACTTTTTCTTTTCGGCAGCAAAAGCGATATCAAGCATCTCGAAGAAATGGAAAGGCATCTTGAGAATGCCGGTGTGGATTATGAAGTGAAGGTGCTTTCTGCGCACCGCAACCTTGAGGAGCTTCTGGATTTTTTGAAGAAACACTCCGGTGAATACGGCACCGTGATCGCGTCGGCCGGATATTCGGCATCGCTTCCGGGCCTTGTTGCGGCAATATCGGAAGTGCCGGTTCTCGGCGTTCCCATCTCCAGTTCTCCCGTGAGATTGGATGCGCTTTTTTCGATGATCGAGATGCCTAAAGGCGTGCCTCTGGCCGTCTGCTCATACGACAAGGCGGGGCTTATCAACGCCTCCCTGCTGGCTCTCAAGATCTGCGGGGAGAAGGAGAAATTCGAGACGCTGAAAAAGGATATATACAAATGATAGAACGGTATTCCAATAAAGAGATCTCCCGGATCTGGTCGCAGGCCGAACGGATCAGGCGCTTCATAGAAATAGAGGCCGCGGTGATCAAATTCTACGAAGGGAAAGGGTTTGCAGAGAAAGGTTCTTTCGAGAAGATCCTTTCCACTCAGATCACCGCTGAAGAAGTTGAAGAGCATGAAAGGATTACTAAGCACGATGTGATCGCCTTCATCGAGGTCCTCGAGGAAAAAAGCGGCATAACAAAGGGTCTTCACCACGGAATAACGTCTTCTGACATACTCGACACCGCCACAGCGCTCCAGTTCAAAATGACTCAGGAGTATTTTGAGACGGTGCTGGGCGTGCTTCTCGGGGTTTTCAGGAAGAAAGCAATTGAATATAAGGATGTCATCATTTGCGGCCGTACGCACAATGTCATTGCGGAACCTGTTACGGTGGGTCTGAAGATCCTCAACTGGTTCACTGAACTGAAAAGGAGTTCGGCGCATTTCCTGAACGCTCTTGACGAAGCTTCCGCGGGAATGCTCTCGGGCGCCGTAGGGACATATTCGGGTTTTCCGCCCGAGGGCGAGGATTTCGTTCTAAAGGAGCTTTCTTTGAAGAGAGCTGAGGCAACGAATCAGGTTATCCAGAGGGATATTTATGCCCGTATAGTCTGCGCCGCAGGGATCCTTGTTTCCGTATTCGAGAGGATCGCCGTTCAGATAAGGCTTCTTTCACACAATGAGATAGGAGAGATGGCAGAACCCTTCAGCAAAGGCCAGAAAGGGTCCTCGGCCATGCCTCACAAGAAGAATCCCGTAAGATGCGAAAGGATCAGCGGCCTTTCCCGCATAGTCCGTTCTTATGCGGGCGTATCTTTTGAGAATATTGTACTCTGGCATGAGAGGGACATCTCGCATTCTTCCGCGGAGCGAATAATGCTTCCGGATGTGTTCGGACTTACCGCATACCTCTGCCTTGAGATCGGAGATATCATGGATAAACTCGTTGTGAACCGGGAGAAGATCGCGGAGAATCTTGCCGCATCGAAAGGAAAATACTTCTCAGGGCTTCTTCTCACGGCACTTGCCGAAAAGGGCTTGAAAAGGAAGGAAGCATACGAGATCGTACAGAAGGCCGTTTTCGAGTGCGTAGAAAAAGGCGCGGATTTCGCAGAGTGCGTGGGGGGAATAAAAGAGATCACGGCGCACCTGAGCGAAGAAGAACTTGAGCGGCTCACAGATGCGAAGGTTTTCTTGAAGAACATAGACGGAATATTCAAAAGGACTGTTCAGGAGCGCTTATGAAAGTGAAGATCACGGTTAGTTTTAAAAAGGGGATTTTCAATCCGGAAGGGGATACAATACTGAGAACATTGAACAAGATCGGTTATGAGAACGTGAAAAAGGTCGGCATCGAGAGGAGTTTCATCCTCGAACTGTCCGAAGAAATGCCGGAAGAGAAGATAAACGAGATAGCTCAGAACATCCTTTCCAATCCCGTCATCGAGGATTATACGGTAACGAAGGAATAATGAAGATACTCGTAATAGGGAACGGCGGCAGGGAATCCGCGATCATAGACAAGATAATGACATCGTCCCGCTTCGGTGTCGAGATTTATCAGTGGCCGTCCAATACATGCCTTCCCGGCGCGATCCCTTTTTATCCGCAGACCGACGATATTAGCATTATGCTGGAGCGTATAAGGCCCCGGGATTTCGATCTTGCGGTAATCGGTCCGGAATCGCCGCTCGTTTTCGGAGTGGGCGATCATCTCAGGGGCAAGGAGATCCCCGTCTTCGGCCCGGGCGGCCTCGGAGCTAAAATAGAAGGGGATAAAGGATACGCTAAGGACTTCATGAGGAAATACGATATACCCACGGCCGATTTCGAGATCGTTTTCGGATATGAGGAAGGCGTTAAATACCTGGAGGACGCTTTCTTCCCGAAATATATCAAAGCCGCGGGCCTGGCGCTCGGTAAAGGTGCCGTTAAAGCGGAGAGTTATGATGAAGGGAAGAGGATACTCAGGGATATCTTCATCGAAAAGAAATACGGCCACCAGGAAAAAGCTGTGATCGAGGAATACCTTCCCGGCACAGAGGTTTCAATGCTTGCTTTTGTGATGGATGAGAGCTATTTCCTGCTTCCCCCGGCACGGGATTACAAGAAGGCCTTCGATAATGACGAGGGGCCGAATACAGGCGGCATGGGCTGCATCGCTCCTTGCTATGCGGGCGGATTTCCAGATGTTTCGGAAGCAGAGAAGGACGATTACAAAAAATGGGGCAATGTTATAATCGGCAATGCGCTTAAGGGATTCAAGAAGGAAGGGATCATATACAGGGGCATACTCTATGCCGGCGTCATTGTGAACGATGCCGGATATTTCGTTTTGGAATACAATGCCCGTTTCGGCGATCCGGAAACACAATCGCTGCTTCAGCTCATCGATGGCGACCTTTCCGAGATCCTGTACAAGATCGCGGTGGGGGATTTCAATATCTCCTACAGCGTAAAAAGAGATCATTATGCTCTCACGGCCATTCTTGCCGCACGCGGATATCCCGAAAAATACGGAAGGAACATACATATAATAATGCCCGATACGTTCCCGGAGAACGTTAAGATCTTCCCGGCCGGCCTGCGTAAGGAGAACGGGAAGTATCTTTCAACGGGAGGAAGGATACTCGGTGTGACCTCGATAGACCCCGATCTTACCGCACTGAAGAAAAGGGTTTACGATATACTTGAGACGATAAGCAATGAAAAGACATTCTTCAGAAAGGATATAGGAAGCGTATATGACAAAAAGACTTGATACCAGGCTGATTTTCATCACGGGCGGCGTCATCTCCTCTCTCGGGAAGGGCATTACGGCCGCGTCGCTGGGGGTCATTCTCAAGGGCAAGGGTTTCTCCGTCAATATAATGAAATTCGACCCTTATATCAATGTAGATTCGGGCACGATGAACCCGTTCCAGCACGGAGAGGTCTACATCACTAAGGATGGCGCGGAGACCGATCTCGACCTCGGGCATTATGAACGCTATATTTCGCGGGATATGACCAGCCTTAACAACGTCACCACGGGAAAGGTCTACAATGCCGTAATCGAGAAGGAGCGCAGGGGAGATTACCTTGGAAATACCGTGCAGGTCGTCCCACATATCACGGACGAGATCAAAAGCAGGATATACCGCCTTGTTGACAGAAAGGATGATTTTCTCATCTGCGAGATCGGCGGAACGGTAGGCGATATCGAATCACTGCCATTCCTCGAAGCGATCAGGCAGATCAAGCTCGAATACCCGGCCGATGTGATGTTCATTCATCTTACTCTGATACCGTTCATAAGGTCATCCGAGGAGTTCAAGACCAAACCTACCCAGCATTCGGTGAACGAACTCAGAAGGATAGGCATACAGCCCGATTTCCTCGCCTGCAGAAGCGAACGGGAGATCTCGAAAGAACTGAAGAACAAGGTTTCGCTGTTTTGCAGTGTTTCGGTGGACCGCGTTATTTCCGTTCCCGATCAGAAAAGCATCTATGAAGTCCCTCTCAAGCTCGAAGAGCAGGATTTTTCCGTAAAGATCCTCGAATTCTTCAATATCACTCAGATAAGGAAATCGGATTACATAAACTCCTGGAAGAAATTCCTGAACGATTTCTTCGCCCACGAAAAAGAGATAACGATCGGGATCGTAGGCAAATACGTGGATCTTACGGACAGTTACATGAGCATCAGGGAGGCCGTCAATCACGCTTCCAGTTATCTTAAAGTGAGGACCGGGATCGAATGGATCGAATCGGCGGACATTACGGAAAAGGACCGATCGAAACTCAATGGGATGAACGGAATACTCATTCCGGGAGGTTTCGGCGACAGGGGTATAGAGGGCATGATACAGGCTGCGAAATATGCCCGAGAGAACGATATCCCGTGTTTCGGGATCTGCCTCGGAATGCAGATACTGATCATCGACATCGCAAGGCATGTACTTGAAATGAAAGGCGCCAATTCGACGGAATTCGACGCGAAAACGCCTTACAAGGTCATAGACATTCAGGAACATCAAAAGAAGATAAAAGACAAGGGGGGAACGCAGAGGCTGGGCCATTATCCCTGTAAGATAACGAAAGGGACGCGCGCCCACGAGGCCTACGGCGAATCGCTCATTCTTGAGAGGCACAGGCACAGATTTGAGTTCAATAATGAGTTCAAGCAGAGATTCGAATCCGCCGGCGTGATCTTCTCCGGCATCTGTCCCGAGAATGAACTTGTTGAGATAAGCGAAATGAAAGGAAAGGGATTCTTCCTCGGATGCCAGTTCCATCCGGAACTTCAGTCCAGGCCGCTGAATCCGCATCCGCTTTTCATTAATTTCATCGAAAAAATACTGGAGGCGAAGATATGAAGGAAAAAGCACGGATAATGAGCAAGGAGGATATTTTCCGCAGTCTCAAACGCATTGCCCACGAGATCATAGAATTCAACCATGGCGTTGAAGGACTTGCCATACTCGGCATAAGAAGGCGCGGGGTCCCTTTGGGAAAGGTCATTAAGGAATTCATCGATAAAACCGAGAACTCCGATGTGCCTTTCGGCATAATAGATATCACGCTTTACCGGGATGATCTTTCTACGCTCTCCTCAAAACCCAAAGTGAACAGCACGGAGATCGATTTCGACCTCAATAACAAACTCGTGATCCTTGTTGATGATGTGCTCTATACGGGCAGGACAACGAGGGCCGCTTTGGATGAGATCATGGATTACGGAAGGCCCAGATCGATTCAAACGGCGGTGCTCATAGACCGCGGGCACAGGGAACTTCCAATCATGGCGAATTTTGCCGGCAAGGTCATACCGACCAAGAAAACGGAGGTGATCGAAGTGAAGACCGAAGAGACCGACGGCAGGTGGGAAGTGCTGATCGTGGAGAAGGAGAAAAAATGAGAAAACATCTCATCACCGTTGATGATCTCTCGAAAAGCGAGTTTATGAGCATTCTTGAACAGGGCAAGGCCTTCAAGGAGATCCTGACCAGGCCGATCAAGAAGATTCCTACCCTGAGAGGGAAAACGATAGGGCTTCTTTTCTTCGAACCGTCCACAAGAACAAAACTTTCGTTTGAACTTGCTGCAAAAAGAATGTCCGCCGATATCGTGAATTTCACCGCGTCCTCGAGCAGTCTGAAGAAAGACGAATCGATCAAGGATACCGTGATGACGCTGGATGCGATGAAGATAGATATCTATGTGGTAAGGCATTCATCTCCCGGCGTGCCTTATATCGTTGCCGATCATATCAGGGGAAGCGTTATCAATGCCGGTGACGGCGCGCATTCCCATCCCACTCAGGCCATCCTTGACGTTTATACGATCTGGGAGAGATTCGGGACTCTAAAGGGCCTCAATATCACGATCGTAGGCGACATCAAATATTCAAGAGTGGTCCGCTCCGATATAGACGCATTTTTAAAACTCGGCGCACACGTTACCATATGCACGCCGAGAACTCTTTTGCCTTTTTCCGTATCATCGCTCGGAGTGAAGGTGAACTTCAGTGTCAAAGAGGCAATAAAGAATGCCGACGTGATCATGGGCCTTCGCATGCAGAAGGAAAGGCAGGACAGCGGCCTCATACCCGACGAAGTGGAATACAATCATTTCTTCGGGCTCAAAGAAGAGATACTCGGGTCTTTGAACCCCAAAGTGCTCGTGATGCATCCCGGCCCCATAAACAGGGGCATCGAGATCGACGGAGAAGTGGCGGATTCCGAATTCTCGGTGATAAACGAACAGGTAACGAACGGACTTGCAACAAGAATGTCGATCTTCTATCATCTCGTGGAGGCCTGAAATGAAAAGATATATTTTCAGGAATGGAATGGTATTAGATGCCCCCAAGGGCTTTGCGAAAAAGGATTTTGCCGTTCTGGATAACGGAAAGATCACCTTCAAGAACATCCCGGACAGGGGGGCGATAGAGATAGATATCTCAGGCTCTTATGTGATCCCGTCCCTTTTTGACCTTCATACTCATATCAGGTGCCCGGGCCAGGAATATAAAGAAGATTTTGAGCATGTTACGCGGGCGGCAGTGGCAGGCGGATTCACCGAATTGTGCTCCATGCCTAATACAAAACCCGTTGCGGATAATGAAGCCATTATCGATTATATAATCCTCGAGGGAGAGAGATACGGGCGGTGCCGGATACATCCTTTCGGATCGCTCACAGTAGGCCTGCAGGGAGAAAAACTTGCCAGAATGGGCCTTATGAAAAATAAAGGCGCTGTAGGGGTCACCGATGACGGCATGTGCATCCAGGATACCTCCCTTATGATGAAGGCGATGGAATACGCGCATACCTTCGGGCTTTTTATAATGGACCATGCGGAAGATAATTATCTGAAGAAGGGCGGGTTTTTAAATGAAGGCCTTGTAGCTGACAAGCTCGGCCTGAAAGGCATTCCCGAGATTTCGGAAACGATCATCATTAAAAGGGATATAGAGATCTCGAGATATCTGAACATACCTGTCCACATCACGCATGTTTCTTCAAAAAGGGGAGCGGAACTGATCATGAACGCCAAGAAAGAAGGGGTCAAGATCACATTCGACATCACACCGCATCACCTTTCTTTCAATGAAGAGGCCTGCCTGGGCTTCAATACGAATTTCAAGATCAATCCGCCCCTGAGAACGGAGAAGGACCGCAAATTCCTCATAGGGCTTGTCAGGGAAGGCAAGGTGGACTGTCTGGCCACGGACCACGCCCCGCACGCCAAGTTCGAGAAAGAATATCCGTTCGACGGTGCGCCTTTCGGCGTATCGAACCTTGATACTGCGCTTTCACTTCTTTATGAAACGCTCACCATAAAAGAGAAAATACCATTCGAGAAATGGGTCGGGCTTTTCGGCAATGCTCCGAGAAAACTTCTCAAGATGCAGGAAAAAGCGCTCAAGGAGAATGCCGTAGCTAATTTTGCGGTATTCGATAAAAATCTGGAATGGAAGGTAACGGAAAAAACGCTTTATTCAAAAGGGAAGAACACGCCTCTTCTCGGCAGGAAATTGAAGGGCAAGGTCTCATTCACCTTTTACGAAGGCGCCAGAGTATATCCTTTCGGGGAGAAATGAAGGAACCGCTTAAGATCGATGACCCTTCCTACCTTGAACAGCTTAAAAGTATAAAGCTCTACCCGAATCATCTCCACTGGGACGGTTCGATACCCGCGGATTATATTATGGAACTCTCCCGGCGGAGGGATAGGAAGATACTCCTGCCGCTTGAGGATATCGAGGGCTGGCCTATCAAATACGATTCTGAAGAGGAAAGGGCCATTACGGACGCAGAGAGCCTGAGCAGGTTCCAGAAGAATTTAAGGCAATACAGGATGTTCGATGTTTTCAGGCCCGCCCTCATGTTCATGCAAACGAAGGAGGATCTCATCGATATGGCGGTTTTTCTAACCGACTACCTTAGAAGCCGGAACATATATAAGTGCGAAACGAGGTTCGCCCCCCAATTCCATCTGGAAGAGGGGCTTGATCCGGACAGGGTCATCGGATACGCGATCGAAGGATTCAAAAAGGGCTTTGAAAAGAACGGAGTAGGGGTGAAGCTCATCATCTCAGTGGACAGGAGCTCTGATGTTTCCGTCACTTCGAAGATCATTGATGCGGCCCTGCATTTCCCGGGCGATGTCGTTGGCGTGGATCTGGCCTGCGAGGAAAGGGGGAATCCTCCCGAGAAGCATTATGAGGCGTTCAAAAAGACTTTCGACAGCCCGCTTAAGAGAACGTACCACGCCGGCGAAATGTGCTCGGAGGAAGAAAACCTCAAGAACATCCATACTTGCCTTACGCTGATGAGGGCTGACGGCATCGGGCACGCTATTCCGCTCTGGCGCGGATATTACAAAACGCACGATCTTTTTGAACTGATGAGGAAGAACAATGTGCGCCTTGAGAGCAATCCCGTTTCCAATTACAATTTCTTCATCGAGAAGATATCTGACCTGCACCTCGACATACTTATCAAAAACGGGATACTCGTCACGATCAATCCGGATGATCCGGCCATGTGGGAATTCGGAGATCCTGTCTATCCTCTTTACTTCACAGGTATGCTCTACGGACCCGAGTTCGTGATGCGGGTGCTTGAGAACGCCTGGAAGACGGCCTTCGGGGATTGAAATGACGGTAAAAAAAGCATTCTCGGCCAGACTGATCGAAAAGAAGGTCGTAGCTGAAGAGACATTGTTAATGAAATTCGCTCCCGATACGGAGATCGCACCTGTTCCCGGACAATTCCTTATGGCCTCGGTCCCGGAAAGCAGATTCTTCCTTAAAAGACCTTTCTCCGTGCACTTTTACTATGAGGATACCGGATATTTCAAGATACTTGTCCGGCTCCGCGACAACGCGACGAGAGAATTGACTTCGCTCAGGTATGGAGAGGCCTGCGATTTCATCGGCCCTCTCGGCAACGGATTCCCCCTCAAAGGGATCGAAGGGAAAGTCGCCATTCTTGCCGGCGGGATAGGTATCGCGCCTTTTGCATATGTCCTTAA
This sequence comes from uncultured bacterium, assembly GCA_937863565.1. Taxonomy (GTDB): domain Bacteria; phylum AUK180; class AUK180; order AUK180; family AUK180; genus CALMGJ01. Next base: position 8,110 of record CALMGJ010000031.1, on the reverse strand, counting down.
GTCCTTGAAAGGCCGCGCCACCTCCATAGACGTGTACTATGGCGAGAGGGAAAGAAGGTTCCTTGTGGAATATTGGCGCTGGAGCGGAGTCAATACATTCATTGCCACGGACCTTGGAGACGAAGGGCACAAAGGGAGCGTTCTCGATCTTTTTAAGACCGGAAGGGAATACGATTCCATTTTTCTGTGCGGGCCGGGGAAGATGCTCGAGGCCTTCATGAAGAGATATCCGAAACTATCGGGGAGAAGTTCCGCGAGTCTCGAGAACTATATGGCATGCGGCGTAGGGGCTTGCAAGGGCTGCAAGATCAAAACGAAAAGCGGGATCAAGTATGTCTGCAGGGACGGTCCCGTATTTCCCGTTTCGGAACTTATAGTGAACGGATGAGAACCAGGATCAACGGCTTGAATTTCAGAACGCCGCTTCTTACGGCGTCGGGAACCTTCTCGGAGGAACAACTCGATTTCTACCGGAACAGGATGCCTTTCGGAGGTATCGTCCTTAAAACGCATACCTTCCTCCCAAGGGACGGAAATGACGGCATCCTTATAAAAGAAGTGAAAGGCGGTCTTTTAAATTCCATAGGCCTTGCCAATTGCGGAATAAAACAATTCAAAATTGGGAAGTTCTCAAGGGTAGCGAATGCGCATATCATCCTTTCCGCAGCCATCTTCGACGAGAAGGAGATAGGCGCTTTCAGAAAAACTGCGGAAAAATACGGGATAAAAGCGTTGGAGCTCAATCTGTCATGCCCGAATATTAAAGGCAAGGATGTCATCGAGGATCTGCGGGGCATAAAGGGGCTTCTTGAAGAGATAAAGAGTGTGTTCAGAGAGGAAACCGTTTTCGCGAAACTTTCATATGCGCAGGTAAAAAAGGGCAATATCGACCTTCTGGCGAAGACCGGATTTAACGGCGTGACCGTTATCAACACTGTACCCGCCTGCGATATTGATATCGGAAAGAAGGCTTTTGTGTTCGAGAAGAAATTCGCAGGACTTTCCGGCGACCTTCTTTTCAATATGGCATTAAAATCTGTTATTGATATAAAAAGATGGAGCGGGATTCCCGTTATCGCCTGCGGAGGCGTTTCCTCGCACATTGAGGTGATCAAATACATCATGGCTGGCGCTCATCTTGTCCAGATCGGGTCCAGGATCTTCGGCGATCCCGGGGCGCCTTTTAAGATAGAGGACGGTATAAAGGCATACATGAAGGAGAACGGGATCCGTGATCTCAGGGAAATAAGAGGTATCGTAAAATGATAAAACGGATTTTCGCAGCAATGGATTTTACGGGATTCGAGGAATTCAGGGAGCATTATAAGCTTATTAGCGACGACATTGTTCTGTGTAAAGTGGGGTATCAGCTCTTTTATTCGGACGGGGAGAAAGTGATGGACTTTCTCAGAGAGGAGGGCAAAAGCGTTTTTCTGGACCTCAAACTCGATGACATTCCCAATACTGTGGAGAAGGGCATTGCCTCGCTTTCCCGCAGATTTAAATTCGATTATATCACGGTCCATATCTCAGGGGGTTCCGCGGCCCTGAAAGCGGCGCAAAAGGCGGCTTCCGAAAGCGGGATAAAGATCCTCGGAGTAACCGTTTTAACAAGTCTGGATAAGAACGATATGCTGAAACTCGGAGGCGAAGGCGATATAGCGGAGATCATTCAGAAACGCGTTGATGTCGCAAAAGAAGCGGGGATAGACGGCGTGATCATCTCATACCGGGATCTTGAACAGGGGATCGATACGGGCGGTCTTCTCAAGGTCACACCCGGCATCAAGTACGCAGAAGAGGAAAAAGGCGACCAGAAAAGGGTGGCCACACCGAAGGAAGCGCTTGGGAAGGCGGATTATATCGTGATGGGAAGATCGCTCTTCCGCTTCGGAACGAAGAGACTTAAGGAAGAGTTGAAATAAATATCCTAAAGAGAATATCGAATGTAATGCTGCCCGCATTGAGCGATATCATTTTATATAACGGTATGTTCGATATAATCATAGAATATTCAAAAATCGCTTGACTTTAGACTGACCAGTCAGTATAATAAGCATATGAATAAAAAAGATGCGGTTCTTGAATCGGCTTTGACGCTTTTTTCAAAGGTCGGTTATAATAATGTTTCCATGGACGAGATAGCCCGGCATGCCCGTGTGGCCAAAGGAACCCTGTACTATCATTTCAAGGACAAGAAGAAACTCTTCGAGAACGCCTGCGATCACTTCTTCATGAAATTCCAGAAGGATGTGACGGCGGCCACGGCTTCGATACCCGACCCGCGAAAGCGTTTTATAGCGGCAACCGTGATCTCGATGCGTTACCTTCTGAATAAGATAGACGATATCCATATTTTCCTTACCGGTCATATACGCTCGAGAAAAAAAGGCGATCCGCTGATCAGAAAAGTGCTTGACACGGTCGAGCAGGGGTTGCTCGGAATAGGAATATCCCCGGAGGAAGCCCACAACAGGACACCCGTCATCACATCGATAGTAATGACGATCTTTCCCGCAAGCCAGTCCGGCTTCATCACCGATCTGGAGGCTTACTTCGCCAGCGTTGAGAAGACGCTTGTCAGAATATTAGGAGATTGATATATGAAAAGAACGATCATGCTGCTGCTTGTGTTAATCACGGCCGCGGCCTTTTCAGTCGAAATGACCCTTGAGAAGGCAATAGCAACTGCGGTCGAGAACAATCTCGACATCAGAATGGCCGATATCGATATCGCCATTTCACGGTATGATATCTTTAAAAGCCTTTCATCTTTCCTTCCCACGTTCGATATTGATTATACGAAGATAAACACGGATCCTCCCTCGATGACGATGCCGCCGGAGCTCAATAACCTCGATCTCACGCTGAGCGTTCCCATTTTCACCGGTATGGCGAGGTTTTTCGGGACCACGGCATCGCTCAAAACGGGGAAACTGTACAGGCAGAAGAAAAACGCCGACCTTCTCAATATCGAATTCCAGACGAAGGTGTCTTTCTTCACACTTCTTTTCCTGAAGGAACGCATCGAGATCGAGAAGCAGGCGGTCAAAGTTGCCGAGGATGAACACAGGATCATGGAAGCCCAGTATAAAAAAGGCGAGATCCCCAAACCCGTACTTACGGCACAGAAGGTTAATTTAGAGGCCAAGAAATACGCTCTCCGAGAATCCGAGAATTCCTATACTGACGCCAAGGAGAAATTTAAAAGCTTTCTTAAGATGGAAGAGAGCATCGATCCCGTAGGCCAACTCAGCGAGGCGGTGCGCGATCACGATAGGGGAGCGCTTCTTTCTGCCGTGGAGGACAGCAGTAATATTCAGATGATGAAAACACAGCTCAAGCTTCTGAAAGACCTGAAATGGATCTCGCTCGCACCGATGATGCCCATTGTAGCATACAGCACCGTTTGGTCGCACACTGCGATGGATTTCAGCTGGGAGGCCTCCGACTGGACGAGAAGCAATGCCCAATACCTCATTGTCAGCATTCCGGTCTTCTCCGGGTATTCCGCGCTTTTCGATTTCAAAAAATCCTCGCTCGAAGTAAAAAAAGCAAAGCTCAATCTCGAGAAAACGAAGGATGCGCTGAAAACCCAGCTCAATTCCGCTCTTCTCGATGCGGATAATATCAAAGCGACGCTCGCTCTGCTCAAGGAAAATTACGCGATGGCCGAAGATAATTACAGCATGACCAAAGAGATGTACGAAAAAGGGGAGATGTCGTATACCGACCTTGAGAAAGCCCAGCTTCTCCTCAACGACACGCGCCTCGCTTTCATCGGAACGCTTCTCAAAAAAGAGATCGCCGATGCCACGATAGAATATCTTACAAATTAGGAGGATATATGAAAAGGATAACCGTTATTGCAGTTCTGCTTTTTATTGCCGGAAGTCTTTCCGCTGATAAAATGGTGAGTTCATACACCGTTTCCAAGGATAAGATAACTCTAATGAAAACATACTGGGGCATCGTTACGCCGGAAGAGACCGTCAATGTGGTCTCTAAATATCCCGGAAGGATCCATACGATGAATTTTGAGGAAGGCGGAAGGGTCAAGAAAGGAGATATCCTTTATACCGTGGACAGGGAAATGACGGGAATGGAATACAATCTAATAGAAGAGAAGTCCCCGATAAGCGGTATCATCGTTAAAAAACTCGCTTCAATAGGGCAGTACATCGGTCCCGGTGTTCCCGTTTATATGGTCATTAACGATAATAATCAGACGATACAGATTAATATCTTCCCTGAAGAACAGGAAAAATTCAAACACGCTCCGCGGCTTACAGCTGTGGCCAATGGTGATAAATATGCTCTCAAGTACGATAAGATCATCCCGATCGGGGATATGATGAGCGGGATGCTCACAGTTAAACTCACAGCTTCCGGCATCAGATTCGCTTCCTATGAGAGGGTCAAGATCGAGATGGTGGAAAGAGAAGAAACCGGCATTGTCATTCCTCTGGATGTTCTCGTGAAAGAAGGGAACAGATATGTGGTCTATAAGATCAAGGACGATAAAGCCGTGAAGGCCTATGTTGAGACCGGACTGCAGAACGATTATTACGCTTTGATCAAAAAAGGCCTGAACGAAGGCGAAACTATCATCAGAGTCGGTGCTCACCTTGTTAATGACGGTGAAACCGTGAGGATCATGTCGGAAGGAAAATAATATGAAATTATCAGAATTCAGCGTAAAGAAACCTATCGCTATACTGATGCTGTTCCTCCTTTTCCTCATTCTCGGGGTCATCGCCCTGATCGGCATTCCGCTGGACATCATGCCGGATCTGGAGACGCCGATGATCACGGTGATCACGATCTATCCGGGTGCGAACCCACAGGACGTGGAAAAGAAAGTAAGCGAGCCTCTGGAGAAGAACCTCTCCACGATAAACGGACTTAAGGAGATCTCTTCCATCTCCACGGAAGGCGTTTCCATGATCACGCTCACATTCGGGTGGGGATCGGATCTGGAAGCCTCTGCAAACGATGTGCGCGCTAAACTCGATTTTTCCAATTTCTTCCTTCCCGCGGAAGCTGAGAAACCGACGCTTCTCAAATTCAATTTCTCGATGGCACCTATCCTTTTCTGCGGCGTGGCATTGAAATCGGATATGGATTTCCCGGAAAAGTATATCCAGAAGAACGTTGTAGACAAACTGATGAGGGTTCAGGGCGTAGGGACGGTCAATCTGAGAGGCTTCGGAACGGAGATCGTGGCCATAGAACTATCATCCGATAAAATGGAGAAATACAATATCCAGCTTTCAACGGTACAGACCATCCTGTCCGGCTACAATGCCTCGATACCTGCTGCGGGACTGGATATAGGCCGGCGTTTTGTTACCTTGAGAACGGAAGGGGAATTCCCCTCGATCAAGGAGCTCTCCAATATCCCGATCCAGAGAACGGGCGGCAAAACGATCAGACTCAGGGACATAGCCAATGTAGATTTCGGGCAGACCCGCGATCTCAATACGAAAGTCCGCATCAACGGAAGCAAGGGCGGCCTTCTCATTATCCAGAAAGCCTCCGGGGAGAATACTGTTGAAGTATCACACAGGGTTCAGAAAGAGCTCAGTTCGATCCAAAAAGCCGCAGACAAGGTGGATATCTCCATTTTAATAAATCTTGCGGGGATGATCGAGGACATGCTTAAAAACCTTGGAAAAACGCTTTTATTCTCAATGCTGCTTACCGTATTGGTTGTTTTTGTAATGCTGTGGAACTTCAGGGGATCTCTCATCATATCTCTTTCGATCCCGGTCTCTCTCATCATCGCATTTATCTTCATGAGGCTATTCGGGTTCACGGCGAATATGATCACGCTCGGCGCCCTGGCCATTGCAGTGGGTATGGTGGTCGACGCGGGGATAGTCATGTTCGAAAACATCTTCAGGCACAGGTATATATTGAAGGAACCGCTTAAAGAATCCGCGATGTTCGCCCCGGGAGAGGTCGGCATGGCCGTTGCTGCATCCGTTCTTACCACTGTTGCAATATTCTTCCCGCTCGCTTTCATCAAGGGCTTCGTCGGCGTGATGTTCAAACCCCTCGCCATCGTGGTCACAATAGTGCTTCTTGCTTCGCTCTTTACGGCTCTTACGCTTATCCCGTCACTGAGTGCGCTGATACTTCCAAAAGACCTCAAAGTCAATTCTGCGAAGCAGAAGGTGGCGGATTTCTGGCAGCGGACCGGCCAGAGCATCGGAGCACTTGTTAAAAGATCGCTTAATAAAGGCGGCCTCATTGTAGCTATACTCATAGCAGTATTCTTATTCTCGCTTTTTCTTTCACGTTTCATTCCGAAGGAATTCATGCCGGATATGGATATAGGCCAGGTCACGGTGAACATGGACCTTCCCACTTATGTCAGCATCAATGAAACGGAAAAGATCGCCCAGCAGATAGAAAAACTCGTTATAGATAATATTAAGGACGAAAAGGTAATCTTCTATAATGTCGGGGAATCTGGCAGGGGCATGATGTCGACCGTAAGTTCGAATAAACTGCAGTTCATGATACAGATCTCCGGACCTTCGAATAAAAGAAGGAGTGCTACCGCGATAGCCGAGGACCTGAGAAAACTGATAGACGAGAATATCATGGGCTTCAGGAACTATACGATCTCTACCGAATCCGGTTTTAATTCGATGATGGGCGTAGGCGGAGGAGGAGCGGAACTTGAGATCTACGGCGACGATCTTGACAAGATGTATGAAAAAGCCGAATACTGGCAGACCAGGTTTAGAGAACTCAAGGAAGTGAGGAACACATCCATCGGTTTCGAACTGGGAAAGAAGGAGGCAAGGGTGCTTCCCGATATCGAACGGGCTTCGGAATTCGGCATCACGCCCGCATATCTTGGCATGGTCGTCCGCACTGCCGTTTACGGCGCGAAAATAGGTGAATTCCGGCAGAGCGGAGACGTTTTCGACATATACATCAACTACGCAAGAGAGGGTCTTGACGATATCAATTCTCTGAGATCTCTTATGATATCAACTCCCGTGGGTAGGAAAGTCCGCCTCGAGAACATAGCTGATATCAAGGAGTTCGAAAGCCCTGTCGATATAGAAAGGAAGAACAGGCAAAGAGTGATCAAAGTCAGTGCGATCCTTACGAATTCGCGTTATCTCGGGAAGATCACCGACTGGATCGTAAAAGAAACGGCGAAAGATGCCGATCCGGATGTCATGTATAAACTCGGCGGCACATCGAAGGACATGAAGGACTCGTTCGTTTCATTGTTCCAGATACTCGCTCTGGCTATCCTGCTCGTTTTTATGGTCATGGCGGCCCAATTCGAATCGTTCGTAGGGCCTTTCATCATCATGTTCTCGATACCGTTCGCCGCAACAGGGGTTTTCCTCGGGCTCTTCATAACCAATACCACTCTCACAATGCAAGCGATGATAGGACTTATCATGCTCGTCGGCATCGTCGTGAACAATGCTATCGTCATGGTGGACTATACGAATACCCTGAGGAAGAGAGGTTATGAGATCAAAGAAGCCATTGGGGGTGCGGTATCGGATAGATTGAAGCCGATACTCATGACTACCATGACAACTATTATAGCAATGGTGCCTCTTGCATTGGCATCAGGGCCGGGAGCTGAAGTATGGAAATCTCTCGGCATCGCCGTTATTTCGGGGCTTATTCTTGCCACAGTGGTCACAATCGTACTTGTCCCGAATGTTTACTATATCCTGCTGAAAAAGACCGAAATGAAAAATAAAGCTATCTATTAAGGAGCGTACCATGGTCAGAAAAGGAATTTTTATCATCTACAATATCTCCCTCGGCGGGAAGATAGAAGAATTGCTCAATAAATGCGAGATAGGAGAATTCACTATCATAAAAGGCGTGATAGGAGCGGGCAAGGCCGGAGGGAAAAGGTTCAACAACGAAGTATACCCCGGCGAGAACGATATGGTCTTCATCGCTACGGATGAAACCCATTTCATTAAATTCAAAAGCACGCTTCATGCGCTGTACGAGGAATATAAAAGTGACGGGATAACATATTTTTCCTTCACTATGGACGGTTAGAACCCGCTATGAACGACGGATTACAGATAGCAAGACTCAAGGAATGCGG
>CALMGJ010000030.1 GCA_937863565.1 uncultured bacterium | reverse complement strand
ATGAAAACTTCTTACCTCAACTATTCACTATTAACTATTAATTTGAATTTCTGGCGGAGAGGCCGGGATTCGAACCCGGGGTACAGTTTCCCGTACACATGCTCTCCAGGCATGCACCTTCAACCACTCGGTCACCTCTCCGAAATGAAATTGATTATAATAAAAAACAGGATTTATGTCAAATCAGCATTTTTGATTCGCTTTTTATTGCAGAAGAGATCTCCCCTTGCCCTTTTTCTCTATTCTTTTGTAAGTGTGATCTTCCCAAGATCTGCAGAAGGCGCTTCGGCAGTGATCTTGATGATGCCGTCCCCCAGATAACCCTCCGGCTTCTTCTTCGGATCAAGGGGGCCTTCAATATATGGCTTGAATTCTATTTTTACTTTCGCGCTTTCAGCAGCAGCTACAATATCCTTCCCGGTAAGAAGGCAGAGATAATATTCATCCTCTGCAAGGTTCCCGAAAGAGAACGCCCCGTCTTCTTTAACCGCAGCGGAATCTACCATCATCATCATAGAACCAAGGTCGCTTTTATTGAGCAGCCTGCCCTGATATTTAAATAGACCGATCCTCGTCCCGAGCGGAACAGGTACGCCTATATCGATATTGCCGCTTATTCTTCCGTTTACCATTACATTCTCGGGCATCTTGAGAGCATTGAATTTATCGGATTCGGCGCGCTCGTGAGCTATTTCCATCCACTTTGAAGCATCATCCTTCGCCCCGTAGCGTATAAAAAGTTCGGTTATTGTCACGGCACTGTTCCCGTTAGCGATGAATTTTCCCTCATCGGCAAAATGCCTTATAAATTCCAGGTTTTTCTCGGTTATGCGTCCTCTTTTCAAGCGAGCGATCATTATATATCTTGCTAAAACAAGATCATCTGACGCTGCAAACAATCTATTCATTCCCTCATCATAATCAAAAACCATGAAATAACCGTTATAAAGCGCGCTTAAAGCAGCGAATTTATACACTGACCCGTTCGGGCGTGATGAGAGGAAATCCTCAAGTTTTTTAAGGTTTTCGGGAGATACAGTTATCTTGCCCGAATCAGTGAACGCGCCATATGAGTTCAACATCATATCATGTTCGATCCTCCCGGCAAAGCCGTCCGCACCTTTCACCAGGACGAGGAGAACTGAGGAGCCGTTTGAAAGATCTTCAATACCGGCCGCTTCAGCAAGGCTCTTTTTACCGAGATCGTATTTTTTCACGCCTTCATTATACGCCGGAATGATCCTGATCAGAAGAACTGCAAGGAGGATCAATGCGATCGTCAAAGAGACGATACGTTCCCTTTTTTCTTTTTTCACGGGCGTAACGGAGGAGATCAATGCGGCAAAAGAACCAAGCAGGAAAACAGCAAGGAATATAAATTCCCTTTTAAAATACCTGTATCCCACAGCGGTCACTTCTCCCGATCCGTCATAGACTTCGGATACGAGAACGAAGAATTTCCCGAACCACCATTTTGCCCCGAAGAGCAACAAGATGGAGATCAGCCCGGCCGCGATACCTTGAATGAAACATATAAGCAGGTCCCTCCTTGTAGCGCCGTTCAATCTCATTTCGGTGAAATCCTTTGCGAATCCGTTCTCTCCAAGCACCATGAAAGTAAAACCGAAGAGAACTGCAACAAATCCCGCATAACCCCACGATATCCCTACTGATGAGATCATGCGGTTAGAGAGCGCGGCTATGAATACCATAAGGAATAAAGCAAGCACAAGACCTGTCAGGGCTTTTAAAAAAGTCTGCTTTTTCAAAAGAGAAGGCAAAAGATGCCTATTAATATTCCAGAGGAACGCAACGAAGATCAATGCTATGAGAAGGAGTGCGGCGAAACGGATGAGTCCCGTGTTTTTAACCGCCAGACCCGTACTCGCGGCAAGCTCAGTTATCTCGGCATTTTCTTTTGCCGAAAGAAGCATATTGGAATAGTTCGGCGCGGCGATCGCCGTAATAATGGAATATGCCATAAGGCCCGCAAGAACTCCGAGGAGCATCATAGCTCCGATGAAAAGCAGTTGTTTCTTCATTATCCCCTCCTGTTATTATTTATTCCAGAAGGCCGTCGGAAGTGAAAAACACGCCGGCAACCTTGTATTCCTCTTCGTCAAAATGCCTGATGAGCGTGATCTTGATCGTTCCCGGGAACTTTTCGTACTGTACCTTGAATATGAAATATATCCTGTAACCATTGAACGTATTGAGCCCCCTTTTCTTCTCGATGTTCCAATCCGCTATCTCCCATGATCCCAGTGCGCCGAGTTTTCCGGTCACCTTATTCAGAAAATCAAGATACATGTCTTTCGGCGTCTCGTCGAAAAAATTCTTTGCAAGCATAGCCTTCGTATCCGTGAACCTTTGCTCTTTGAACATGGAGAGGTATTTCTCGGAGATCTCAAGCGCAGCCGCCTTTTCCCTCTCAAAAGAGCAGCCTGCAGAAAGAATCATGATAAAAATGAATAAAATACGATGAGTGACCCTCTTTATAGAGCTCATGGTTTATTTTATCATTTTTTTCCTATTTGTTCAATACACTTGATTTTCAGGCGGGAAAAAGATATATTATCTAAAAGGAAGAAATTGTTAAACAGAAAGGAAAAGATTTTCCTTACCCATTATCTGGTCATATCATTCATTTCACTGGTCCTTCAGGCAATATGGCAAAGGAAGATGCTGCTGATTTGCGGAGGCACTCTTCCTTCGGTAAGCCTAATACTCGCGGCTTGGATGATGGGATCGCCCGTAGGCAGTTCTCTGATTTTAAAGTACCGCGATCGGATACGAAGACCGGAAAACCTTTTTTTAGTCCTGCAGGTCATCCTTTTCTGCATTGCCATCATATACACTTTCACGCTTGATGCCCTAATGGGCATTAATTCAGCTTTCATTACAAAAATACTCTGCTTTATGCTCATTCTTTTCCCGGCTACTTTTCTCGGAATGTCTTTTCCTCTTCTGGGAAAGATATTCTCTCTTGGAAATATCCCTCTTCTATACGGATATGGAACTTTTGTTTCGGCATTTGCGATAGTGATCGCAAATTTTTTCCTTATATATCATTTGGGCATCAGGATGACATCGCACGCAGTTTCTTTTACGGGGCTTATCTATTTCACTTTTTTCCTGTTTCTCTCGATGAGGAGGAAAACGGGGGAGGGCCCGAAAGGTTTTGAACGAGGCCGGTTGACGCGCTGGCGAAAACCTCCTCTCCCTCTTTTTATTCTGACTTTCTCAAGCGGATTTTTAACCATATCCTATGAGATCATCTACAACCGACTGCTCATCAGTTTCACAGGGAACACTATCTACTGTTTCACGCTTCTCACGGCTTTTTATATCCTGGGTTTGGCTCTGGGTTCCCTCATTTACGGAATAATGCGGAAACGCATACTGGAGAACACGAGCGGATTTAAGGCTTTCTTCATTGCACTGACCTTCTGCAGCGCGTGGCAGATTTTTTTCCCCGTAACAGCATTCCATGTGAATAGTTTATTAGTGGCATTAAAGAGCGCCTTCGGGAATAATACGTTCGCCGGCCTTTTTTCATCACGTATCCTCGCCCCGTTCCTTTTGATAGTTCCTCCGGTCAGCGCCTGCGGTTTCTTATTTCCTCTTCAGATAGATATTTATGATATCCATTCCCCGGAGAAAGACAATTCCAGATCGGTCGGGATCATTTCGTTAATCAGCGGATTCGGGAATATGACAGGATGTCTTGTTACTACATTCATTCTTATCTATTTTATCGGTGTTTCGATTACACTCCGCGTTCTTTCTTATTTCGGCCTTATTATCGCGTGTTTTACCGCCTTTTCATCTCCGCGTTCGTTTGCACGGAGAAAGACCGTATATTTCATCGTGATATTTTTAATCCTGGCCGGCTCTTTTTTTATAAAACCTGTTGATCATATCGGGAGAATGGCCGCCCGGGAATACAAAACGAACGAGATCCTCCTTTATAAAGAGGGGCTTTTGGGCACTGTAAGCGTTACGCGGAACAAGGAGAATAAAAAGATGCTCAAGATAAACTCCGTTGGGGAAGTTCCAACAGATTACAACTCGCTCCGGGTTTTTAAGGGGCTTGCATATGTCCCGTTCCTTCTGAATCCCGATGCAAGTGAAATCCTGTGCATTGCTTTCGGTGGAGGCATTACGTTCGGAACCCTGTGTAATATTCCCGGGACCAACCCCGTCTGTATCGAGATAGTCAAGGATGTGCTTCTCGCAGCAGAACATTTCAAAGAATACAATTTCAGCGTGCATGTGAATTGCCGCGACAAAATACTGATCGATGACGGAAGATCCTATGTTCATAATTCGAAGAGGGATTTCGATGTGATCATATCGGATTCCACTCATCCCAATTCCTGCGATTCGTGGGTACTATATACTAGAGATTTCTATTGCTCCTGTTCAGAACATTTGCATAGTAACGGGAAAATGATACAATGGCTCCCTTTTCACGGAATATCCCGAAAGGATTTCCGGGTCATACTCCGCACGTTCCATTCCGTGTTCCCTTTTTGCGAACTGTATTTTTTTAATGAATATATGCTCATGGCGGGCTCCATGCAACCCTTCGAGATCGATCGGAAAGGTTGGACAAGGTTGATCGCAAAGAAATCAGTGAGCGATGACCTGATGAAATATAATCTTGATTCCCCTGAACATTTCGGAAAACTGAGCATCCTGGATCAAAATACTTTTCCTGCTTTCTGTGGCCCCGGACCCATCTCGCTTGACGACAAAACACCTCTGCAATATTGCGAAGTAAGCCATCTTAAAGATAATTGCGGCAGGGCCGGCATCCTAAAAGATATACTTGCGGCAGATAAAGGAATGGCACTCTATGGAAAGACCACTCTCGAATATCATATTAACAAGCTTCAGGCCGATTATTTCCGGGCTTTTCTTTTTCTTGAAAGTTCGATGAACGATCTGAAGGATGAGGGTTCCTGGGACAGCGAACTCGAATATCAGATGAAGGATATCACTGCTCTTCTGGGAGAATGGTTCCAAACGAAGGAGGGCGCTGCATATCTTTTGAATAATCGTTTTCCCGGGAAAGAGGAGATCGTTTTAAAACTTCTGAATTTCATGCCGGAAAACCGGACAGTCATTACCGCATTAATCTACAATTATCTTATAACAGGTTCTATCGACAAGGCACTTTATCATGCCGAGAAGATGTATCGTGATGCTCCATCAGAATATACGGCCAGGATATTTGCCCTGATACTCGTTCGGGCAGGACAAAAAGAGAAAGCAACAAATATCCGTCTGAAATGGAACCTTTCTCCGGAGTGATCCTAACGTCCCGGAGATATTTGACAGAACTCCGCCTTTATAGTATAATGCTTAATAATTGAATCGTGAAAAGGAGAGGGAAATGATCGTTAAGTTTATCATTCTCGGTCTATATGCGGCGATGATAATCGTGATCGGGTTATTGGGCCTTAAGAAAACCAGGAGTTTTAATGATTTCTTCCTCGGGGGAAGGAAGGTAAGCGCCGTGCTCACCGCCTTCACTTACGGTACGGCTTACTTTTCCGCAGTTCTTTTTATAGGTTTTGCCGGGAATATAGGGTGGAATTTCGGCCTGTCCGGCCTCTGGATATCGCTCGGGAACGCTCTCGTGGGAACGTTTCTCGTTTGGGCGCTCATCGGGCCGGCAGTTAAGAAGGTCTCCGTACAGATGGATATTACCACAATGCCCGAATTCCTCGAGAAAAGGTATAATAGCAGAGTGATGAAGTTCTTCACATCCGTAGGCATCTTTATTTTCTTCGTGCCCTATTCGGCTGCAGTTTTTATGGGACTTTCATATCTTTTCCAGAGCACTTTCAATATCAATTATTCCGCCGCCCTTTTGTTCATGGGTATATTCACGGCAATATACCTTGTGCTCGGCGGGTATAAATCGATGACCTTGATCGATGTCATCTTCGGCATTATCATGACGGTGAGTGTGATAATCCTTCTGTTCTTCATTATCGTGAAAGCGGGCGGTTTCGGAGGTATGATCGAGAAACTGAATGCTGTCAATCCGAAGCTCGTCGCGCCTATAGGGCCGCCGGGCCTCTGGCCTTTGATCTCGCTCGTATTCCTCACAAGTGTGGCTCCATTCGGTATGCCTCAGCTCGTTCAAAAATTCTATGCGATAAAAGATGAAACTGCAATAAAAAAAGGAAAATGGATATCTTCGGTTTTTGCGCTTCTCATTGCCGGGGTCGCTTATTTCTCGGGAGCGATGACGAGAGTATTCTTATCTCCGGCTACTACTCCGAATGCATTCAATGAAGCGGGTAAACCCATCGTAGATGCGCTTATGCCCGAACTGTTCGCCAATGTTGTGCCCTCATCGCTCGGTATCGCAATGCTGCTCCTTATCTTTTCCGCTTCAATGTCCACACTTGCCGCTTTGATACTCATTTCAGCATCATCGATAGTCAAGGACTTGTATGCTGGATTTCTCAATCCCAAAGCAAGTGATCCCGCCGTCACGCTGCTTATGAGGATCATGAGCGCGATCTTTATTTTCATTTCGGTAGTGTTCGCTTTCTCTAAACCGGCAACGATAGTGAGCATACTCGGGATATCCTGGGGGGCCGTAGGGTCCGTTTTCCTCGGGCCTTTCATCTGGGGCCTTTTCTCTAAAAAAGCGAACGAGGCAAGCGCCATCGTGTCTTCTGTTCTCGGTGTAGGCACTTGCATGGTCCTTTACATTCTGGGCACTCCTTCTCCCCAGGCAGGAACGATCGGCATGCTGGTCTCTCTTCTCAGCGCTCCTGCGGTATTTCTGCTTGCCCCGAAGAAAAATTGATCCCGAAAGTGCTTTAGGATATAGCGGCTTTCGCTTCTCTCTATTATTCAGTTAACGAGTTGGCGGAGGACCGCCTTGAAGTTGACAAGAAGCTTGCGAACGCAGGAACGCTTTAGAGTTAACGAGTTATTAAAATTATTATTCCTTACTTGAACACGTTAACCCATTAACCCCTTAACTGTGTAATGATCTAATATGCCATTTATCGTTTTTCACTGTTCACTCTTCACTATTCACTTCGTTTCGACCGATTCTCAATTATCAATTGTCAATTCTTTTAATTAGAGGTTCACCTTAAAAGTTAAAAAGATATAGTGTGAAACGGCCGATAATTCCTTTTTCCCGTCGATGAGTTTATAACTCGTCTCATAGATATAATTGACATTCAATGCCAGCATCTTATTCAGAACATAGGTGAAGCCTGCATTGATCCTGTTCATGTCGAATCCCTCTTCGGCAAAACCGGGACCTGTGACCGGAGTTGCTTCCGAAGGACCGATTATGCCCCAGAAGGGCTCTTCGCCGATCTCGAGGACGAATTTCGGAGCAACTGCGTATTGCAGCATTATCCTCCATCTCAAGAGCATTGAATAATCCGAACGGTCTTCCTCCTCGGCATAAAAATTCGAATAGATGCAATTATTAAATATCAGCCGCATCTGAGCGGTGAGCATACCTAATCTTTTAATATATGTGGGGGAAAACTCAAGATTGTGAGAAAGCGTATATGCCCCGGAAGCCTCCACCGGATATCCCATATAATAGTAAAAAAACGGCAATAATATAATGCCTTTCCCAAAGTTCATTTTATACATCGGGCCGATGAAGAATTCATTCATAAAGAACTCTTTGACATCAGCCGTATCGTTCCTTCTCGAAAATTCATATCTTATCCCGGGCATCACATTGAGCGAGAGCGATTTCGTCAAAGTGAAATTGATTGAAAAATAACTCCAGGCGCGGCCGGCGGTCGGCACCGCGGCAGAAATCGAGCATATAACGGCAAAGGCGGTGAACAGGATCGTTTTCTTCATAATGCCCTCCTCATATTGATAATTATAACCGAAAATCCGGAGGGAATCAATTCTCTCCGCAGATCTTCCGCTTCAGCGTTTCTATGTCCTTAAGCGTTTTTTTCACTGCTTCGGGATCTTTAAGTTTTCTGTTGACGGCCAGCGCCTTTCTCACGTACTTGAGTGCAGCCGGTAAGCGGTCTTCTCTCATTCTGGCGCGGGCCTTGTTGTAAAGTACGGTCGAGATGTTCCTCAGATCGCTCAATCTTTCAAAAAGCCTGAGGGCTTTATCGAAATACCCGAAAGCTCTTTTGATATCCTTCTTTTCCATAAGAAGAAGGCCAAGATTGTTCAGCGCGGATGCCGAATTTGAAATGTCCCCTGTTTTCCGGGAAAGTTCAAGCGATCTGGACAAGTAAATGAAGGCGTTTTTTATATCCCCTTCCGCCAATTTCATATATCCTATGCAGTTGAGGGTGACCGCATATCCTATCTTATCTCCGATGCGGTCCCTTATCTCCAGCACTCTGCCGTAATACTCCATTGCTTTTTTATGATTTCCTTTTTGAAAATACAGTATGCCCATATTGTTAAGACACACGGCCTGACCTTCATTGTCACCCGTCTTCATCCTTGCTTCAAGCGACATCCTGTAATATGTGAGAGCATTGTCCGTATCTCCCGATGCGTCATAAGTGAAGGCGATATTGTTAAGGCATCTTGCCGCATTCACGGGATCGTTCTGCTCCTCGAATATCCTAAGCGCTCTGAAAAGGATCTTCAGCGCTTTCTTATTCTCGCCGCCCATACTATTAAGCAATGCTATTCCCGAAAGGGCCAGTGCCTTTCTCACCCTGTCCTTTTTTCCGGCGCTCAATTCGAGCGAACGCCTGAACAGTCCCTCCGCTTCTGCCGGATATCCCCTTTCGTGCTGCACATTGGCCATGATCCTAAGGCAGTCCGCACTTTTCAGCTTGTCTCCGATGTCCTTGTACAGTTTTAACGCTCTTGTGACGCATTTCAGCATATGTCCGTATTCCCCGAGCGAAGAATGGATATTGGACATAAGGAGCAAGGCCTCGGCACGGGAACCCTTTCCCGCGGTCTTCGCATTGGAAAGCGCGGCATCCGCAGTTTTCAAAGCCTCGGTGTTATTCCCGACAAGATTCTCAATGTCCGCTTTGCAGAGTAATGCACGCAGCAAATACCGTCCGAGGCCGGCACTATTTCTCATTTAACGGTAATCGTCTCCGAAATCTCTTTAAACCATTTTCTTGCGATCCGATGTTTCCGCGCCAGATCTGCGGCATCCTTTACGAAGTACAATCTTTCCAATTTCTGTGCGATCCTCGCAGGCAGATCGTAATAAAAATATCTTGTTCTAAAATTATGTCTCGCAGGACAGTATCGCATCCGCAGAAGGTCCAGAAGGATGCCCAGACTGTAGCCGTTGTAGAAAGCCAACGCTTCCACGAAATTGCCTCTGTTCAACTCTTTCTCGACAAGGATGCCGTACATCTCATGCATATTGATCAAACGTTCCTTTTTTTCTGTAAGAAGCGCCTTCAAAGCCTTTTTATCCTGCCGTGGAGGGATTGTTACGCCCGAGCGATCGAAGTGAACGATGATATTCCCGTGTATCTCTCTTTCCGTAAGTTTCGATTTTGAAGAATGCGGAACCAAACAGATCTCTATTATAAGAAAGGGCGTGACCTTTTTCAGGCGGTAGGTCTTCTGGTATGCGCCCGGAACGATCTGAACGGGGTATTCATCAGTTCTCTCGATGCCGTGCAATCTATTGAGCACACTCTCTGCTGCCGAGAACACCTTGCCGAATTTCCCGTCGTCGACATCCAGAACGAGGTCTATATCGGACCATGCGTCGACTCTTCCGAAGGCGGCCGCGCCTCCCTGCCACATCGCATGGACGCATTTCATCCCGGAAAAAGCTGTCTCAAGGCCGTCCAAGATCCGTTTTCTCACGGCAAATTGAGACGTAGGGTTTTTCTTTTTCATGATATCCCTCCCTTTTCCGTATTATAAACTAAAAAAATGAATTTCCCAAAAAGGCGGGGCTTAAAGGCCCCTCTTAAGAATATTGCCGATGATCTCCGATTTGGCTTCCGTGTATTTCTCTCTGTTAACGCGGAAGTTTTCGGCTAAGGAGCGCTTTATCCGGAGATACTTCGCAAATGCCTCTTCATTCCTTCTTAAGATATTCCTGAACAGGATATGTTTATTCCACTCTTTCGATCCGAATTTCACGATATGAAGGTGGCATAAGGAAAGGTCTTTCACGGTGCGTTTCAGGAAGACCCGTTCCCTTGTGCTCGCTCCCGGTGAATGTTCGTATCCCCGGTCTTCAAGAATTTTCACGATACAGCCGATGTTTGCAGAACTTCCCGCGCCGATGAGGATATCGATGACCGGTTTTGCTTCCATTCCCGGGACGGACGTGCTTCCGATATGCTCGATACAGCAGCAATATCTCCCCAGCGCAGAAGCGATCTGTATCTTCTCCTGGATGAATGAAATGCGCCATCCCGGATCGTAACTCAAAATTTCAACTTTCCCCTTTTTAAGTCCGGTGCGACCCTTTTTCAGCAGAAGTTCAAGTCCGATCTCATCCCTGATGGGGATATTGAGATCGCCCCAAAGAGGTATTGAGGGTTTAAGCCGGCGGGATCTTGCCGCTCCGTTCTTTTTGAAGGAAGAGATGACGAACCCCTGCCTTTGATAGAATCCGAGCGCTTTCGTATTGTCATTTGTCGTTGTGAGCACTACTCTCTTTTTATCTGTTTCCAAAGCGCGTTCTGCCGCCTTCTCTATAAGCGCACTCCCGATGCCCTTGTTCTCGGAAAAACTGTCGAGCGATACTATTTCAAGATAATGCGCCGATTCCCTGACGGTTATGAGGCCCAGGAGTTTTCTTCCTTCTGAGATTTTATATCCGTACACCTCAGGCACCCGGATACATTCGCCGGAGATTACGATAGGTTCGCCACCCCAGCGCTCGTTCCAGACCCCGGAGATATCCTCGCGTGTTGCCGTTGAAATATTCATTCCGCTCATGCAAGCATATGGGCCCGGCCGCGAGGCCCGAAGGTCTTCCCTATGATGAAGCGCAGGATCTCCTTATAAATGACCTCATGACCTGCCGCGTTGGGATGTATGCCGTCCTCGCAGACGAGCTCCTCGTAATTATCCGAAAGGAGAATCCTGCGTCTGATATCCACGATGCCGATGCCGAAAGAAATGGCCGTTTCCTCGAGGATCTTGTTGAAGGTCTCGTGATGCGAGTAAATCCTTCCCTTCGATCTCAGCCACTTCAGGATATTATCGGGGCTCCGGCCGTGCGATATGAAATCGAAATATTTCTCCGGATGGAGCGGCGGCATATTTATGGCGGCCGTATTGATGCCGCGCCGAAGCAAATATTCGAAAATAGCGCTGAGATTTTTCCCGAAATCTTCTTTCGGAACGGAGGGATCGAAATCGCCTTCCGGTTCCCGGCTTATTATATCCCAGTTGAAATCGCAGTCATTGCCGCCGATCTGCAGGAACACGATATCGCCTGCCGTGATGCCGAATCTTTCAAGACGTTCAAGTATCCGACGCGAATTGTTGCCGAATTGTCCGAGATTGATTATCTCCGTTTTCACGAGTTCGCCGAAACGGGTTACGAAAGAATCCGGTATCACGCGGTAGGCGGAATTCTCCCGAACAATGCCCCTCGTTATCGAATCGCCGATGAAAAAGATCTTTCCTTCTTTCATTTGCCGTTCTCCAAGATCGCAATGAGCTCATCGATCACTTTTCTCTTCTCCGTAAGTTCCTGCTTAAGACGCGCCAGCTCACCCTTCGAATCGGGTCTGACCGCTTTCTTAAGGGCTGTATTGATCTCGTTTAGCTTATATCCGACCTGCTGCAGCGCTTTTATCATTTTAAGGTCCTTCATGACCGATCTTTGATAATACCTTTTATTCTTGTAAATCACCGGTTTGGGGATAAGTCCCTGTCTTTCATAGAACTTAATGGTCCTTTCGGGAACGGATATTTTGATACTTAAGGAATTTAACTTAATGTAATTGGGATTCAATTCGAAATCCTCCTCTTTCGGAGCGCCGATGCTCTTCAGTATCTTCATAATGCTGGATTCTTCGTAGCCCATCCTTTTAAGTTTCCTGTATGCCTTCAATGTATCGAGGTCAGCGTTTGTATACTCGCCGGAAGAGCTTATTACCGAAGCCTTTTCGAGTTGTTCTAGCACGCTTCTCTCTATCCGCATTTTCTTCACCTTCTCATCCGTTTTATTCTTTTCATCCGCTTTCTTTTTCCGTTCCATTTTCACCTCTTTGATGATATTATAGCATATTGTCAGTATAATGTCAATAGTTTTTATTAATATTTTAGCGACATTATCTATATACCGTTTTCTTAATGACATAATAAAGTGCGTGCCGGATGTGTGTCGATAAGATCGGGACCGTTAAAAAAACGCTTGACTTGGAATCAATTTTGAATTACAATATTTACGGGTATGAGAATATGGACATTCTAGCAATACTGATTTTTCTTGTTGTCGCAGTACTTATGATTGCAGGGCTCACGATCGCCCTTCTTCTACAATCCAAGAAACCCGGAACAGGTATGGAAGGGCTTATTGGAGAGAAGGCGCGCGCCGTTACGGCTATCAGTTCATCTGCCGGTAAGGTCTTTCTGAAAGGTGAAATATGGGAGGCCAGATGTTCCGGAGAGATCGCCGAAGGCAGCATCGTTGTGATCGAAGCCCTTGAAGATAATCTCGTTCTACTCGTTATAGGAGGTTAATATGTCACCGCTTCTTTGGATAGCGATAATCGCTGGCATCGTTTTTCTTTTCTCTGCTATTAAGATCATACGCGAATATGAAAGGGCCATAGTTTTCCGTCTCGGCAGATTGACGTCAAAACCTAAAGGCCCGGGACTTTTCTGGATATGGCCCATTATCGACCAGATAAAGATAGTATCCCTCAGAACGATAGTCCTCGATGTTCCGCCTCAGGATATAATCACGAACGATAATGTATCCGCAAGCGTAAACGCCGTTGTATATTTCAGGGTCATTGACCCCAATAAAGCGATCGTCGAGGTCGAAAACTATAAATATGCAACTTCTCAGCTGGCGCAGACCACTTTAAGAAGCGTCCTCGGCCAGGTTCAGCTCGATCAGCTCCTTTCCGAGAGGGAAAGGTTGAACAAGGACCTTCAGAAGATCCTTGACGAGCAGACGGACCCGTGGGGCATCAAGGTCTCCCTCGTTGAGGTGAAGGCGGTGGAACTTCCCGAAACGATGAGAAGGGCCATGGCCTATCAGGCGGAAGCGGAAAGGGAGAGGCGCGCGAAGATAATCCATTCCGAAGGCGAAGTGCAGGCGAGCAAGAATCTGGTGGAAGCTGCAAAAACGCTTTCATCCGATCCCAATGCCATACAGCTTCGGTATCTGCAGACGCTCACTCAGATATCGGCGGAGAAGAATTCTACGATAATATTCCCTCTCCCGATAGAGCTTCTGCGGAATTTCATTAAACAATAAAAACGGAGGACGATATGACTAAGAACGAACTTGCGGAGAAACTGGCTCAGATACTCAAGATCACCAATGTTCAGGGCAAGCAGATCGCCGATGTTATCATAGAGGAAATGGCTCAGACTCTTATCAACGGTAAAAGGAACATTCAGTTGAGAGGGCTTGGAAGCTTTATCGTGAAGAACAGAGAAGCGATGAGAAGAAAGCATCCGGGTTCCGGAAAGATGATCACGATACCAAAACAGCGTGTTATCAGATTTATTCCCGGTAAAGAACTTAAAAAATTATAATCTTGTCTGGATCGCGCTGATATTACTTTTTTCCTGCGCCGCTGGCATAAATCAGATCGATAACACCCCCTCGTATCCGGACGATCCGGAGATGGAGAGCGCTGTTATAGCCTATATGGCCGGTGACCATCTCGGGTCACTGGTGATCCTGGAAAGAACCGTTTCAGAAACTCCGAACTATTTCACGGCGAAGCTTTTCATGGCACTGAACTACCTGAAACTCGGATGGTGGGAATCGGCGCTGGCCATGGCGGAAGGACTGATCCCCTCGGCTTCGAACAAGGAAGAATCGGCGATCCTGCAATTCATAAGATATACAAGCCTTGAGCGCCTTGAACAAAGCACTGCCGCAGACAATGAAAGTTTAAGAAAGATAAGGATAAATAATCATGATGTCCTCAGAAAATATAAGATCCCCTGATATCGCCGTTTTCATCTCCGGAAGAGGCAGTAATCTGCTGAAACTTCTCGAGAAAGAGAAGGACGGAACATTGAAAGGGCGGATCCGTTATGTTTATTCCGATAAAAAGATTGCTCCCGGCCTCGAGCACGCGGCTGCATTCGGCAAGGAATGCGGAGCTTTTCCTTTCAATACGGCAGGACGGGACTCTCTTCTTGCGATACTCGGAAGAGAACATATCTCTTTGGTAGTTCTTGCCGGTTTCATGCGCGTTTTACCTGCGGATTTCATTAAGGCTTTCAAGGGTGTCATCGTGAATATCCATCCTGCGCTTCTTCCTTCCTTCCCGGGACTTGACGCCCAGAAACAGGCCTTCGAACACGGCGTGAAGATAAGCGGCGCCACTGTTCATATCGTGGATGACACACTTGATGGAGGACCTATCATTCTCCAGCACGCCTGTTCTATCGAAGGATGCGCGAGCGCTGAAGAGGTATCGGCCAGGATCCTGAAAATAGAGCATGAATTATACGCCAAAGCGCTGAACTTGATACTCAATGTATCCTGGAAGGTGGAAGGCCGCAGATTCATTTATGAGGACTGAAGAATCCCGGCTTTTCATACGCTCTTATTTCGAAGGCTCTCCCTGCGGAAATGCGCCCGAATTCATTCGCCTCAACGGATTAGCCGGATTTCCAAATGTGAACCGCGAACTGTTCAAACAGGAACGGTTCTTCTATTCGATCCTTAAAAAACGCCTGTTCGAGCTTTATGCGGCTTTGAAGAGGCATTTCCCCGCAATTAACTTCATTCATTACAAAGGAATCTACATGAATGAATTCTACCCCGAGGGGAATATGCGCGTATTCTCGGATATCGACCTTCTTCTGCGCAGGAAAGATTTCAGATATCTTTCCCGTTTTTTCCGCAGAGAGGATAACAGTCTTGCCGTTACTTCCGGCGACCTCTCGATAGAACTGAAAAACGATTTTTTCGATCCTTTTTTCACGCGCTATATATCGGGAAAACAGGGACGGTTTTTAAAAGATGTTTACGCGAAGGCACTCTACCATGATCCCCGCTGTCATTTCATCCTTCTATGCATGCATAACTTCGCCCACCAGTTCTCCCGCCTCGACAGGTTCTTCGATCTTCATTTCCTTATCTCTTCGCACGAGCTAAAAATAAGCAGCATTCTCTCGCTTGCGCGGGAGTACGATCTTGGAGTTTTCGTGAAATTCAATGTCCGCCTTATGGCTGTTCTGGGTTTTCCTGGAACCGAAGATGTTCTACTCAATCCTCTTTACGATCATCTTTTAAAGAAGCTCTACGATTCCGGAAGGAACCGGTTCAAGATAATGCTCCTCCTTTTTGTGCTGCCGCTTCCCCTCAGTATAGTGTTCCTGCTTGAGAAAATACTGTTCCTCGATGTTGAATTTCTTAAATACAAGTTGAAAAAATCAAGACTTTGAAATAAAATACATTATGAGAACAGGAATGCACGCCATAGTGATAGGCGAAGTACAGGGCGTTTCTTTCCGTTACTATACAGTGATCCGGGCCAGAGAACTCAATATATACGGCACTGTAAGGAATTTGCCGGATATAAGCAAGGTTGAAGTATTTGCCGAAGGCGAGAAGGAAAATATGGATGTCTTCCTGGAATGGCTTCATCAGGGCCCGCCGGGAGCGAGCGTGGACCTTGTAGAGTTCGAGTGGCTTCCGGACAGGCAGAGATACCCCGATTTCAGGACCGTAAGATAGCATGGACAGGAAAGAAGCCAAGGAACGCATCGACTCCCTGACCGAACTTCTCAACAGATACGCTTATCAATATTATGTGAAGGACTCCCCTCTCGTTTCTGACGAGGAATACGATAGATTATTCTGTGAGCTCTCCGCGCTGGAGTTCGAATACCCCGAGCTTGCAAGAAGCGATTCGCCTACACGCAAGGTCGGCGCGGAACCTTCCGGTCATTTCGGCAAATTCCTCCACGAGCCGCCAATGCTTTCACTTCAGAAAGCGTACGGGTTATCTGAACTCGAAGATTTCAGAGAGAAGATAAATCGCTTCAGAGGCCTTCCCGCCGGAACGGAATATGAATGCACTGCGGAACCGAAATACGACGGGCTTTCCTGCGACATCATTTACGGCAACGGCGTTCTTCTTAAAGCGGGAACTCGGGGCAACGGTCAGACGGGCGAGGATGTAACTGCGAATATCAAGACGGTAAGCAATATACCGAAGGAACTGAATGAGAAGATATCGGTTTCTGTACGCGGCGAGATCGTTATAAAAAAAAGCGAATTCTCTAAGTTGAACCGGGAGAGGGAGGAGGCGGGAGAAGAACTCTTCGCGAATCCCCGCAATGCCGCCGCAGGTTCTTTAAGGCAGATCGATCCTTCGGTAACTGCGAAAAGAAAACTCATGTTCATCGCCTACGAGGTCCAGAACTATAAAACGCCGACACAGAAGGACTCAATCGAGCTTCTAAAGCGGCTCGGGTTCCTTGTACCTGAACGGTTCGCTCTCTGCTCTGATATGAACGGGGCCTTCGGTATTTTCAGAAAGATGGAAGAGAAGAGGGATTCATTCGATCTCGAAATGGACGGCATCGTTATCAAAATAAATGACAGGGACCTTCAGAATTCTTTAGGCGCGGTATCTAACAGTCCGAGATGGGCGGTGGCGCTGAAATTCCGTTCCAAGGAATCCGAAACGGAAGTGCTCGATATCGAATTTTCCGTGGGAAGAACCGGTGCGGTCACGCCTGTGGCCGTTTTGAAACCTGTTGAGATCGCTGGCGCCGTCATATCGCGAGCATCGCTGCATAATTATGAGATATTCACAGAACTTGACATTCACCAAAGCGATATCGTCTCCGTGAAGAGATCGGGTGATGTCATCCCCCAGATCACAGGCGTGAAGAGACGCGGTAACGGACCGGTTTTCGTTTTTCCCGATACATGTCCCTCCTGTTCTTCCACTCTCGTTAAGGAGGCGGATTCCCCGCGAATGAAATGCCTCAATCTCGACTGTCCCGCGCAGATCTTCGAATCCATACTTCATTTCGCAGCAAAAGACGCTTTCGATATAGAGGGCCTCGGGCCTAAACAGATCGCCAGGTTAATAGAAAGGGGCATCATCGGAGAGGTCTCCGATATCTTTACGATAGACGGGCATCCGGAGATCAAAACCTGGGAAGGCTACGGCGAGAAATCTTTTTCTAATCTCATATTGTCAATCGAAGCGGCGAAGAAAATCCCTTTCTTCCGTTTTCTTGCGGCTCTCGGCATCAAGGAAGTAGGAACAGTGACAGCCAAGGTGCTCGAGGAGCAGTTCGTGGATATTTCAGCGCTTATGGAAGCAGGTGAAGAGAAACTATCCGGGATATCCGGAGTTGGCCCCGTCGCGGCAAAGAGCATAGCGTCTTTCTTTTCGAACGACAGGAACCAGGTCACGATACAGAAACTTCTCAAAAGGGGCGTTTCGATCATTTACGGAACCAAGGAGATCATCAACGAATCGTTCAAAGGCAAGGTTTTCATCTTCACAGGCACCCTGAAACATTTCTCGCGTGAGGCCGCGAAAGCGGAAGTGGAGAAGCGGTGCGGCAAAACGGCTTCAGCTGTCTCGAAGAATATCGATTATGTCGTGGCTGGCGGAGAAGCCGGCTCTAAACTCGAGAAGGCGAAGAAACTTTCTCTGAAGATAATAGACGAAGAAGGTTTCTTGGAAATGCTCGGTAAAAACTAAGAAATAGAAGTCTCTTTTAAAAGATCAAGAACAGTACGGCAGTCGTTCTGAAAATCCTCCCATCGGTATTCGCCTTTGAACACATGTTTTTTGAATTCATCATATCCTTTTACGATCTCTTTTAGATAATGGTCATCACCGGCGCTTTCGGCCGACGGACATTTGTCGAATTTAAGGGGAAGTGAGCAGAAACATTCTGTATCAACGAGAACCTCTTTGAGGGTTATTTCCTTCCTTTGAATGGCATTCTCCTGTTCCATGCTCGATGCAAGCGCATTTACGAATATCTCCTTTTCGAATTCCTCTTTTTTAAGAAGCCCGATGTCGAAGATATGTTTGATCCTCTGAGCCTCTTTGTTCTTCCCCAATGGAATGCCGAGCGCTGAAGGGCCTATCGTAAGGAATTTATCCGCTGTCATCCCCGAAATAACGGGAACCTCGACATCGAGCCAGCAGAAATAGAGAAGCCCGCACGATATCTTCTTTTTCTGGCCGGGATACGGCGCCGGTTCAAGCACGGCATCCAACATGACATACGCCTCTTCCTTTTTCTGGTAATGGGAATCGAAGAAGAGCTTAAAGCTCACCATAGGAAGCCAGGGTTTCGTTTTATGCTGACGGATCTCGACGCTTTTGAACACCGAGCTTTTTTCGGCGAGTTCCTCAACCCTTTTGATCATCTCCTTTTTCGGAAGTGCTGAGACGATATCCACATCTATGGAAAACCTTCGCGGGGCCTGAAGCAGAACAAGAAGCGAATTACCTCCCTTGAAACGGAACGGGATGCCCATGTCGGACATTTCCGCAACGAGTTCAAGACAGTGGACGGCAAGTTCGCAGAGATACGGCGGCGCCATTCCGGCCATGTTCTCGCAATGCGCCTGCGTGAAGAATCTTCTATCCCCTATGATCATAATTCATTATAACCGTTTAAGCGTTTTTTTTCAAATCTATTCTTGTTACGGGATATCCTTAAAAACCGGAACGCCGATTCTCCCGGTCTTCATTTTTCAGGCAAGAAGATAATAACTTAACCAAAATACTTACAGCTTTTTTTATTTTATCCGTGAAATCTGGTATAATGAAATGTGAATCTTGCCGGTTTTATATGTTCTGAATCGATCTTCGCAAAAGCGTTGAGCGTGATCCTCCTTCCGTTCTCTTTGGGATACTGGTTCATGTTCGAGATCTCAAGATCCCTTACGAAGAAATACCGCATCGATAATGCCGTTGCCATCGGGAACATTACGGCAGGAGGCACCGGGAAAACACCCGTAACGCTTCACCTTTCTAAACTATTTCCAAAAACGGTGATCCTTGCCCGTGGTTACGGAGGAACATTCAGGGGCATTATCAAAAAGGGCCAACCCGAACCGGACGGCATTTCGGACGAGACCGCTTTATATCTGAGGGATTCAGGAGCAGGAGCCGTGCTCGTCGGCAGCAACAGGATCGGAAATATCCGGGAATTTTCGGCCGTGACATCGGAAAGTATTTTAATATGCGACGACGCGATGCAGCACTTTCCTTTGATACCGGGTGCAACGATCGCACTTCTGGACGGTAAAAGGCCTTTCGGCAACCGCTTTCTCATTCCTTCCGGCATTCTCCGCGAACCCGTCGGCGCACTTTCGAGGGCTGATATCATCCTTGTCCGCAATATCGGGGCTTTGAGATCCGGGGAGCGGGAACGCGTGCTTTCTTTCGGGAAACCCGTATTCGGGTTTGAATATATTGCGGAAGGCATCGTCGGCCGGGACGGAGCGGCCGCCGCGAAGCCCCCGAAAGCGCTTGCCTTATGCGGGATCGGGAATCCGGAAGGCTTCACGGGGACGCTTGAAGAACTTGGCATCGTGATCGCCGGGAAATGCTTTTTCCCGGATCACCACAGATACGGGTTGAAGGATATTGTCAAGATAAAAACCCTTGCGAAGGGGCTGCCCGTAATAACAACCGAGAAGGATATCGTAAAACTCGGGAATTCCGGCATCGGGAATTTATTTTATTTAAGGATCCGTGTTAAAATAGATAATGAAGAGAATTTTTTAAGGGTTTTGAGGGAAAAGCTTGGACATCACACTGATTAGATTATCTTCATTCGGCGATGTGGTCCTTACACAGCCGGTCTTCAAAGCGCTGAAGAAACTGAATTTCCACACAACGCTGATCACGAAGAAGAAGATGCATCCCGTCGTACGCAACAATAAAGACATCGACAGGATCGTTTTCATCGAGGATATAGACGATAAGTTCATCTCGGATTTTCATACGGATTATCTCGTCGATCTTCAGATGAATGTTTCCTCTCAGACCATTTACCGGCAGATGAAGACGATAAGAAAGAAGGTGATACGTAAATACTATTTCAAAAGATGGCTATTCGTCAATACGCGTCTTTACCTGAAATATCCCGATGTCATCACACGCTACAGAGATGCGGTGGAGCAGACGGCCAAGATCAAGCTCGACCTGGAAAAACTCGAATTTTCGCCCGCGCCGGCCGCCGATATAAATGTGAAGGAGCCTTACGTCACACTTTCACTTATCTCCAAATGGAAAACTAAAAGTTACCCCTACGCCCTCGAACTCGTTGACCTGATACTCAATAATACCGATTTCAATATCGTCATTCTCGGAGAGAACGATCTCGAGATAAGTTCGGAAAGAGTGATAAATATCAAAGAGGATTTCCCTATCGACAAATCGGCATTCATCATCCGGAACAGCCGGCTCATGGTTACTGTAGATTCGCTTTGGATGCATATAAGCATAGGGATGAAGATACCTACGATCGCGATCTTCGGCGCGACCTCTTCGCGTCTCGGCTTCGTTTCCCGCTACAATAAGCCCGATATCATAATGGAGAAATTCCTTTTCTGCCGCCCGTGTACGGCTATCGGGAACGATATCTGCCCCGTAATGAACTTCCAGTGTATGAAATCGATCAAGCCCGAAGAGGTTTTCAAGATAATCCGCAATGAATGCAATAGTTAGGGCACCGAATTGGATAGGCGACGCCGTAATGGCGCTTCCGTTTCTATACGGCCTTTCAATGCAGGAAGGCATGGAACGGATCACTGTTTTCGCCAGGCCCGTCGTTGCCGATCTTTACTCGATGCTGGACGGCATCGATATCAAGATCGTGAGCGTAGAGAAGAACGCTTCTCTTCCCGCCATACTCTCGATGAAGCATGAACCCGTTGATATCGCTTTCGTACTCCCTTTTTCATTCCGCTCCACCGTGCCGTTCTTCGTGAAAACAAGGAATACTGCAGGACTTTCTTCACTCGAGAATTTCTTTATGATAAAAAGCGGCATCAACATACATGAAAAGGATTTCCGCAAGAGGCATCTTGCTTCCACATATCTCGATCTTCTCGGAAAAGCGGGGATGAGGACGGTATCCAGGAATCCTTCGTTCAGGACCGACGATTCGTTCAGCGCAAAGTTCGGGCTTGAGAAAGACGCGTATTTCGCGGTAGTTCCCGGTGCTTCGTACGGTCCCGCCAAGATGTGGGGAACGGATAATTACGCCGACTGCATTAATCCGCTCAGGGACGGAACCGGGCTGAAACCGGTCATCCTCGGAGGCAAAGCGGAAAAAGAAACGGGAAAGGAACTTTCCGGAAAGACCGGAGGAGCGATCGATTTCACTGGAAGGACCTCGATGTCCGATATGCTCTCGATCCTCAAGAACGCCAAATTCACGATCGCGAACGATTCGGGGATGATGCACGTATCTTCCGCCGTGGGCACAAGGGTCTATGCCATCTTCGGTTCCACTACGCCTGTCTGGACGGGCCCGCTCCGCAATGCCGTTATCTTTTATTCGGAAAGGGCGTGCTCCCCTTGTTTCAAGAGGACCTGCATGTACGGCCACTATGGCTGTCTTTTTGACATAGCCCCCGAATCCGTGTATAATAGGATCATGCAGGACCTGAAAAATGGATAGAGCGGTTTTCATCGACAGGGACGGGACCGTGAACGAGGAGATGGGATACATCAACCATCCCTCCCGTCTCAGGATCTTCCCCGAAGCCTTTGAGGCTGTGCGCCTTTTAAACAGACACGGCATTCTCGCCATTCTCGCTTCGAATCAGGCTGGCCTTGCCAGAGGGTATTTTGACGAGAGGACGCTTTTTAAAACGCATAGAAGGATGCTCAAGGAGTTCAGCGAACACGGGGCTTATTTCGACCTTACACTTTATTCCGTTTATCATCCGGAAGCCAAGATCGGCAGGTACCGGCAGGATCATCCCACGATAAAACCCCGAAGAGGGCTTTTTGATACGGCAGGCAAGATATTCGATATCGATACTGCGAACTCCTATACCATAGGCGACAGGTACCGCGATATTCTTTTCGGCGCAAACACAGGACTTAAAACGGTCTTTGTCCTCACGGGGTACGGGCGTGGAGAGTATGAGGCTCAGAGGGACGGATGGAAAACGCAGCCGGACCACATTGCAGAGAATATACTTGAAGGTGTGAAATGGATCTTAAAGCGATAACCTGCATCATGATCACATGCTCCTTATTATCTTCTTGCGGCAGGTATCTCATCGACACTCCTGTTGAGAAGGCTCCTGAGAAAGCCGTTACCGTTCCGGATACGATCAAGAAACCGGAGAAAAGGGATTATTCGTTCACAAAGATCGGATACACCGAAACGGGTATCGCCTCCTGGTACGGCGCTGATTTCCACGGCAAGCCGACTGCGTCAGGAGAGACCTTCGATATGAACGAAGTGTGCGCCGCGCATAAATACCTTCCTTTGGGCACGGAAGTCCTCGTCGAATTCCTCGAACTGGACAAAAGTATGAATGTTGTAATACGCGACCGCGGGCCTTACGTGCACGGAAGGATCATCGATCTCTCAAAAGAAGCGGCAAAGAGGATCGGTTATCTCAACAAGGGCATCACGAAAGTAAAGATCACCGTTTTAAAACTTCCTGAGAACATACCTGATTTCTATATCGTAAGCCTCAAGGATTTCACATCCCTCGATGACGCCGTGGATTACCAGAAAAAGGTCGTAAAACAGCATTTCCCCGCCTTCATCGAAGAGAAGAAAGGCGGATACAGCGTCGTAATGGGGCCTTACACATCGCTCGACAGAGCGAATCAGTACAATAATATCATTTCAGATTACGGTTTCGAAAAGGGATCTGTTAAGAAATTCACGAAGTGACCTTCGATCTTTTTACACGTTCTGTTCCCGGCTTCATCTGCGCACAGGATATGGAATTCCCCTTCAGTCTTTTTGAACATTTGAAGTTCCCCCCATTCATTGATATTGAAGTCGCGTTCAGGTATCAGGAAGCTTCCGTCGGCTTTCAATGTTATGGAAGAGATATCAATGCCGCTCAAGCCGTCCCTAACGGTGATCTTCCCCTCTTCTGCTTTGATCGCGGGTTTCATGGCATCCTTCATTATCACGTATTCACCGCCTCCGAGTTTCACGATCTCCTCTTTCTTCACGCGTATATACGAAAGGCGGCCTCCTGCTCTACGATATAAGCCTTCTTTCTTTTTGAATTTTATCTTTACGCTGACGCTCTCGTTCCCGAGGAATTCCGGCTTGACAGAAATGCGCAGCGCGCCGTCCTTTTCAAAAACGGAGCAGAACATGCCTTCGTCGGCACCTATGACGCGGATCCTTTTCTTAAGATTTTTACCGTTGATCCCGGACGCATATGCGATGGGCACAGGCGCAGTGTCCGGAGGCGACCAGATGATATCCGTGCCGACGAAGATGTCATACGGGATGAAAGTACCTACCGTTATGCTGCCGCCTTTATAATCGAACGCTTCTATAGTATTGGCGCCCGTGTCGATTGATACCTTGTACCGGTAACAGCTGTATGAAGACAGTTCATTGTCATAAACCGATCTGCCTTTGCCGTATTCTGAATAATCCACTGCATCGAACCTTTTGAACAGTTCACCGTTGAGTTCTATCCTGTATATACCGAGCCTGTTGTCCCTTTCGGCAAGATCATAAAGCCCGAGGGATATGAATCTTTCACCGCCGTAGGATACGAATCTCCAGGAGCAGCCGGCGGGAACGGCATTATCCCCGCATTCGATGTATGCAAGAGGGTTCACAGCCAGCGTATCGTTCTTTCTTATCTCGAAATGAAGATGCTCTTTTCCGGAAATGCCCGAATGCCCCATATACCCTACAAGATCGCCTTCTTCGAACCGGACCATGCCGAATGAATCGCTGTAAAGGTCGAAATAGACCTTGCCGTTCTCTTTCCAGTACGGCACCATGATCCCGTCCAGAAGCACCGGGGCATAGGTCTCAAGATGAGCATAGACATATGTAAGGCCGTCATCGCCTTTGATATAGACCGATCTGCCGTATCCATAGCGTTGGCTTTTGATCCTCCAGAGATATCCTGCCGAAACGGAGCGTACTGCCGTATCTCCCTCGGTTGCCGGTATGAGGTCGATACCCATATGGTAGTAAGAGCCCCTGTATTCCCCGAAAGTGGATGTTAATTGATGCCCTTCTCTGAATGGAGAACGCGCGGCGGCCAACGCGCAATGCAGTAATATCAACGTAAGAAGCGCTTTATTCTTGAAGTTCACTCAGCAGTGCATTTATCTCATCTATGCCATCCTGATCATCCGTATTCTTGAAGATATCTTTTGCTTCTTCCAGTATCGCGATGACCTCTTCGTCCGCTATGCTGTCGTCCCCGCTTTCAATAACGCAGAGCACTTTGTGGAAAAGCACCCATCCCAGTTCATTACCCGCATCGTTCTCACGGGCGATCTTTTCCGCTTTATTGAAAAGAGAAAGCGCTTCTTCGAAATCCTCGAGAAGATAATTACAGTAACCTTCCTGGCCGAGGGCTTTGACGTAGATGGTCCTGTCCGGGAGGTTTTCCCTGATCTTTGTGGCGCGACGGGCATATTCAAGCGCCTTTCTAAGCCCGGCCGTTTCGCTTTCTTCAGGATCGGAAGTGAGATTTGTAGCCAGATTGTTGAGGAACACTGATTGGGCGGGAAGATTTTCCATCTTTTCGGCATACTTAAGTCCGTTCTCGAGGAATGTGATAGATTCATCGATGTATTCGTTCTCGGAAAGGTAAGCGGCGAAATCGAGATAATCATTTATCACCGCATGCTGATCCGGTCCTCTTTCGATCTGCGCGAATGTCTCTTCATATCCCTGTTTGAGATAGTCGCCGTAAAGCGACTCAAGATATGTTTCCCGTTCTTTCATTTTTTCTTCTCTGCGTCAAGTGTTTTATAGAACTCGAATCGGCCTGATCTGGGGTTCATTCTGTACACATCTATGGTGTTGTCCTTGAGCACATAGATCCTGTTCCCTGAAAAGCTCATCTCCGCCCGCTCACAAGTAACGCCGGAAGTGTCCGGGGATGTTATCACATCGAACAATACAGGCTCGTTCTTCTGCTCCTTAACATGGATCAGCGTATCCTGATCCTTCAAGAACAGAAGTTCATTGCCTACCTTGATGATGCGCGAACCTGTGGATGGCACGAGTTTCATTATGACCGCCGGCATGGTGATCATGAATCCGAGCAGAAAGAAAACCACTACTGAAGACCAGTTTATTTTGGCCTTCGTTCCGAGTTTATGTTCTTTGTTCTCTTCCATCGAGATCTCCTAGAAAAATATCCTTTCTATATATTCGTTCACCGAAAAGGCTTTCAGGTCCCCGGCATTCTCGCCGGTACCTATGAACTTGATCGGAATTCCGAATTTTTTATATAAATTTATGAGTATCCCCGCCTTTGCGGTTCCGTCCATCTTCGTTACGATGAGCCCCGTCGTTTCCGAGACCTTCATGAAAGTCTCGGTTTGGTTCACTGCATTCTGCCCGGTATTGCCGTCGAGAATGAGAAGACTCTCCGCGGGAAATGAACCGGAGGCTTTGTGGATTACTTTTCTGATCTTTTCAAGCTGATGGAGCAGATTTTCATTATTGTGAAGCCTGCCGCCGGTATCGATGATGAGGCAGTTGTGGTCCGGATTTTTTTGAAAGGATGTAACTGCGTCGAAAACCACGCTTGCCGGATCGGCGCCGGCGTCCTGCCTGTAAAGACGTACGCTTATCCTCTGAGCCCAAATATCAAGCTGTTCCCCCGCAGCTGCGCGGTACGTATCCGCCGCAGCCAGCGCAGGTTTTTCTCCTCTGTTCTTCAAAAGAAGCGCCAATTTCGCGCAGGTTGTCGTCTTACCCGTCCCGTTCACGCCGCAGACAAGAATGATGCTTTTACCCGGTCCGTATGAAAGGCCCTTCTCCGAGCCGGAAAGAGCGGTGCGTATTTCGCGTTTCAGAGCCGTTTCAAGCGCTTCGTAATCCTTCAGGTATGCGCGGTCTTTTGAGATATTCTCCAGAAGTTCAAGCGTTACGTCTATTCCCGTATCAGCTTCTATCAGTATCCTTTCCGCCTCACGAAGCGGGTCCTTCCGGCCCTCCCTGAATATCGATTTCAATTTCGAGGCAATGATGCTTTCACGGGATGGTGTCGGTTTTTCCTTCTTCCTGAATATGCCTTTGAAAAAATCGAAGAATCCCATTTCAGGCGCCTTTGAACTCCACCGACATTACCTTGGAAACACCTTTTTCCTCCATGGTCACGCCGTACATAACATCCGCAAACTCCATGCTTTTCTTATTGTGCGTGACAACAATGAACTGGATATTCTCGGAAAATTTCTTGATCATATTGAAGAATTTCATGATATTGACCTCATCCAGCGGCGCGTCCATCTCGTCAAGAACGCACAGAGGCGTAGGGTTCTGCAGGAAGATCGCGAAAAGAAGCGCTGCGGTGACAAGCGCCTTTTCCCCGCCGGAGAACAGGGTTCTCGTGCTTATGTTCTTCCCGGGAAGACGCACTTCGATATCGATGCCGGTTTCGAGCGGATTGGCCGGATCGGTCATCACTACCTTCGCATCGCCCCCCTCGAATATCTCCTGGAAGGTCTGCGAGAAGAACACGTTTATATTCTGTATCGTTTCTGTGAGTTTTTCGCAGATCTCGGTATTGACCTTTTCGATGATCTCTTCAAGGCGTTTCTTGCTCTCGATGATATCGTTCACATTCGCCTTGAGAAGTTCGTATTCCTCGGTGAACTTGTCGAATTCTTCCTTCGCTTCGAAATTGATCGGCCCCATTCGTTCTATTTTTTCCGTTAGGGTTTTTACTTCATTCTCCAGTTCTTCAGGGACCGTTTGATCCTCTATGGCGCTTTTAATGATATCCTCGAACGGTTCTTCAGGAAGCAGAAGTTCCCTCAGATGCTGTTCGAAAAGTTGCGCCTGGACGTTCAGCTCGTTCTTCAAACTCTGCGAATCGGCAAGAAGTGACTCTATCTCTCCAAGACGGATCTCCCGGCTTTCCACTTCTTCTTTGAGTTTTTTCCTGTTGTTCTCCTCTTTCTCTATATCCGCCGAATACTTCTCTATTTCTTCGTTGAACGAATTCAGACGGCCGGTGAGCTCGGTTATCTCCGCTGTCAGTTCAGCGTTCTTTTTACTGTTTAATTCAATAGCTTTCCGGCACTCTGCTATCTCCTTTTTATAATACTCTATATCGGAGACGGCAGCGGAACGGAGTTCCTCATAATGTATGCTGTTGTCCTGAATGTTTTTAAGGTCATTATTGTTCATCCCGAGATCGTTCTCGCATTTATTCTTTTCGAGCATCTTGTCATTGATAGCGCCCTGGAGTTTCATGAGCGTTCCCGAGTACTGGTCGTATCTCTCCTTAAGGTCCTGATTATCTCCCTTGATTTTTTCCAGTACGCCGTCGAGCTCCGCTATTTTGGTGAGGATGTTCTCATTATCCTTCTCCAGCATCGCGATCGTTTCTTCCTCAACGCTCTTATTATCCTTAATATTCTTTATATTGGATTCAATGGTGATCCTGTCATCGCTGAACTTCCTCATCTCTGAAAGGATGAACTCGCGCTGCTGCTGCCGTTCCTCTAGTTTTTTCTGCGCCTGCTCCTTGTTGAAGAACGTATCCCTGTGCTCAAGCTCGAGGTCGTTCAGGGCTTTTTCCTTTTCCTTCAGGGCATCCCGTTCTGTCTGCATCTGGTCTTTAAGAACGAGAAGTCCCTTTTCTTCCTTTCTCTTCCCGCCGACGATACGGCCGTCCGAATAGAACAGTTCCCCGTTCAGCGTGACTATTTTATATGTTCTGTTGCGCAGTTTATCCTTAAGCTGGGATGCGCAATCCATATCTTTCACGATGATCACATTGCGCACGAATTTATCGATCACCGATTTATAGGTCTCCTGAGCCGAATACAATTCCTCGGCTCTTCCGATCACACCTCCAGAAAGGGGCAAGTCGAAATTCTTCGTATTGTCCTTCTCCGATGTGAGAGGAAGGAAGGTCACCCTGCCGCCATGGCTCCTGTTGAGGTATTGAATGGCTTTTTTAGCATCCTCTTCGGTCTCAACGATGAGATATTGGAGCGTTTGCCCGAAAGCGACTTCAAGAGCCGTTGCGTGTTCGGAAGAGTAACTGATCACATTGGCCACGGTATCGTGTATGCCGGAAAGCGTATCGTCTCCTTTTTTATATTTCGCCATAAGGTTCTTGATGCCCTCGGAATAGCCCTCGTAATTATTAAGCAGGTTTTCGAGCATCTTGATCCTTTCCTTCGACGATTCGAATTCCACGGACATCTTTCCGTACTGAGCGGCCAGGTCATTGAATCTTTTTTCGAGTTCGGCAATATTGTTCTTGATGTTCTCGTCTTCGGCATTGAAGTCGGCGAGTTTTTTCCCAACCCTTTCGATGTCGCGGTCTATATCGGAAAGATCAGCCGCGTAAGTTTTTATCCTCTCGTCGAACGACTCAAGGCGGGCGTGAAGCCGCATGATCTGGTTGTCGTTATTGGACCGGGCGCTCGAGAGTTCTATTTTCTCGTTCTCCGAACCTGATATCTTTCCCGTGAAATTGATATACTCGCTCTCGATCCCGACATATTCCTCTTTCAACTCAGTAAGTTCATTCTGACCGTTCCCGATCTCTTTCTCAAGCGAACGGATATTTTCCCCTATCCGTTCATTGTTCTCCACAAGGATCGTGCGGCGTTTTTCCCATTCCTCGAGCATCTCCCCGTATTTTTTTACTTTTTCCTCATTTTCTCCGATAAGACCTTCATCTTCTTTTATCCTGTTGACACGAACGGATATATCGCTTTCAAGAACGGTTTTCTCCTTCTCCTTCTTCCCGATAGCATCTGAAAGGCCGAGCTTGCCGTCCATTTTCACCTGGTGAGAGTTCCAGAATTTCTTGATCTCATCGTCGGTGCGGTTCAATTCGACTTCCAGGGCAGCGATCTTTTTCACGATCTCCGATTTTTCGATGTAAAGAGGGTTCTTTTTCTCGTCGAACTGCTCGATCTCTTTGAGGAAATGAAGATGCTTTTTGGCAAAATGGAGTTTCTTTTTCCCGTCGAGCTGGCCTTTCACCGAGATATACCTGTCGTACTTGCCAACGGCTCTTTTGAGCTGATCGTGTATCTTGTCCTTTTCCAGCATCAGATCCGTGAGCCGGTTGAGATTTTCATTGATCTCGATGAGCTTTTTTTCAACGTCTATTTTCTGAGCTTTCTCCGCCATCACGCCGGCGGCTTCTTCAAATATCGCTCTTCTTTCAAGAGCCGAATATGATATGAATTTTTCAACCTGGCCCTGTTCGATTATAGCATAGCCGTTGGAGGAGAAACCTGTTTCGCCGAAAAGCGCCATTATATCCTTGGCTCTCGAACGTTTGTCGTTGATGTAGAACTTGCCTTCGGAATCCCTGTCGAAGATCCGTTTGATGGAAACATCATCCACATCCATGCGGAGGGTCCGACTGCTGTTGTCGAATATCATCTCTACTTCGGCATAACCGGAAGCCGGGATCTTCTCCGTGCCTTTGAAGATGAAGTCAAGCATCTCGCTGCCGCGCAGGCTTTTAACCTTTTTCTCGCCCATGGTCCATCTGATCGCATCTACGATATTGGATTTTCCGGAACCATTGGGACCGATGATGATATTGATGCCTTGCCTGCAGTCTATGACGGTTTTCTTAGGGAATGATTTAAAGCCTTTCAGAATGATTTTCTTTAGTTTCACTTTTTGTCTTTATTCCATTATTTTACTTAGTTTAGGTACGATGTCGAAAAGATCTCCCACTATGCCGAAATCGGCGATATTGAATATTGGGGCGTCGGGGTCCTTATTGATCGCTACAATGCAGTCCGCCGATTTCATTCCGACCTGATGCTGTATCATGCCGGATATGCCTACGGCTATATAGAGTTTTGGAGAGACCGTGGTCCCGGTCTGTCCCACCTGATGGGAATACGCGATCCAACCGGCGTCAACGGCCGCTCTGGAAGCGCCGACGGCAGCATTAAGTTTCGATGCGAGTTCGAATATCAGAGCAAAATTCTCCTTGCTTCCCAAACCCCTTCCGCCGGAGACGATGATATCCGCTTCGGCGATATTGATCACCTGCTCAAGGTCCTTCACCGTCTGCAGCATCTTGATCCTGCTCTTGCCAGGGATGTGGTCCTTCTTCACGATATTCACGGGATTGCCATATGTTTCGTTGATCTTGAAGACCTTAGGTCTGACCGTTGACATCTGAGGCCTTTTCTCCGGCGTTTTTATCGTGGCCATGAGGTTGCCGCCGAAAGCGGGACGCGTCTGCAGCAAAAGACCCGTTCCTTCTTCAATTCCGAGTTCCGTACAATCCGCCGTAAGCCCCGCATCGATCGTAATGGCAAGTTTAGGCACAAGCGCGCGGCCGAAAGGCGTTGCGCCCGCCAGCGCCATGTCCGGTTTTTCGCTTTTTATGAAATCCGCGATATCCCTCAGATAATGGTCATCGTTCACGAGCACCAGTTCAGGGGAATCGACAACTACCGCCCTGTGAGCACCGGTCTTGAAGAGGCGCTCAAGGTCGCCTTTCTCTATCTCATGTCCGCAGACGAGGGTCACGACCTCGGCATTGATCTTTCCGGCCAGCTCGGCCGCCTTCGATGTAAGTTCATATGTCACATGATGTATCTTGCAGCCGCGCGTTTCGCCGATTATCACTATCTTCTTTTCGAATCCCATCTCCGCCCCCTAGATGATAAGTTTTTCCCTGAGATAACTTTTCAGTTTCTCTGGAACGGAAGGATCTTCTTCCGCGGAGATCTTTATCCCGCCTTGTTTGACCGGCGGGGAGAAAGCTTTCACGACCCTCGTAGGAGAGCCCATGAACCCTATTTTAGCGGGATCGGCGCCTATATCTTCGGCCGTCCACACCGGGATCTCGGCCTTTTTAGCGTTCATCTTTCCCCTGAATGATGCGATGCGGGGTTCGTTCAATTCCTTCAGTACCGTAAGAAGGAACTTACCCTCGATCTCTATGACATCGTACCCCTCGTCGTGCATTCTGTGAAGTTTTACATATCCCGGTTTTATCTCCTCGATATTGTTGACATATGTGATACACGGGATCCCGAGCCACGTGGCGATGCCGGGACCGACCTGCGCCGTGTCGCCGTCAGTTGCCTGTTTACCGGCGAGGAGCACATCGTATTCTCCGATCTTTCCTACGGCTTTCGAAAGGACATAGGACGTCGCCCAGGTATCCGAAGCGGCGAATTTCCTGTCTGAAAGGAGCACTGCATTGTCGCATCCCATAGAGATGGCCTCTCTGAGGGCGGCATCGGCCTGAGGAGGGCCCATCGTAATGACCGTGACCTCGGTATCGCCCCATTTCTCTTTGATCCTCACCGCCTCTTCGATGGCATACATATCGAAAGGATTGATGATCGAGGGCACACCCTCGCGTATCATCGTATTTGTGACGGGGTCTATCTTAAGTTCCGAAGTATCGGGAACCTGCTTTATGAAAACAATGACCTTCTTCATTTCTTTTCCAGCCTCGACAGTTCCTTCGTAAGATGCGTTGCGATGACCTCTCTCTGGATCTGATTGGTCCCTTCGTATATCTGAGTGATCTTCGCATCCCGCATCATCTTTTCGACGGGGTATTCCTTCATATATCCGTAGCCGGCAAGCACTTGTACGGCGTTCACCGTCACTTCCATGGCCACATCGGAAGCGAATGCTTTCGCCATCGCGGAATAAGGGCCGGAATCGGGGTCCTTGGCATCAGCGAGTTTGGCCGATTGATAAACGAGGGCTCTGGCAGCTTCTATCTTCATCGCCATATCAGCGATCATAAAGCGGACAGCTTGGAAGGAATAGATCGTCTGCCCGAACTGTTTTCTTTCATGTGCGTATTTCAAAGCTTCTTCGTAAGCGCCCTGAGCAATGCCCAGAGCCTGCGCTGCCACGCCGGGGCGCGACATATCGAAGGTTTTCATCGCCACTTTGAAACCCTGGCCTTCTTTTGCGAGCATGTTCGCTGCGGGGACCTTGCAGTTATTGAAGATCAGCTCAGTCGTGTTCGAAGCCCTGATGCCGAGTTTATTCTCTTTCTTGCCTATCGAGAATCCCGGAGTGTCCCTGTCAACGACAAAAGCCGTTATTCCGCGAATGCCCCTTGAAATGTCGATATTTGCAAAAACCGAGTAGAGGCCTGCCACTCCGCCGTTCGTGATCCACTGCTTAGTACCGTTGAGGATATAATAATCGCCTTCTTTCTTCGCTGTCGTTCTCACATTGGAAGCGTCAGAGCCGGCCTCAGGTTCGGTAAGGCAGAAAGCGGCAAGCTTCTCTCCGCTGGCGATCGGAGGCAGGAATCTTTTCTTTTGCTCCTCATTGCCGAAAAGGAGTATCGGAAAGGTACCCAACAGGCTGCCCGCATATGCCAAAGCGATGCCTCCGCAGACCCTTGAGAGTTCTTCGGTGATCAGGGAACTTTCATAAACACCCATACCCAGTCCCTCGTACTCGGAAGGTACGAACACCCTGTACAGATCCGACTGGCCGAAGATCTTCACAATATCATAAGGGAATTCCTGGGTCTCATCAAGTTCCGCTCTTATCGGCTTGATCTTTTTTTCTGCGATCTCCCTTGCGATCGCTACAAGTTCTTTTTGTTCGTCAGTAAGATCATATTTACTGCTCATCATATTCTTCCCCCAACATCATTATAAATAAGAAAGCAATTCCGAAACCATTTTCATCTCGGGCTGCGCGCCGATATAGATATGCTTCTGGCTTTCGTTCAGAACGGTTTGCGGTACGGAAGAGACATTGAAACGGTCCGAAATCTCGGCATTTTCCGTTGCTTCTACGCAGATACCCCTGATCAGCTTGTTCTCAAAAGCGAAAGCATGAGCAAGCTTTACGGCACCCGGACAATACGGGCACTGCGGAGTTACGAATACGTGCATCGTGCTTTTTCTCAGCACTTCCTTTATCTTGCCCTTCGCGGAAGTTGAAAGTCCGCTCTCCCCCGTTCCCAGCATTATGATATCGTCTATTAGTGTCCGGGCCTCGTAGCCCGCAGGGGAACCCATGAACTCTATATGAAACCCTTTGTCATAACCGAGCAGGATATACGGATACGAGCTGATATTCTCTTTACCGGCGAGCTCGGAATCGTGCGCATTTACTTCCAGTTTTATACGCGGATTCAATTCGGCAAGTTCCGAAAGGAACCCTAAAGTGAAAGCCGAATATTCGTCGTTCTTATCCGGAGAAGGGACAAGCTTTATGTCCACATCGTTCGAGATCGTTTCGAATTCCTTTTTCAGGACTTCGCGATCCCCGTCGGTTATGAGTCGTTCGTTCAAAATAAACTCCTAATAAGTATTAGTTATTTTATCAAAAAAGGCTCTAAAAGTCAAATCC
This sequence comes from uncultured bacterium, assembly GCA_937863565.1. Taxonomy (GTDB): domain Bacteria; phylum AUK180; class AUK180; order AUK180; family AUK180; genus CALMGJ01. Next base: position 78,048 of record CALMGJ010000030.1, on the reverse strand, counting down.
TGCGCCACAGTGAGAGAACCGCATTTTTTTATGAACAGAAAAGGAAATAAGGGAGTTTACTGCATTCACTGCCCCGGAAAAAAATCCGGTTCCCGTCGCGTTCCTGAGCGCCCCGTTCCCGGGTAATGTGCTATTTTGCGAATTCCAAGCCGAACACTACTTCCCTTCCCGGCTGCGGATAACCGTATTCCGTGTAGTAGAAGGCATCAAGAAGATTATTGATCCTCATGAATACTCTTACCGGAGCAAGATCCACATTTATGTTAACATTGGAAAGGCTGTAGGATGGAACTTCGATCCTCTCGTCGGAGATGTATTCGTAACTTTTGCCTGCCAGATAAAGTTCATAGGTAAGATCGGCCATTCCGAAGAGCTTGACACCGAGCCTGAGGCCGAGTTTGCTGACCGGTATATAAGGCATATCCGTCATATAAGACCCGTATGTGCCTTCCTCGCTTTCGTTCACTCCCTTGATCGCCTCATATGAAAGTCCTGCCGAGAATATCCTGAACTGCCAGTTCACCGCAGCTTCAAAGCCGCTGAAGGCCACTTTCCCGATATTGTAGTAAGGAAGACTCTTATCGTCCCTGTGAATGAGGTCAAAAACGTCATTTGCGAAATATGAGAGCTTCAGTCCCAGGCCTCCTTTGTTGAATGTCACGGAAATGTCCGCCTCGTTCGATTTCTCCGGTTCGAGCGCGGCTGAGAATGAATCGGCGAGACGGTTCAGGGCGGGGAACTGTGTTTTGTGCCCGTACTGCACCTGAGCCAGCAACGTCCCCATAAAACGCCCGCTCGCTTTCATATAGTAGTTCAGGTCGCTCCACTCGCTCACATCGTAGATGAACTTATTGGAAGAGATCTGCGCGTTCAGCGTTAAAAATGAGATCGTCTTCTCGGCCATCAGGAACAGATTGTGGAAAACGGAGGTGAACTCCTCCTCCTCATAGTCGTCATAGGCGAACATATCGGCCGTTTTCTTATGATATTTCTCTTCGAAGATATAGCCGAGCTTGAGGTTCAGCCATGATACGTCCTCAACGATGACATTGAGGCTGTTCACGTAATCGTCGAAGATGTCCGTTTCCCCGAGCTCCGTGAATTCTCTGTCTATGTACATGTCCAGCTGATTGTATATCTTGAGATGGGCCGTGGTCACGGTGAGCTTCGTCCTGTCCATGAACAGTTTGTTAAGGGCCAGCGAGAAAACATCCTGATCCCACACCGGGAATCTCCAGTATCTCGGGTCCCTGAACATCCTGGAAGCGGTTTCCGATTTCGTGGCATAGATGTGGTACGGAAGGTCCCTTTTATTGTTCATAAGATTCATCGTGAAGACGATGCTGTCGAACGCAGAGAAAAGAAAACCCGTTTTCAGCATAAGATCGTTCTTGACGGAAGAGCTGTTCGGCAGGACATCTTCCCCGGGAAGAAGGTCTTCGAAGGCCATATCATTCTCGGATTCCTTTCCCCCGAATTTGAATCCGTTGGAATAGACCGAATTGAAACTCCCCGAAGCGAAGAAATAACCGAAACCCATGGTCATCTCCGCGGAGAACCTGTCTGCGAAAGTGCCCTTTTGAAGATTAAACGTGAGCCCTTCGGGGTCCCTCTTTGTTACGATATTGATCACTCCGCCCAGGGCATTGCTTCCGAAAGAGACGGCATTGATGCCTTTGTATATCTCTATCTTCTCTATATTATGGACCGGGATCATGCCGGTATCGGTAGTATCATAGTAAGCGTCGTTCACGGGAACGCCGTCAATGATCACCTTGATCTTGGATTTATCAAGTCCGCGGATGAAGATCGATACTTCGCCCTTTGTTCCGATCGAGAAATTCACTCCGGGCACCATGGAAAGAAGGTCCTGAAAATCGTTGAGATTCCCCTTTCTGATCTCCTCGGACCTTATCGTTTCTACATTCTTCCATTGATCATTGGAAATGACGATCACTCCGAGATCGTATACCTCATCCGGCTCCATGTAGAGGTCCTCGGCAGATACCGCGAGCGAGAGCATAAGAAAAACCATGAAGAACCCAAGCGTTCTTTTCATCATAAAGCACTCCTGTGAATAAAAGCCTGGAACCCGGGAGATTCCGTTGAGGTATCCCTTTCCAAGCACGGGAGGGTAAGGGGTTTCCCCCGCTACCCCTATCGGCTTCAAGTCCATGGCCCGCCTTCAGCTCTCCGGCCTCAAGGCGGTTCAGCTTTAGGGCTTAAAGCTCGGGATATTATTTGTGTATCATTTTTTCATCTTTTTTTCAATATCCCGTTTCCATGTTTTCTTACCCGGTATCTTGCAGCAATATACTTTTCCCCAATATAACAGGATAATCGTTATGAAAAATTATTATTTTTTTTTCAATGTTATAACTTAAAATGGATGCTCGATTTTTTTTCCGCGAATTTCCGCTAATTTTATTTAATATAAAAACGCGATACTTGAATTTTTGTTTAACTTTCCGGGGATTCCTTGCCGGTTTGAGATCCCGGTACTGAGACCCTGAAATTTTTTATTAACTTTTTCGGGGCGCAGTTTTTTGGGGTGACGATTTTCAATAAAAAATACGGATTTTTTTACTTTTCCCGATAATTTCCGGATTTTTTAAAAAAGTTAACCGTTTTTCAGGGCATTAAACGGAACACAGTACCTTTCTCTTTATTTTCTTATATCTCTTCCGATCGCGGACCGGGAATGAAAATGCTGTTCTTCCCGTTATGAATATCCGGAACAAGCACATTGAGGAAGTTCTTTATTACCGATATCTCTACCTTCGAGGCCTCAAAGAGTTCGCCGTCCCGCTGGAAAGCCGTAGGCCGGTCCGGTTCGATGACAATATTGCTGCCCTTGTATTCGGTTACCCACTTCTTTAACTTTATATGCTGGCCTATGTAAAGAAGCGGGAACAGGTATGCAAGCTGGATCTTCTTAATATCGTGCACAACGATGATATTTAAAAGACCGTCGTTCAATTTGGAATGCGGAGAGATCATCATCCCGTTCCCGAAAAAAAGACCGTTGGCAACAGCTGCGATCACTGCGTTCTCGTACAAATATTCTCTGCCGTCGATGGTGAGTTTCAGTTTTTTAGGGCGGTGGATTTTTAGAGCATGATAGAATCCCGAGGCATAATTTCGCCCGCCTTCGAGCAGATGAATCACATCGGCATCAATGCCGCAACCCATCACGTTGAGGAAACTGTGTTCGTTCACTTTTCCGAGATCGACCTGTCGCGCAGTGTACTCCTTCATTTTCACAAGGCATTTATGAGGGTCTTTAGGAAGTCTAAGCCCGAGAACAAAATCATTACCTGAACCTGCAGGAATAAGACCCAGAACGATATGGTCCTTATTAATGCCGTGTATCACCTCATTATGAGTACCGTCGCCCCCCACGGAGAAAACCGTATCAATACCGTCCCTGACAGCGCGCGCCGTAATTTCAGTTGCATGGAAACGCCCTTTTGTGAACTCGATGGTCGTCGTGTCCGGATCGAAATGGTCCTTTATCGTCTTTAAGAATCTATCAAGTTTTTTCTTGCCTCTTATCTTACCGGCGTGAGGATTTATAATGAAACGCCTGAAGCTCCTGTTCCCTTTCAGCAAGCGAATTTACCTATTTAACGGTCTCCTTAAGCCAGTCCGTCATGAAATCGAGCGCTTCGGGAGCGAAGGTCTCTTCGATGACCCCGTACTCGGAAATAAGGCCCGTTTCACAGTGTTGGAATAGATGATTGAGTTTTTCGAAGGCCTTTTCCGTATGATTCTTATTGCCCGCAGCATCAAGCGCTTTCCCTATTTCTGCAAGATTCTCTTCATAAGGCACTTGAAGATCGAGCTTCCCGTTCATCGAGAGTACGGGGCATAATACCTTCTTCAGGGTGGGACGAGGATCATAAGCCAGGAAAAAAAGCATCCAGTCGATAGTGAGTGTCCTGACCTTGGCCTCAAGCTCCTCTTCTTTCAATTTCTGGCCTTCTTTCTTGGCATATCTTATGATGAGCTTTCTCACCTTAGCTCTTTTCTCTTCGATAGTATCTTTAGAGAAAATGATCTTGTATACTTTTTTATCCGCCTTAAACGATGCTTTAATGCTCTTTTTATCTACGCCCATCGCTTCCATGATAAGTTTTTTCTGAGCCGTTATCACATCCTTCCCCGTAACGCCGGGCCCTGCAAGAAGGACCATGAAGGCAATATCATCCGGGGCTGCCGCATAGACCATTGGCGCGATAAGCCCCCCTTCGCTGTGCCCGATCAGGCCTATCTTAGCAGCATCAATATTGGGATGACTCTTAAGAAATTCGACGCCGGCAAGTACATCCAGGGAATAATTCTCCGATGTGGAGGTTTCCAGACCTAAAGCGGAAGAACCGCCCGCTCCGCGGTCATCTACCCTTAAGACGGCAAAGCCGTTCCTTGACAAACGGTCCGCGATCACAAGGAAAGGTTTATGATTAAAGATCTCCTCATTGCGGTTCTGAGTGCCGGAACCCGTGATCAGGATCACAGCGGGGAATTTACCTTCTTTGGAAGGGAATGTCAGAGTGCCGGCAAGAGTATTGCCGTCGATCTTGTTCACATAGGAAACTTCCTCTTCTTCATATGGGAACGGGGGTTTCGGTTCCTGCGGTCTTTTTATCTCTATTTTCTCGGAAATGCGTTCCAGGTCCATCTCGAAAGAAAGACCGGATTGAGCGAATTTACCTTTTATCGTTCCCGAATCGGGATCGAGATCGCCAATATATGAAGCTTTCATCTTATCGAAATAGAATTCATAATGGCCGTCCTTGAGCACCAACTTTTCAGCCGGAAGGCCGTATGCCCCCTGATCGACGGAATCCATTTCGGCACGCAGAGACCCGTCCTCCGTTTCATATACGTGGAATACAAGCCGGAGTTCCATCGCGCCGGCTTTCAATACGCCTTTCCACATTTCCTTTTCAATATCAGCGCCAAACACGGATACGCACAGCATTGACAATAGCAACATGATGATCTTTCCATTTCTCTTCATTTGGCCTCCTTCATGGCAACCGTTGACAGGCCCCATATGATCTATTATAGCATTAATTGACAAAAATTCAATCGGAACAGCCCTCAGCTTGTGTTGCCGCGCTTGAATTTTATTGAAAAATCAATAAAATATCATTATGGCACATAAACTCAGCGAACGCGAATTGTTCATCCTTAAGATACTGGTGAAGGAATACTGCCGCTGCAAAAAGCCGATCAGTTCCGCTCATCTTAAGGAAAGGTACAATCTGGACCATTCTTCAGCCACTTTGAGGGGCGTCTTTGCACGGCTGGAGGACGAGGGATATCTTTTTAAAGAACACTCCGCATCGGGAAGGATACCTACGGACCTCGCGTTCAGGACATATGTGGACCATCTTTTGGTATTGAACAAGTATATAGAGATCGAGCTTGAGAATTTGAAAACGGAGCTGTCGGATAAGATAACGGATGTGGATAACATCATGGTCGCTGCATCAAAGATGATATCAAAGTTCACGAGCGAAATGTCATTTTCGCTCGGCATCACGATAAACAGCCAGATCATTAAAAGCATCCACTTGAGTAAAATTGCAAAGAATCAGATCCTTGCGCTGATCTTCCTCTCTTCCGGGATCGTTATGGACAAGATATTCTTCGTAATGGAGTTCGACCCCGATAAAAAACTTCTCAGGATGATCGAGAATTTCATCAATGAATTCGCCGGCGGCAAAACTCTTCCTGAGATGGAGATGTCTTTCAAGACCGAACTCGATTCGCTTAAGGGCGAACTTCTTCAGTACCAGGAACTTATCAATTCCGTTTTGGGAAAACTCTCGATCGTGATCTCGGAATTTCAGAAGGTCCACATCGAGCCTATTACCGGCGCTGCTTTAGACCTTGGCAGTCCCGCCGTAAGCGAGAATATCAAAAGCCTCGTTTTCAAACTTTCTGAGATCAGCACTCCCAACGTGCTTATAGGCAATGAGACCGGGAACGCGCAATTCAAAGATATTTCGATAATAACGGCGCCCGTCAAGATTCACGAGGATGTACTCGGCCTACTCGGAATACTCGGACCAAAGGCAATGTACTACGAATACAATATTGACTTCCTGAGTCATTTTTCGGATCTTATTTCCCGAATACTTTCCGATAAGTTCAAACAGTGGAGGTAGCATTGAAAAGAGGGAGAACGGAGAAATTCCATTTTCAGCAGGACAAAAAACACAAAAAAAAGATCGATGATCTCGGCAAACTTTGCAATCAGCTCTTCCGTGAAACTGAAGAGAAGAGAGAAGAGATAAAAAGGCTCAAAGAAGCTATCGCAAAGAACCGCGAAACGCTCGAAAAATATAAACAGGACAATCTGAAGGAACTTGAGGCGGCGAAACTCAGGGCACAGAAAGACGCAGATATGACCTTATACAGAGAGAAGAAGAAATTTTTAACCCGGTTCATCGATGTTTTCGGGCATCTTGAACACGGCATCGAGAATATTAAAGACGAGAATTCGAGGAAGGGCCTTGAAATGCTCCTCGGGGAATTTTTAAGCGCTCTTAAGGCCGAAGGCGTTGAGATCATTGAGGAGACCGGTGTTCCGTTCGATCCCGGTATCCACAACGCGATCGCTTCCGTTGACGGAAAAGGTGAAAAGTCCAATACTGTTGTAAAGATCATCGAAAGAGGGTTCCGGATGAACGGCGCGATCATCAAACCGGCGGCCGTCTATGTCTCTAAATAAAATAAGTGTATCTGAGGAATAATGATACGTTCTTTTTAATATCAAGATCGAATGTGTTCTTGACCCCGAAGGTCAATCTGTATTTCTTGACGTTTTCTTCAAAGATCAGCGTCAGGTAGTATTTTTCATACATCTCCGGACCGAATCTGACAGTGTACCTTCCCGAAAATGGCACTGAAATGAAAAGCCGTTTCACTTCCTTGGAATCCCCGATGAAATACTGAAAATAAAATCGCTTGCTGATCCCGAAAGTGACCTCCCATTCCGTATTCTCTCCCGGAACGGCGTGAGAGGTTAAGTAGAGGTCCAGGATATCGAGAAGCGAGAAGCTCAAAGAAGCGGCAAGGTGGAGCGGATAGGATGAGCTCATAACATATTCGATAAAACCGCTCAGATTGCCGAAATCCGGGAAGTTCCCGGCAAAAAGGTCCAATGTAAGATTCTCGACCGGTTTAATGCGCATATACAGGTTCCACGCTTGAGACACTTCCTTGCTGCTGATCAGGCCGTATTTGGCAAGGAATGAAATGCTTCTCCAGCGGAACCGGCCGAACAGGGAATAGGAGGAAATTAGATAGTAATAATTCGGCTGAGGATCATTTACAGTTTCGGAAATGATCCCCTCCGCGCCGATCTCCATCTCGTTCTTGAGGGCGAACGAATAATAGATATTGACGCATTTGCTCCGCAATTCCCCGTAATCCATGTATTTGCCGCTCAGAAGGTCGATATTGAGATAGAATGAGTTGCTGTCCCTCCTGATATAGCTTTGATTAAAGAACAGCAGCGTGGTCACTGCCGGAAAGATCTCACTCTCCTCTTTTATGTAGTAATTCTCGGAGTGGAACGTGTTCGTCATCTCGTCGGGAAAATATTTCATGAAAAGATCTGAAAAATAAGAACTTCCCGTAAGGTGGTTATTCAGAACGGGAGGGGTGAAATCGGCCGTTAAAATGCCGTTAATAAGAAAAAACAATATCAGAAGCCGCTTTTTCAAGATCCGTTGCTCCGTCGTTCAGGACCGTATGGTCCGCCTTCAGCCCCGCGAATTCGACCTTCTGCGCCTCCAGAAGCGCAGCTGCCGCATCAGCTGAGAATTTCTTTCCCTTCAGCCGTTCCGCGACAACGGGTTCAGGGGCCGTTACGAGCACTATCAGATCAAAGAGACCCAGGATGCCGAGAGATCTCGGGATCGGGCTGTCGATGATGCAGTCTTCATGCTCTTTTAAAATTCGTTTGTCCTCTCGTTTTATTAACGGATGCAGAATGGCATTGAGTTTTCTTCTTATCCCCGTATCGGAAATAGCGCTGCGGATGGCATCATCGATCCCGTGCGGGTCTTCGATCCGGAACATCCTCATCAACTTCCTCTGCACTTTTACATCCGTTTTTATTTTTTTTGCTATCTCGTCATTCGAGAAAAGAGGCAGGCCGGACAGGCGCGCCAGTATCTGTGAAAAGCGGGTTTTACCGGAAGCGATCAGTCCTGTCACAAGTATCTTCATCAGTGGATATCGTACCAGTTGGAACCGACCTTGTATTCTGCTTTAAGAGGCACTTTAAAACGGACTACGCCTTCCATTATTCCCCTGATCTTCTCAGCCGCGGATGGCATTTCACGCGCGGGGCCCTCGAAGATCAGCTCGTCGTGGATCTGCAGAAGCATTTTGACGGGAAGCTCTTGTCTGAAGATCTCGATCATGGCAAGTTTAATGATCTCGCTTGCGGTACCCTGTATGGGGGCGTTCACCGCGGCTCTTATACCTGCGTTTTTCATCCTTTCGCTAGGAGACAGGAGTTCAGCGATATATCTTTTCCTTTTGAACAGCGTTTCAACATACCCTGTCTTGAGCGCTTCGGAGATCAGGGCATCCTGATAGGCTTTCACGCCCTTGAATTCCCTGTAGTACGATTCGATGAACCGCTTCGCTTCATTCATCGAGATGCCTATGGAATCGGAAAGGTGGAACGGCCCCATACCGTATATGATCCCGAAATTGATCGTTTTGCCTATCATCCTTTCCCTCTTGCCGACCTCATCAAGAGAGATGCCGAGGATTCTGGAAGCCGTCTGCGCATGTATGTCCGTACCGGTGGCAAAGGAAGCATTCATGGCTTCATCGCCGGAGAACTCCGCAAGGATGCGCAATTCGATCTGACTGTAGTCGATTGAAAGCATCAGGAGCCCTTCCGAAGAAGGTACGAAGAACTTCCTGAGGAGCGCACCCTTTTCCGTTTTTATCGGGATGTTCTGCATATTTGGGTTCTCTGATGACAGCCTTCCCGTAGATGTCGAGGTCTGCAGAAAAGTCGAATGCACGCGGCCGTTTTTAATATGCCTGTCGAAGCCTTCGAGATACGTGCTAAGGATCTTCCTTACTTCACGGTAATCGAGGATGTCCTGGATGACCTTTCGCCTTTTCGCATCCTCTTCGCGGGATAGGATCTTCTCGAGCGCATCACTATCGGTCGAGGGGCCTGTTTTCGTTTTCTTTACGACGGGATAATTCAGTCTGCTGTACAGAATGCCTGCCAGCTGCTTCGGGGATTCCAGATTAAAGCTCTCCCCGCAGCCTTCCAGGATTTCCTTCTCAAGGGCATTCGCGATCTTTCTGTATTCCGACTTGATATCTTCAAAAATGACCCTGTCGATCTTTATTCCGTTCATCTCCATCTCGCACAGAACGGGTATCAGGGGAAATTCCAATTTTTCGCAGACCGGAAGATAATTCTCCTTAAATCCTTCGGTGTCCATTATCCCGAAATAACAGTTGGCTGCATGGAACAGCATATTGAACCTGTCGAAATCGTAGGCTTCAAGACCCGCCCTGGAAGCGAATCTCTCGGTCACAGGGTAGATATTAATAAGGTCATCGAGATCGATCACTCTGGCGCTGTCGTGAAGAATATGAGCAGAGATGAAGATATCGAAGAATTTCCCGAAAGTTCCTTTACCCGCTTTCAGAAAGGCCTTGAGAACATTTTTTACAGATGGGGAAACAAGTCGCTTTTTAAGATATTCCTCAGGAAATTCCCCGATATCCATTTTAATGAAACGGCATATCCCCTCGTCGATGATGAACAGCTCCTTTTCATCAGGGCAATCGATGAAAAGTATGCCCGAATCCTTCAGGTCCTCCTGCGTACACAGAGAAAGATATTTCTCTTTTTTCTCTATCTCGAAATCCTTGAGAAGAGATTGAAATTCATATTGGCCGATCAATTCCCCGAGTTTCGCCCTGTCCGTAATATGAAGTATAAGATCGTCCCTGGAGACTTCCGCATCTTCTTTTACTAAAAGTGTGAGCAGCATTTCCGTATTCTTCCGGTAACCGGAGAATTCCTCGAGCGAACGGCGTATCCGTTCGGGGAGGTTCCCTATAGTTCCATAGAGGGCTTCTAAAGAACCGTATTCGCCCAAAAGTTTTACGGCGGTCTTTTCACCGATCCCGGGGGCACCCCGGATATTATCCGAAGAATCGCCTACAAGTGCTAGAAAATCTTTTATCTGAGAAGGATAGACGCCGAATTTTTCGAATGTCCCATTTCTGTCGAACCACTTCTCCAGTTTTGGGTCAAATATCTCTACCTTCTCGTCTATCAGCTGAAACAGGTCCTTGTCGCCTGTGAAAATGACTATTCGGCCGAATTCATCGCGGAATTTAACCGCAAGCGTCGCGATGACGTCATCCGCCTCCAGCCCTTCGATGCGTAATCGGGGAAATCCCATTGTTCCGATGAACTCCTCGATCACAGGGAATTGCGCAACAAGATCTTCCGGAGCAACGGCACGGTTGGCCTTGTATGAACCGTCCGCCTCCTTCCTGAATGTTTTGCCTACACTGTCGAATACGGCGCAGATGTATTTCGGATTGAAATCCACTAGTATTTTCAACAGGGATTTTACGGAGCCGAATATGGCATTTGTCGCAAAACCGTCCCTCCTTGAGAGCCTTTGTATCCCGTAATATGCCCTGAATATTATAGAGTATGTATCGATAAGATACAGTGTATTATCCATTTCACCAGTTCAGCAGCATGTCTTCTCCTTTTTTGGGGAAAAAACCGGAATATTGAAAAGAGGTTGCGAACCCTTTATACGTTGCTGTAAGTTCATAGTTGCTGTCAAAGGAATAGACCTTTTCGTCGGCATCTGCGAAGATCATGACCTCGGTATTCTTCATCTGGAAGACGCCCGTTTCATTAAGAGGCAGAATGATCTTCGGGATCGGGGAATTGTATGCGTAATCGATATAGATGATAATCGACTCGCCCTTTTCGGGAAGGATCGACTCCCAAGAGATCTTACCGTCCGATACTATGGCGTTCACTTTAATATTATTATGCGTTACGGAAAATGATTCCAGCTCAGCGTTCTTGGGCAGCAGAAGCGGAAAGATGAGCGTTTTGGGAACGCTCGTATCATGCGGGGAGATGCATGAAATAACGCTCCTCACATTTATCGTGGCACCTTCCTTCTTAACATAGTAGTTCAGAGAGTTCATTTCCAGGAGGAAGAACCCCGTTTTCATATTCTGGTACAGCCCCATGAGCATGGCAAGTGCTGCAAAGAAAATGAAAAAGAACGAATAAATGAAGATCTTCCGTTTAAATACGGATAGACTCTGCGGCTTCATTCAAGGTTCAGATACCTATCTTTTCCCGGATCTTCTTCTCGATCTCTGAGGCGATCTTGGGATTCGAATCGAGAAATTCCGCCACATTATTCCTTCCCTGACCTATTCTCTGGCCGGCATATGAATACCAAGTACCTGATTTCTCTATAATATTGTGCTCTGATCCGATGTCGATGATCTCGCCGTTTTTCGAGATGCCTTTTCCGAAAAGGATATCAAATTCGGTTTGTTTGAACGGTGTAGCAACTTTATTCTTTACGATCTTCGTGCGTACGCGTATGCCTTCATCGGTATCTCCGTTTTTCAATGTGCTTATCCTTCTTATATCGATTCTGATCGACGCGTAGAATTTAAGAGCAAAACCGCCCGTTGTGGTCTCGGGATTCCCGAACATCACACCGATCTTCATTCTGAGTTGATTTATGAAGACAACGGCGCAGTTGGATTTATTTACGACGGAGACGAGTTTTCTCATTGCCTGCGACATGAGCCTTGCTTGGAGGCCGACATGGGAATCTCCCATTTCTCCGTCTATTTCCGCTTTAGGTACAAGAGCGGCAACAGAATCGATAACAATAACATCAACCGCACCGCTCCTTGCGAGCGTTTCCGCGATATCAAGCGCTTGCTCGCCGAAATCGGGCTGACTGACGATGAGATCGTCAATATTAACACCGATCCTTTTTGCATATTCCACGTCCAGTGCGTGTTCGGCGTCGATGAAAGCGGCAATGCCGTTGTTCTTTTGAGATTCAGCGATGATATGGAGTGCAAGTGTTGTTTTTCCTCCGGATTCCATACCGTATATCTCAGTGACCCTGCCTCTCGGGATACCGCCGACACCGAGGGCCGAGTCAAGACCTATCGAGCCGGTGGAAATGGCGGAGAGCTTAACATGCCCTTCGCCGCCGAGCTTCATGATCGATCCTTTTCCGTGGTTCTTCTCAATCTGGGATACGGCCATATCGAGCGCTTTTTTCTTCTCATCCGTTACTTTTTTCTTTTCTTCGGTCATGAAAGACTCCTTATCATATTTTTGTTTTCAGTGTTTCAACGAGTTTTTTCACCTTTTCATTTTCCGGTTCAAGAACCAGAAGTTTCGAGAAACAGTCATGGGCTTCCCTGATCTTATTGAGTTTGATGTATGAATTGCCGAGAATGAGGTAATAGTTCGAGATCCTTATCTCTCCGGTTTGAACAAGAATATTCACGGCATCCTGATACTGGCCGTCCCTTAAATATTTCGCTGCATTAATAAGGGCTTCTTTCGGATTTATCTTCGGAGCAGCCGGTGCGGCCGTGGCCGGTGCCGGTTTGCCCGCATAGGAAGGTTTCGGCATCTCGGACTTAAGAGTGGGTTGCTGTTCTTTGATGAATTTAAGCGTTTCCGGGCCGTATTTGGTATAGGGTGCGAATTTATAAGGATGGACGAAATGCCTCTTCACTTCCTCGGGTAGCGTCCCGTTCTTCAAACAAAGTTTCAGAAGCATGATATTGTTCTCGTCAGTGGGCGCCAGAGAAAAAGCGCGTATGGCTTCACGCAGGGCCTCATCTTCATTCGCGCGTTCGAGATAGAACCGTGCAAGGTCAACATGCTCTTGGATGATCTCGTACGATTCCTGGGGGATGACCTCGAGAATTTTAGACTGCACGAAGCCGAATACGTATTTCATGAGGTCGAATTCCTCCAGTTCCACATGTCTGGATATTTCGTAGATATTTGTCATTTTCGAAACCAGCGCGAGTATCTTCTTCTCATCTTCCCGGAGTTTAATGCTGTCAAGTTTGTCAAGCGCGGTTATGAAAACAATGAACCTTGTCTTATCCGAAGGGATGGTCTTCTTTACGAGTTCGATTTCGTCGATCCTTCTCGAACCTTCCATTATCACGTTCCCGTAATGCTCCTCGATGAGAAGGAGGGGATTCTTCGGCTGTTCATTCTCGAGGAATTCGAAATCACCCTTCCCGAGTTTGAAGAAACCGTATGTTATCCCTAGTATGTAGTTCTTCACTATATTCTCGATATCGTCCTTCTTAACGATATTGCCTTTCACCATTATCTCGAGAGGATTTAGCTTTTTTTCCTGCGAGACCTTTATTATAGAGTTCAGTTTTGTTGCATCGAGGATCTTCTGATGCTGATTGATCTTCTCTATCGTGACCTTGTTGTTCTCGGAATAAGCATATACGATATTTCCCTTTACGAAATAGATATAGCCGATATCATCGCTTCCCGTTATCTTCAGACATCCGACCTTTTCGCCCATGCCGACGAGCTGCATGATGTCTGCAAGCGGTATTGATGAGAGGTTGCCTTTAATGCTCATCTCGCCTCCTAATGGTCCATATATACTTTGTATTTGAGTATTTCGTTCACAATGTTCTGAGCCGCATGCGCCCAGGCCGAATCCGGGAATTCGAAAAAGAGTCTTTTAAAAATATCTATCGCCCTCTGGAAATCGCGCTGATAGATATAGACCATAAAACCTTTCTCATACATGATCGCTGCTTTTTCGTCCGACGGGGCGGATTCAATGGAGCGGTCCAGGTATCTCAGCGTCATGTCCAGATCCCCTATCTGAAGGTAGCAATGAGCGATCATGTAGTATCCCTTGAAGACTTCTCTGCTGTCCAAGTATTCATTGATCAATCCCGTGTATTCGGTGATAAGCTCCTCGATTATCTCTTTTTCTTTTTCCTGCTGGACGGCAATGAGCCATTTCCTGTTGATGATACCGAGTCTGTATTCGAAGGTTTTATCTTCGATCATCTTGGTCTTCGTGTCATCGGGTGCATCGATCTTGATTATTCCGGCAGGTGTATCCTTTATCGCGATTATTTTAGTTTCTTCGGTATTATCTGGGAGAGGGGCCGGGCCGGCGTCATCCGTGTAAGATATCTCGTAGCCGGGATCTTCGTATCGGGAAACAACGGAATCAACGCCTTTATCAATGAATGAGCTCTTGTATTTCTCGGCAGAAGCCATATCCCTGAACCGGCCGAACCGGACGCGGAACACGATACGTCCGTCCTTCAATTCCGACCTCAGAACATAGCATTTGGCCGTATCTATCTTGGATTTAAGCGTAGAAATGTGCCTTTTTGCCGCATTTTCGCTGTTCAGGGAGCCGACCTGGACGGTAAAATCCGCGCGGATAACGGAAAAAAGGAAAGTGAAAAAAAGGAATAGCATTTTTTTCATTTTTTTATTATACCATTATTTAATCAATAATTCAATAGTGAATTTGGCGCCGCAGGCGCGGTGTCGAGCGGAAAACATTGATATTTATAGCGTTTTCTGTTATACTCTCTAAGAGAAAATATGAACGACGGCAATGTAATTGTTTGCAAGAACAAGGATCTTTTCAATTATACGATAATCGAAAGATTCGAAGCGGGCATAGTGCTTGCCGGGTCGGAAGTGAAGTCCCTGCGGGATAAAAAGGTATCTCTCAGGGGTTCATACTGCTCTTTTACAGGCTCAGAGCTGTTTATCGTGAACATGCGCATCGACAATTACAGAAGTTCTGATTTCGTGAAACTCGAACCCGAAAGGCCGAGGAAACTTCTTCTGGATAAACGCGAACTGATCCGCTTGAGAAGGAAGGTCGAGGAAAAAGGTTTTACCATCATTCCCGTATCCGTTTACTTCAAAAAGCAGTTCGCCAAGATCGAGATCGCGCTGGTCACCGGAAAGACCCAAAGGGACAGAAGACATGAGATCCGCGAAAGAGAACTTAACCGCGAACTCGCGCGTCTCAACAAGAACAGAAGATAATGGGGGCGAACCGGTTTCGACAGGGTAGCAGCAGGTACGGTTGCATGTCAGTATGATTCCACTGCGACGGGTTAAAACTTTTAAGCGCTGATAATTACGCTTACGCCGCATAATTTATAAATGCGGAAGGGCTCAGGAGGTTGCCGTTTATTCCGAAAGCCCTTCATACTCAAGCGGCTGGCGGCGGAAGCATTTTCCTTCTGCATTCCGGCGCGAGATCAACGAAGGGATATCCCGGACCACCTGACCGTCGGTAAAGGCCGGGGAAAACCGTAGACGGGACAAACATGTAGACATCGTATTGTGCTCTTCTTTGGACGCGGGTTCGATTCCCGCCGCCTCCACCATTTTCAGGGACGTTGGTTGACATTGTTGACAAATTACGGCCTTATTTCTTTTTTCTTTGGTAAATTTTGCTTATCCAGGATCTTGAGCACCCAAGAGCGCAGGCAATGCCTGCTCGATAGTGTCCGCATTTCAATAAGTGATCGATCAAGTTCATTTTCACCATCTTCATTTCTGAACTTTTAAGATTGGCTTTGAAATAGTTCAGCGTAATTTTGTAATGATCCAGAAATTTCCTTGTTTCATTCAATATCGATTGCTTACGCGACACGATGTCGCGCCTTTCTTTATAAGTTCCACCCTCCCTGCCTTTCTTGCGTTTTTGATTCTCCAGATATCTTTTTTTGTCTCCAACGGTTTCCTTATACACGGGAAAGGTTATTTCTTCCGAATTTAAGAACTTCATATATACCGTTTTAACTCTAAAAACGCTTATCTTATACATCTTCTGAACATTATTATCTTCGTTCCCTTCATAGAACGATGCGCTCGAATACCCGTATTTGCCTGGGTTTTTACAGATACCCGCGCTCACCGGGTTCATATGCATATATTTTATCAGGTGTCGAAGATAATTATCGTCATAGACGATCAAGGAACGGTACCTGCCCTGAAACACATGGCCGGTTAAATCATATTTCCCGTTGAAATATAGTGCATATGCCGTATTCAATCTTCTCATGAAGAGATCTAAAGACATCTCCCGCCGCCGGATCAACAAATGAACGTGATTTCTCATCAAGCAGTATGCATACAATTCAAAATCGTGCTCCTGTGCATACTTATTGAAGAATTTAAAATAGCTCTTCATATCGGCAGCCGAGAAAAAAAGAGGGTTCTTCCTTTGACCGCGGCATATTACATGATAAAAATAATTCCTTTCCTCGATCCTCGCTCTTCTTGTCATGAATTCATTCTATCATTTTTTGTCAACAATGTCAACCATCGTCCCTCTTTTTAATGAAGAAAAAATAATACATCGCGGAGGAAACGAAGTAGAGGATTATCGCTATCGTAAAAACGGTCTTGAACCCGTATTTCTCTATGATCGTGCCTCCGAGATAGGCCGAGAAGACCCATGCTCCGGTCCAGGCTATCGTGGCAACGGCATTGGCTGAATACTGATGAGCCTCATCCACTTTTTCCAGCATAAAATTCGTGATGAGAGGTGCGGCCATGTTCATGAGAGCGGCCCTTATATAAAAGGAGAACTCCACGAGCGGGAACACCTTTGAGAATCCGAGAAAATACATGAAAGGCATCGACAGAAGCTGCGTCACGACCACCGTGCGCATCATTCCGAAGTATTTCTTGCACACGGGAGCGACCACGATACCAAAGAACATGAAAAGCTGCGATATAGCGAAGATCACGCTTATCCTGTCCGTACTCAGGTCCCAATCGTTCTTGAGGAACAGATTGACAAAAGGTATCACAAGGCCGGCTCCGAGGCCGATCACGAATTGAGGGAAAGATACTCTGAAAATGAATTTCAGAGGAAAGTCGGCGATCACGATCTTCTGGCCTTCCGATCTTTCTATGTTCTTGACATCGAGTTTTAAGAAGTAGAATATTGCAAAAAGGCCGGAAAGCGCCGAGAAGACTAGCGCGGACCTGTTCTGGAATACGGGATCGGTCATTAATTTCCCCGAATATTTAAAAATGATCCCGCTCAGAAAATTTCCGATGAAACCTGATGCCAGGCCGAGAGCGAAGGAGAGAGAAAAGATATGTGATCTCTCCTTTTCCGTGGAATTGCGCATGAAAAAAGGAGCGGAAATGATCCCCAGCACGGTATAAATGATCCCTTTAAAAAACGAGGAGATCATGATCGACACTTCGTCTGTTAAAAAGGTCTGCCACAGAGTGAAGATACACAAAAGAACAGGAAGGAAGACAATGATCCTTTTTAATTTGATACGCGGCATCACGTATGCAAGAGGGAGCGAGAAAAGCACCGTCCCCAGCGAGGATACAGAAAGAGTATGCCCGATGAAACTTTCGGTGTATCCTATGTCCTTAAGGAAAAGGTTATAGATAAGAAAGAATACCGATTGTGAAATGCCGAGGAAGAATGAACCCCAGAGAAAAAGACGGATGTTCTTCGAGAATAATCCCAGATGAGAGAAATAGTCCTTTATCTCATCTTTTATTTTATCAAACATAGCCTTTATTTTTCAGGATCGACGCGATCTTCTCCGCTGCATGCCCCTTTCCGTAGCCGTAGAACGGACGGACACGCATCCTTCCGGACACTGCGAAATCGAACGCTTTTTTTATTCTTGACGGTATTGTCCCGGCAAGAACCGCATTCCCGCTTGCGACGACTTCCGGCCTTTCTGTTTTTTCTCTCAGGATCAAAAGCGGTTTTCCGAGAAATGATGCCTCTTCGGCAACACCGCCGGAATCCGTCATCACAACACAGGAGCGGCGTAAAAAGCTTATAAAATCCCTGTATCCCAGCGGTTCGATGATCTTCACCCTTGCGCCTAAAAGCATTTTCCTTGCGCTTTTAAGAACGACGGGGTTCGGATGGCAGGGAAAGATGAACTCCAAGCCTGTATGCACTGCGGACAGCGATGCCAGCACGAGGCATATGTTCTCGATCGTTCTCCCCCAGCTTTCCCTCCGGTGAAGCGTGATCAGGACATAGCGTTGTTCTTCCTGTATGCCCCGGCTTATATCTTTGACCAGGTCTATGATGGTATTTCCCGTAACGAAGATCGATCCTTTCTTGAAACCCTCGGCGGTAAGATTACGGGCCGCATGATCCGATGGCGCGAAATGAAGCTCGGCAATCTCCGAGATCATTCGCCTGTTGCCCTCTTCGGGAAAAGGATTTCGCACATCCCCCGTTCTCAGGCCGGCTTCCACATGGAAAACACGGATCCCGTTGTAATATGCTGCAAGGGCAGAAACCGCTGCCGTAGTTGTGTCCCCCTGCACGATCATGCCGCTGAAAGCCCCGTTGGAGATGACCTCGCGGAGCTTTAGCATATATTTGCCCGCGAATTCCGTTATATCGTTCCTTCTCACGCTTATGCTGTGATCCGGTCTGATGTTGTATTCCCTGAGCACTTTGAGAAGAAGATCCGTATGCTGGCCGGCAGCAATGACGCTGTGGCGGATCCTCTCTTCGGAGAACCGGCGTATGAGTGGTATCAGTTTTAAGGCATCAGGCCGCGTTCCTACGATAACGGCTATCCGCTTCAAATATTGTCTCTCCAGTATTCCAGCATGTCCCCGAGCGTTTTTTCGATCCCGATCTCCCTGTTCCAGCCCAGTTTCGATATCGCATAAGAAGGGCTGGCAACAAGATAATTGTTATCGACCGGCCGCAGGCGGGAAGGGTCCGTTCTGATCAAGAGGTCCTTTTTGTTCGAAATTCCGATCAGCATTTCCAGTATCTCCTGATAACGATATCCGTTCCCTGAGGAGACGATCATTTTTTCAAGGTCCAGAGGTCTCTGCTGCAGGAGTTTCGCGTAAAAAGAGATCACATCCCTGACATCGAGGATATCCCTTGTCACGTCGAGATTTCCGACAAGCACGGTATCCCCTCCGTTTTTTTCGGCAGAGGCTACCTGATATGCGAAACTTGAGATCGAAAAATCCTTCGTTTGCCCCGGACCGATATGCGAAACTGGCTGAACGATTATGCCGTCTATAATTCCGGTCTTCTTGTAGAGATTAACGATCTTTTCGCCGGCATCTTTCGATATCGCGTACGGATTTTCCGGGGCGTATTGTGTTTTTTCCGTAATCTTATCATTCGACTTTCTATAGACCTCGATAGTTGAAACATACACGAAATACGGTTTTATCCCCATAGCTTTCACGGACTCCAGAATATTCAGAAGTCCTTTGATATTGATATCAAAGGTCATACAGGGATCATCGAACGATCTTTTTACCGAACTCTGAGCGGTCAGATAAAGGATCAATGAGGGCTGAACGGTTTTAAGAACGGCATCCACTTCGGTCCTAATCCTAACATCGCACTTCATGTAGTTCTTTTTTGAAGCAGCGGATATGTCAGAAAGGAAAAGGTCCTTTGCTCCCTGAATGGACTGGAACGTTCTTCCGACAAAGCCCTCACTGCCGAAAACGAGCAATCCGCCCATTAACTTATCACCTCGAAGACCTTAACAGGTTCCGCTTTACCCTTGAGTTTCATCGGGTCCTTCTCTATGATCTTATATTTATCCTTGAGACGGTTCTTCGTAGCTTCGGAAATATAAACCGAGGCATTCCTGGATTGGCTTTCAAGCCTTTCGGCGGTATTGACCGCATCGGAGATCGCCGTAAAATCCATTCTCTGGTCTGTGCCTATATTGCCGACGACGGCCGGACCGGAATTTATACCGATGCCTATATCCAGTTCCACTCCGACCTCTTTCATTACTTCTTTTTTAAATTTCTTAAGGAAATGGTCTCTGATCTCTATAGCCGTCCTTACGGCATTATCGGCATGTTCCTCGTCATCAATCGGAGCCCCGAAGATCGTCATGATACAGTCGCCTATGAATTTATCCAGCGTGCCTTTATACTTGAAAATGTATTCGCTGGCAAACGAGAAGAACCTGTTGAGAAGACCCACTACCTCGGTTGGAGAAAGTTTCTCCGAAAGTGGCGTGAAATTCCTTATATCGATGAACATGATCGATATGATCTTCTCGCTTCCGCCCAAAGTGAGTTCGGGCATCTTGCTGACCGCATCGGCAACAGATGAGGAAAGATATCTTTTTAGATTGTTCTTGATCTTTTCCTCCACCTGTATCTTCTGGAACATTTGCGAATTATCTATGGAGATCCCGACATATGAAGAGAATATCTTGATGAGGTCCTTTTCATTCTCTGTGAACGGAAGTACTTTCATCTCCCTGTCTATATAGATCGCTCCGATGAACTCCATGCTTTTATTCAAAAGAGGGGAAAGGATGGCGGAACTGATATTGCTTACAAGAGCGCTCTGGGTGAATTCTTTGTCGGTGAGATCGGCACGGTTAATGATCACCGGTTCCCGTGAATCCTCGATCTTTTTTATCATGGAGCGGGACATGAATTGCTCCGGATTTCTAATATTCTTGTGGAAGATGATCTTGTATTCCTTATTTTCATAGTTCTTGAGCATTATATACCCGCGTTCGCCCTCTATCACCTCTACTGCCAGGTTCAGTATCATTTTGATAAGAAGACTGAAATCAAAGATCGAATTGATCATCATTCCGACACGGTACATGATCTCATAATTCTTCAATTTTTTCTGGTAATCGAGCTGTTTGAATTTGATCTTATTGAGAAGGTCTTTCAGCTGATCTATATTAGCGTCCTTACTGTCATCGTATGAAGAGATCATAAGTTCCAGCTGGCCAAGCGTGTCAAACTCCATCTCCGTTACTGCTTTGATCCTTCGTTTATCGAGTTTCTCGGTATCGTCCATGAAATGGAAGACCGTATTGCCTATCTTGATCTCGTCACCATTTTTAAGCTCTACCTTATCTATCTTGGCACCGTTCACCTGAGTGCCGTACTTACTGCCTTTATCCATGATGAAGTACTTTCCAACATCTTTGAATATCTGGCAATGATACCTGGAGGCGAACATATCTTTCAGAATGATATCATTATCCTCCTTCCTCCCGAGCGTGATAAGGTCCTTATCTATTTTACACTCGTTGAGGTTCCCTTCCATGTCGTAGAAAATTATCTTCTTCAATTATCCTGCCCCCGTATCTTTTTTCCTATTATTCTTCCAGACGCCTGTTCAATTCGTCGAGAATGTTCTGAAAATCTCCGGATATTTTTGCCTTTTTATCCCTTTTTATCCTTCCGTCCAGCTTCGGATCGATCGGAGTGTGCCTTCTAATATAATTTTTCATAACATCCCTGATCGGGGTGAACGTGTTCGTTTGTTTCAGTTTTTTCAGAAGTCCGTAACCTACTGCTCCGTCCGCAAGGTAATTGGACGTGACCAGTATGTATGTTTTATCAAGATCTATGGAAGATCCGTCAAGGAATTTTACATCGCATAGTTTATTCACACCGTGCTGATCGGGATTATAGGTGACCTTAACCCCGGAGATCTGTGTATCACGCCTTTTTCCCGAGAAACCGATCTGTATTATCTGCAGAAGTTCGAACCCCGGTATTTCAACGAGAACAGCGGTATTGCCGAAGGGTTCGGCTTGATAAAGGTCCTTCCCCGTGACCTCTCCCGCTGCCAAGTCCGCTCTCATGCCTCCCCGATTGAAAAGAACGAAATCTGCTTTGTACTCTTCTCTTAAGGCGTCGGATATCAAATTCCCGAGAAGGGTTTCGTCGTTACCTCTTGCAGCCGGTTTTTTCAGCACGCCGACGACTTCAAGAAGATCGGATTCGGCATCGGCGATATAACCGTCGATCATATTCTTCGCATCAGGGTCCTGGGGCGTCTGTTCAAGCATAGGCGTATAGTTGGAAGATCTGTATGAAGTGATCACCTTCTCCTCTCTGTTCACAAAAAGGTCAAGCCTTCCCAGGGCCGATCCTTTCGAGAAGGCCTGAATTACGAGAGTGTGATTCCTCGGATCTTCATAAGGAGGGAAAAGCCCGCTGTGCGAATGCCCTCCGATAAGTACATCTATGCCGGGCACGAGCTCTACAATATCATGATCCTGAAGCCCGTAGCCCTTCTTTTTATATATAGCCTCTATGTATTCATCCGTTCCGTAAACAAGACCTTCCTTCAGGGCTTCGTTCTCCATATCGAGAAGAGCAGGATATTTCTCGTCGAGATTGTAGGAAATGCCCGTATGTGATGCTACAAAGATCAGGTCGCAACCCTGTTCGCGCAGTTCGGAAATACTTTTTTTTATGGCAAGAGCCGAAAGGGCGAATGCTATTCCTTTCAGATTCTCGGGAGGCTGCAGTGTGGGCATATCGTCAGTGATCGCGCCGATGATGCCGACCTTGACTTCACCGTATTCGCGGATGTCGTATTTCTTCAGATTCTTCCACTGAGGATATTCGCCGGTCTCCGTGTCTATGATATTGGCGCACAAAAATGGGATGTCTGAAGATTCAACGAGTTCCTTGATAAAGGGGATCCCTTTATCGAAATCGTGATTGCCCATGACCAGGTAATCATATCCGGCCAAAGCGAAATAATCGAGAACGGCTTGCCCTTTCGTGCGTTCGCCTACCGGCGTCCCCTGCCAGAAATCGCCGTCATCTATGATAAGCACTCCAGCTCCCGTTTTTTCTGCTTCCTTGCGGACTTCTTTGATAAGGGTTGTGATCGAAGCCGCGCCGCCAAGCACCGGAGGAAATTCGGGGTTCATCCAGAAAGCGGTGGACATGCCGATACCTCCATGAACGTCATTAGTATGAAGGATTATCAGATGAATATCTCCGTTGCCGGCGAAAATAAGTCCGCCGAAGAGAAGAAGAATGATCGGAAATAACCTCTTTTTCATAAATGGGCTCCTTTTTTGTATTATATTAAATTCCGCCCTTTTTTGCAAATCCCCGGATCTGGATTATTACATGATTTCCATGCTTCCGAGCGCTTAGAACCACTTCCTTTTTTTAAAATAGAAGAACATGATGACCGCGAGCACGAGCATGAAGATCATCACTCCGGGATAGCCTAATTTCCAGCCCAGTTCCGGCATGAACTTGAAATTCATGCCGTAAATTCCCACGATGAAAGTAAGCGGGATGAAAATAGTCGATATGATCGTTAAAAATTTCATTACCTGATTCAATCTATTGCTTATAGCGGAGAGGTGAATCGTGACAAGTTCGGCAAGCACTTCTCTAAGGACTTCGACATTATCCAATATCTGAAGAGAGTGGTCCCGGAGATCCCTCAGATAGTTCCGCGTATCCTCCTTCCAGAATTCCCCGTCACCTGTTTTTTCAAGCGTGCCGATCAATTCCCTGGTTGGCCAGATGACCTTTCTTAAATATATCAGGTCCCGGCGTAGATTATATACGTTCTCCACCATTCCGGGAACAGGCTGTTCGGCAAGGATATCATCTTCGATATCCTCCACTTTCTCCCCTATCCATTCCAGTATTTCGAAATAGTTATCGACCACTGAATCGATCAGTGCATAAAGGAGAAAATCCGCAGATCTTTTCCGTATAGGTGTCTTTGTGCTTTCAAGTCTCTTTCTGAGA
This sequence comes from uncultured bacterium, assembly GCA_937863565.1. Lineage (GTDB taxonomy): Bacteria > AUK180 > AUK180 > AUK180 > AUK180 > CALMGJ01. The sequence goes on along the minus strand of CALMGJ010000030.1, from coordinate 54,377 downwards.
TTTCCGAAAACATCCTCCGGATTTTCCTGGAACGTGACTATGACATTGGACATCGCGATCATGCTGAGTTGCTCAGCCATCAATTCCTTCTGTTCCCTGAGATATACCATCTTGAGCACAATGAAAGTGTACTCTTCGTGCTCTTCCAGCTTTGGCCTCTGGTTCGTGTTCACTATGTCTTCGAGCGTCAGCGGATGAAGGCCAAGAACCTGACCAAGCTCTTCTATCTTATCCGTTCGGGATAGGCCGCAGATATTGATCCAGGTCACCGTATCCGTACTTAGATATTCAGCACATTGAGCCGGATCGGTAAGGTCTTTCCTTTCAAGTTTTTCCTGGGTGAAATCGTATACTTCGATCTTGAAGCCCTTATAATCGCTATCGCCGATGTGCAGGACCGTTCCGGGCGCGAGCCCGGCTTTCTTTGATTCGGTACCGGCGAGTTTCATCCGCACCTATGTTTTAAGGTCGTAGATGCGGTATTTCTTGTAGACTTTGCCGCCGATGCTCGTATCGAAGGTATTGATCTTGATATTGTCCTCCAGGTTCCATGAAAGCTCCACCCATTCATAACCTTTTTTTAGGCTTTCTTCAGCGGTCTTCATGAACAGAAGAGCGGGTATTCCAAACCCTTGGGCCTTTTTCTTGAGCCCGAAGAGCAGAGCACGCAGTCCTTTCACTTTCTTCTTGCCCGATATGAATTTTACGATCTCGATGGGGCCCAGTTTTCCGTTAAGCGGTTTAAGGGCTTCATTGAGGTTGGGGATGATAACGGAAATCCCGAGGGGTTCTATATGTCCGTCCTCATGCTTTTTTTCAGCGAACCACACAAGATCCGGATCGGCGTAATCGAGAAGTACTTTTGCCGTAGCGTCGAGTTCTTTCGGTGTCATAGGAACGAAGCCCCAGTTTGGTTCCCATGCCTCGTCGTAAACTTCCTTCACTTTCTGCATTTCCTCGACCTTGTTCTTTTTATTGAATTTCCTCGTTATTATCGTCGGGTCCTCTTCGATCCTTTTTGCATGCTTTTCCATCCTCGGGTCGATCGGGTCGTCTTTATTCTTAAGAAACGCAAGAAGGTCCTTGGATTTTGAGAATCCGTATTTCTCCGTGAAATCAACATAGTATTTAGGATTGTAGGTCATCATAATAACGGGAGGGGAATCGAAGCCTTCAAGAAGGAAAGCGCATTCGTCATTCGTTCCGAAAGACATCGAACCTCTGAGTGTTTCCATCTTCCTATCTTTCGTCCATCTTACCGAATGGTCATAGAGCGCTTTAGCAACCTCGTAATCCTCTATGAATTCGACAAAACCGAAGAAAGCGGTTTTTTCCTTGTGAAAATCATTGTGATTATGGTCAATATGGTTCACGATCCGGCCGACGACTTTGTCTTCCCGGTAAGCAAGGAACATCTCCACATCGGCATGTTCATAGTAAGGGTTCTTCACGGGGTCGAACCTGTGATACATATCGGAGATCAGGGGTGCTACCCAATTGGGATCGTTCTTATAGATCTGCCATGGGAACATGATGAAATCCTTGAGCATTTTTTTATTCAAGACCTTTTTTATCGTTATTTCCATATTCTCTCCTCTATTTTAAATCTATTTTATCCTTTTTAATGAACTAATTCAAGGTTTTTTATCGTGATGTCGGTTTTTCAGAATACCGCTTATCTCGTTCAGGATCTTCAATGCCTCCATCGGTGTGATCGCATTGATATCGACATTCTTCATCATCTCGAGGGCTTTTCTCTCCGAAAGATCCAATTGAGGTTTTGCAAATAATTTATCCTGAACGAATCTGATACGGCGGGAAATACGTGCGGTGCCCTTCTGTTCCTCGAGTTCAGCGAGTATCTCTTTGGCTCTTTCGACTACGGCCGGAGGTATCCCTGCAAGCTCCGCCACATAGATCCCGTAACTTTTATCGATGGAGCCTTTGATCACTTTTCTCAAGAACACTATCTTATCCCCGAATTCCCTAACCTCTACCTTGTATATCTCGGCCCGTTCAAGGTATTCAGTGATACGCGAGATCTCATGATAATGAGTGGCGAACAGCGTTTTCGCCTTCTGACCCTCCGTATCATGAAGATATTCCAGAACAGCCCAGGCCAGGGAAAGACCGTCGTAGGTCGATGTACCGCGACCAATTTCATCCAGCAAAATAAGGCTTCTATCGGTACAGGAATTTAGTATATTGGCGACCTCGTTCATCTCCACCATGAAAGTACTCTGTCCCAGGGCAAGATTATCGCTGGCACCGATCCTTGTGAATATCCTGTCCACTACACCGATCTCGGCACTTTCCGCGGGTATGAATGAACCCATTTGTGCCATTAGGACGATCAGGGCCGTTTGGCGGAGGAATGTGGATTTCCCGGACATATTGGGGCCGGTGATTATCTGGATTGAACGGCTTGCATCAATTATCACATCATTCGGAATGAACGGTTCGGAAAGGCTTTGACGCTCAATCACAGGATGCCTGCCTCCGTTTATCGCGATCATACCGGAGTCTGTCACTTTCGGTTTTGTATATCTATATGTTTTCGCGATGTTCTTCAGTGAAATGAAAAAATCCAGTTCCGCTATCACGGAGGCATATTCCATAACCGCGGGGAAGAACGGTTTGATCTTTTCCAGGAATTCCGTCCAGAGAAGGGATTCCCTCTCGGAAAGCTTTTCCTCTACCGACAGAAGATCCTCCTCGATAGTTTTTAGCTTCTCCGTAATAAACCTTTCCGAGGAGACTAGCGTCTGTTTCCGCACAATGTCGGGAGGAAGCTCCATATCCTTCATCTTGGCGCGGCTGACCTCGAAATAGTATCCCAGTATTTTGTTGAAACCTACCTTTATATTCGCTCCGCCGAGGGAATTTTTAATCTCTTCAAGATGTTCTTTAATCACGCTTTTCCCGTTCTTTTTCAGATTGCGGAGCTCGTCGAGTTTGGCATCATAGGCATCCTTGAAGATGCCCGTATCGGAGATGAGGGCCGGCGGTTCATCGGAGATCGCTTTGTTAACGAGCGCAGCGAAATCGTTGAGAAGTCCCATATTTTTTTGGAGCAGTTCTTTCAATTCTGAACCGATGCCTGACCCCGCATCTTTGAAAAATCCCGAAAAATCATCTGAAACGGAAAGGGCTTCCTTTAAAACATTCAATTCCGAAGGTTTAATGATATTGAGTGAAGCTTTCGCGGCGATCCGTTCAATATCCTTCATGTCCTTAAGGATCCTTTCGATCTCGAAAGAGTCTGCATTGATAAGTTCTTCAACGAAAATGAGGCGTTCATTGATCTCCCCCGTATCGAGAAGAGGCTGCATGATCCTCTTTTTGAGCAGTCGGCCGCCCATAGCGGTCGAGGTCATGTCCATGATATCGAAAAGATTCGCATTCCTATTGGTGCCGTCAGGAAGAAGATCGAGGTTCAGTTCCGTATAAAGGTCAAGGAACATATACCCCAAATGTCTCTGGGGTTTTATCCTCTTGATATGGGCAAGATCGCTTTTCTGCGTTTCCTTCAGATAAGTCAGAAGCATGCCGGAGGAGATGATCTCCCCTGAATGCTCAAAACCAGACGCGCGGAGTTCATTGATCCCCAGATGGCCTTTCAGCACTTCTTCATTGAATTTCAGAAATGTTTTCCAGTCATCGACGCGGTTCACGGCGGTTTTTTCGAGGATTTTCTTTATTTCTGCCAGGGCGCATTTTTTTCCCTCGAAATATTCCCTATAGGTATCCTCGCTCACGATGATCTCCTTGGGAGCTATCCTTATCACATCGGAGAGGAATTTTCTGAAGAAAGGATCCTTCTCCGTTTCGGAGAAATGGAATTCTCCCGTTGAGATATCGCAGAACGCATAGTACATGAAAGTGCCGTCTTCGGTGTAGGCGAGGATATTGTTATTGGATTTGCCGTCGATCACGCGTTCATCAATAAGCGTGCCCGGCGTGACGACCCTGAGCACATCGCGTTTAACCACACCTTTGGCGTATTTCGGATTCTCGGTCTGTTCGCAAATGGCCACACTGTGCCCCGCGCTGACCAATTTATAAAGATAATAATTCAGAGCATGGTACGGCACTCCTGCAAGCGGGATCTTTTCTCCCGACTGAGTTTCTCCTCTGGAAGTAAGCGCTATGTTTAGAAGTTTTGAAGCGAGTTTGGCGTCATCAAAGAAGGTTTCGTAGAAATCACCCACCCTGTACAGAAGGATAGCGTTCTCGTATCTCTTCTTGATCTCAAGATACTGCCTGATCATGGGAGTGCCAATATTATCTGTCTTTGACGATGATCCTTCCTTCATACCCCTTTTTCTTCATTTTAACCAGGGTCTTTTCGGCATCTTCCCTGGTTTTGAACTCTCCCCACAGCACTTTGTAGAGATTGTCCACTTTGATGATCTCGGCATTTTCATAACCTTTTTTCTCGAGGTCCTTTTTAACGCTTAATGCACCTTCTGCCTTTGAGAAAGCACCCAGTTGGATCTCCCAGCACTCCGATGCCCCCGAATTGAATTTCAGGGGTGGGGAGAAATCACCGATATTATTTCTATATTTCTCGGCGCGTTCAGTGATCCCCATATCTCTGAAATACCGGAACAGCATGAACGAACCGATAAGGTAGAACGGAGTATCGGTATAATTAAGGATACCGGAGAGTTTGGAAACAAAAAGGTCGCTCTCTCCTTTTTCCCTGGCGATGATGCCGAGGTAAAAATTCACTGAGTCCGCAAAAATGCCTCCGGGAAACTCCCAAAGGTATTTCTCGAAATATGCCTGAGCCTCGGTGAAATTCTTCAGATAGTAAAAATTCATCCCAAGCTGATAATAAACTCCTTCCTTCAATTTCGAATTGGGGTATTGTTCGCAAAAATCCTTGAACTCCACTGCTTGCTGGAAAATATCCGGAGCATAATATCCCGCATAATATCTCGCTTTTTCCGCAAAGCGAGAACGCGGATATTTAAGATAGACCGTTCTTAGTTTCAGAAGCCCGGCATCGGTCTTTCCCCTTATCACATCGTCAAGGCCTTCATTGAAAAGGTCCTGATCGGCGGCAGCGGAGACCAAAGAGACCAGAAGAACTATGATGAAAAGTACGGGACCCTCTTTACGCACTTTTCAGCCTCCCGTACAGTGTGAATGAATTAGCCCTTTCGATAAGAACATCTCTCACCGTTCCCAGTTTATCCATATTATTCTCCACGATCACTATCATATCATGAGTATCCCGGCCTGAAATATTCCTCCCCTTCCTGTCCAGCGAAGAGAAAAGAACATTCTTTGTCGCGCCGACATATCCGATGGATTCTTCGAGTGAGATCTTTTTTTGAATTTCAATGGCGTTCTGAAGGCGGGAGAGTTTCTCCTCATTATCTACCAGGCCTTCAGAGATGCCGGAAGCGGCGGTCTTCCGTCTTTCCGAATATCTGAACAGGAAAGCGTTCTTGAAACGGACACGTTCCATGAGGTTGAGCGTATCCCGGTAATCAGACTCTGTCTCCCCGGGAAAACCGAAGATGATATCCGTCGTGAACGCGAACCCGGGTATATCCTTCTTCAGCCTTTCGACCTTTTCCAGATATTCACTTATTGTGTAACCGCGGTTCATAGCTTTCAGGATGCGGTCGGATCCGGATTGGGCGGGCAAATGAAGCGAATGAGCGATGATCCCCGAAGAGGCCATCACATCAATCGTTTCAGAGGAAAGGTCACGCGGATGAGAAGTTATGAACCTCAGCCTGAAAATGCCTTTTATCTTCTCTATTTCACCGAGAAGATCGTGGAAACGGAATCTTCTTTCAGAGCCGTCGGCGAATTTTTTCCCGTACGAATTGACATTCTGGCCGAGCAGCGTAAATTCCTTATATCCGCGGTCTATGAGCATCTTTATCTCATCCAGAACGAGGACGGGAGGAAGCGATACTTCCCCACCCCTCGCATACGGCACGATACAGTAAGCGCAGAAATTATCGCAGCCTTTCATGATCTCGATAAAAGCGGAATATTCCGAACCCCTTTTGGCAAGCTGCGCGCATTCGGCGCTGTCACGTTCCGGCCCGTTGCCCAGATCAAGTATCCGTGCCGATGATCCAGCCTTTGAGAGATATGCCGCTATGTTCATTTTATTTCCCGAACCGAGAACGATATCTATCCCGGGATATTTCTCGAAGATGCTTTCGCCGGAAACCTGGGTTACGCATCCGCAGACCGCAATCAGAAGGCCGGGACGCCCGTGTTTTCTTATCTGGCCGATCTTGCCGAATATCTTCCTTTCGGCGGTTTCCCTTACAGCGCAGGTGTTCATGATAACGACATCGCTGTTGAACTCGTCCGGGGCTTCTTCGTAGCCTTCGGCGATAAGAAGCCCCTTCATTTTCTCAGCCTCAAGAACGTTCATCTGGCATCCGTAATTTATCAGAAAGAAGTTCTTCATTCCGTTATCTTTTTTATGATGAGGGCCCGGATCTCCTCGTTGGGTTCGTTCTCGGCGGCTTTCCTGTAGAATTCATCAGCTTTCTTTTTGTCGCTTTTCGAAGAATAATAATCGCCGGCCCTCATATACAACCGGACGAGCTTCTCCCCGGTGTTCTTGCTGATCATAAGGTAAAGAAGGGCGGTATATTTGTTCTCGTTCTTGTCCGCATAAAGATCCAAAAGAGCAGAATTGATATCGAATGCCGAGCCGGGGAATTTTTTCATCATTATATTGAGAGTATCCTCCGCCATCGATATGTTTCCGGCATAAGAGAGCCTTTTTGCGAAGTTCATGATCTCGTTGTAATCAAATACGGTCATTCGTTCTATGATCCGGAATTTCGTCTTCAAAGCCTCCGTCCGGAACGGAAAACCCGCCGGGAGATATTCGCTTTTGTATATACTCGCTATCGAAACGAGAATGGTCAGCGCAGCCAATGAAGCTATCAACGGGCCCCATTTGATCTTACTTCGTTTCTTTTTCTGTTCAGTAGCCTTCGGCTCGCCGTAAACGCCCTCGGTATAGAGTTCTGCCTTCGGCTTTTTAAAATAACTCGGCATGATATATTCACTCTTCAGCCGGTCAAGGTCGTCCAGCACTTCTTCCGTGTTCTTGTATCTGTCCTGGGGGTGCTTCCTGAGCATTCTTGCGCACACGGAGGAAAGGTAATCCGGTACGAAGGAGTTTTTTGAATGCAGCGGCGGCGGTTCGGTCTGAGTTTTGGCCGATTTTATCTCTTCATTTGTTCCTGTGAAAGGAGGCTCTCCCGTCAGCATCTCATACAGGATCACTCCGAGCTGGTAAATGTCGGTATGATAACCGATCGTGTTCCCGTTTATCTGTTCGGGAGCAATATATTTTAAAGTGCCTACGAGAAGATTATTGTTTATATTCTCTTTATTGAACTGGATCCCGATGCCGAAATCGGATATCTTGATCTTTCCCGATTGTTCTATCAGAATATTGGAAGGTTTTAGGTCAAGATGCAGGATATCTTTCTTGTGAATGTAAAGCAAGGCTTTGAGTATCTCCTTGAAGATGACCTCCGCCTCTTCCAGCGAAAGCCCTTTCCTGATAATATCCTGAAGCGTTTGCCCGTTGACATACTCCATCACATAAAAGAAAAAATCATTGTATTTGGCATTCTCGTACACTTTGACGATGTGAGGATCGTCCATCTTTGCCATGAGCTGGCCTTCCCTGATGAACATCTTCACTATATCTACATTACTCTTGTATTTCGGAAGAAGGGCTTTGATCGCGATCTCTCTTTGAAGAGCAGGGTCCCAGGCCTTGTACACTATGGCCATTCCCCCTTGGCCCAATTTGTCCTTGATCACATATTTCCCGAAAAGCAATTTGTCCATGATCACTTCTTCATGATCTTTCTGTATTCTTCGAACGCCCTTTTGCCAAAAGGCGTATCCTGATATTCGGTCATTATTTTTCTTAAAAGTTCCTGTGCCTTTTTGTAGTTCTTCATGGTGATGTAATAATTCGCTTCGCTCATTAGAACGAGCGGATATGTATTCGTATCTCCCTTGAATACTTTTTTCATCTCTTCATAGATCGCTTGAACGCTCTGGTGATCGTTCTTTTCCGTATAATAGAATATCTTTTCGTCATATATCCTTTTCCTCATGAGAGGATTGACGCTCTTTATTGCAAGAAGGGAATCGAGGACGCTCAAGGTTTTCTGGAAGTGCTGCGGATCCTCGGTGACCTTGAAGTATTCCTTCGAAAGCTTCAGCCCCAGCGATACCCGTTTATCAAGAACGGTCTCTTTGTTGAACTGCTTGCGGAGGGTGGCAATTTCCTTGTTCTCGTAACTCTTCTTTCCCGAAGCGATGATGATGATAAGAAGGATCACCACAGCAGCAGCGGGAATGATTATATAAAGGGGCATTTTTTTCTTTTTCGCTTTTCCTTCCTTGATCAACCTGTTCGAACTGATATCTTCGGTCACGGTGGCAGGAGCATCGTCGAAGTCCGTTCTGGCCCTGATGGCTTCTTCTTCCTGTTTTTTCCTCTCTGCTTCCCTTTTCGCCCTTTCCTCCTGGACTTTTTTCGCTTCCTCCTGCTTCTTTTTATTCTCTTCCATGCTCCTTTTCATCTTTTCACGTTCAACCCTTTTTCTTTCGTCATATGCGCATGAAGGACAGAAAATATCGGATTCAATGAGCGTGGAACAGTCCTCGCAGATATTCTTGCCGCACTGATGGCATTTATTCACGGCATTGCGCGCTTCGTGGAACTCGCATTTTGCCACGGTATTTTTTACTTCCTGAGTTCCTTTGATATTCCCGGACATCACTTCAACGCATTCCTTGCAGATGAGGTTCTGGCCGACTTTCTGGCCATCCTGGGAATGTATATGGCGCTTGCACCTCGAACAAACTGCATCGGCAAGCTTGTTTTCGTCATAGTACGTGAAATTAACCGGGTACTTCCCCGTTAAAAAGGCTTTATTGACAAGTTCGATGCCCGGGCGTTTTGCAGGATCGGGGTCTAGCATACGGGTGAGAAGCTTCTCAAGGTCCGAAACCTCAGGCGGAAGTTCAATGGTGTTTGCCAGCACATCATCCTTGCTGTATGTCTTCCCGGAAAGCAGATATATGATCATGAGCGCCAAAGAATATATATCGGACGCTTTCCCGATCTCTCCGTCATTGAGATGTTCAAGCGAAAGGAATTTGAGCTCTTCCTTGTAAAAAACGGCTATTTTCTTGTAAAATTCGAGGTTCTCCCACCCGTTGAAAATATCGGTGTAGTATGTGATCCCCGAATCATCCGTAAGAAAAAGCGACGGCGCGATATTGCCGAGAGCAACATCCGAGATGTGGAATTTGTATATCGTCGATACGACATTCTTCAATACCCGGAGAATGATCTCAGGTTTACCCTTGAAGCCTTCTTTTAGTTCTTCAATGCTCTTGTTCTGCGAACGCCCGAAATTGTATGGAAGACTGAGATATGCGAATCCCTTGTATTCCCCTCTACCCATCTCGACTATCTGTGGATGATTCACGGTCCTTACATTCTCCGCCCGATTCTTGATGTATTCCTTGAAATCCGGTTCCTGGAATATCGGGTTCTGATAAATGATCATCAGTTTTGGAGAATCATCGATCAGGGCAGCGGTGAACGAAAGCAGATTTTTTGTGAATAGAGATTTCTTGATCTCGATTTTTTCTTCCATGTTTGTATTTTATCAAAAAACATATTAAATTTCAACATTGGATCCCTGTCGGTCATAAATCAACGACCGGTGCGGACCCTTAGGTCTTGAAAAACAGCCGTGCGTCTCAGAAAATTATAGAAACATCCCTACTACAATTGATTTTGGGGCGTTTTTTTGCAAAACATTCTCAAAAGCACTTGAATTTTTATGCTATACATTATATAATAAATGAAATTTCTATTCTCGTAGGAGTTCATGTATGGAATTGAAAAGAACACCACTTTTTGACCTATACAGTGAAAACGGCGGACATGTGGTCCCGTTTGCCGGTTGGGAGATGCCCGTCCGGTTCAATGCTTCTATTTCGGAAGAACATCTGGCTGTAAGGGAAAAGGCAGGGATCTTCGACGTTTCCCATATGGGGGAGATCCTTCTTCAGGGCAAAGATGCCCTTTCCTTCGCCAATTACCTGATAACCAACGATGTCCGCAAGCTCCAGGACGGTCAGGTCTGCTATTCGGTGATGTGCAATGACCGGGGCGGCGCCGTTGACGATCTCCTTGCGTACAAGTTCGGAGAAAGCAAAGTAATGCTCGTCGTGAACGCTTCCAATATCGATAAAGACCATGAATGGATACTCTCCAAGCGAGGGAATTTCAACGTCGATATCAAGAACATCTCCGAAGAAATGGCCCAGATCGCCGTGCAGGGTCCTAAAGCACAGGAAATTCTTCAGAAAACAACGACATTCGAGCTTGACAAGATCGGGTTCTTCTTTTTCAAGGAGATCGTTCTCGGAGAAGGCATCAACGCGATCGTTTCCAGAACCGGATATACCGGGGAGGACGGATTTGAAGTATACCTGTCATCGGTGAACGCCATAGCTCTCTGGAACATGATCATGAAGGCGGGCAAGAACCTGGGCCTGCAGCCGATAGGACTGGGAGCAAGGGATACGCTGAGGTTCGAAGCCAAACTCATGCTATACGGAAACGAACTCGACGATGAGACATCCCCTCTTTCGGCCGGGCTAAGCTGGGCTGTTTCTTTCGAAAAGGATTTTGTCGGGAAAGACGCCCTTCTGAAACAGCAGGCGGACGGTTTAAAAAAGTATCTCGTGGGATTCGAGATGTCGGAGCGAGCCATTCCGCGCCACGGATACGCAATATACTGCGGAGGAGAAAAGGTGGGAGCCGTAACGAGCGGCACTTTTGCCCCTTTCCTGCAAAAGAACCTCGGGCTCGGCTATGTGCCATATGAGATCAGGAAATCAGGCACCGAGATCGAGATCGAAGTGCGCGGAGAGATGAAAAAGGCGCTGATCGTGAAAACGCCTTTTTATAAGAAACAGTATAAAAAGACAAAGGAGAATATATGAGATACTCTAAAACACATGAATGGATCGATAAGGTTGGCGAGCATTACCGTGTCGGAATAAGCAATTATGCGCAGGAACATCTGAGCGATCTTACATTCGTGGAATGTATTCCTGAGAACACATCGGTAGAAAAGGGCAAAAGGATGGGCACCATAGAATCGGTAAAGTCCGCGGAGGATTTCTATGCACCATGCTCCCTAAAGATCATCAAGATCAATCCCGCTATCGCCGATACTCCCGAGATAATAAATAAAGATGCCGAAAAGGACGGCTGGATAGCCGAAGTGAGGCCGACCGACGAAAAAGAGCTTGAAGAACTGATGGACGCTGCGGCATATAAGGAATACCTGAAAGGTCTGTGATCCGTTTTTAACGGATCGAGGAGAATACAATGAGATACACTCAGTTGAGCGGAAATGACATCGCGGAGATGCTCAAGACGATAGGCATATCTTCGGTGGAAGCTCTTTTTTCCGATATACCCAAAACGGGCAATGACCGATACTCTTCATTATCCGCAGCCGGCGAAAGCGAAATAGAGCTCAGGAAAAGGTTTTCGAACTATGCCGGGAAGAACAGCGGCATCCTTAAGTTCACGAGTTTCCTCGGCGGAGGATTTTACGAACATTATATCCCGGCGATAGTGGGAACGGTGCTTTCCAGAAGCGAGTTTTATACTGCATATACGCCTTATCAGGCTGAAGCCGCTCAGGGAACGCTCCAGCTGATATTCGAGTTCCAGACCATGATGTCGGAGCTTACCGGCCTGCCCGTTACGAACGCATCCATGTACGACGGGGCGACAGGGTTCGCTGAGGCCGTTATGATGTCTCTGCGTTTATCACAGGGAAAGAGGAAGCGCGTTCTTTATTCGGCGGGTGTCAATCCCCTTTATATCGGGGTTCTCAAGAACTACCTTCAGTTCAGAACAGAGATAGAGCTCGTTGAAGTGCCGCTTCAAAGCGGCATCACGGATAAAAGCCGTCTGGGCGAACTTATCGACGACAACACCGCCTGCTTTGCTAATGCTTATCCGAATTTCTTCGGGCAGATCGACGATCATAAGGAATTATGCGCTATTGTCAAAGAAAGAGGCGCTTTGAACATCTGCGTTTTCTATCCCGCGGCCGCTTCCATACTGAAAAGACCGGGGGATCTGGATTTTGATATGGTCACCGGCAGCGGGCAATCGCTCGGTAATCACATGTATTTTTCGGGACCGGCTTTCGGTTTCCTGTCCGCCAAATCGGAATATATCCGCCAGATGCCGGGACGGCTCATTTCCGAAACGGCAGATGCCGACGGGAAGCGTGCTTTCGTAATGACCCTTCAGACAAGAGAACAGCATATCAGAAGGGAGAAGGCCACATCTAATATCTGTTCGAATCAAACATTGAACACGCTGGCGGCCAATGTTTACCTTTCGTTCCTCGGCAAGAACGGGTTCAGAAAACTTGGAGAACGCATACTTCTTCTTAAGGACATTATGCTGGAAGAACTCGGGAAGAACGGTATTCCGGTGAAATTCGACAGGACCAGGATATTCAACGAGATCGTAGCCGGAGTGGACGGTCAGAGAGCTCTGGAAAAATGCCTTAAGGAAAATATTATACCGGGTCTGGACTTGAAAAGGTTCGGCGGGGAGGGACTCCTTATCGCTGTTACAGAAATGCGCACACCGGAAGAGATAATCAAACTCGCCGGACTTCTCAAGGGGGTTTGATATGAGAGAACTGATATTCGAAAGATCTACTCCGGGGATCGAGAATGTTTTCCTGCCCCCATGCCTGAAAGCACCGGAACAGGCGGCCGTTGACCGGAAATTCATCTCGGACGGTTCGCCGGAACTGCCTGAGGTCGGCGAGCTCGATATAATAAGGCATTACATGAACCTGTCAAAACTCAACTTTTCAGTGGATACGAATTTCTACCCGCTTGGTTCATGCACGATGAAATACAATCCCAAGATCAATGAAGAGATCGCGGGGTGGAAAGAATTCTCTCACCTTCATCCGTACTTGCCCGAAGAACACGTGCAGGGAATGCTTGAGATCATTTGGGAACTGCAGGAAAGTTTAAAGGATATCTCCGGCTTGCAGGGAGTTTCGCTCACACCCGCAGCAGGCGCACACGGAGAACTTGCGGGGAATTTCATCATTGCGAAATACTTCCGGGAAAGAGGCGAGAAAAGGCACATAATGCTCATTCCGGATTCAGCGCACGGGACCAATCCCGCATCCGCGGTCATGGCGGGATTTACACCCGTTGAAGTTGCGTCGGATAAAAAAGGCGATATCGACATTGAAGCACTGAAAGGGAAACTGTCTCCCGAAGTGGCCGGCATAATGATGACTCAGCCGAATACTCTGGGCATCTTCGATTCTAATTTCAGGAAGATAGCCGACCTTGTCCACGCCGCGGGCGGGCTCGTATATATGGACGGTGCGAACATGAACGCCATGATGTGTCATGTCAAACCGGGTGAGATCGGAGTGGACGTGATGCATTTCAATCTGCATAAGACCTTTTCTACGCCTCACGGAATGGGGGGGCCCGGTTCGGGCCCGGTCGCCGTGGGGAAAAAGCTCGTTCCTTATCTTCCCGTCCCCGTAGCGGAAAAGGACTCGACGGGGATTTTCCGGCTTGAATACGGATTGAAGAATACGATCGGACAGATCAAGGAGGGATACGGCAACATAGGCGTGATGCTTAGAGCCCTGGTCTATATTCTCGCATTGGGACGCGACGGACTGAAAGAGGCCGCCGATATCGCGGTCTTGAACGCCAATTACCTGAAAGCGAGGCTCGTTAAACATTTTCATCTTCAATATGACGGAATAACAAAACACGAATTCGTGCTGGACAATGAATTCCAGAAAGGTGCCGGTGTGAAAACGCTGGATATCGCCAAGAGGCTTCTTGATTACGGTTATCACGCACCAACCGTATATTTTCCTCTTATCGTCCACGAAGCCATCATGATAGAGCCCACGGAAACAGAAAGTAAAAAGGCCTTGGACGATTTTGCAGACACGATGATCAGGATCGCCGAAGAAGCGAAATCCGACCCCGGCATACTTAAAAATGCTCCGGTCAAAACCCCTATCAGAAGGCCGGATGAAGTGAAGGCGGCTAAAAACCCCGTTTTAAAATGGACAAAGAAATGAAGAGGATCATCATCATCATCCTTGCTCTGATCGTTGCAGCAGGATGTAAAACAAATCTGTTCACCCCGTTCCATTCTCCGGAAAACGATGTTTCATTGAGCTCTCTACTTGCCGACGGGGATGCTGCAATGGAGAACGGGGATTTTGAATCCGCATTAGGATATTACGATAAGGCGGTATCTTCCTATCCCGGATCCGGAAAAGCCCGGCTCGGATACTGCGCCGCCTATATAGCTTTCAAGGATTTCGATATGCTTGAACTCATGAGAAAGCTGGAAGGCGAGAATCTTCAGGGAACCGACCCTCTGTTCGAAGCAGCCGACCGCGCATTCTACGATGACGGTGCGCGAATTGTCTTCAGTAATCTTCTGCCGGTAGCGGAAGGGACCTGCGATATTCCGGGAAGTGATACGGAAACGAATATCAATATCGCTTTCTCTTCGATCTTACTCGGCGCGTTAGCCGTTTCCGATATCGATGATAACGGCAATTTCGCCGACAGTTACGAGATCCTCTACATCACCCGGGATATCGGTGTTCTGGGATTCGGTTCTTTCCCCTCCCTTTCGCCTCTTGGAAAAAGCACGGTGATCAACAATATCAATTCAAGGATAGACGATGTCCTTTACTATATCGGCAGGTCCACTGCAGCCCTCGATCACGTGTATGATAATCTGAACCTCGACGAGGTCGATGAGAACATGCTCGACGATCTCCACCAGGTCGCTGAAACAGCCGCACGGACAGTGGAATATTACAGATATAAGGATGAGAAGGATAATGACGGGGATGCCATCGATACGGATATGGATTCGATTCAGGAAAAGATGATCTGGACGGACTCCAATGCGAACGGAACGATAGACGATCCTATCGGAGACCCCTGGACATACGACAGGGTCAGTCTTCTTCCGCTGCCGCTGGATGCCACATGGTATTCCTTGAGCGGAGGCGAATGGACCGGCGGAGATTGGGGTGTTGACGAGGAATTGATAGACGGAGATGATAATGACGGAGATGGTACGGTGGACGAGGATTCGGGAGGCTACAAATGAGGAAGGGTTTTTTGATCGCGGTTTTCCTGGTACTGCTCCTCCCCTTTGCCGAAAATCCCGTTGAGAACATCGACATCATTGGGCAAGGACTCGGAAACTCGTCCGTGGCATACGGCTATTCCGTGAATTCGTTCTTTTTGAATCCGGCCAATATCTCATTTCACGATAAAGGCGCTTTTTCCGTTTTCATGCCGCTCTTCTCCTTCAATGAGGAAGCGAATGACCTTTTGGACTACTACCTGGACAATAAGACCAGATTTGAGGACGAGGATTTCGATCCCATGGACGATCTTGAGTGGGAGGAGATCGAGGATGTGCTTTCAAAAGACCCGTACGTGGCAGCGGCGGTACCTCTCAATTTCATGTTCATTTCGCCTAAAGATAAACTCGGCATACATACGCTTTTCGGCCTGAACGTCCTTCTCCGGCTCAATGCCGATATAACCAGAGGCGTGATCCCCCCCGTATCATCTTATGTGAGCGCCGATGTAACGGGAGATATATTCATTCCGTTCGGGATCGCAAGAGATTTCAAGATCTCGAAGTACAATCTGAAGACCGGGATCCTTCTCAAATACGCTCACAGGGAGAAGATCTTCGTAGAAAGATCGCTTGCGCCTGAACTGATCAATTATGTGCCCGTAAAGTATTCGGGCGACGGATTCGGCGCCGATGCGGGAATTATTTTCGAATACAGCGATCAGCTTAATTTCGGACTTTCCTTTCAGAACATCGGCGGCATGAGGTTCACATGGACGGCGGACAAGCTTGACGACGGCGACACGAGAACTGTGACTATCGACAGGGCGCCCACTTTCATTGAACCGGATATGAATATCGGCATGACCTTTTTTCCGAGAATAAACGGTCTTCCTTCTTTTATAGACAATAACTTCATCAATCTTTCGGTCAACGCGATATTCCCTTCCGGGGACCATTTCATGAACCATGTCAAAATAGGCCTGGGAACGCGGATCCTGAAGGTATTCAATATCTTTTTCGGCCTTAACGGCGGTTATCCTTCTTTCGCGACTGATATCGATCTTTGGGCCGCCCATTTCTCTTACGCTTTCTACACGATCGAAAGAGGGAAATTCCCGGGGGATATACCGGATTCCAGGCATGTATTCGGGCTTTCTTTCTCCAGTAATGCAAGGCCTCCTGTCAGAGAGGCTCGCTGGCGGAAGACGGCGGAGAAAGAAAAAAAGAAAAAGAAGGAAAACCCGGCAGAGATAAAGGACGCCGAAGAGAACAGGAAGCTGGAAGAGCAAAAGATAAAATTGGCCCAGGAAGAGGCTCTGAAGAAAAGGGAGGAGGAACTCAAAAAGGAAGAGGACCTCAGGAAAAAGTCCGAGGCCGAGGAGAAGGTAAGGCAGGAAGAGGCGCAAAGAAAGAAAGAAGCCCTGGAAAAACTTCAGAACGAGGCAAAACACGAGATCGAGAAAGGCAAGGAAACCGAGACCCCCGTTGTAACGCCTACGGCTCCTGAAACGGTTCCCCGAACTGCCGTAAGTCCCGAGGAAAGGGTTATCGAGGAAAGAACACTGAAAGAAGAGGTCATGGAAGAAAAGAAGATCGAGAAGAAAGAAATTCCCCCCGCAGTATTAAAGGAGAGGGCATATAAGATCGTTCTCAATATCAGATTCGCTCCCGGAAAAACGGAATTGCCCGAGGAAGCCCGTTCCGAACTTTTCACTGTGCTTTCCGGACTTAAGAACTTGAAGGAATTAAAGATCACCGTCAATTCCTTCACGGATTCCTCCGGATCGGCAGAGATCAATCTGAAGCTGTCGGAACTGCGGGCACAGGAAGTTCGGAAGTTTTTTATACAGAACGGCGTTCCTCCGGAAGACATTATTGCAAAAGGGCTGGGAGCGGCGGATCCGGTTGCGGACAATTCTACGCCCGAAGGTAGAGCGAAGAACAGAAGGATCGAACTTGGCATCAAAGGAAAGGAATGAAAAATGGACTATAAGTTAGAATACGGCGTGATCACGGACCGCGGCAAGAAGAGAGAGATCAATGAAGACAGTTTTCTCATTATTCCGAAAGAACGTGTATTCATGGTCGCCGACGGTATGGGCGGGCATTACGGCGGTGAGATCGCCAGCAATCTCACTGTGGACCTGTTTAAAACCGCGTTCACAAAGGCAGTGCCTACGATAAAGGAAACCGCTCATAAGGAAAACATCGCGCTCATGGACAGGATAATCCAGAGAGTGAACATAGAGATCAGGAAAAAAGCGGCCGCCAGCGACGTCTACAATGATATGGGAACCACGACCGCGGGAATCATCTTTTTGAATGATTCCGCCATGACCTTCCATGTGGGCGACAGCCGCGTATACCTTTTCAGAGAAGGTGAGCTTTTTCAGGTCACCAATGATCATTCCTGGATAAATGAACAGCTGAGAACGAATAAGATGTCGACAAACGAAGCAAGAAGTCATAAATGGAAGAATGTCATTATGAGAGCTCTCGGAAGCGCCGAACAGGTGATCCCCGAATATTCCAATTTCATATTCGCGAAGGACGACGTGTATATTCTGTGTTCTGACGGGCTTTATGATATGGTGCCCGATAAAGGAATAGCAAGGGTGTTGGCCAGGTACGGCGAGCCTCAGGAAATGGCCAATGTCCTTCTTGAAGAAGCTTTGAAAAAAGGCGGATTGGACAATGTGACCATCATCGCCGTAAAAGTGGTGTGATCATGCTTAGGCAATGGGAAGACTTCATCATTTTCCAAGATTATATTCTTCTTAAGCAGATAGCTACGGGAGGCATGGCCAAAGTCTACCTTGCAAGGAAAAAAGGCGCGCACGGCTTCGAAAAAATCTATGCGATCAAACAGCTCCACGACCATCTCCGGGAGAACGAGTCTTTCTTCTCCATGTTCCTTCAGGAGGCGAAACTCTCTTCGAAGCTCGACCATCCGAACATTGTTAAAATATTCGATCTTCTCGGAGAGGGAGATCATTTTTTCATGGTTATGGAGTTCATACGGGGCAAGAACCTGCGGGATATCCTGAAAAAGGCCTCGCAGGGGAAATTGAACATACGGAACCTTGCCCTCAAGATAACGGCGGAGATCCTGAAAGGATTGTGGTTCGCCCATAATCTTAAGGATATGTCCGGAAGACCGCTCGATATCATACACAGGGACATTTCACCGCAGAATATCATGATCTCATATGAGGGGGAAATAAAGATCACGGATTTCGGGATCGCAAAGGCGGCCGATAATTTCGAGGAGACAAGAACCGGCGTTCTTAAAGGGAAGATCTCCTATATGTCCCCTGAACAGGCTCACGGGAAGGTCCTGGATTGCAGGAGCGATATATTTTCCGTCGGGATCATGCTCTATGAGATGTTGTTCTTACGGAAATGCTTCTCGGGCACGAACTCGATAGAAGTGTTGAGCAAGGTCAGGGCCGGCGATTATACTCCCATCGACTCGATAGCCCCGGACCTTGACCCGAAATTAAAGGCGATCCTGCAGAAGGCTTTAGCATATTCCCCTGAAAAGAGATACCAGTCTGCGCGTGATTTCCATAAGGATATTGAAGACTATCTCTACGAAAAAAGGTTCTCTCAGGATGAACTGAACGTTTCGCGTTTCATGCAGGAGAACTTCTGCGAAGAGATAAAGCGGGAATTCGAGGAGCTTTCTGGTCTTAACAGGAGAGCTCAGAAGATCCCTTACATATCTTCTTCCGAAGAAATCCCTGCTAAATCGGCAGCTGCCGGGAACGAGGAAACAAGAACAAGGCATTCTTCGCGGCGGAAGAAGTTCAATGTGCTTTCCTTTCTTTTAAATCTCCTTCTCATGCTTCTGATCCCCTTCCTCCTTTTCGATGTTTTCTTCTACAGCTACTATACCGATTTCATGAACGGGCTGAAGATCCCTCCGAAGCTGACCTCCGCCCTTCTGTACCGCCCTGCGTTTCTGCCGGTGATCGATCTTATTCCGTATTTCTCTTCGCGCGAAGTTGAGGTAGTGCAGCCCTCCCGTAACATCAAGATGGTATTCAATATAAACAAAGATCCATTCGAGGTGACCGATGCCGACAACCGTAAATACGAACACATCAGGGAAGCGGAAGGCATATATTCGATGGATATAAGGTCGCATAAAAACTATAAGTTCATTTTCAGCAAACCGGGATATGCCGATTTCCCGCTCGATGTGAACCTAAATAAGACCAATACGATACCGTT
The DNA here is from genome assembly GCA_937863565.1 of uncultured bacterium. Lineage (GTDB taxonomy): Bacteria > AUK180 > AUK180 > AUK180 > AUK180 > CALMGJ01. Next base: position 34,888 of record CALMGJ010000030.1, on the reverse strand, counting down.
CACTGTTACCATGACCGAAAAGTCATCCTCCGTAGCCTTCGTCATCGAACCGGATGATTCCCTGCTCTATATCGACGGAGAATTCAAGAGCAACAGTTCTCCGTATATCCTTTCTTACAATCCGGAGTTCGAGACAAGAACGCACAGCATTAAGATCGTGAAAGAAGGCTATGAAGGGTTGGAGAGCACTTTCCATTTCTCGGGCGATACGAAAACGTTCAGGATCAAACTCGAGAGGAAGATGGTGAACATTCAGTTCAAAGTGCTCCCGTGGGGATACATCTATAATGTGGACGGGTCACTGATCGGTGAATGCGAGAAAGACGGCGTAGTGATCAGAAAGCTTCCTGCGGGAAAGCACACCTTTAAATTCGTATATCCGGATTCAGATGCGGAAAAGACGCTTTCGTACAATCTCCTTGAATCGCAGACAGTTACGGTGAATTTCAGCGAGGCGTTCGGCACGGTCTCCATTACATCGTATCCGTATGATGCCGCAATCTATATAAATGAAGTGATTAAAGGGCAAACCCCGCTAACCCTGATGCTCAAGAGCGGATATTACAAGATCGTGATAAGCAAGGAGAAATACAGGTACTGCACGCGGGAGATAACTGTCCAGGGAGGAAAATCCTACGAGGTGAACTGCACTCTCGAAATTGACGAATGAAGGTCATTAAATTTCAACGATTCTTCCTTGCTCTTCTGGCGATCATTCTTGACCTTGTCATTATAGGCCTGTCATATCAGCTCGTTTTCTATTTCAGACATGGATATTTTCTTTTTCCCGATTCGATCCATTTCAATGAATATCTCAGCTTCTTCGTTATTTCTGTCCTTATTATAGTTCTCTCTTTTCATATCAACGGTGTTTACAAGCATCGCCGGGCTTTTTTCAGCCTTGACGAGATCAAGTACGTTTTCAACGGACTTTTCAACGCTTTTATCGTATCTCTTCTTTTGATATTCGCCGGAAAAGCATACATATATTCAAGGGCAGTGGTGCTTTCCTGGTATCTTCTCAATCTCGTACTTCTATCGATATTTCATTTCTTCTACCGCAGAATAGAAGGATTGTTCTATTCCATGGGGTTCGGGATAAAGAATATCGCTGTGATCGGAACGAATGAAACTTCCAGGGATATACAGAAAAAGCTTGAGCGGTTCCCTTCTCACGGGATGCATTTCGTAGGATTCATCTCCATAGCACCTTCAAAGAAATACGACGCTGCCATCCTCGGAGATATCAAACAGATCAATGAGATAATAAGGAAATACAGGATCTCCGAGATCATTTTTTCCGACGACAGGCTGAACGACATTAAGAGGCTGGAGATCATCCGCAGTATTCAGTACGATGTGAATGTGATCATAGCCTCATCCCTTTTCGAAGTGATCTCCTCAGAACTTTCCATTACGGAGATATACGGCATACCCACTCTTTCCGTGGCGCCATCTCCTCTGAAAGGTTTCAATTATATTCTAAAAAGGCTGGTCGATATTTGCGCCGCACTCTGCGTCATTATAGTCGGCGCTCCGTTTTTCATCGTGATCGCGATATTGATCAAGATCGATTCCAAAGGGCCCGTCTTTTTCGGGCAGCTTCGGGTCACAAAGAACAACCGGATCTTCAAGTGCCTTAAATTCCGTTCCATGGTAGCGAATGCCGAGGAGATAAAAAGCAAGATCAAACACCTCAACGAGAAAACGGACGGCCCTATCTTTAAAATGAAGAACGACCCGCGCATAACAAAGATGGGGAAATTTCTCCGGCGCTGGTCGATCGATGAATTCCCGCAGTTCATTAATGTGCTTACCGGCGATATGTCTCTGGTGGGCCCGCGGCCTCCCATCCCCCGCGAGGTCGAGGAGTACGAAAGTTGGCATCTGGACCGATTATCCGCAACGCAGGGGATCACGGGACTCTGGCAGGTTTCCGGCAGGAGCGAGCTTTCCTTCGAAGAAATGGTTAAACTCGATCTTTTCTATATCGAGCATTGGAGTCTTTGGCTCGACATTAAAATAATTCTTAAGACCATACCGGCCATCTTTTCACAGAAAGGAGCCTATTGAACTGGAGGATATATGAAGATCACGGTCATTGGAACAGGTTACGTAGGCCTTGTTACGGCTACATGCTTTGCTGAACTCGGGAATTCAGTATACGGAGTAGATGTAGATCAGGCAAAGATCGAAAAACTGAAAAGCGGGGAATCACCTATTTACGAACCGGGGCTTAACGACCTTCTGAAAAAGAACCTTAAGGAAGGCAGGCTCGTGTTCACGATTAACGCTAAAGAAGCGGTCCCTAAGACCGATATCGTATATCTTGCCGTAGGAACCCCTCAGGACGAGGATGGTTCGGCGGACCTTCAGTATCTTGTTGCGGCAGTAAAATATTTTGCGCCCGCGATCGATCACCGGATCGTCATTGTCAACAAAAGCACAGTTCCTGTAGGAACAGGCAATTATGTCAAGAGGATCATGCTGGAAGCAGGCGTAAAAGAGGAACTTTTCGCTGTTGTTTCCAATCCCGAGTTTCTCAGAGAGGGTTCTGCCGTAGCGGATTTCATGAACACGGAAAGGGTCGTCATCGGTTCCGATGACAACAGCGCGATCGAGCTGATATCGAAACTGTACGAACCGCTCACCCATAATATCATAAAAACGGACATTCTTTCCTCAGAGATGATCAAATATGCCTCTAATGCTTTTCTCGCTACGAAGATATCCTTTATCAACGAGATCGCCAACCTTTGCGACAAAGTCGGCGCAAATGTCCGGGAAGTGGCATACGGGATGGGGCTCGATTCACGCATCGGTGAGAAGTTCCTCAACGCCGGAATCGGTTACGGCGGGTCGTGTTTCCCGAAAGACACCCTCGCTCTTATCGATATCGCAAAGAAGGCGGAATACGATTTCAAGATCCTCAAAGAGGTCGTGAACGTTAATAAACTGCAGAGGAAGATCTACTGCGACAAGATCGCATTCGCAGCCGGAGGATTGAAGGGTAAAAAATTCGCCGTCTGGGGATTGGCGTTCAAGGATAATACCGATGATATGAGGGAAGCCCCTTCTTTGGATATCGTTCCTTTCCTTATAAAAGAAGGTGCCGAAGTGAAGTGCTATGACCCTATAGCGGAGGAGAACGCAAGAAGGCTTCTACCTGAGAAGACCCTGTACTGTTCTGACATGTACGCCTGTCTTGACGGAGCGGACGCCCTGCTCATACTGACGGACTGGAAAGAATTCAAGCAGGTCAATTTCGAGGAGATCAAAAAGAGGCTTAAAACGCCGCTTATCGTGGACGGCAGGAATTTCTATAAAAGAAAGGAGATGGAAGAGACGGGATTCAGGTACATAGGAATGGGTATATGAACATCCTGATCACCGGCGGCGCCGGTTTCATAGGGTCGCATCTTGCCGAAAAGCTCGTTAATGAGGGCCATGAAGTCACCGTCATCGATAATCTCTGTACGGGAAATCCCGAGAATATCGCCTCGATAATGAAGCGGAAGAATTTCCGTTTCATACAGCACGATATTTCCAAACCGGTATTTTTCGACAGGAAGATAGATCAAATCTACCACCTTGCTTCGCCGGCTTCTCCTATCGATTACCTGAAACTCCCCATCCAGACGCTCAAGGTCGGGGCTCTGGGCACATATATCACTCTCGGCATTGCGAAAAGGAATGATGCTGCTCTGCTTCTCGCTTCAACCTCGGAAGTATACGGCGACCCGTTGGTTCATCCTCAGAAGGAGACATACTGGGGCAATGTGAACCCCATAGGCCCCAGAGGCGTCTATGACGAGGCTAAAAGGTATGCAGAGGCGATCGTAGAGGCTTACAGGCGTTTTCATGGAGTAAGAACGCATATCGTGCGCATATTCAATACCTATGGCCCCAGAATGAGACCTTATGACGGCAGGGTCGTTCCCGCTTTCATCATGGAGGCATTGAAGGGAGAGCCTCTCACTGTATTCGGGAATGGAGGCCAGACCAGGTCTTTCTGTTATGTGGACGATCTTGTAAGAGGTCTGATCCTTCTTATGAATTCCAAATGTTCCGGGCCGGTCAACCTGGGGAATCCCCATGAGATGACCATCCTTGATTTCGCGCACAGGATCAACGAAATAATCGGCAATAAAGCGGGGATAAAATATATGCCCCTGCCTGTGGATGACCCCAAGGTCAGGCAGCCGGATATAGGGAAGGCCAAAAAAGAACTCGGATGGGAACCCTTGGTGGATGTGGACCAGGGCCTCGCAAAGACCATAGAATATTTCAGGGGCGCTTTCAATAAAACTGTTTGAACTTTGCGTCATCCTTATTTCGCTTTCCGCCCTCGTCCTTTTCAAATTCAAGGATAAGATCCCCTCAAAGGCGAGTGGCAGACCTCCTTTTTTAGGGATCCTATTCCTGATCCCTGCCGTAATTTATTTTATTTTCCACCATGACGCGGGTCTTCTTATCTTTTCTTCAGCTATTGTCTCAATTGGCCTGTCTGACGATATTTTCGATCTGAGACCGCTTTTAAAACTTTTTTTGGAGATCTGTTTCGTTACGGCATATTTCTTCTACTATAAAAGAAAAGACCCTCTGGAATTCGCGCTTTTCATTTTTCTTCTGAACGCCTTCAATCTGGCCGACGGGCTGGACGGACTTCTGATCTCCCTTTTCATCACCGGCGCCCTGACCGCATTTCTTATAACCGGAGAGAAATTCCTTCTTTTGTGCATCTTTGCCGCAGGCGTCATGCTGCTGATTAACTTTCCTCCCGCCAAGATGTATCTCGGCGACAGCGGAGCTCTTTTTCTCGGATATACAGCGTTCCATTTCATCTATACGGGCATTGCGGGGCGTGGGTTCCTCTACGGTGCGCTGGGGATCTCCGTTATTTTCCTGTATCCATTTCTCGATACTTCATGGGCTGTTGTGAGGAGGTTGGCTTCCAGAAAACCGCTTTTCGGGAAAGACGATCTGCATATCCACCACCGTTTCAGGAAAAAATACGGCAAGACAGCGGCTTTGGGCATTCTTTTTCTTTTTAATTTGGTGAATAACGTGATATTTTTCACCGTTTTGCGCCAACTCCCTTTGAAATATTCCTGGTTTTATTTTATAATTCTAATGATGAATGCGGTGCTTTTAAGGTTTTTATGGTAAAGAAAATCGCTGATTACGAAATTATCGAAAAGATCGCTTCCGGCGGTATGGCGGACGTTTTCAAGGCGAAAAAGATCGGCGCCGAAGGATTCACAAAAGTCTTCGCTATTAAATTCATCAAGGACCAGATATCTAAAAATCTGGATTTGAAGAGAATGTTCATACAGGAGGCGGAGTTATCCTCCAAACTGGTCCATCCGAACATCATACAGATCTTCGAACTTTCAGAACAGAATAATATCCTGTTCATTGTAATGGAGTATGTACACGGCAAGAACCTCAAGGAGATCGATAAGCTCGTCGGTCTGACCAAGATCGGATGGGAGAAGATCGCCTATATAATCTATAAATCCGCTCTCGCGCTCCATCATGCCCATAATTTGAAAGATAATTACGGCAGGAGGCTCGGCATCGTTCACAGGGACGTTTCCCCGCAGAACATCATGGTATCCTTTTCCGGCGATGTTAAACTCGCCGATTTCGGTATCGCAAAAGTAACGAACGAGGGAATGAAGGAGAACGCGAAGATGCTGGCAGGGAAATTCCCCTATATGTCGCCGGAACAGACTCTGGGAGCTCAGCTGGACGAGCGCAGCGATATCTTCTCCCTCGGCGTAGTGGCTTATGAGCTTCTCACCGGTAAACTGCCCTTCATCGGAACAGATGCAAATGAGATCATGAAGAATATCCGCCAAAAAGTCCCCGAACCTCCTTATATCATCAACAAGAACGTGCCTTTGCATATTTCGAATATCGTTATGCGCTGCCTCGAAAAGGACGCCGAGCATAGATACAGCACTGCGGTCGATATCGCAAAAGATATCGAGAAGAACCTTTCCAATCTCGTAACGGTAGCGGAAGATCTCGGGAACTTCCTTCTGGAAAAATATACGCTTAATCTCGGCAGCAAACTCGGGAAAGCGGAGGACAAGACCACTACGGAGACTCAGGTCACTAAAACGATCACTAATTTCCTCGATGTTCTTCGTCAAGACCCCAAGAATGTGATTTATATCGAAAAGACCGGGAATATATACATGATGCAGGGAGATTATGATAAGGCAATGGATTATTTTCAGAGAGGGCTTGCTATCGAGGATACTAATTTCAATCTCAGGTTCAGACTCTCCCAGGTCTTCCTCCGGAAGAAAGACAAGCTCAGTTTTACGCATCATTATAAAATACTCCAGAAGATAGACGGGAAAAATCCTAACCTTGAACTTCTTCATCTGCAGTATCTCATTCTTTTCGACAAAAAGAAGGATGCATCCTCCAAGATGAAGGAGATGATGGAGAGTTATGCGGACAACATAGATTTTCTGCTGCTCCAGGCGGAATATTCGATCGCGCAGAAAAATTACAATCAGGCGGTCCGCAACTATCTGAGGATCGCGGAGATCGATCCCGATTTCGAGTTTTTCAAAAGCGAAGTAAAGAACCTCATCGAAGACCTGTACTCATCGATGTTCCATTCAGATGTAGTCATTGAGAGAAAGGAACCGGAGAATAAAGATGACAAGAACAAACCCCGCCTGCTGGTCGTAGATGACGAGAAGAATACGCGCATCCTCCTCAAGATCATGTTCACAGATCTCGGTTATGAGGTCGATGTGGCCCAGAACGCTTTCAATGTGGATAAACTTCTCGAAATGCATCATTACGATCTCATCATCCTTGACGTACTTCTTCCCGGTAAGAACGGCCTCAAGCTCATGGAGGAGCTTAAAGGCAAGAAGCTTATTATGGAACCCACCAAGGTCATAATGATATCCGGTGTTTATAAATCCCCCAACTTCCAGATGATGGCCCGCAAGGCCGGAGTGGTCGAATTCGTAGAAAAACCGTTCACTCAACAAATCCTGCTGAAAAAGATCAAAAAACATCTCAATGTTAAGACCAGCCGCTGAATTCCGTAAATTCCTCGAGATCCAGAAGAATTATTCCATACATACCGTTAAGGCCTACATGGACGATATAGATGATTTCTCGGAGTTCCTCAAAGCGGCTTCCGGAAGCGCTGATCTTCTGAAAGCCGATCATTACAAAGTACGGAGATATCTGGCGGAGCTTGTTAAAAGAGGGCTCGAGAAGACGACGATCCTGAGAAGACTTTCCGCACTCCGGGCCTTTTACAGATTCTTGATCAGAGAAGGGGCGGTGCTCGCTAATCCAGTCAATTCCGTGATCTCCCCTAAAAAGCCCAAACACCTGCCTCAGTTTTTTAATGTGGAGGAAATAGCCGGCATCATCGAGGCTATCGAGGTCATAGATCTCAAATCCGCAAGGAACAAGGCGATTTTCGAGCTTTTCTATTCAACAGGCATGCGTATATCCGAACTGACCGGATTAAGGCATGACAATATCGATTTCATTTCGGAAACGGTCAAGGTGTTCGGAAAGGGCTCCAAGGAAAGGATCATACCGCTCGGTTCATTCGCGGGAAGATCATTAAAGGAATACTACAGATACAAGGAGGAGGCCGGAATGACCTGCAGGGGAAACAATTGGATCTTCGTGAACCTTCGCGGCGGGAAGATCACTGCAAGAGGCGTTCGCCTGATAGTGGACCGGCATCTGGCGGTTCTTTCCAAAAAGACGGGGAAATCTCCTCATACGCTGAGGCACACATTCGCCACGCATCTTCTGAACGGAGGCGCCGATCTGAAGATAGTGCAGGAATTACTCGGGCATGTTTCCCTTTCAACAACCCAGATCTATACGCACTTGTCGACAGCGAGACTGAAGGAAGTGTACGGAAGGACCCATCCAGCGGGAAAAGAGGATGTATGAAGAGGATCTTTCTTGTTGCCCCTTCTTTTGCCTGTTCGCACGAACGGATCGAGAAAGCTATTTCCTTTCTCGGTAAAAATTTCTCCGTTGAATTCCGGAAGGATATCTTCTCGGAGGATGAAGCTTTTGCAGGGAGCGTAGAGAGGCGCGCCGACGAAATGAACGAAGCTTTGGCTTCGGGGAGCGACATTATCTGGGCTATAAGGGGCGGCTACGGGGCAAGCCAGATCATCCGGAAGATACGCTTCGGGAAGGGAAAGAAGAAGATCTTGGCAGGATTCAGCGATTTTACCGTGATAGGCGCGGCCGCGGCGGACGCGGGACATGATTTCCTGTACTGCCCGATGCCTTATACTTACGGCAAACAACGCATTGGTTTTGATATCGCCTGTGCCCTGCTTTCCGGAAATGATCTCGGCGCATCATATGCGTTCGGACCGGAGCCAGGCAGGAAGATCACCGGCACGGCAAAGGTCTTCTGCCTTTCGCTTCTCGTCAATCTTATCGGGACCCCTTATATGCCTTCCCTTACTCCGGACACGGTGCTTTTTCTTGAAGATGTAAAAGAAAAGGCATACGCATTGGACCGCTATATAATGCATCTTTTCAATGCCGGGGTGCTCGGAAAAGCCCGGGCGGTTTTTCTTGATTTTACCGGCGTGCTTAAACCTGAACAGGTCGATATCATAAAAAGCCTCCGAAGGGTATATAGGAGACCGGTCTTCACTTCCTTCCCTTTCGGGCACTGCCATGAAGCTCTACCCGTTCCTTACGGCTATAAGGTCATCATTGATGAAAAGAATATCACTTTTACTCGCCATTCTCATTCTTAGCATCATTTCCTGCGATTATCTTATGATTCCTATGGATGTCCAATATGACCATCTGAAAGCCTACGGGGCCGTTTATAATTATCTTAAGGAAAGAGGCGGTAAGGTCATTTGGGCACTTAATTACAAGGGAGGCAGTTTCATCTTCCCGGAGACCGCGTTTATAGCGGACTACTGTGCGGCCCGGAAGATCACAACTCTTCTCATGACAGAATCCGAATTCGTTTCGACGAAAGAGTTCATCGAGCAGGAGAATATGGAGATAGTGTACCTCGAAAAAGCCCCAAAGATCGCCGTATTCACTCCTCTTGAAAGTAATGACCCGGGCATTTCGGACGAACCCTGGGATGATGCGGTTATCCTTGTTCTTGAATACGCGGAGATAGAGTTCAAGAAGATCTATATCGATGAAGTGCTCGGCGGCGGCCTGGAAGGGATTGAATGGCTCCATCTTCACCATGAAGATTTCACGGGCCAGTTCGGGAAATTCTATGGAGCCTATAAAACAGCCAAATGGTACATCGATCACAGGAACTGGCTCAATCGAAAGGCAAAGGAAAAGGGCTATGACAGCGTGCGGGAGATGTTCCGCGATGTTTCAGCCAGGATCGCTTCCTTTGTTTCGGAGGGCGGTTTCCTATTCGCAATGTGTTCAGCAACGGATTCGCTTGATATCGCGCTTAGCGCAGTGCATACCGATATCGTTCCGCAGGAATTCGACGGCACACCGGTCGCCGGTGATTATAAGAACCGCCTTGATCTGTCTTTGCCTTTTGTGTTCACGGGATTCAATATTGTTGAAAATCCGGATATTTACGAATTCTCGAATATCGACATTTCAGATTATTCGGCGACCCCTCAAAGCGGAAAAGAAGATTTTTTCCTGTTCGATTTCTCCGCAAAGCAGGACCCGATACCTACGATGCTGTGCCAGAATCATGCAAAACTGATCCACGGATTTATGGGACAAACATCCACTTTCGATATGAGATTCATTAAAGATACGGTCGTGATAATGGGCTTTCTGAAAGACCTGAAAAGGGCTAAATACGTTTATACGGGATACGGAAAAGGTTTCTGCACATATTACGGAGGACACGATCCCGAAGATTTCGCCCATAAGATCGGGGACCCGCCCGTTAATGTCCAATTTTACAGGAACTCGCCGGGATACCGTCTGATACTCAACAATGTGCTGTTCCCCGCGACACAGAAAAAGAGAATGAAGACATGAAAAAGCATACCCTGGAGAGGAGTTGAACCTCTGACCTGCGGATTAGGAATCCGTCGCTCTATCCACTGAGCTACCAGGGCATCTTCTTCTAATAGTTTATTATAGAAAAAATCTTTAAATTGTCAAGCTGTTTTCTGCCTTCAAGAAAATCGAGTTCAATCAGGAATAATGCACCTTCAACCGCGGCTCCGTTCTTTTCTATCATCTTTCTTACTGCGGAGACCGTGCCTCCGGTCGCCAGAAGATCATCTACGATCAGGAATCTGTCCTTCTCGCTTATCGCATCCCGGTGCATTTCAAGTGTATCGGTGCCGTATTCCAGAGAGTATGTTTCACTAACCGTATCCGCGGGTAATTTCCCCTTTTTCCTTACCGGAACGAACGGTATATTGAGTTTATAGGCGAGGATCGAACCGAAAATAAAACCTCTCGATTCGATTCCGGCGATCTTATTGAAATGAAGTTTGTTAGTCTTCTTCTTCATTTCATCGATGGCCATCTTGAGCGCAGCAGGATTCTTGACCAGAGTCGTAATATCCTTAAAAACGATCCCGGGTTTCGGGAAATCAGGAACATCCCTGATATAACTTTTCAGATCTTCCATGAGCCACTCCTTATTATTATAGTATTGTCTTCTGATCATCTCAATGCCCTTATTGATCAATTGCCTTACGCGTTCCTTAGTAAGCCCCATGATCTGGCCGACTTCCTCGAAAGTGCGCGGAAGCCCGTCATCGTCAAGACTGAATCTCAGCATCAGCGCAGTTCTGTAGTTCTCCTTAAGGCCGGTGATGATCCCCTTCAATGTTCTTACTTTCTCTTTTTTAAGAGGATCATCATCATAAAATCCGCTTTCAATGTCCTTCAGATAATTGATGAAATCATCCGAATCCTCGTCCGGCTGCCAATCGGTAGAGAATTCGCCGGGGAGGTCGTATGTTTTCATGATCTTATCCTCGCTCGTCCCAAAGTGTTCGGCTATCTCGGACACATTAGGCGTTCTTCCCTCCGTGGACAGGAAATTCCTTTTGAATTCGATGATCCTCAACCTTGCTTCTAGAACATTCTGAGGGATCCTCACGATGCGCATATTCTCGTAGATGTATTTTTCAATATAAGCCTCGATCCAGAAAACGGCATATGTCGAAAAACGGCAATTCTTTGCCGGATCAAAATGCTGGATGGCGGTCGAAAGGCCGAGTACTCCTTCCGAAACTATATCCAATTTGCTGATCCCGGGTTTTCCGAAGTATTTTACGGCAAGCGCGATAACGAGCCTCATATTATGAAGGATAAGTTTTTTCTTAAGTTTATCGTCATGCGATACGGAGTATTCGCCGAATATGCTCTTTTCCTGTTCCGGGGTAAGGCGGTCATATTCCCTTATTTCCTTAAGGAATAATTTGAAAAGAACATCCTGGAAATTCATGGCGCCTACGGAAGGAACAAAAGAGGATTTAGAGGGGAGGAGCCTTTTCGTATTTCGAAATGGAGTATCCCGGACTGGGCATATCCCAGAAGAGACCCTTTCTTCACCTTCTGGTCTTTGGACACATCGATCTTGTAAAGCGGTGAATAAAATGCGTAGTACTCGTCTTTTAATTTAATGCCGATAACGGTCCCCAGACCTTTAATGAAATCGAAATAGGCTATTTCACCTTCCGCCACCGCCAGCACGGCGGAATCGCCCGCATTGATATCTATGCCGTTATTGTTCGTGAACACCTGCAGAACGGGATCGTATATCCTTCCGAACTTCCTTACGACCTTGTCCCTAGCTGCGGTCTCCAGCGGCCAGGATTCAAGAAAGGTCCCTCCCGGTGAGTTCTCGCCATTCGTGTTCCCGGGAACAGGAACAGGTACCGTTTGCTTCTTTTTCTTCGAAATACCGGGGATCTTCAATTCCGCACCCGCTGCGATGCGGGATGCATCCTCTATCCCGTTGAGCTCGGCGATCTGCTCGAGAGGCACGCCGTATTTCCTGCTCAAGCCGTAGAGCGTCTCTCCCTTTTTTACAGTATGCAGTTCATAAGAGGCAGGCTGGTCTTCTGCCGGATGAACAGGTTCTGCTTCCTGAAGACAGGATCTGCCGATAAATGAACAAGAGGCGAAAAATGCCGTTAATGCTGCAAATAATAATCTTTTTGTCACTATTTCTTTGAGAGGATCTTCTCGATCTCATCCACCGCGGATTGAGCGTCGTGGGCCTTGATGAGCTTATCGTCAACATCCCAGGAACTTACCGTGATCACGGGTTTGTTTATCTTCAGGGCCATGGCTATTTCGGAAAGCGTACCAAGCCCTCCGCCGACGGCTACGATCACATCCGCGCTGCGAACGATTATCGCATTGCGAGCCTGCTGCATAGCCGTTATCACCGGAATATCCACGTATTTATTCGCTTCCTTTTTATCGGCACCTGGAAGAATGCCTATCGTCAGTCCCTTCTTTTCTTTGGCACCCTTGCAGGCCTTTTCCATAACGCCGCCCAGGCCGCCCGTCATGAGCACCCAGTTCCTCTCGGCGATCAGGCCGCCCAGTTCATATGCTATTGTTTCATATTCCTCAAGAGGGACACTGTTGCCGATTACCGCGATTACCTTATACATACTCTTCTCCATTTTTAAAATGGTCGGGGTGGCTGGATTTGAACCAGCGACTTCTTGGTCCCGAACCAAGCGCGCTAGCCACTGCGCTACACCCCGACTTTTTTCACAAATATTCCGGTATTTTGTATTATACCAATCTTTATCAAGTAAGTCAACAGCAGAACTGCGATTGCCGCGATCAGAACACCAAACACGATGTATACGAAAGCCTTTTTAGGCGACATATTCAGAAAAAATGCAATGAGCGAACCCGTCCATAGGCCGGACCCGGGCAATGGGATGGCAACGAAGAGCATAAGACCGATATAGCCCCACTTTTCAACGATCTTTGATCGTGAAGCAGCCCGGCGCCTCAGATATGCGATGAAATTATTACCCCTGTTCGTCCTCTCGAAGAATTCACTGACAGGTTTGAAGAATTCCAGTATGAAAGGCAATGGGATAAGATTTCCCAGTATCGAATAAACGGCAGTATGAAGCATGCCCATTTTAAAGGCCAGGATCCCGACAGGAATGCCTCCTCTCAGTTCGAATACGGGAAGCATTGATATTACGGCAACGATCGTTTCGGGCATCAGCCCTTTCGAGGAAAGAAATTCTATTATCCTGTCCATCTATTGGGTTTTTTCTATCTCTTCTGTGCCTCTTTCGAAGACTACCAGCTTGTACAGCTTGACTTTCTTTCCCATTTCGAATATCGCCACTCTGATCTTCATCTGTTCATCCTGGAAATACATTACAAGATAGCCTGTGTCCTTTACGAGCTCCGCATTGATCAGTTTGCCCCATTCTGCGGGGATATCGGGGACATCGTCCTTTTTCTGGTCTTTACCCTTTCCTTGATCCTTGATTTCTTCCGCCTTTTTCTCCGTCTTAACAGGTTCTTGTGTTTTAACTTCAGTATCGGCAACAGTTCCGTTCTCTGTATTTGCGATCGAAGGTTCCGCCAGTTTGATGTCCTTGCTGCTGCCAAGGCAGTAAACGCCTGAACTCCATATCATGAAGATCGCTGCCATAACCCCAAAAAGGATCCTTCTCATATTAACTCCCTGCTGAGAGTATTCCCAGCATAATCGAATTGTATTTTGTTGCTGCATCGTCCGCTCTGGAAAGCAGTATCACCGGTACGCGGACACCGGTCATGATCCCTCCGCTTTTCGTATGCCCGAAATAGAGGATCGATTTCGCCGCCATATTGCCCGCCTCGATATTCGGCATCAGCCATATATCCGAATCGCCGGCCGTTTCACTTTCTATGCCTTTATGGACGGCGGAAGCGCGGGAGATGGCGACATCTATCCCATATGGCCCTCCTAGCACTGCGTCAGGATATGTGATCTCTTTTTTCATTTTATCGAAGTCGATCGTTGAGGGTATTTTATCCGTAGGTTTCTCGCTGGCCGAGATCATCGATATCTTGATCTTTTCTAACCGCATCTTGCGGGCAAATAGGACTCCGTTCTCCAGGATCTGGCACTTCTCCTGATAGTCGGGATAAGGGACCATTCCGCCGTCCGTCAATATCGTAAGCTTACGGGAAAACCGGTTCTCGAATATGAATAGATGCGAGATCAGACGTCCCGTTCTTAATTCGGCTTCCTTAGCCAGAATGGCTTTCATGAAATCGGGAGTGGGAACAAGCCCTTTCATCAGAATATCAGCCCGGTTCTCCTTGACAGCCTGCACACCTTTTAATAACGACTCCGGATCTTGAGTTGAATTTTCGATCATGAATATACGCGGGTCAATTTTCAATTCCTTCAGTATCTCCTTGATCTTATTCTCGTTCCCTATCAGAATTGCGCGGCATAATCTCTCCCGAACGGCGCGAGAGATCGCCGCAAGGGGTTCTTTATCGTGAGCGGCTATCAGGGCTATGGTATGTTTTTCCGGAGAACCCTTTATCACTTTCTTTAATTCCTTGAAATCCCTGATCATCTTCCTCTCCTATTCTATCCTCGTTATCCGGTTCTCACCGTCAACGAACACCTTAACGGGTTTATGCGCGGATTGCTCCCCCGGATCGAGCTGGCAGAACGCGAAGATTATCACGCGGTCACCCGGTTTGCCCAAGAATGCCGTTGCGCCGTTCAGCATGATCTCGCCCGGGCCGCCGGTGATCGCATAGGTTTCGAAGCGGTTGCCGTTGGCAGTATTCGCTACAAGTACTTTCTCGTACGGTGCTATGCCGGCCGCCCGCATGAGCTCCTTATCGATCGTGATACTGCCCTCATAATCCACCTTGGCTGCTGTAACGCATGCTAAATGGATCTTCGAAAAAAGGAATGTTCTTTTCATTGGTCATCTCACTTTGGCAAACTTTCTGTGGACGATACCGTTCTCCGGGGAGACGATGAGCGCCACGTAAACGCCTGAAGGGTAATCTTTAATATCGATCTTCTCAACAAGATCCGTGATCCGGTCATTGAAGTAGAGGAGTTCCCCGTCAATAGTATATATGCTCAGGATATCTCCGTTTAAAAGGCCGCCGAGGTATACGTATTCCTCCCCTGACGGATTGGGAAAAAATGCATACGGGTTCTTCTCCGCCTCAGAGAATAGAAAGTCATCCCACGAATAAAGAGTTGAAAGCCTGCTCGCAGAATAGGATGTGTCGTTCCCGAAATATATGGTCACGCCGGTGGCATCACCGCCTGAAGCATAATAGTCCTTGAGATGCCCTGAAGCCGAAACGACCATGTTGCCGTATGCTTCCAAGGCAGCTCCGGCCAGTTCCGCGGTCGTTCCCGTATAATCGCCGCCCGTTGACACTTCTTCCAGAAATCCTCCAAGATCCGCGTTCTTTTCATATCCGTCAAAAACAAAACTCTCAAGGGTCTCAATCACGAATTTTCTGTAGCCGTAACTCGACATGGCGATGAATTGCTGGGTCAAAGTCTCGAACTCCGTCATGAATGGCGTAAAATAGGACAGGTTTAAAAGTGAAAACGTATTATCGGGACCTAACATATAATCCGTCCAGTAATCCGTGACCGCGGCAGTCCCGAGGGATTCTGCGCCGATAGCTCCCGAAGAGGAGAAAATATGGTTCAGGAATTCCGTATAGTCAAGGCCTTCGCCCGGGACGAAATCTTCACTTGCCAGAACATATGAAACATAGCCTTGCACTTCTCCGGATAGTGTGAGCGTCTGGGAAAGACAAGCATCTATGAGCATGATATCCAGAACTTTTTCCGTAACTTCAAAGGCGGAGGCAAGAGCGTTTCTTAATTCCCCGCCCCCTACTGATATGGAATCGTACCCGTTCGTATCGTCAATGCTGATATCCAATGCTTTCATTGAACGGTACCAGGAATTGCCGTGATCCCAAAGCACAAGAGCGTATCTGTCAGCAGGAAAAGAGACAATGGAATTTATTATGAAATCAGAAAGGACCTCAGGGCTTCCCATGTTCACTTCTCCCAGATCCGAGCTGGCATTGGAAGAAGAGGGCGCCATGCTCTTGGAATGAACATTGAATATCTTCGCGGTCGTCCAGTTGTCATATCGCGTATCGTACCCGGATATCCTGTCGAATTGGACCACGATACTGGCAACGGACGAATCGATCTCGCTGCCGGAGATTTCAAGAAAATCATCTACGGCGTAACTTTCAAGATTATTATCACCGTTAAGGAAGACCATCACGGTCCACGAATTTGCGGAAAATGCAGCGACCGCACTAAGCACGAATATGATAACGGCGAGCTTTCTCACTATTTTTCTGACTGAGTAATGCTCGGAGTATAACCTATCTCCTGTATCAGGTTTGCGACCTTCTGTGCTTCGGGTTTGCTCGAATAAGGTCCGGAGTAAAGTATATACTGACCGCCGCCGGATTTCAGAACGAGTTTAGATATGCCCATTCCCTGCATTTCGATCTTGATATAGTCCACGTCTTCCCTTGATGCAGAAGCGAATATCTTCACTGAATACTCGTATTCCTTCGGTTTCGGCGCCGGTTTCGGAGCGGGTTTCGGCGCGGGTTTGGGTTCGGGTTTCGGTTCCGGCTTGGGTTCCGGTTTCGGCGCGGGTTTGGGTTCGGGTTTCGGTTCGGGAGCCGGTTCCGGTTTCACTTCGGGGGCAGGTTCCGGTTTCGGTTCTTCAACGGAGACCATAACCGTTTTCGTTTCAGGGGCCGTTTCTTTCTTAGGTTCTTCCACAGGTGCCGGTTTCGGCGCAGGCTCCTCTTTCTTCACGGGTTCCTTTTTCGGACCCGGAGGAAAGCCGCCTGTCATTATCAGGAATACATTGGCCGCAAGCGCCACAACGATCAGCCCTATGAAAATATTCCTCATCAGGATGCTCTGACCGTAGAATTTTTTCGCTTCCTGCTTCAAGGCCTCGATATCCTCCCCTTGGTAGGTTTCCTTGAAAAGACGGGAATTAATAAGCGCTTTCAATTGTTTATCCTTGATAGAAGAGGTGATCTTCTTGCGTTCTTCCTCAACGAGATTCCCTATCCTTTCGTATTCATCCTTGATCGCTTTCAGTTTAGCCTTATCCTGATTCAGCGTATTAACCACCATAGTAAGGTCTTTCTTTTCGCTTGAAATGGATACTTTGATCTGTTTGATCTCCTCGAGAATGCCGTTGTATTTTGCGTAAAAATCCTTCATCCCGTTCAGAAAGGTATCGTATGTGCCTTCTACGGGTTTTAGTTTTTTATAATACTCGTCCATCACCTTGAAGCGTTTGGAAACGGCATCCCTGATATCTGCAAACCTTTGCAAAATTTTATTGATATCCTCTTTCAGTTCCTCGAGTTTACCCTTTAAGATGCGGTTCTGTTTCTCCAGTTTCTCCACTTCCGGAGAGATCACGCTCTCCTCGAGAAACGTGGGATTGCTCTGAGGTCTGGGCGCCTGAGTTTTTTGCTGGGGTTGAATGAATTGCTGTTGCTGCTGAACGGGAGGAGGAGTTTGCTGAACTGGTTTGGGTTTATCAAAGCCGAGTATCGAATCAATGTCATCACCGCCGGATGCGGCGGGAGCCGAGGACCCGCCGTAGTTTATCTCGGTTTTATATTCACTGTCGCTGGAAGGCGGAGGAAAATGTTTCTGTATGGCTTTTCTAAGCGAATGCTCGGAGGTCACTAGCGGCTCTATCTTCAAACCGGTGATGGACATGATCTTTTCCTTCACTTCCTCATCAAAGGGATCAAGCATGACCACAGAAATATTACCCGCGTATTTATCAACAGGTATAACGTTATTGATCCTGCAGAAATCCGCCGGGAGAAGGGCTAGAACAGTGTCCGGGATATGGAAATTGTTAAGGTCTATCGTTGAAACGCCAAACTTATCCGTTAAAAACTTCAAGAGTATCTCTTCGGGAATGAAACCCAGTTCGACAAGGATCGAACCGATCTTTTTCCCGGTCTCTTTTTGCATTTTCAACGCTTCCATGAGTTGTTGTTTCGAGATTATCCCGTTAATAACGAGGAGTTCTCCTAATTTTAGTGCCATATTAACCTCTTAACTTATTCTGATATTGCGGTTCGCGAAGATCTCTTTAACATAGTCGGTGAAAACCTTCTCACCGTCCTTGATCTTCTCCATCATTTCCGCATAATAACTGCTGAGGTGGTGGTTTTTCAATGCCCGTTTAAAATCGTCTTCGGCAAGTTTGTGGGACCTGTCAATGTAGTGGAGCAGCGTAAGATAATAAAGATTGAGAGAAATGTTGCCGAGCACCTCATGGATCTCGGCAAGTTTCCGGATAGTACTTTTATAAGGCCTGTCCTGTTCCTGAGGCATTTCGATCACTTTGCGGTAATATATGAGCGCATCCGCGTATTTTTTCTTCTCCATGAACATATCGCCGAGTTTGATCATATTGGTCCTGTTCTCGTATTCTTTAGCGTTCTCCTGATAGAACTGCATCTCAGCTTCGGAAAAAGATGAAAAATCCTCCTTTTTAAGATTTTTCAGGCGTATCCCGAAATAACTCGAGATCGCGTCCTCATCGGAAAAATTGAAAGGCGGGTGAGGGCTTTTTAAGAGATCCCAGAACTCCTTGAATTCGGAGAATTCCGCACGGAAATAGTAATCCAGGAAGTGCTGTTTAGATCTTTCGTCGGAAACCGGGATGATCTCGATCACGTCGGAGAGCTTTTCGAAATATTTCCTTACAAGATCGGGACGGTTCTTTTTAAATCTGAACAGGTACTTGTAAAAAGCGTTCTCGCTAACGCCGTAAGGCAGCTTCTTGTTCTCGGTCAGGTGTTCAAGCACAAGCATGAATATATCTCCGTCCTCAAGATAATACTCTTCCGATATGACGAACGCTTTTGTATCCTTTTTCCGTATGCCGCGTCTTCTTGTAGCGAAAAAAAAAACCGCAGCCGCGGCAATAATGACCACAAAGGCTATTTTTTCGATGATAAAAACTCCTCTACAAAGTGAGTGTTATATTCTCCTTTTCTGAAAGCATCGGTATTTATGATCTCTTTCAGGAATTTAATGTTCGTCGTGATCCCGTCCACATAGAATTCGTCCAGAGCACGGTTAAGGCGGTTGATCGCCATGAACCTTGTTTCGGCATAAACGATCAGTTTGGCCACCATGGAATCGTAATAAGGGGAAATGATATAATCCGGATAGATGAACGAATCCACTCGGATGCCGAAGCCGCCAGGTATGTTCAGATTAGTTATCTTTCCGGGAGAAGGTGCGAAATTATTGTCGGGATCCTCGGCATTTATGCGCACTTCGATAGCGTGCCCTTTGATCTTGAGGTCCTTCTGCCTGAAATTGAGCCTTTCCTCATCCGATATTCTGATCTGCCTGAGCACGAGATCGATACCTGAACGCATCTCCGATACGGTATGTTCCACCTGTATTCTCGTATTCATTTCCATGAAATAGAAATTGAGGTCATTATCGACGATGAATTCGATGGTACCCGCGGAATTGTAGTTGACAGCACGGCAGGCTTTAATAGCAGCATCGAACAGCGCTTTACGCTTCTCGTCGTCCAATATGGGAGATGGCGATTCTTCGATGATCTTCTGATGCTTCCTTTGGATGGAGCAATCCCTTTCCCCGAAATGGAGCACATTACCGTAGTGATCTCCCAGCATCTGGACTTCAATATGATGGGGATTCTCTATGTATTTTTCCACATAAACGGAAGGATCATTGAAGGCGTTCTTTGCTTCGGCTTGGGCCATCTCAAAGCTGTTCTTCAGGTACTCCTCCTTTTTAACGATGCGCATGCCCTTTCCCCCGCCGCCCGAAGTCGCCTTGATGATAACGGGGTATTTTATCTTCTTTACGATCGAACTAAGCTCCTCAAATGATGTAAGGTCTCCGGCACTTCCCGGCACAACGGGAACGCCGACCTTCTTCATCGTTTTCCGCGCCTCCGTTTTATTGCCCATCAGGGCAATAATGTCCGCCGAAGGGCCGATGAAGATGATGTTGCTCTCCTTGCATATCCTTGCGAATTCTTCATTCTCTGCCAGAAAACCGTATCCGGGATGAATGGCATTGGCACCTGAGATCTCTGCGGCAGTAATGATGGAGGGGATCTTCAGATAACTTTCCTTCGGGGAAGGAGGGCCTATGCAGATGGATTCGTCGGCAAATGCCACATGAGAGGATTTCTCATCGGCGGTTGAGAACACCGCGACCGTAGGTATGTGCAGGTCCTTGCAGCTTCTGATGATCCTTAAGGCGATCTCACCGCGGTTAGCGATGAGTACTTTTTTGATCTTATCCATATGGCCTGTTATTCAAAGCCCTCTATCTTCATCGTATTGTATTCCTGAAGGAGATGAGCATATTCGCTCCAGAGGATGCGGCTTTTGATCAGTTTCTTGATTATATTCTGAACTTTCGCATAAGTGTGCGTTTCCTCGACATTCTTGAAGCCGATCTCGATATGTTTGTTGATCTCGATGAAGAAGAGATATTGAACGATGTTCGAGAGGCCCGGAGGCGCGTCCCGGTTCTTATCGATGAAGAGATTCAAAACATCGATCTTGGGAATATTGTTCGCAGGTATGTTCTTGGCTTTTGCGATCTCTCTCAACTGCTGAGTAAGCTCCTGTGAATCACTCCAGTCCTTGGTCAGTATCATACCCACGTCAAGGTCGTATTCGATATCCCCGGAACCCGTAGTATTATGCATTGTGGGCCGTTCGTAACTTTCCTTCTCGTCCAGTTTGCAGCCTTCCCTGTCCAGGGATGTTATGGCCCAGATCGGGCAATTCAGCGAGAGTGACAGTTCTGAAAGGCCTGTGGAGATACGGTTGATCCTTGTTTGCGGGTCAGTAATATGAGATTCCAGGGGCATCTTCTGCAGGTAGTCTATGAAGATGGATATTTCATCCGTTTCGAACTCGTGCATGACATTGTACGCATGAGATTCGATACGTTCGAAATTGTCTTTCATTCCTCCTTCAATGAGAAAGATATAATTCATATAGGCTTCGGTAGCGTGCCAGCCCTTTATGAATTTATTCTTGATGATCTTGTCTTCCATAATATTTTTCGTTTGAAGGATATTCGGGTTGATGAAGCTCTCCTTGGAAAGGATCCTCAGGGTCAGAACCCTTTTCGTCTGTTCCCATGAATAGAACAGGACGGGGATCTTGTTCTGTGCGGATGTGTGCGTAGCAATGGCCAGAGAGAAGTTCGTTTTACCGCGGCGGGGAGCGCCGCCGAGTCCGTAATAGAAACCTTTCCTGAGGCCGGAAAGCGCTTTATTCAGAGTATTGAACGGTTTAACGGAATAACCCATTATACCTTCGGCGATATCCTCCTTCCTGTTCCTGATCTCGCTTTCCAGTTCGTAAAGGTTGTATTTCATGGGAAGAATGACCTCGTGGAACTGCATTTTCTGAAGCGATATCAACTGATGCCCGAGTTTACCCGAGAAATCCGCCACATCGCCTTTGTCGGGATCCACGGAAGTAAGATAATCCTCTATTTTATCTCTCACTTCCTTCAGTTTATCCTTTCCCGCGCGCATCTTCAGAATATCGATGAAGGTCATGATCTGGGAAAGTTGAGGAGAATCGATGCCTTTGAGCTTCGTATAGAGTTTCTGCATCTCGATGCTGTAGTAATTTCGGGAAATAAGCTCATTCTTTATCGTTTCGTAATCGATCGTAGCGTCTTCCCTTTTGCTGTCATAGAATTCGAAGATGACATTGCAGATTATCCTTGCAAGCTTAGACCTGAAAAGGAACGGTTTGAAACCTTTCTCGATTGAAGTGGAAATAAGGAATCTGTCCTGAAGAAAGCCTGCAAGGATCTTCAATTCCTCGTCTTCATAAGTATCCACCTCGCCTGATCTCATGAGGTCTTCTTCTTCTTCTTCGAGCAGCTTGCCCTTTTCTTCCTTGTTGAGGGTTGGTATCTCTTCCGCCTTCTCTTCGGGAGCAGCTTCTTTTGCTTCGCCCTTTTTCAAAGGATTATCCTTAATGAACTCGGCGAAAAGATCCTCGGGATTCACGTTCTTTTTCTTTTTTTCTTCTTCCATTTGATTCCCTCGTTTTAGGTATTTTCAATTTCGAAGAGCGGCTGATTATATTCAATGCCCTCGCCGTTCTCCACAAGCACTTTAACGATGCGGCCTTTAACACCCGCCTTTATCTCATTGAATATCTTCATAGCTTCGATAATGCATATTACCGTATTCTCGTTCACGATATCCCCTTCCTGAACATAGGGAGGCGATTGAGGCGACGGGGATCTGTAGAAAGTGCCGGGCATCTTCGCGCAGATATGATTCTTCGGTTTTTCCTGAACGGGGGCCGGCGACGGCGGCACTACGGTCAAGGCGGAAGACGCTGCGGCCGATTCAACGGTCCGCACAACTGTTTGACCGTTCAGAAAATCCCTCTTGAGATGGATTTTAACACCGTTCCCCTCTTCGACCACTATCTCGCTGATGTCGGATTCTTTAAGGATCTTGATCAACTTCTCGATCTGTTCAATATTCATTCAACTCCCCTTTATACTCTTTCAACATAGGAATTCGTTCTCGTGTCCACTTTTACATTGTCGTTCTCGTCAATGAAAAGAGGCACATTTATTACTAGGCCTGTTTCTAAAGTAGCGGTTTTCGTGGCCCCCGTTACGGTATTGCCCCTGACGCCGGGGGGCGTTGATGTGACCTTAAGGATCACAAAAGTAGGCGGTTCGATCGTAAGTATGCGTCCTTCGAAGAAAAGCGCAGTAATGGCGATGCCTTCCTTCATATAGTTTACGGTATTGCCCAGAAGTTCTTCGCCGATCTCAGTCTGCTCAAAGGTTTGAGGATCCAAGAAGACATAGTGCGACCCGTCATGGTATGAATACTCAAGATCCCTTCTTTCAATTCTCTGCTCATTAACTTTCTCGCCGGATCGGAAAGTTTTTTCCACAACATTCCCCGAAAGAAGATTCTTCAGTTTCGTCCTTACGAAAGCTCCGCCCTTTCCCGGCTTGAAATGCTGGAATTCTACGACAGTGTAGAGTGTTTTATCGATTTCCAGTATCATGCCGTTCTTCAGATCATTTGAAAGCGTCATCGTTATACCTCATCAAAGCACAGTAAGTTCTTTTGAGATGCCGGATGAAAGGTTCACCGCACCGGTTTCGGTGATCAATATATCATCTTCAATGCGGACGCCGAATTCACCCGGCAGATAGATCCCGGGTTCGTCAGTGAACACATTGTTAACCTTGAGCCTCCCTCTTAGCGCCTTAAAGGAAACGAGTGGCGCTTCATGGACTTCCAGTCCGATCCCGTGCCCGAGACTGTGAATAAATTTATCTCCGTATCCTGCTTTTTCTATCTCTTTGCGGGCAAGAGCGTCCACCCTCTTGATCATCATTCCCTCACGCGATTTTTCAAGAACCTTCTGATTAGCCCTGAGCACAGTGAGATAGACCTGTTTCATTCTATCGGAAGGGGTGCCTACGAAAAATGTCCGTGTGATGTCCGAGATATAGTTCTCGTACGATACTCCGTAGTCGATCAGGACGATATCCTTGTCTTTGCATTTCACCTGATGCGAGGGAACTCCGTGCGGCAGCGAGGACCTCGGCCCGAAAAGCAGGATCGTTTCAAAAGAGGGCCCCGTGCCTCCGTTCATTTTTATCCGGTATTCGAGCTCTGTTTGAATGTCCTTTTCCGATACACCCGGCTTTATCAGAGGCAAAGTTTCGGACAGGGCTTTCTCGGAAATTTCAACGGCTTTGGATATCAGCGCGATCTCTCTTTCCGTCTTTACGGCCCGTTGTTCCGAAAGAATGCCGGGGACAGATCTCATTTTAAGACCGCCGCGGATTTTTTTCAGAATCCTGAATGTCTCATAGTCAGTTTTCGTGCCGTCGAAAATGAATGTCTTCAGCCCCTTCTGTGAAGCTGCTTCGAAAATGCGTACGTACACTTCCTTGTAAGATTTGGCAAGAATAACATCTGCCGATCTCACACTTCCCTCGGCATCCTCAGTATACCTTGAGTCAATGTAGAACTGAGCTTCATCGGGAAAAACAGCGAGAATTCCGTCGGCATCGTCGCTAGACCGGAAACCCGTAAGATATATTCGGGAAATATTGTCCCGAAATAGAATTACGGAGTCAGGATATTCGGCGCGGAGGATCTCCAGGCGCCTTTCAAAGTATTCCATTCTCTTTAACTTTCCCGGATACGTATTTCATGAACGGTATTAGCGATTGAGTAGCAATGAACTCGTCAGCTTCAAAGATCATATAGCCGTAATCATCTTTGATGAAATGCATTCCCTTACCGGCAAGATCTATATATGAAGCTCCGGGTTTTCCTGTACCGAGGATATCGGATACCTCCCCTGCTTTTTTCATTAATTCAGCGAACAGCGCGGCGAATTTATTGTTATCGATATTTTCTTCTTTTGATTTTCCGGCGATCAGAAGACCGTCCTCCGAAACGACCAGGACTCTGTTTATTCCCTCAAAACCGAGCATCTTGTCCAGGAAAGCGTCTATCGTATCGAGTTTCCCTTCGATCTTATTTACAAGATACAAGGGGATCGGCGCGGCGGAAGCGGCAAAGACCTGGGCCCCGGGTTTTGTTTCCTGTATTGATCCTGCAACTACAGGCGGAACAGGTTCATCAATAATAACAGGTTCCTCGGGTTCCGGTTCCGGAGCAGGTTCCTCCGCAACTGGCACCGGTTCAGCTTCAGGCTCGGGAGGCGGGGGTGCGACTATCGTATCTTCGGCTTCCTGAGCGGGGGGAGCAGCGTTCAGAATATCCTCTATATCCGATCCCTTCTCTTTTTCCTCGGGCATTACCGGGACGGCTTCCTCGGGTATTCCCGGGACTGCTTCCTCGGGTGTTTCCGGGACTGCTTCCTCGGGTGTTTCCGGGACTGCTTCCTCGGGTGTTCCCGGGACTGCTTCCTCTTGAGGAGTATCTTCCTTTGCGGTCTTGGGTATAGCGCCCGGGGAATAAATGATCGTTTCTTCCGATTCGGGTTCTTCTTCTTTTGCCTCATCCTGGATATTTGAAAAGATATTGTCTATGCTCTCGCCAACCTGTTCGTCCCCGCCGAGAAGTGGTTGAGGTTTCGTATCGTCGAAAGTCTCTTCCTCTTTGGACTCGGATATGGCGAAAATATCTTCGACCGGTGCTTTTTCTTCCTCCTTCTGAGGTTCCTCGGCAGCAGATTCTTCTTTGGCCGTTATCTCGAATACTTCTTCTTCCTTAGGTTTCTCTTCCGTTTCGAAAATATCTTCTTCTTTTTCTTCTTTCGGAGCAGGTTCGCCGAAGATATCCTCTTCTTCTTTAGGTTTTTCGTAGGCCTCGGTTTTCGCTTCGGTCCCTTCTCCGAAAATATCGCCGAATTCGTCTTTTTCTTCTTTAGCAGGTTCTTCCGAACCGAATATATCATCAAGAGAATCTTCCTTCTTGGTTTCTTTGGCGGGTTCCTCTGAACCGAAAATGTCGAAGTCCTCTTTTGCTTCTTCGCTCTTTTCACCGCCTTCCGACTCCTTGAAAATGTCGCCTATGGAGCCGGCCGGTTCTTCCTTCTTTTCAGTTTCGCTTCCGGAGGCAAAGATATCACCGAACTCGTCCTTAACTTCTTCCTTAGCGGATTCGCCGAAAATATCGTCCAGAGATTCCTCTTTCTTTGCTTCTTTCTCCTCACTGCCGAAGATATCTCCAAATGCGTCCGATCCCTCTTTCTTTTCTTCAGGTTCGCTGAATATATCCTTCTCGAAGGCTTCCTCGGTTCCGCCGATCTCATCCGGAGTTTCTCCCTCTTCAAAGAGATCTGCGAATTTATCTTCAACTTCCCCCGCACGTGAAGGTGTTTCCTCGGGATTTTCAAGCTTGGTCAGTGCTGCTTTTGCTTCTTTATTCCCCGGATCATTTTCCAGAATCTTCCGAAGGATCTCATCCGCCTTCTTTTTATCCCCTTTGGACTCGTATAAACGGGCATTTGAGACGGTATATATTTCAGCGTCCGACGGAGCTTCTTTTAACAGGGTTTTTACGTTTTTGATCTCCTCCTCGACAATCTCGTCATCAGGGTTCTCGTCGTGAAGTATCTGCAGGTGCTTTAAAGCTGTTTCATAATTCTTTTCGATACGGCAGATCTTGGCAAATTGCTGATTGGCCATATAATGCGTTGGTTTTCCCTTCAGTATTCCCTCGTAAATCTCTTTTGCAGCGGAAATATCATCGGTATCCATAAGGATTTTCCCTTTCAGAAGAAGGATCTTGAGATCGTCAGGAAATTCTTCGAGGCATTTATCCGCGTATTTCAGGGCATTTTCGTGGTCTCCATCCCTCCGGTAATAGTCGATCACCGTCGAATATGCTTTCGGCGAAGGATTGCTGTTCAATTCGGCAAGAAGTTTATCGAGCTCTTCAGCCATCTCATCCCCCTATAGTATTTTTAGTATTATATATAAAAATGGTTCATAAGTCAAATTTTTTACTTCGAGGCCGGCAGGTTTTTTCCAAGAAGAACATATTTTTAAGTTTTCTGTGAGAAGTATGCTTTAAGCGGTAATATCCCTATTCAAGATCAAGCTGAACCTTAGAGCAAAACACTTCGAGAAGAAACGTTTCATTTTCCCGGCATTTCAGAGCCGCAGTTCACAATTATTCCCCTGTCCTGTATGAACAATAGTTCCGTGCATCTCTTCGGTGCGCCGAGAAACCCCGTTTCTTTCATCATTTTTTCCGGACAGGGATGCAGGATCATGAAGCGGTCACCACTCCTCTTCCTATCGATCTTGTAGATATATTCCTTTCCCGGACAGTGGAAGGGCTCAGGCAGAATGTTCACGAGGTCTTCTTCGATAAGTTCATCAAGTGAATCCGGTAAACGCCCGAAATTTTCATAGAAGCGTTCGATATCCCCGGCCAATTGCAACATCTCTCTTTCACACCTTTCACGAGCCAGGATCGCCGTGTTTGAAGGACCGGAGGGGAATGCGGAAAAGATGAATAATGCTATGAACATGCAGGCAAGGGCATTTCCAAAACCGTAATCGCCCCGTATCTTCTTTCCGCCCTTGCGGCCGATAAATCTTAAAATAATAGACATCAGCATCTCTAAAAAAGCTATTATAAACAGAATTATTGACGAATAAAAGAAGATCGTCCGGGAAGCCACCCTGAAAAAAACCTGAACTAGAACGAGGATAAGGACGATATTCAGGACCAAAGATATCTGAAATGCCGCTTTTTGAGTCCAGTGCCTTTCGTCCTCAGAACTTTCTTCCCTGGAACTTATTATTCTCGTATCAAGAACAATATCGGGCCAGCCACGCCCGTTTTTATCGAATATACACCATATGAGTCCGATAAATAAGGGCATCGCGGACAGGATATATAGGATATTCCTTAAAAAAGCGGTTTTAAAACCTATAGGGTTTCCCTGACCATCCACAATGGCAAGGCCCTGCTCCCTGTAACCGGGAAGAGAGGGTTTCGGTCCTCTGAACAAGGCAAATACAACCGCTGCGGCAAGGATCGCGAGGACCGCTGCAGCCAGGAAGGCGAAAGCGGTTGCAGCGAATTGCGGCGAGAAGAACGTTATCAAAAGATACAGGATAAAAAAAGAACTTCCGGCAAAAAGCGTTCCGGTCAGAGCATTAATGATAAATGCAATGAATCTTCTACCCATAAAATTCGATCCCCTGCTTTCATTTCCCATATCTGTACTCCTCTATTTGAACGCTTCGCTTTATTTTCCGGTTAACGGGTTGGCAAGAAGCTTGCGAGCGTAGGAACGCTTTAGAGTTAACGGGGTCATTTGTATTTTTTATTATTCTAACTCTCAACTCTCTTCACTGCGCCTCGTCTCTATCCTCTAACCTCTAACCTCTTTCATCTCTTCACTATTCACTCTTCACTGTTCGTTATTCACTTGGCTTTTCGCCCAACTCTCAACTCTCAACTTTCAACTCTCAACTCTCTTCACTGCTTCCCGCCTTTCTCCGAATATTCCCGTTCCTATTCTTACCATATTCGCGCCGCATTCGATCGCCAGATGGTATGTTCCCGACATCCCCATTGAAAGGTATTTCATATTCATGTTCGTTCCGCTCTTATCTTTTAATCTTTCGAAAAGGTTCTTTGCTTTTTGAAAATATCTCTTCATTTCATCTGCTCCTGCATCAAAAGGCCCCATTGTCATAAGACCGGTTATTTCAAGAGCCGGAAATGCCGATAGTCCGGAGGCGAAGCTCTCCAGATCGTCGGGCAGCACGCCGGATTTGTTCTTTTCCGAAGCGATATTCACTTCAATGAAGAATTCTTTTTTTTCGCCTTTTTCATTCAGATACCTGTCGATTATTTCCGCAGTTCCCAAACCGGATAGTGTCTGAACCTTATCGAACAAACCTGCGATCCTCTTCGCCTTATTGCTCTGGATACGCCCTATATAATGGAATTCGAAATTCCCTTTTAATAAAGGCCGAACAGAAGCAGCCTCCTGAAAATAGTTCTCCCCTATCGCGGAGATCCCCGCTTCGATTGCGGCATTGATCTCAGGAGCGGTCCTTGTTTTAGCGGCAGCAACAACAGTGATGCCGGAAGGTATTCCGGAAAGAAGGTCTTTTACGTTCTTTTTGATCTGCTCAGGATCTATCATCAACTTTCCCTCTAAAAAACGCGGTCATCTTCCTTACATCCCGGAAGAACCCGTATTCCGTAATGTATCCCGAAATAAGAGCCCGCGGAGTAACATCGAATGAAGGATTGAATACGGCCGTTCTATCATGTGTGTTCTTCTCCCCCTTTATGAACCTGATCTCTTCTTCGGGCCGTATCTCTATTTTAATATCGTTTCCGCTATTGCATTCGGGATCAAATGTCGTTGCCGGAAAAGCCGTGTAGAAAGGTATCTTATGGTATCGCGCGGTCACGGCAAGGCCGTATGTCCCGATTTTATTTGCGATGTCTCCGTTTTTGGCAACTCGGTCTGCGCCGACGATAACGAGGTCGATTTGCTTTACGATCTGAGTATAAGCGGAGGCGTTGTCCGTGATGAGCGTATTCTTTATTCCCGCTTCGGAAAGTTCCCAAGCGGTCAAACGGGAACCCTGCATATAAGGCCTGGTCTCATGAACAAATACTTCGAATTCAATACCCTCTTTTTTTGCCGCATATAAAGGGGAGAGAGCCGTTCCATATTGGCCTGTCGCCAATGTTCCCGCATTGCAGTATGTCATCACCTTAAAGCCGTTCTTGATCAGACGGACCCCGTATTTTCCTATCGCAAGGCACTTGCCGATATCATCTTTCTGAATCTTCAATGCTTCTTTAAGGATATCCTTTGCGGGATCTTTGCTTTTAGTAAGTTTTTTTTCGATCATGTTCAGAACTGCTGAGATGTTCTTCGCGGTCGGGCGGGATGATCTCAATCTCTCCATGTCGGCTCTGATGTTACCGAGATCCCGGTTCGTTCTTGCGGAAAGATATACTCCGAAAGCAGCTGCGATCCCCAATGCCGGCGCGCCTCTTATCTTCATAGTTTTAATGGCATCCGCCATTTCCGATGCAGTCGAGATCGTGATATATTTCTTCTTTCCCGGCAGTGCGGTCTGATCAAGGATCAGAACTTTTCCTTTAACAAGATCGATCGGTCTTATCATGTTTTTCCCTTTTTAGATAATGCGCGATGTATCCGCTTCCCGTTTTCACCTTCCCTTCGATAAAATACCAGAACCAGAAGCGTTCGAAAGTGTTTGCGACACGGTCCTTCGCAATAAAATTCCTGAATGGATACGGTACTTCTCCGCTTTTTTTAAATATATTCTCTAATTTTTCGAGGTATTTAAAATTCTTTAAAAATCCCGAAGTTTCAAGCATTTTCACAGACGATCGGGTATCATTCGTTTTTTCTTTGATGTATGCCCAATCGGAGAAATGGTAAAAGCGGTCCGTATAGTAATGAAAAACGGAATGTACAGTGGAAATGAACAACGGATCGTCAAGCGCGCAGCTGGGGATACTGATATCCGTCTCGAAAGGCCTTGTATGAAGCTCTATCGAAACGGGAAATTTCTTATGAAATCCGTTCAAAGTTATATGGGAGCGGAATTGAAGTTCCTGCCTGATATCTGCATCGGAAGGGACATTGAAGCCATAAGCACTTAATAATTCCGCGCATTCAAGAAGATCTTCCAGCTTGAGGAGAATATCTATATCCGACATGAACCTCAGAGAATAATCGTCCTTATAGATATTTTTAAGATAATATACCCCCTTAAGCGGGATGAACCGTATCTTTTCGGCAAGGTGTTCCGTAAAGTCCGAATATACTTCATTTTTTATTATATTCTGTTCACGAAGCCCGTTCACCGTTTCTATGAGATCAGCAGTAAAATACTTTTCCAGTGCCTCCTTCTTCTGACCGATGAAGCCCCAGGTCTTATGGAACATCATCTTCCTTAAGAATCCCTTCTCGAATGTTTCATCAAGCTTAAAAGAGCCGAGATCGGCGTCGGAGCCGGGAAGTGAGAGCTGAATGAAGATCTTATTTAAAATTTTCTGCATATTCCCTTATCTCATCATATCCTTTCAGCTCAAGAAAAACGCAATTGCCCTGGATCTTCAGGCATTCGTTGAAAAACCTTTTATTGTCCTTTGGCATATAGAAATCGAAAGGATGTACGGTTTCGAGTATTTTGGAAAACCCCGCCTGGCCTTTTGAGAGGATGTATATATTGTCAAGCGGCGGGAGTTCCTCTATCCGCCTGGCATTATTCAGGATCGCGATCTTGCATCCGAACACTTCGCTTTGAAAACCGTTCTGCGACTGAATATACAAGTCTCTCGGAATGAAACTCGATCCCTCTTCGCCGACCAGGATCATTTCATCGGTGAGTATCTCATAACCCTTTCTTCCAAGCGTTTCGCACAGCGTGGTCTTACCCGAACCGCTTTTTCCTAAAAATGCCGTAAGCAGGCCGCTTTTACGCACAAGGGCGCCGTGAAAGCAGAGGTATTCTTCTTTCAATACTTTCGCAATATTGTATCTTATCCAATTAAAAAATACTATTCTCTCATCAATGTCCGGCGCCTTTTTCAGCCGGAAATAATTCTGATCATCCCCTTCCCAAATGGACAATCCCGAGTATGCCAGAAATCTGCCGTAGAATTCCTCCGGTTCAGTTTCTGTGAAGAAGACCGGATCACTGTGCACGGGAAGATCATCAGAGATGAAACTCACTGCCTCTTCGAAGAAAGAATTCGTTTGAAAGATGAATTCCTTGCCCAGGAACCTGTATCTGAGGATATTCTTTATTTTTCTTTCCATTGTGTATTATTTTATCACAAAAAACATGAATTTGAAAGAAGAAAAAGCGTTTTACTTTGCATTGTGCGATTGCGTCCTGTGAAAATGCAATTCCGATCTTTTATCCAGTCGTGGTTTTGGCGGAGGACCGTCTTCGAGTTAACGAGTTGATTTTATATTATTCTTAACTTAGAGCTATCAATTATCAACTCTCAATTATCAACTCTCAACTGTCAACTCTCAACTGTCAACTCTCAACTGTCAACTCTCAACTTTCAACTCTTTTCACTGTTCACTTCGTTTCGTTCTTATCTTATCTATCATTTGCTCAACTAAAGAGGAAATATGTTGCGGCAGGCCGTCCAGTGTTTCAGTCGCTTCAACGGATACGGAGGCCTGAACTTCTGAGGTCTCTACATCTACAAGGCGCGCGGTAATGTAAAATTTCCCCTTTACCTTGGATATTCTTCCTACGACCATCTTCCTCACGGCAAGGATCTTCCCGAGCTCCACTGCGCAGGCCGCATCCGTACATCCCGTTTGCTGGAAGTTCACTTCAGTAAGGATCGCGTTTATAGCACTCCGTTCAAGGACTTTGAAATATCCGGAATTGATCATATCACCTCTGATATAATCAGTAATGATGACCGATTCGCTCTCCTCGACATCCCGGGCTTCAAAATCAAGAACGGCGACAAGTATCCTCTCGCTCTCATTGACGGGTTTCCATTTCTTCTTCTTCTCGGGAAGATCGTATCCGTAACCCAAGCTGACATAGTGTTGACCGCCAAATTCCGAGGGCGAGAATGTGTAATCAAACTCGAAGTTCCCGTATTTTATCCCGAGACCTGCTTTAAAAGCCATTGAAATGTATTGGGTCCCGTAAATGTAAGCCGCCCGCAAATAGATCATCCTCATCAATCTGTATTCCAGAGAGAGGCCTGTCTGATACCCGCTGTCCCTGCCGTTCACGTTCGTGAATATCAGCCCCGTATTGAGATCGTTTTTCAGAAATCTTCTGAACACGGAGAAATTGATCGCGCTCATATCCGGATAACTACCTTCATATTCGAGCGGTTCGTACAATTTTACATTCTTCAGGGAAAGGCCCAGAAGAAATCCCTTGAAAGTATAGTTAACACCGAAGGAAAGAAGACCGAGGGATTCATTCAGGACCGCGCCGCCTTCACCCGCGATCGAATTCATATATTGAGAATATTGAAGGCCGGCGTAGAGGCCGCTCATTATCCTGTAAGTAAAACCTCCGCTGATGTTCATGCTTGAAGGGATCTCGACAGTCCCGATAAAATCCCCCGATCCGTCATAAACATCGCAAGCGGGTTTTGAATAGTTGGCGAAACAGAGATGTGCGGATATCTTCGTTCCTATCCTGGCCGATATAAGTCCCGTTAATATCCCTTGACCCTCGAATATTCCCGTGAAGTGCGAAAGCCGGAGATTCAGGTCATGCTCCAGAAGTCCCGACATGGAAGGATTGAAAGAAAGACCGGAAACCGCATTGCCGTTTGAAGGCCCCCAGAAATAGGAGGCGTCGTATGCCGTGAGAAGTTCGGATGCGCCGCATAAAAGCATGATCGACATCATTGCGGATAAGAATATCTTTTTCATTTCGAGCCTCCGTAATAATACAGGGCCTTTGTTGCCGTACTTCCGTCCGGGAATTTAATATACAGCATATAATGTCCGCGGTAGAATTTAAAGCGCGTCAGATCGGCAAAAAAAACAGTGAGCGAAGATATTGCCTCCATCTTCCATTTTTCGATGAGAAAACCGTCCGAAGAGAATAGCCGGACCTCGGCTCCCGAAGGCAGAGCGTCCAAGGTGAAGAATTCTCTGGCAGGGTTCGGATATACGAATACCGAATCGGCAGTGGCCAGCAGGGTCCCGGTGAAATCACAAGTTTGTGATCCCGTAAGATCGGCAATGAGCGAATGATCGGGTTCAAAGACATATCCTGCCTTGGTAGGCGTGATCGTATATGTGCACCCGGCATCAAGTATTGTAAATGAATAGTTGCCTCCGGAATCCGTAAAAACGGAGGTTCCGTCTTTGCTTTCCCTCAATTCCACTCCGGCTATAGGGTACAATTTCTCATCCAGTACTTTCCCGCTTATCTGCCATGTATTCAGCGATCCCGAAAAATCGCAGGAAAGGTGATCCGAAGAGAGCTCCCCGTAGGTATAGTCCGTGGGATCGAAAGTCCAGTTCAGAAGCGAAGGCGTTACATTATAGGTCGCGCCCGCGGGAAGACCGGCAAAAATAAAATACCCCGTATCGCTTGTCGTTGTGCTGTCGGTCAGCCCGCCGGTTAAAAACACCGATATTCCCGTCATGGGAGACATCCCGTCCGTGACCACGCCTCCCAGAGCCCATGTATCCAGCGTGCCGGTAAAATCCGCCGAGCTCTGGTCTGTCGTAAGATCCGTATAGGTTCTGCTCACCGGGTCGAAAGTATAATGATCTTTCACCGGGATCACTGTATAAGTAGCTCCCGGAGCGAGCATTGAAAGGATATAATTGCCGGTGTCATCCGTTACGGCCGCATTAACGGCTATGCAGTCCTTCAATATGCTCAGGCTTACGCCCGCAACCGGGTCCGTTCCATCCGTAATATGCCCGGAGATCTCGTATGCTTCGCAGAGATAATACTGCTTCACTGATTCTATCAAAGATGAAGAGCCATTGTAATACCCGCAATACGTTCTTCCTCTCGCCCTAATAAATCTGTTCTCATTGAACGGAAGCGTAAGGCCTGTGAGTTCCCAGCCGCCGTCTATTCTTATTGCCGTTCCGGGAAGGGAAGTCCAACTGGTTCCATTAGATGAGCCCTCAAAAGTGACATTGTATACTTCCGGGCAGGAGCCGCTTCTCATCCATCTCACGCTCGTTCCCGATTCCGAAACGATGATCTCCTGAACTGCCGCATTATCCGCACTTACCCTTGCTACCCGATTTCTTGCTTTACCTGTGACCGTTTGAAAATAACCGGTCAATTGCACTTTCCCGTCTGGTTGAATGCATACTGACGACAGATCGGCACTCGCATTCGGATCGAACCCCGTATCAAGAGTTCCATCAGAGTTCAACTTGGCGATATAATTCCGGGGCGTCCCACCGATAGTTGTGAATTGTCCGCCGATCAAGATCTGCCCGTCGGTTTGACAGGCTACGGAAAATACCGCTCCGCTCGCATCCGGATCGAATCCCGTATCAAGGCTTCCATCCTCGTTCAACCGGGCTATGCAATGCCGTGGTGCACCACCGGCTGATGAAAAATACCCGGCTATCAGTATCATGCCGTTCCCTTGAACGCAAATAGAACATACCCTTTCATCGATATTCGGAGCGAACGTCGCATCAAGCGAGCCATCGGAATTTAATCGGGCCATATAATTTCTGGTTTCTGATCCGACTTCTGTAAATAATCCGCCGATAAGCACTTTCCCGTCGGCCTGAAGTGCTACTGTGTAGATGGAATCATTGAATGTGTCGT
>CALMGJ010000029.1 GCA_937863565.1 uncultured bacterium | reverse complement strand
AAACAGAGGAAGCGGTAAAGGAAGATAAAGACAAGGGCAAAACTGATGACAAGGGCAAATCAGAGGAAGCCGTAAAGGAAGACAAAGACAAGGACAAAACTGATGACAAGGGCAAAACAGAGGAAGCGGTAAAGGAAGATAAAGACAAGGGCAAAACTGATGACAAGGGTAAAACAGAGGAAACCGTAAAGGAAGACAAAGACAAGGGCAAAACTGATGACAAAAGTAAATCGGAAGATACGGGAAAATCTGACGACGGTTCAAAGAAGAAGGATGAGAAGAAGGATTCGGATGAGAAAAAGACCGGCAGCGATAAGGACGGTTCTTCTGACGGCAAAGATAAAGGTAAAAAATAGACAATGAGCGGGAAATTACTTGATGTTATTATAAAAAGAAGAAGTGTCAGAAAATTCAGAGAACAGACCGTTCACGAAGAAACGATCCTTAGGATATTGAAAGCGGGGATACTTGCTCCAACAGCAAAGAATAGACAGGAATGGAAAGCTGTAATAATCACTGACAAGGAACTCATCAAAAAATTCCCGCAGATCTGCAACGGCCAGGAATTCACAGGTACGGCCTCATTCATTATAGCTCTTGTTTCAAAGGAAAATGAATATACAATGCGCTGCGGAATAAATGCAGGGATCGTAGATTCATCTCTTGTTATGCAGAATATGGTCCTTCAAGCAATTGAAGAGGGTTTGGGAAGCTGCTATATAGGTTCTTTTTCGCAGGAAAAAGCAAAAGAACTCCTTAATGTTCCCGAACCGATGAAGATCGTGCAATTGATCGTTGTGGGGTATCCGGCGGAAGAACCTGAGCCGCGCCCGCGGAAAGAATTAAAGGAATTCTACTCATTCAACTCCTATGAATGAAAAGAGTAAAAGGAGCGCGCTCGAGATAAACCTCGACATTTTCCGCTCCAATCTTCAAGCGATCAAAAGAGAACTCTCATCAAAAGTGGAATATATGCAGGTCGTGAAAGCAGATGCCTACGGTCATGGCGCTGTTGAGATCTCAAAAGTGGCGGCCGCTGCCGGGATAAAATACTTCGGTGTAGCCAATGCCCTTGAAGGCGTTCATCTGAGAGAGAACGGGATTTCAGGGAGTATAATTATCCTCGGCCCTTCACTTAAAAATGAGATCCCCGCAATAATCAAGTATCGGTTGACCCCTTCGATCTCAGATATGAATTTTGCAGAAGAACTCTCCATAACTGCAAGGAAAAAAACGCCTGTTCATATAGAAATAGACACGGGTATGGGCCGGGGAGGTATTCATAAGGATGATGCTTTGGCAACGGTGAAGAAGATCCTGCGATTTGCGAATCTTTCCATTGAAGGTATATTCTCTCATTTTCCCGAAGCCGAAAAAGTGAACTCTTATTCGATTGAGCAGATAAAGCATTTCACACGCCTTCTGAGGGAATTGGATAAGGAAGGTATAGCGATACGATTCAGGCACATTGCTAATTCGGGAGGATTCTTGAACTATCCCAATTCAATATTCAATATGGTAAGGATCGGCCTTCTTTCCTACGGATATTCTCCCGACGGCAGCCGTCCCGGCTTTCCCGTCAGGCCTGTAATGAGTTTTAAAACGGAGATCTCACTAGTAAAAAGATACCGTGCAGGCGAGAGTATTTCCTACGGCCGGACCTTCATTACTAAAAAAGACACATACATTGCGGTCCTCCCGGTCGGTTATGCCGACGGCATCCCGCGGACGCTTTCCAATAAAGGTACCGTGCTGATAAAAGGGCAGAGCTTTCCAATAGTGGGCACTGTTTCCATGGATATGCTGATGGTAGACGTATCGGGAGCTATGGAGAAGATCAGAAAAGGTGATGAAGCGGTCCTGATCGGCAGTTCAAAGGGAATCGTAAAAACCGCGGATGATCTTGCTCATTCGGCGGGCACGATCAGTTACGAAATACTTACTCAGATCGGAAAAAGAGCAGTGAAATTCTATTTCGACAGTAAGAAGACCGGCATTTCCAAACCCGTGAAGAGTCCTGTTGTCATTAAAAACCTGGGGGTACTTGAGATATACAGGCAGATCTATGGAATAGACCTCTCAGAGGATTTCTTCACAAAATTCAGTTCCGAAGTAACAAGGAAGATATTCGGTGAATCCTGGCATCTTGTGAAAGAGGACTTTACATACGATATCGCACTTTTCCCGCGTGAAGATCACTATGAAGCGCGGCTTTTTCTTTCATTCAGGAAATGGGCTGAAGGCTCCTCTTTCCGCGTAGGGGTTACGAACGATCCGTCGAAGCTGACCGAAATGCTGCGAGACCATACTTTTCTTTATCGGTGGTTCCTCAATAGCGAATTGAAGAAAGGGGATTTCAAGATCATGAATATCTTGATAGATGGGGAAAAACCGGAGCTTGTAACATCTACCGAAAATAAAAATTCTCTCATATACGAATATTCCCGCAAACTCGGGGTCAGGAATACTTTCAACTTCACTCTTGAGGTAAAGACCAAGTACAGCAGGGAAGACAAGGTCTTTCCCGTATTTTTCTCGGATTTCACGAAGAACGCCGAAATATCTTTCCGCTTAAAAGGAAGGAAAATCAGGCATTTTGAATTCTTTTCAGGTAAAGATCTCAAGGTGACGAAAAAGGAAACTCCCGGCGCCGTAATACTGAAAATACCGGGTAATTATATTTTTCCGCAAAGCGGTATCCTGTTCTACTGGGATTAAAGCAGAGCCCGGATACCTCTTTTCGGTACTTTAACATTAGGAGGCGATATGCAGAAAGAGAACAAGATCGAGATCAAGATCGATGAAAAGCACCTTTCGGGGGAATATGTGAATTTTGCCAATATCATCTTCAATGATAATGAATTCGTTCTGGATTTTGCAAGGCTCATACCCAATATTACTGTTGCGGAAGTTAAATCCCGCGTGATAATGACGCCAAAGAACATAAAAATACTCGCATCCGTGATCCAGAGAACTGTTAAGGATTATGAAAACAAATACGGCGAGATAAAAGGCATTGTAAAGGATGAAAAGAACATAGGATTTAAAGCTGATGGCAATTCGTAGGTTCTTTTCCGCATCGATTTCAGGAGAAACAGTGGAGCTGGACGAGGAGGAATCACGGCACTATAAAACTCTGAGGATCAGACCGTCAGAAAAAGTAGAGGTCCTTGACGGCCGGGGAAGCATATATGAGTGCATTTCTTTTAAAGGTCCGGTACTTAAAATTACCGGAATGAGGACTTCGAAAAAGAAACCTTATATAGATCTTTATATGCCTACTCTGAAGAGCGTGGCTCAAAGGGAGGCGATGAGGCATATAGCATCTTTTCCCGTGCGGTCGGTATGCTTCTTTCGAAGCACTTTTTCAGCTGTTTCCGGGAGAATAAAAGAGAATGATGCCAAGATCCTGAAAGAAGGCATTAAACAAAGCGGGAATCCGTTCTTGCCTTCGATTCAGGGAGTGATAGAAATCTCCCAGATCGCTCTTCCTGCCGGCAGTACGGCTGTTTTCGGCGCCATGAAAGGATCTACTCCGACCGAGAGTCCTATGAATTCCGGACTCTCTGTTATTGCAGGTCCCGAGGGAGGATTAACGCAGAAAGAGGAAGAAATACTCGTTAAGAAAGGCGCCAGGCCCGTAATGCTCTCTCCTTATATCTTAAGGAGTGAAGCCGCAGTGATAGCGCTTCTCTCGATAGCATCTGTTTATAAAAATCATGGAGGGGAATAATATGAAGAAATGTCTGACCATACTGCTTATGATAGTCCTATTGAGCGCAAATTCCTGGGATTACAGGTCTTATTCGAGAAATGACGGACCATCCTCAGGGCTCTTCAATCCGGCCTCCTTATTCCTTCCCGGAAGGAGCATAATGGATGTTTTCTTCTCAAGACAGAACGGCGCGGATGAGTACGGACTTCTGCTGGCGGGAGATCTGTCCTCGATCGGTCTCGTGCTCGATGACAGTAAGCGGTGCTTCCTTAATTATGCAATGGCCGCTCCTTTGGGGAACTTCGGCCTGGGGTTCAACTATCATTATGATATTTCCAAAATAAGCAATGCATGGCGTGCAGGCCTCGGGGGGCTTTACGCGAACAGGTTCGTGAGGGCCGGTCTTGTTTTGAAATGGGGCGGGGAGAAGGATGTGATCTTCTCGTTGACATTAAGGCCTCTCGGAAGATCCCTTTTCACGCTCTCCTTTGATGTGGTCTCCCCGTATGACGGCCTTGATGACGTTCTATTCGAAAACAGCGAGTATTTCTTTTCTGCTTTATTCAGACCCGTATCAAAGGTGGGGATCTTTGCAACCGCTCATTTCGACGGGCAGGGATCATATGATATCAGGGGAGGGCTTTCTCTATATTCGGGGAAAAGTTATCTGGCAGGAGAATTCCTCGACAAGGACGATTTCAGAATGAACCTCGAAGCTGCCGCAGCGAGCGGTGATGACGAGGTCACGGCAGAAAAAGAGCGGATCGTCACGATCGAATTGAACGGCAATTTCACGTATGAATGCGAAAAAAAGGAGAAATTGAACCTTTCCCGGCTGCTCGCCGGCAAACAAGCAAGATCGTTCATTGACCTGATACTGAAGCTTGAGGAGCAGGCGCACAATAAGAAAGTCAGAGGATTCTACATCGAGATCGATGAGAATACGCTATCGCTGGGGCAACTTCATGAAATAAGGGAAATATTAAAAAGAGCCAAAATGGATAACAACGCTAAGATCGTAGTGTATTTTAAAAAGGGCATATACCTTCCCGATTACTATTTCGCGAGCATTGCCGATAAGATCATTATGGAAAAAGGTCAGAGCGTCTTCTTCAGCGGTTTCGGCGCAGACTTGACGTTCTACAAAGGATTGTTCGAAAAACTCGGAGTGAAAGGGGAAATGCTGCGCCCGGACGTATGCATCTACAAAGCCGCAGCCGAATCATATACGGGAACAAAAGCCTCAGACCCTTTCAGGGAGAACATTTTAACAATGGTCTCCGTGATGTATAGATTTGTCAAAGACGAGATATATGCTGCCCGTGGACTTGACATTGATCAGCTTTCGATGACCGAAATGTTTATAACGGGTCCGCGAGCTGTTGAGCTGAAGATAGTTGATGCTGCGGAACATCCGTCCGATGCCGCAAAATATTTCGATGGGAAATATGCGTATACGGGCCTTACGTGGAGATACAGGGACAACTGGAATATCATGACCCGGAACAGCATAGGCGTGATCTCATTGGAAGGTGCTGTCGTGGATTATGCTGTCCCGGGGCCGTTTTCGGGGGAAAATTTGATCACTCCTGCCGCTTATAAGAGAATGATCTCATCCTGTCCGATGAAAGATATCATTCTTATCGTGAGAAGCCCGGGCGGCTCGGGCAGTGCTTCAGATATGATATACGAGATCACCGAAGGCCTCAAGCAGGCAGGGAAGAACGTTTATGTATATATGTACGATGTTGCGGGCTCCGGAGGATACTACATTTCCTGCAATGCCTTAAAAATTTACGCATCACCGTTCGTTATAACGGGAAGCATCGGCGTTCTTGGCGGGAAATTCAGCCTGGAAGGTTTATATAAGA
This sequence comes from uncultured bacterium, assembly GCA_937863565.1. Taxonomy (GTDB): domain Bacteria; phylum AUK180; class AUK180; order AUK180; family AUK180; genus CALMGJ01. The sequence continues at coordinate 113,804 of CALMGJ010000029.1, read as the reverse complement.
AACTCGGGCTCACTTCAGAGGTTATTGCCGTAGGGCAGAATAACGGGATCTTTTCTCAAGCGCGTGATTTCACGGATGATGAAAAAAATAAGATAAAGAAACATCTCACGGAATTTTATGAGCTGTTCCTGGAAAGGGCCGTCGCCGGAAGGAATATTCCCTATGAAAGAATGAGTGAATTGGCGAAGGGACGTGTTTATTCCGGCCTGGAAGCCGAAGAGAACGGCCTGATCGATGAAACGGGGACATTTTTAGATGTGGTGGAGTTCATTAAAAAGAAGAATAACTGGAAAGAAGCGTCCCTGAAGCAACTTACGGGCCCATCGTCCGGCGGTTTCTCTCTGGGATTCGGCGTGAATGAGGCTTTCGTGCTCTTCGGTATGAAACCCGCCGCCCCTATGGCCCTAATGGAGTTCTATATCAATAAATTCTAAATTATGAAGACCTATACGGTCGTCCTCGATATAAAGGGTTTCTCGAAGCTCACATCGGAGCTCATGCGCCTGGGGAAGGAAGGCGCGGAACTCCTGTCGGAAGAACTTAATTTCTTTTTCTCCGGTATAGAGCGGTATTCAGCTCAATGCGGACTCGAACAGATATTCTTTTCCGGAGACGCATTAACTTATATCGGGGAGAACGGGAGCGATGCCGCCGTATTTGTCAAAAACGTTATCGATTTTTTTAAAAAGGAAGGAAAACGTACCGTCAAAGGCATTGAGTTCAGGCTTTCAATACGAGCCGGAATAAGCAGGGGAGAGCTTAAAAAGACCGGACTTCCGGGGCTCGGAACAATCTATGAGGGTGCGCCTTTGAAAAATGCTGCTGCGGGGATTAGCCGGGTCGGAGCCAATTCATTTTATTCCGATACGCCCCTTCCTGTCATAAAAACACCGCCGCTGAGATCAAGCCGTACGGACCGCACGGTGAGCTCGGGAGAATTCAGGAAGATCTGCTCGGTATTCTTTTCGCTGAAGGACATCAGCTCACTGAAGGTCCTTGGAGCCGGTATCAAGAAACTGTCCTCGGAAGGATATTTCTATTTGAGCGGAATAGAGAACATCGATAAGGGTATTGTTGCCGTGCTGTTCTGCGGTCTTGAGAAGATGCCCGGCAATCCGAAGGAAGTTACTCTGAATGCGGTGCTTGGATTACTGAGAGTACTGAAAGGCAGGGGCAAGGCCGGCATCAGTTACGGCGAGGCATTCTGCGGCATGATACTGAACAGAAAAACGGCTCTTTCACAAAGTGTTAACCTTGCCGCCCGCCTCATGCAGAAAGCTTCATCCGGAGAGGCGATCATCTCGGATGATATGAGGCATTACGGGTTCGAGACGGTCTTGAAAGGTTCCGCGGCACTTAAGGGTTTCAATGGAAAGAGGGATTTATACAAGGTCAAAGGGGAGAAGGAATTCAGGGAAGAACCCTTGATAACGGAAGGCATCGGAAAAGCTCTTCGTTCGATCAATTACGGTCGAAAATGCTCCTTGATCCCGGTTGGAGGCGTCAAGGGTTGCGGTAAAAGCTTTTTCCTGAGATATGCCGCTTCGAAAGTAAAAGGTCTTGAAAGTCTGTTTATTTCATATCCGCGCAATGAAAAGTTCTTTGTGTTCAAGACCCTGATCGGGAAACTTCTCGGCACAGAAAGGCTTACCGGAGAAAAACTGCACCGGGCTTTCGTCAGTAAATGGGGCGCTGTATATTCGAATGCCGAAAGGGAAGTAAGGGATGAATTGAAGGGTATCGAACCTTTTCTATCGGATATTTTCGGTATCCCTTTGAAAAAAACGCGTTCATTGGGACTATCTGCAGAAGCCCGTTTGAAAGCAGAATGCCGTTCCCTTAAAAAATTCCTCAAAATACTAATAAACGGCAAAGCGTTCGCTCTTTTCTGGGATGACCTGGCTCAAAGCGATTATAGCGATCTTGAAATGATCAAAGAACTCAAAGATTCGGATATCCCGCTCACGATCGTAACCGCAGGCGAAGAACAGCCTGCGATCTTGCTTGATGCTCTTACCGTTGAGGAGCACGGCGAGTTCATAAAACGGATATTCGGATATGCCTTGAAAGAGAATGTGAACGCGATCCTCTATAAAGTCACGAAAGGGAATCCTCTTTTCACAAGGAAGCTCTTTGAATACATACTTAGCGGAGGCTACCTTGAAAGTCCCCGTCTTCACGCGCTGATCGAGGATTTTACTCTGGAAACGTTGTACCTCTCGGAATATGACAGGCTTTCTGCAGACGAGAAAACAACGCTCAGGAACATGGCCTTGTTCTGCGACGAGATCCCGCTTTCCGTATACAGGAAAATTTTCGGGAATGTCCCCGAATGTGCGGTTATAGAACAATTAAAACGGAAAGGCATTCTGCATCCTGCCGGAAGAGGCAATTACATTATCAAGGATACGTCATTCAGGAATGCTGTGGAGTCGCTGATCCTTTTTTCCAATAAAAAACCCGTATACTTTGAACTGTACAGGTCGGCCATGAACGATGCGGATGCGTACCGTGCCGGATTATATGCTGACAAGGCAGGCGAAAAAATAAAAGCGAAAAGGGCTTTCGGAGCCGCTCTGAAAGTCCTTTCAGGTGGAAACGATAATTTAAAGGTCCTTGATATCTACGACCGTCTTGAGAAGATGTCCGAGACCCCGGAACTGAAAGAAGCCTATGTTCTGAAGAAGCTGGAAGTACTGGAGCGGTTGGGCCGTTGGGACGGATTGGAAGAACGCTACAGGGATCTTTTGAAAAGAGCGAAAAAAGCGGATGCTGTCCGGTCTGCCCTTGCCTCTTTCCTTTGCGCGAAAGGGTTATTCGATCTATCCGAAAAAGAACTTGAAAAAGTGGAAAACGCCGCCTATTTAAGCGATAAAAAAGGCACCCTGGCTCTGATCGCGATGTACAGGATGGAGTATGGTAAGGCGGAAGAGTATTTTAAAAGCGTGATTAATGAGGAGAATGACCGCCGCAAGAGATTCGCTGCCGAGATGAATCTTGCCCTGGTATTCATGTACAATGATAAACTGGCCGAATCTCTCAAGATATATAGAAGGGCTCTGAGGAGAAAAAAGCTCCAGCTCGATCTTGAAGTGAATATATTGGGGAATCTCGGTAATGTTCATTACAATTTGAGAAACATGCTTAAGGCAGAGAGATACTACAAAGAACAATACAAGGAGGGCATGAGCATACTGAACGATAAAGCAGTAATGAACGCTCTCGGCAGCCTCGGAAATATCTATATGCAGGCGCAAAAACTTTCAAAAGCCCTCAGGTATTACGGAAAAGCTTTGAAGATCGCGGAAATGCTGGGTTCTGCCATAGGCTCCGCGATAATTTTCTCCAATATCCTGAAAATATTCTTCGAAATGAACAGATTCCGTGAACTTTATCAGGAGTTGGAACGCTTCAGGACATACGCCGAATTATGCAATGATACTTACAGCATCCTTTCATATCACCAGTTTAAATTATACGAGAGGATAATACTTGGAGACAAGAACGGGTTCATTGACCTTTTCAGGGAATATGAAAAACGTTTTCCCGATCTGACCGACAATTTCTTCGAGTGCCTTCTCAGGTATTTCTGGGTATTTGGCGATATAGGCGTGTTCAGGGATGTGCCTATACGGGATCCCGTATATTCCTTACTCTGGAAAGCCGCTCTGGCTTTCGAGAATTCCGATGAAGAACTGTACCGGGAAACAGCGAAGGATCCGTCGGGTCTTTTCGGGAATATAGTGAACATGGACGATACGGCAAAGATCATTAAAACATATTTCGAGAAGGGTGATCTTGCGGCTCTTATCGGAGAACAGAGAAAACACAATAAGGACCACTTGTACGATGTATTTGCGACAAGGGTCCTTTGCACCAGAGTGAGAGGCGGCGGGGCAAAACCCTATGAGCGCGCCCGGAAACGGCTTGAAAACGATTATCTTCTGAAACGCAAAAAGAGCGATTGAACATCCTTCTCCGGCCGGCATACCCGGCGGGAATATGATCGGATACATCTGTTCCACACTGAGCGTTCCGGCCCTTGAAAATACCTGAGGAAGTTGTATAATAGAACAAATTACCGGTCGTTCATGGAGCGTTTATGGACCTTCAAAAGATTTTTCACATCGATTCTATAGAGCTCGGGGCTGATCTGGCGGATAAAAGTTCGGTACTTGAAAAAGTAGCCGACCTCGCTTTGAAAAACCCCATAATGAAAAAACAGGACAGAGCCCGTCTCGTCACCGCCCTTAAAGAGAGAGAAGACCTGGCATCCACCGGTTTTACCGGAGGCATTGCCATTCCTCATTGTGTCCTATCGGGTCTCGAGGATTTTGTATTAGGTATGATCTCGGTTCCCGGGGGCCTCGATTTCAAGTCACTTGACGGGTCTCCAACCCGGTTCTTCGTTTTTATAATCGCTCCGCAGGATAATCGCAAGCTCCATATAAAACTTCTGGCTGATATCGCCAGGGTTCTGAAATCAAAAGATAATGTAGAAAAGATCAGTTCCGCGCGTACTGCAGAAGAAGTAAGAGGGGCATTCCTTTCATCGCTCGAGATGTACGGCGGAATGTCATCTCCCCAGGGAAGCGAAAGCACTTTTCTCCGCGTATTCGTTCAAGTCGAAGAGCGATTTAATGAAGTTCTGGAACTTCTATCGGAGACGGAAGGCTGCCAGATCATGGTGTTGGAAGGCAATGCCGCAAGCAGATATTTCAATGCCATGCCCCTTCTGGCGAGTTTCTGGACGCCCGCCGAAGATACTTTCAACCGCCTCATCTTTGCAACAGTCCCCAAGAAGCTCACGAACAGCATTCTCGGGAAACTGGAATCCATCATCGAAACGCTTGAGAACAAGACGGGGCTACTGGTCATTATGAACGAGATCTCGTATATTTCGGGTGGAATCGAACTTTAGGCGGAAATATGATCTCATCCCTTCAAGCTCTTCTCAGGTCTTTCCATTTCACTCCTCTTTTCCTGGTAGGAACGCTGGTCATTCTTTCTTTCTACTTCGGGAAAACGATGAAATATGTAAGACTTCCCCTGATAATCGGTTATATGGTCTTCGGAGTCGTTCTCGGGCCTTCCTTCCTTGATCTTTTTAATGATACGCTGCAGCAGCAGCTGTCCTTCATCACCGAGATGGCGCTCGGTTTTGTCGCTCTCAGCATCGGTATCGAACTTAGCATGAAGATACTTAAAAAGCAGGGGAAAGGAATAATCACCGTGATCTTCGCGGAATCATTCGGGGCTTTCTTTCTTGTCCTTCTGGCCGTATTCCTTCTCACAAGAGACCTTGCCGTATCGCTTATCTTCGCTTCGGTAGCGCCGGCAAGTGCGCCTGCCGGAACAGTCGCGGTCATAAGGGAATACAAAGCGAAAGGTTCTCTCACAAGCGCTCTTTATGCGGTCGTGGGCTTTGATGACGGCCTTGCCATAATGATCTTCGGGTTCGCCGCCGCAATAGCAAGAACAGCACTTCTGAGAGAAACGGGCGCAGCGGCCGTGCCGCTCGCACAGCTGATACTGCTGCCTCTCAAGGAGATCTTCTTAAGCCTCATTATAGGATATCTGATATCTCTTATTTACTGTTATCTTCTCAAAAGGCTCAAGATCACTAATGATGTACTTATACTGACATTCGGCTTCGTACTTCTCTCGGCAGGTCTTTGCAGCATGCTGCATTTATCCATCATACTGACGAATATGGTCGTCGGCATCGTGATCATTAATACTCAACCGTCAAGCCTGATCCAGAAGATCCACGACCAGCTGAGCGCCGTTCTTCCCCTTTTGTTCGTTCTCTTCTTCGCGCTGGCCGGTGCGAATCTGCACTTATCTTCTCTTCCGTCCCTGGGCCTTCTCGGAATAGTTTACATCATTACAAGATCTGCAGGCCTGATAGGCGGCGCCAGACTGGGATCGATCATCGGAAAAACTGAGGAGAATATCAAAAAATATCTGGGGCTCGGCATCCTGTCGCAGGCAGGCGTAGCTATCGGTCTTTCTTTGATAATCAAACATGATTTCTCCGGGCTCGGGAAAGTAGTCGATGCGGCTACCGGCATGACATCCGGGGACAGGCTCGGTTCCATGGTTCTCACCACAGTGACGGCCACATGTATATTTTTCGAGATCATAGGCCCCATATTGACAAGATATGCGCTTTTCAAAGCGAATGAGATACAATCCGCATGAGACCGCGTGAGGATGTGAAAGAGAGGTGTTCATGGAAATAACAGACGGTTTTCCCGGAAAAATATGGATGGATTATGAGCTTCGCGATGCCGGCGCCGGCGAGAAGCTCGAACGTTGGGGAAAATTTATTCTCAGACGGCCGGATACGCAGGCGATATGGAAAAGAACGCTTTCCGATTCGGAATGGGATAATGCCGACGCATCGTATCTGAGAGATAAAAAGGGCGCCGGGCATTGGGAATTCAGGACGGATGTACCCAAAGAATGGAACATACGTTACGGTGATCTGAATTTTAAAATAAAGCCTACATCCTATAAACATACGGGGATTTTCCCGGAACAATCAGCGAATTGGGAACGCGTGAAGAACATATTTCAAAGGACTTACCCGAAACGGGTCCTGAACCTCTTTGCTTACACCGGAGCCCTTACATGTGTAATGGCAGATGCCGGCGCCGAAGAGATCGTCCATCTTGACGCTTCCCCGAAAACAGTGAATTGGGCTCAGGAGAATGTGAAATTATGCGGTCTTGAAAAACATAAGATACGCTTTCTCGTGGATGATGCGATGAAATTCATTAAAAGAGAAGCCAGAAGGGGGAATAAATACGACGCGATAGTAATGGACCCTCCGTCTTACGGAAGAGGTCCTGACGGAGAACTGTGGAAACTTGAAATATCTCTTCAAGATCTTGTGACGGCATCATCGGGCATTCTTTCGGAAGAGCCCGTTCTTTTTCTGATGAACTGTTATACTGCGGAATATTCTCATTTCGCCCTCCGCAATCTTCTTCAATGTTCTCTCGGTGCCCTCGGCGGGGATATCGTCTCAGGGGAACTCGGCATACCGTTCGGAGAAATAGGATTTGTACTGCCTGCGGGGATCTATGCCATGTGGTCAAGATGAGTTATCCCGAGGTAATATATAAGGACAATCAGATCATCATTGCCGTAAAACCCTTTAATATGCCTTCCCAGGAGGATATGTCCGGGGACCCCGACATGCTTTCGGTACTGAAAAAATATATCAAGGAAGAGTACGGTAAGCCGGGGAATGTCTTTCTGGGCCTTTTGCACAGACTGGACCGCCCGGCCGGAGGTTTGATGGTATTCGCCCGCAATTCCAAATCCGCTTCTAGGTTGAGCGAACTTATAAGGAAGAAGGAAATGACCAAAGAATACCTTGCCGTTGTGAATGGGAAATTAGAGGGCCGCGGCAGATATAAGGATATCATAACGAAAGACTCAAAAAAACGCCTTGCTTCGTCTTCAGAAGAGGAAGTAGGGAAGAACGCGGAGCTTTCCTGGAAAACCCTCGGAAGAGCGGCCGGAACGACCCTTGTCCGGATCATGCTCATCACGGGAAGGAGCCATCAGATCCGGTTCCAATTCGCCTCAAGAGGACATTATATAATCGGCGACCATAAATACGGGCCGGATAAGGAAAAAATGACCACGGAACTTGCCCTGTGGTCATATAGGATCGGTCTCGTTCATCCCGTCTCTAAGATCGCCATGGAATTCAAAGCGGTTCCGCCCCCGAGCCGCGAACCCTGGAATGAATTCGGGACCATTCTTTCGAAATTGCGGAACGGATGATCTTTTCATCTACCGTAAACAATAAATAGCAGTTTTATTTATTTTTCCCGGTTCTATGCCCCCAAAAGTGCTGTTTTGGCAAACTTCACCTGTCCTTTTCTCCCAACCATAAAAATATTCGAATAATACTTGACAAAATAGATAAAAAATAGTATAGTCAATTAAAAGTAGATGAAACTACAAAATGGGAACGGTCTTACTAAAAGCCTTGAGGATTATCTCGAAGCTGTGCTGGAACTGAGTTTCTCCAACCGCTCGATACGGGTCAAGCATATCACCGATCGCATGAACGTGAAGAATTCATCTGCGATCTCCGCACTCAAAAAACTCCAGGATGCGGGTCATATATATTATGAGAAACACAGATACATCTATCTTGAACCCGGAGGCATACGCGCGGCGTCAAAGATCTATTCAAAACATAAAGTGATACAGAGATATTTCAGGGAAGTGGCATGCCTTGAAACGAAGAAGGCCTTTAAGGCGGCGTGCGAACTCGAACATATCCTGGATGATAAAGACATAGAAAAACTGAAGAAAGCATTGAGCACCCGGGAAAATGAAAAGGATAAGAAAAAAAGAAGGGGACAGGGACCGATAAATCTCATCCTCATGGAAGCCGCTTCAAACGGCCTTATCAAGAGCATCGATGGCCGGATGCCGGTCGCCGACCTGAAAAAGGGAGACAGGATCTTCCTTGAGAGGATATCTCCGGACAGGAACATTTTCGAAGTATTCTGCCGGGGATGCTATGTGTATCTCGGGCAAACCGAGGCTAAAAAGATCACGGTGGAATAGGAACGTGACATTAACTGAAGCCAAGAGCGGCCAGACCGTTAAAGTTGAGAGTATCATGGGCGGACAGATGATGGTAAAGAAAGCGATGGACCTGGGGCTGAGACCGGGTGTGGTCCTCGTGGTCGTTCAGAATGCCTTCAGGGGACAGATGGTGGTCAAAATAGAGGATCTCAAGCTCGGCATAGGAAGAGGCATTGCCGTAAAGATCGTTGTCGAACCCGTAAAAAGGTGAAAAGGCTCAATATAGCCCTTATCGGAACGCCCAATTCAGGGAAGACCACTCTTTTCAATGCTCTGACGGGAGCCACGGAAAAAGTTGGCAATCTCTGCGGAGTGACCGTAGAATGCATCCGCGGGATCTGCAGTTTTTCCGATATAGAATTCCATATACACGATCTTCCGGGGTTATACAATCTCATTCCAAATTCACCTGACGAAGGTATCGTGAAAGACGCGCTCATAAAGGGGCGATTCGATAAGATCATAGCAATCATTGACGCGAACAATATCGAACGCAACCTTTTTCCGGTGATCCAGCTTCTAGAATTTGTGAAGATCCCCGTGATCCTGGTCTTTAATATGATGGACGAGGTGAGGAAAAAGGGGATGATGGTAGATACCGAAACGATATCGAGGATACTGAAAACCCCCATTGTCCCTGCGGCTGTTGCCGGATGCGAAGGATTGAACGAGATATTGAACCTTCTAAAGGAAGACCTTCCGGCCAATTCATTTTCCCTTCCCGTCGACCCGAAAATAGACTCGTTGATGACCGAGTTCTCGGGCAGGCATCAGGCGGTCATGGAAAAGATACCCCATGATCCCAAATGGTTCCTCATCAATTTCTGCGAGAACGACCATTATGCGAAAAAGGCGGCCGCAGACTCGGGTTCCTACGGCCTTTTTGAAACATTCAGGGAGTCGGTTGAAATTCTGGCCCTCCGCGATACGGAGATATATTTTTCTTCAGCCCGTATCGGCTATATTAAAGGTCTCCTTAAAGAAACGGTAGTAAAAAGACCCGCCCGAAAGAACAACGGGAAGGACATCCATGACCGACTTGACTCATTGTTCATTCATCCTTTTTTGGGATTCCTCATTTTCCTCCTTGCAATATTCGGTCTGTTCTGGGCAGTATTCAGCCTAGGCGCCCCTCTTCAGAACATCCTGGAGAGATTGTTCGGTCTTTTATCCGCCGGGGCGATGAAACTCAGTTCCGTAAAGGGGATACCCGCGGGCATTTCCTCTCTTCTTTCAAGGGGCATCATCCCCGGTATCGGGAGCGTGATCATATTCCTTCCTAATATCATGATCATGTTCCTCCTTCTCTCTTTCCTTGAAGATACGGGTTATATCTCACGAGCAGCATTTCTTATGGATAAATTGATGCATGCTGCGGGCCTTCACGGAAAATCCTTCATTCCTTTCATGCTCGGATTCGGCTGCAATGTCCCGGCTATCCTTGCGACAAGGACGCTTGACGCGAAAAAGGACAGGATACTGACCGTTATGGTGATGCCTTTTATCGCTTGCTCCGCACGCCTGCCGATAATCCTGATCTTTACGTCCGCGTTTTTCCCCAGGCATAAAGTGCTCGTGATATTCGGTCTGTACATCATGAGTATTCTTACAGCTTTCCTTTCCGCGGTGATCTTTAAAAGGCTTTTCTTCCGTAAAGTGGAAAGTGATCTGATCATAGAACTTCCGCCCTACAGGCTGCCCAAACCGGAATATATGTTCAAGGAAATGTGGATGAATGTCAGGGAATTCCTGAAGAAAGCAGGTACTATCATCTTCTTTTCGGTGGTCATCATCTGGGCGCTGGCAAGTTTCCCCGGAGATGTCCCTTATGCTTCGGAAACGACGGTGCTCGGACGGATAGGGCATTTTCTTGCCGGATTTTTCACTCCGCTGGGTTTCGGGAACTGGAAAGCTGCCGTTGCTCTTGTTACGGGTTTTGTCGCGAAAGAGCAGGTGATAAGCACGCTTGGAGCGCTAATCTCTTCGGGCAGCGGGGATATCATCGAGCATATCCGTGGGCTCTTCCCTCCGGCATCCGCTTTTTCCTTTATGGTATTCAGTATGATCTATACACCTTGCGTGGCGACCCTTGCGGCCATTAGAAAAGAGATAGGTGTAAAATGGATGATCCTCAACGCCATATACAGCGTTCTGCTCGCTTACACAACCGCTTTTATTGTTTATCAGATCTTCGGCCGGGTAACCGCTTAACCGTAGTGAACGACCTTGGGCAAAATGCCGGTGTGTGCCGTGCCGTGCGCGTTCTAAAGTGCAACGGGCGGATCAGATATCGAGTTTACTTATAGCCTTATCTATCTGAGCAACGGCTTTCTCGAGATTCTCCCTTGAATTAGCATAAGAGATACGGAGATATCCTTCCCCGTATTTCCCGAAAGCGTTCCCGGGAAGGAGCGCAACCCCGGCTTCGTAAAGAAGATATTCAGCGAGTTCTTTCGAGTTTTTCTTTGTTCCTTTGATATTCGGGAATGCATAAAAAGCGCCTTCGGGAAGCAGGCATTTAAATCCGGGTATCTTGTTCAAGCCGTTCACCAGAAGTTCCCTTCTTACCTTGAATTCGCTCACCATCTCGTCCACCGGGCCCTGCGACCCTTTTAAGGCTTCGACGGCGGCCATCTGCCCCATGGTCGGTGCACAGGATATGATATTCCCGTTAAGCTTGTTCATTGCCTTTGCTATATCCTTGTTCATGATGCCCCAGCCGAGTCTCCATCCTGTCATCGCATAGGTCTTCGAAAGACCGTCCAGGATTATGGTGCGTTCCTTCATTCCGGGAAGCGAAGCCAATGAAATGAATTCTCCCTTATAGAGGATTCGGGAATATATTTCATCTGAAAGAACGATTAGATCATTCTTGATGGCAATGCCCGCTATAGTTTCAAGATCATCCTTGCTCAGTATGCCTCCCGTGGGGTTAGCCGGGGAATTGATGATGATCATTTTCGTTCGGGGTGTGATCAGCGATTTGAACACGTCCTTTTTAAAAGAGAAATTCTCGCTTTCCCTGAGAGGATAGGGGATGGCTTTTGCGCCGTTGAAATTAATGACGGATTCGTAGACCGGATATCCCGGGTTTGGATAAAGGACCTCATCGCCCCTTTCCGCGAAAAGGGTCAGCGCATAGTACATGATGGGTTTTCCGCCCGTGGTAACGATCACCTCTTCCGGTGCCACTTGGAATCCCCGCTCTTTTGTTACATATTCGGCGATCGCCTGCCGCAGTTTCTTGAATCCCGCAGGGGGGCTGTAATGGGTGTAATTGTCGTCCACCGCTTTTTTGCACGCTTCTTTGATATTGTCCGGAGTATTGAAGTCGGGCTCTCCTATCTCGAGATGAATGATGGACTTTCCTTCTTCTTCAAGCTGTGTTGCTTTGGCAAGTACCTCTAAAGAGGCAACTACTCCCAGTTTGTCCATTCTGCGTGCGAACCTCATATCGCTCTCCTGTGAAAGTTTGAAAACTTATGATATACTTTTAAAATTTAAAGTCAAGAGGCGATACATGCCAGGCAGATCACGCAATCAACGCCTCTATTTCTTGAATACCGCACCTTCCCCGCCGTTTCTTCATCGGCTTCATGCCAATTTCCCATAGCATGATCTCGTATATAGAACCTTTTCTCGGCAACGGTGAAATCCTTGATCAGCAGTTCAACTCTTTTTTTATCGTATATTCGAAGAAAATTGTCTTCGTGTTCAGTACCGTAGGGCATCGTGATGATAAAGATCCCGCCCGGCTTGAGAAGCGTCCTGACCTTGGCTGAGACCGCGAGGTCGCCGTTCTTATAAAGGTCCGACCGGTATGCTTTCAGACCGACATGTTCGAGTGCGGATATGGCAAGCGCCGCATCGTAAGAACCCTGTTCGAATTCGTTCTTGAGGAAATCCCCCTTTTTAAATTCGATATTGGGATGATTAAAGCCGTATTCAAAAAGGTCCGCGCCGGTCACTTTAAAACCCGTCGATGCAAGGTGAAAAGTGAAAAGGCTGTCATTATTTCCGAAATCCAGGACCTTCCCTCCGGTGATCCGGCCGAGGTTCTTGAAAACGAAAGGTATCTCAACGATCCGTTCATTTACGAAATATTCCATCCTTCTTCCGACAAACCTGTAGAAAAGGACCGAGATAATCTGATAGAGAATGCAGAAAGGTCTTAAAAAAGAACCGTTCTTCTCCGTCAGATAAACCGGATAATTAAGGTCGGCTGCAACCCTTACCCTTTTTATGCATTGCTTAATATCATCGATGAGCATTTTCAACTCCTTTCCTTTTCCCGCAACTCCCGCCGTCCGTCCGGGGGAACGCTCTTTTTTGACTGGCCTGTCTTCGGGATAGATGTTCTCACTTGTTCCCGCTTTGTAAAAAGACATTATATTCGCTGCCGATAACGGAGAATATCCTGTCCTTCGAAAGGTAATTACGGATGAACTCCTTTCCTGCCCTTCCGAGCCTTTCACTTTCATCTTGATCATTGAGCATGATGTCAAGGTACTTTACCGCACCCTGAGCATCTCCTCGTTCAAGCAGAAATCCGTTCTCTCCGTGCCGCACGATATCCTCAGGTCCTCCGCATTTAGTCACGATGACCGGTATGCCTGCCGCCATCGCTTCGGCCAGCGCGATGCCGAAACCTTCCTGGTGAGACGGGAGAAAGAATACGGATGCATTCTTATAATAGGGGATAATGTCCTTTTCTCCTATTTTAATGATGACTTTATCACCGAGGGCGTTTATTCTTTTCATCATATCCTCTTCGGGAGGGAACTGACTGATCAGCAGAAGTTTCGTTTCAGGATGCTCTTTTGCATATCCCTTGAAAATATCAAGAAGAAACCCGATGTTTTTCCTCCGGTCATTGAGACGTCCGGTGAAAAGTATGGTCTTTTCGCGCGGTCTTTTCCTTTCAAGCGCCAGGAAAATATCCTTGACAGGCGGCGGGAGCAGAACGATATCGCTCCTCTCCGAGATCGATTCGATCTCCTTTTTCGCGGCGTTTGATATAGTAAATACTTTCACGGCGCTCCGGTACAGCACTTTCTCGAGTCCCAGTTGTGCCTCGCTCACACTGATCCCCTGAGTCTGTTTTTCACTTTTGAGCGTTGTTGCGGTCCAAAGAAAATACGGAAGCCTTTTGACATGGAAAGGCAATGCCTCGAACGAGGTCCCGCCGATAGCCTGGTGGATATCCGCTTTCAGTGAGTAAAGGGAGAGCAGAAAGGATTGTTTTTCCCTCGGTGTTCCGGGGAGTTTCAGGCATTCGGTCTCCCTGATGCCTTTGATCCCGGAAGATGTCCTTCGGCCCCGCGTAAAAGGGTATAAAAAATGTATATCGAAGGTGCTGGAAAAATATTCGAGGAAAGATGCCGTTATGGCGGATATCCCGCCTCCTGATTTGGGATTGAGCCCTGATAAGACCAGATGTTTTTTCACGTGGAATTATAACCTATTTTACGGTATTTAACAAAATCGCTTTTATCCGGAAAATTCCCATGAGAAAATTACTGCATTGCCAATAATTTGTGGTATAATGAAATGATGAAGAAAATAATCCTTGTGTTTTTCATCTTCCTGATTCTTCCGGTGTTCTCAGAGAAGTTCTGGATAAGGGTCCATGATGCCAGGCTCCGCCCCGAACTCGATATCGCGTTCATCGGTCCTGATTTTACGGACTATATTGTCAATGAGGATGAACTGAGATCACTCACTGTGAAAAGCGGCTTATCTCCCGTGCTTCTCAGATACAATGACGATCTTTCCGGATATTCGTCATATGACGGGATCCTGTCCGTATTGAACGCCTTGTCCGATTCATATCCCGCACTTGTTTCCGTATCCGATATCGGCGACAGCTATGAGCGCGTCGCCTTCGGGACGAATTCGAACTATGTCCGGAGGGATATCTGGGCGGTGAAGCTCTGCGCGGATGTTTCATCCGACGATACGCGTCCCGTCTTTCTCATCATGGGAGAACATCATGCAAGGGAACTTGAAACATCGGAGATCGTGATATCATTCATTTCGGAACTTATTGACGAATATTCGGCAGGGGATACCTTTGTGACCGGGCTTTTAACCGGATATCAGCTCTATTTCATACCAATGGTAAACCCCGACGGCAGGGAAGTGGTTTATAAAGGTGCGGACATTATGTGGCGTAAGAATACGAGGGACAATGACGACGATTGTTCTTATGCCGGCTTATACGACGGCGTCGATCTGAACAGGAACTACGATTGGCATTTCGCCGAATCGGGAACATCCCCCTATTATTACAGTGAAGTCTATCCCGGTTCGGCAGGATTCTCGGAATATGAAACCCAGGCCGTGAGGGATTTCGCGGAGCAGGTAAATCCGATCGCTTCGATCTCTTATCATACTTACGGAGAACTTGTGCTCTATCCTTTCGGTTATTCAAGTTCTGCAATAGCGCCCGATCAGGATCGGCTGAGCTGGATCGCGTACAATATCGCGCAGAAGATCGGGTCCCTGGACGGTTACTCGAAGTATTTTGCCGAAAAGAGCTCCGGCCTTTACCCGGCTTCCGGGGACGGCGATGATTACCTTTACGGGCAACTCGGGACATTTTCCTTCACTGTTGAGATGGGAGATGAATTCCATCCGCTTTGGAGCGAGGTTGAGACATTAAAAACGGAGAATTACAAAGGATTGAAAGAGTTCTTCGGATGCTTCATGAAGAATTATATCAGCGGCTATATATACGACGATGAAACGGGACTTCCTCTGGAAGGCGTCAATATAAAGATAACCGACCTGAACGGATATTCGCTTGTTGCACAAAGAACGAACCGCCCGAACGGCCAGTATTACTGGGCGCTTGCGGACGGAGAGCACACCCTGGCCGTTTCAAAAAAGGATTATCAGGCCCAGTATTTCTGTTTTACGGTCGAAGGGGATACGGTAAGGAGGGATTTCCGCCTTAAGAAAAGCTCCCTCACCGCCGATGGACCCGAAGTAAGGGTATTTCCGAACCCGGCCGCTGCCCGTGATTCGATAATCAGCATTGAAAATATCGGAGAGGGTTTTTCCGCCGAGTGTTCAATATTTTCCGCATCGGGAGATCTTGTGTACCGTTTTGCTCCAAAAATCACGGAAGGGGATGCTGTCGCGGATTCGTTCATTATTAATAAGGTACTTGATGATGGGACAAATATGCGATCTGGCATATATTTTGTTCATATAAGTTTAGAAAAAGATACCGTGTTCTTTGAAAAGCTTGTTAAATTTGCATTTATTCATTGAATTAATGCGAAAAAATGGTATAATAAACAAATTTTTTCATGGAGGTTTATATGCCATCTGGAAGAAAAAGAAAACTTTTGAAGGTTAAAAAACACAAAAGGAAAAAAAGAAGAAGAGCAAACAGGCATAAAAAGAAGAACACATAAAGGAGTTTTGTATGAAGAGATTTCTTTTAGCGATGTTCGTTTTTTTACTGGCATCCAGCACGATGTTCGGATGGGGCGAACTTTCCCAAAGATACTGGAAGAATGCTTTGAAAGCAGAAGAACAGGGCGATATCGACGAAGCCGTAAAATACTTCAAGAAGGTCATTGACAGTTCTCCCGACTTCCTCAATGCTTATTTCAAACTGGGACTCATCGAATACAAAAGGGACAATATCGACGGCGCTATCGAGTGGTTCAAAAAATCAGTGGACAGGGAAGAGACCACTTACGGATTTCTCCAGCTGGGTATTTTCTGTATGAACAAGACAAAGGGGGTATCAGACGAAGCGAAGGTGACGGAATACTACAATATGGCCAAGATGTACCTGGAAAAAGCCATTGCGGTCAGGAACCTGAAGCAGGAGAAAGAAGAGAGCATTAAAAAGAACCAGGCAGCCGCCTATTACAACCTTTTCATCATCTACTACGGTGCCAAAGAGTATGACAAGGCGGAAGATGCCGCCTTGAAAGCCATCGAGTTCCCTGAATACCAGGAAGACATGTCGAAGCAGCTGATCAATATCTACACCCAGACGAACAGATTCGATAAAGCGCTTGAAGTGCTTAACGAGAAGATAGCGGCGGAACCCAAGAACATCACATACAGGAAACTTAAGATCCAGGTCATGAACAGCATGAATGCTTCGAAGGAAGACCTCCTTGCTGAAATGAAAGAGCTGGAGAAACTCGGGGGCGACGATCCTACTATACTCGGCTGGCTCGGCCAGGACGCTTTGAACAATAAGGATTATACGAAGGCCCTTGAGGTCTTCAAGAGAATGATCGATAAATATCCCGACCAGGCAGTGGGTTTCCTCGGCTACGGCCGCGCCCTCACGCTTTCGGGAAAGACATCGGAGGGGCTCAAGTATATGAAGCAGGCCGAAGAGATCGCCGAAGCCGATGTGAATACCCTGGTGATGATCGCTGACGCCTATATGGACCTGAAGAATTATCCGGAAGCTATAAATTATTATGCCCGCTGCATCGTTATCTCCGAATCCCAGGGCAATCCCGATTATTCCATCTATCATAACCTGGCCAATGCTTACATGAGAAGCGAAAAACCGAATTTCGCGAGGGCTATCAATAATTATCAGCTCGCCCTGAAATACAAATCCGATTTCAAACCTTCCCTCATGGGCCTGCATTATGCTTATATGGCCAACGGTCAGCTCAAGGAAGCGTACAATACGGGCCAGAAATATCTCAAACTCAAGTACGACAAGGATATCGACGAGAACTGCAAAAAGATAAAAGAGCAGGGTAAACACCAGTAAATGCCGTTTTTAAAAGATCTTATAAGCTCCCTGGCAATGGGAATTGTCCAGGGAGCCTCTGAATTCCTTCCCGTTTCATCTTCGGGCCATCTGGCCGTCATCGGCAGATTCTTTCCAAGACCCGGCAACGATCTTTTCTACATTATCGTGCTCCATATGGGAACCGTATTCGCCGTGCTCACGGTATTCGGAAGGGATATTTGTGAAACGGCATTCATTAAAAAGGACGTCCGGTTTTTTCTCAATCTTTTCATAACAACCGTTGTTACGGTGATCCCCGTTCTCCTTTTCAAGGATATCATAAAGAATGCTTTCGCTTCACTTACTATGGTGGGGATCTGCCTGATAGCCACGGGGGTGATCAATCTGATCGCACAAACGCTTATAAAAAAAAATACCGGCAGCGTCCGCAAACCTGACAGCTTCGATGCCTTTCTGATAGGGGTATTCCAGGCGTTTGCCGCGCTTCCGGGCGTATCGAGGTCCGGTTCTACGATCATGTCGGCGATGATACGGGGAACTGCTCCGGAAACGGCTTACAGATATTCGTTCTTCGCAGCCGTGCCGATAATAATAGGCGCTTTCGTCCTTGATCTGAAGGGTTCTTCAACTCAGGGCGCTGCAACGCTTCCTTTCCATCTTTATGCCGCCGGCTTCCTCGCTGCTTTTGCAAGCGGGTATTTCGCTTTGAAACTGCTTAAGCGTACCATCATGTCCCAAAAATATCATATCTTCGGTATCTATGCCGTATGCGCGGGTATTGCCGTGCTCTTCTCGGAGGCGTTTTTATGAAGGAAGAACAGAAACGGGAATTCATAGCGATACTCGTCTTCCTTCTTGCCGTATATCTGGGATTCGGGCTTTTCACGTACAAGGCATCGAATAATCCCATCGTGAGCAATGAGGCCGGAGATTACCCGCTGATAGGGCGTATAGGGACCGTGCTCGCATATTTCCTGAAATTCGTTTTCGGCTGGCCGGCGCTTCTCATTCCCGTTTTTCTAATATATATCGCAGTGAAGCTTTTTAAAAGCGAATCCGCGGTTTTAAAGGATTTTATCGGGATGTTCTCCCTCGTGCTTTCCCTTTCAGTGCTGACCGCGCTTATCAAAAGCGGTTCTTTTCATACCGGTCTTGATGAAAAGGAAGGGATGATACTTGCAACCGGTTTCATAGGCTGGTATTCCGCATATTTCCTTTTTAAAGCGGCCGGCAACTCCGGAACCGTCATCGTTTCCGTTCTCCTTCTCATCCTCAGCGCATTCCTTTTGAGCAATTTCCTTTTAAGGACCTTCTGGACTTTCATCAAGAACAGGTTCTTCAATGCCATGGCTTTGATGAAGGAACGGAAGCTTGAGCGGGAAAAAGCAACGAAGGAGAGGAAGGACCTGAAAAGGGTTAAGAGAAAAGAGAAGAGGACAACCCCTCCGCCTGTGCCGAAAAAGAAGATCAAGGAGAAAAAAGAGCCGCCTGCCCCGCCGCCGCCCGAGAAGATGCCTGCTTCAATGCCACTTCCTCCCCTTGATATTCTTGAGCCTCCTTCGAAGGGCAATATAAAGACGGATGCCGATGCCCTTGAAAGAACGGGAAAGCTTCTTATAGAGAAACTCCGGAGCCTCGGAATAGAGGCTGAGCTGCATAATTATATTAAAGGTCCTAATGTTACGCGGTATGAGATCACGCTTGCATCGGGGCAGAGGGTAAGCCAGATCGCATCTCTGGAGAACGATATCGCCTATGCGCTGGCAAAATCCCCTGTGAGGATCATCGCACCGATACCCGGAAAACAGGCTGTCGGCGTTGAGATCCCCAATGACAGCATCCGGATGATCTCTCTCCGGGAGATATTCGAAACGAAGGAATATTCGTCAGCCGGAGGGAGATTGCGTTTCGGTATCGGCTGTACGATCGACGGAAGTTATATCGTCGGCCGCCTTGAAGAGATGCCGCACCTCCTTATAGCCGGTTCGACCGGGTCCGGAAAATCCGTTATGATAAAATCGATCATCGATTTCTTTCTCATGCAGTATTCGCCTGCGGAGATGAGAATGCTGCTCATAGACCCGAAACGGGTCGAAATGACAAAATTCGGCCGCATTCCCCATCTTCTGTGCAATATTGTCGTCGAACCTAAGGATGCCGCGCAGAAACTTGCCGAGATGGTCGAGAGGATGACGCTCCGGTACAAGATAATGGCGGATTACGGTTTTGAGCATATTGAAAAATTCAATAAATTCGTAGAAGAGAACAAGAACGAAACGGAAGGGATCGGGAAACTTCCCTATATCGTAGTGATAATCGACGAGCTTGCGGATCTTATGATAGTATCGCGAACGGAAGTGGAAACATCGATAGCACGCCTCGCACAGCTGGCCCGCGCCGTCGGCATTCATCTGATCCTTGCCACCCAGAGGCCTTCTGTGGACATCATTACGGGAGTGATCAAATCTAATTTCCCGGTAAGGATGGGATTCAGGGTGGCATCCAAGGTAGATTCCCGCACGATATTCGATAAGAACGGGGCGGAAGCCCTTCTCGGCAAGGGAGACCTTCTTTATATTCCCCCGGGGTCGAGCGATCTTACCAGAGCACAGGCCCCGCTTCCGAAGGACAATGAGACCCTCCGGATCGTTAAATTCTGGTGCGGTATGGAGGATGCGTATATCCCGGATTGGGAGGCGAAGCTTCTCAGCACTGAAAAAGCGGAAAGCAGATCGAACGGTACGGGGGGGATCGACGATGACCTGTTCTTTGATGCCGTGGAACTTTTCCTTAAGACCGGCAAACCTCCTGCGACCTCATATCTGCAGACAATGTATAAAATAGGGTTCAACCGCGCGGCACGAATAATTAATCTTATGGAGGAGAAGAACATCATCTCCGATAAAGGCAAATCAGGCAAAAGGGAGATGATGATCACACAAGACCAATGGACCGCCTTAAAGGAAAAATTGCAAAAGGGATTCTGATCCTGTTTTTCATCCTTTCCGCTTTCACGTTGAAGGATGACAGGTTCTTTCCGTGCGGGGAAGGCGACAGCGCCGTGTTCCTTCAAAGTCTTTATAAATATTTTCAGAAGATCGATCTTATTGAACTCGGTTTCGAGGAGAAGGTGTTCATCCCGTTTCTCGGGAAGTGGAACGATTTCAAGGGAAAAGCGCTCTACAGATTAAGGACAAATCTTTTCATGCTGGAGCTCAAGAACGAAACCAAGGACCGCTACATCTCCAATGGCAGGAAGATCATCTATGAATATACCGACGACGGCAGGACGAAACTTTCGGAATACGATACATATGATGAAAGTCTGGCCTATCTTGTCCCGGACGAGAAGAAGTGGACATATTTCGATAAAACCGTTTTCCGGAACAGCGAGAATGATTATCTTGTGCGTCTTGTTCCCAAAGATGAGACATTCGAGTTCGAATATGTCGAATTTATAATAAAGAAGAGGAATTTCGCTCTTTCGGAGATCGCTTTTCTAGGCAGGGATAAAAGAATACTGCATTTCAGGATCAACGGGATAACTTTCCCGGAATACAGCGAGAAGAAGATCAGGGAACTTTTCCGGATAAGCGATGAATAAGGAAAAAGTTTTCATCGTTTCGCTCGGATGCCCCAGAAATTCAGTGGATTCCCAGATCCTTGTTGCATCGGTCATCGAAAGCGGGAAGTACGAGATCGTATTCGAACCCAAGAATGCCGATCACTATGTGATCAATACCTGCGCCTTTATCGGCCCGGCCGTTGAGGAGAGCATTGAGCACATCGGCGAAGCGCTTAAGTTGCGGAAGAAAGGGATCGTCAAGAACGTGATAGTGACTGGCTGCCTTGCGGAGCGGTTCAAGGACGATCCTGAATATCTCCGCGGGATTGACCTTATCAGGGGGATAGACCTTTACGATGATCCCGGGACCTTTTTCAGAAAGAAAGACAAGTTCATTTTCGGCAGCAGGGACAGGCTTTATGCCGGATGTCCGAGGGCTTTCGCCGAGGGCGAGCATTACGCATATCTTAAGATCGCCGAAGGATGTTCGCGCAAATGCGCATTCTGCCTGATACCTGAAATAAAGGGGAAACTCAGGAGCAAAACCGTGAAGGAAGTGCTCAGGGAAGCGGAAGAACTGCAACGGATGAACATTACCGAACTTATTCTCATAGCACAGGATACGACCGACTACGGAAAAGACATCTCGGGCCGTTCAGCCCTTTTAGAGCTTCTTTCTCAAATAGATAAATGCGGTTTTAAATGGGTAAGGGTCCATTATATGAACCCCGATACGACGGATAGGCGTTTTGTAGAGAAATTCATGTCCTTCAATACGATCCTGCCGTACTTCGATATCCCGCTACAGCATGTTTCACCGCGGATACTGAAGCTTATGAGGCGTCCGTGCGATATGGAAGAACTGAAAATGGCCTTCCGGCTTATCAAGGATTCGGGCGGCGAGATAAGGACATCATTCATAACAGGATATCCGTCAGAGACCGAGGCTGAGCATGATATGGTGAAGGGATTTTTAGAGGAGTTCTCCATAGGCCGCTGCGCTGTATTCCCGTTCTTCGACGAGAACAACCTTGTCCGATCGCTGAACCTTGAACCCGTGCCGCCAAAAACCGCTTCGAAAAGGATCGCAGAACTGGAGGAGATCATCACAAATATGATATATCTTACATTCCCCGAAAGCAGGAAGGAAAAGGTCATAGTGGACGGTTTTATCGAAGGAGCGTACAGGGGAAGGACATTCAGGGATTCGCCCGGGATAGACCTTTCGCTCAAACTGAAAGGCAAAGGGATAAAAAAGGGGGATATCGTAAAAGCTGTTCTGAAAATAAAGGACGGGGAGTTCATCGGGGAGGTGTGACATGAAAAAATGGGTTCCGAACGCACTTACATCCGCACGCATTGCGCTTGCCGCCGTTTTTGTTCTTCTCTGGGAGATCGATCTGAAACCCGCTGCATATGCCGTTTTTATTCTGGCTTCGGCCACAGACTGGCTTGACGGATATATAGCGAGAAAATACGGTTTTATTAGCGATTTCGGAAAATTTGCCGACCCTCTTGCGGATAAAATACTGGTCTTTTCCGCGCTGATCCTTCTCATCGGCGAGGGCGTCGTACCTGCCTGGCTCATTATCTTCATTCTGTTCCGTGAATTTGCAGTGACGGGGATAAGATTGATCTATTCGTCGCGGAATCTGGTTATCCCCGCGATGTTCTCAGGCAAGCTCAAAACCACGGTACAGATCCTTTATATCATCATAATGGCCGCTGCGGTCATCTGGAAAGGACCGGAAACGGGAAGCATGTTCATCTTCATTTTAAATGCGGTCCTTTTCCTTGTGAGCCTGTATTCTTTCGCGGATTATCTGATAAAGCTCGAATTGAACAAGATCTTCTGAGCATCTTTCCATCCGCCGACCCGGAAGATGTTCTTACCTTTCAGTTCTCTGTTCCAGGAATAATCGAACAATATTACTTTCACATTGTTCTGTGCGAACCGTATGGCGAAATCCGGATTGTCCTCGATGAAGAACTCAAGGTTCCCGATATGGGAAACAGCCTCATATTTGTCGCGGAAATCAGTTAGCACGATCTCGTCGAAATGAAGGGAATTCTTCTCAAGCCACTTCATTGTCTGTTCCGTGACCGAAGGCGGCCTTGCCGAAACGATGAATATCCTGTGGTCCATCCTCAGCATCTCCACTGTTTCAACAGCTCCGCTTATCACGGGGATATCGAGCCATTTTTCATTATCGGTGAAATCCTTCCAGAACGTCTCCATCAGATCATCTGAAATGCCGAAAGCGTCTTCGTATTTAAAAGGGGAATCGACCCTTCTTACAAGTTCCCTTCCGGTAAGTGCCGAAAGGCCTTTAATGAAAATGGGATCGGAATCCGCCAGTACGGCATCTACATCAATGCCTATTGCTTTTTTCATATTCGATCACAGCGTAGGCCGAGTGATTATGTATGGATTCAACAGATTCCGCAGTGACCTTGAATTTGCGGATATGGGGGTATTTTTTAAGTTCAATGGCGGCTTCCCGTACGACGTCCTCCACGAATTTCGGATTGTCGTACGATCTTTCGGTGACATATTTTTCATCCGGTCTTTTTAATGTGGTATACAGAGGGCTGCTTCCGGATTCCTCCGCGATATCGATGAGGTCCTCGATCCAAATGAAGCTGTTCGTATCCACTTCGATCGTAACATAAGCGCGCTGATTATGGGCCGAATACTTGCTTATCTCCTTTGAGCAGGGGCATAGCGTCATAACGGGTACTTCAACGGACATCTTAAAATAGAATCGTTTCTTCTTAAGTTCTCCTGTAAAAGAGACATTGTAACTGGAAAGGCTCTTTAATTTGCTGACGGGGGAATTCTTTTCAAGGAAATACGGGAAATCCAGCTTGATATATGCGCTTTCGGCATTCATCTTCTGCCTGATATATTCAAGGGTTTCCTTAATGCTTTCATAAGTGAGGTCCGTATTGGCGAACCCGATATGCTCGGTGAAGCGGCTCATATGGGTGCCTCTTTTATGCTTGGACAGGCAAACGGATACTTCGATGAGGGCTGAAGTATGCTGTGTCCTCTTGCTGCGGTCCTTTATGATAACAGGGATTAGGAGCTTCTTTATCCCGACAAGGTCGATCTTTTCCTTATAATGAGGCTTTTCGTCCTGAACATCTTTCACAAGATCACCTTAAGTATCAGGAAGAGAAGGCAGGAAAATACGGCAGAAAGCACGGGTGTCATCAGCCATCCCATCGAGATCCCGGTAACGACTTTGAAATTGACATATCTTAATCCGTTCACTGCCCCCACGCCGGCAACGGCTCCGACGATGGCCTGCGATGTAGAAACGGGGACTTTAATGTGAGTAAAGATATATGCCGTGATCGCATGCGCCAGAACGGCAACAAGAGCCATGAGCGGTGCGAGTTCGGTTATCTTTTTCCCTACGGTTTCCATTACATTCTTCGAATATGTGATGACGCCCGTTGAAATGGCGATGCCCCCGATAAGAGCCCACATTTTAGGCGACAGCCCCATGTTCATGTGCTCGGAATATATACCCGACACGGTTCCCACATTGTTGGCCCCGAGCGAATACGCGCCGAAAGCGCCTACGACGAGAAGACCCACCTTAATGAAGACATTGTAGAATGTGATGCCATACCTGATCTTCGAGAAGATCCATTTGAGGAGCACATACATGAGATAACCGATAATGAACGAACCGATAGGTGTCGCGATCCAACAGATCACGATCTTAACGAGTATGGCAAGGTTGAGTTTCTCTCCCGAGATGAACCCTACTCCGAGAATTGCTCCAACAATGGCTTGAGATGTTGAGATAGGGATCTTGATCCGGGTGAAGAAAGCCACGCTCAATGCCGTGCCGAGCGAAATTGAAAAGACATATTCCGGCCTCAGATCACGGAAAATATTTCCTACGGTCGTGAAAGTCTTCTCTCCTTCAAGAAAAGCTCCCAGGATAACGAAAACAGATGTTATTATAACGGCATCGCGGAATTTGACCATGCCGGTCTCAACGGCAGTGCCGAAAGTGTTCGACGTATTGTTCGCTCCAAGTCCCCACCCGAGAAAAGCCCCGGGGAAGATCTTGGCGATCGAGACGAGGGCCTTCAGAATGAACATGGCATTATGCCTTTCTCTTCACCACGAGGATCTCGATAACGTCGCTCGCATTCTCCATGCGGTCAGATATATCGCATAACAATTTGATGAAATCCCTTTTCAGGATATTCATTGCGAGCGAATCCTTATTCGAGAAGATCTCTTTGTTGAGGTACCATTCGATCTTGTCCACTTCCTCCTCAAGGGCCTCTATTTCAGTGCAAAGAGGCACTACGAGATTGAAGTTCTCGAAAAGCGCCGAGAGGGCCTTCTCGAGTTTATCGTAAGAGCGGCACGATTTATCGCAGATCTGAAGCAGCTGCTCCTTTTCGCTTTCGGAAAAGTCGGGTTCGAAAAGGATGTAGTAGTCCCCGACGGACTCGGCCGCATTGGCGATACCGTCAACGCGTTCCATTAAAGACAGCAGTTCGCCCCTTATGGTCGGCAGGAAAGCGCCCTTCTCGATAAGGGCGAGTATCTTCCTTCTCAGAGTGTCGGCTTCCTTTTCCTTGCTGTGTATCTTGAAGCTGTATTCTCTCGGAGGAAGTTCATCCTCTTTCCGGGCTTTTATCATCATGGGAACATTCGAGATGCATTCGCGCACGACATCCAAATGCTGCTTGACCAACTCTCTTACCTCTCTTTCTCCTTTGCCATCATAAAATATACTCATCTCAAACCCTCCATTTTCAGTATTTTTCTCATTTCCGGATGAAGAACGCCGTTCGTCGCAAGAAAATTCCCGGCGCACAGATCAAGGTTCTCAGAAAAGAAATTCGTACATTGTCCTCCGGCTTCCCTGAGGATGACAGCTCCGGCGGCGATATCCCAAGCTTTAAGACCAAGTTCCCAGTAACCGTCGAATACGCCTTTTGCTGTATAACACATGTCCAGCGAAGCGGAGCCCATTCTTCTGATATCCCTGGAAGCCAGCCCGAAGTTCAGGATATTCTTCAGATTATTATTGCCGTTTTTCTTTCTGATATAGGGAAGACCCGTTGCAAGGAGCGCGTCCCTGACGACGACGGTTTTCGAGACCCTGATGCGCCCTCCGTTCAGAAAAGCGCCTTTCCCTTTTATGCCGACGAACATTTCGTCCAGGATGGGATTGTATACGATTCCGAACCGGCCTATGCCTTTCTTGTAGTATGCGAATGAAACCGCGACAAAAGGTATCCCGTAATAGAAATTGTTCGTGCCGTCGATAGGATCGAGATAAACGCATTCACCGCTGTCCGCGGCATCAGGGTTCGTCTCTTCTGAGATAAAGGCCATTCCGGGAAATCCGGCTCTTACGGCATTGATGATCTTTTTCTCCACTTTTATATCAGTATCGGTCAGTATCTCCCGCCGGGATTTCATCCTTGCCTTTTTCTTTTTCAGGAAGTTCTCTTTTATGATATTGCCCGCTTCCGCGACGAGGTTCAATGAGAACGAAAAGAAATCATTATTCATTGAATATTATACCAATTTTACCGAAATATTCAATATCGGGCGGTTCAACAAAAAAGCCTGATACCGGATGATCTCGGATACGATAGGGGGGGAGTTCCGGGGATCCCCTTCATACTTGAATTTTATACAAAATAGTTGTAATATAAACTATTTGGAGGTGGAAATGGCCGCTAACATAAGAAAACCTGCGGATGATCTTCATCCTTATCGCGTAAAATACCTGACAGACCCTTCTCAGGATGAGCTGAGGGAGCTTGCTCTCAAACACTCTAAGAACGTTCTTGTTTCCAAGTACGGGAATCTTAATAAGATAACCCGCAACAAGGCAAGGATGGCGAACAGGACCTATATAATCGAAGATCCCAAGAACTCCGCCGATTTCTCTTCGAATATAATAGCCGGAGAGAATGCCGCCAAGTACTTGGACCTGCAGAGGGATTATATTGAGAAGTGCGGCACGCTGATCGAGATACAGGGCTATATAGGCCTCGGCGAACAGGCCGTACCAATTCAGTTCCTTTATACGCCGGATGGCGCAAATATCGCGGGGATGCAGAAAGTGCTCCTTTTCCCGCGCAGTGATGTAGAGAGCCCGGAACGATTAAAGGAGCCGTTCAAACCGGAAATGAGGCTCGTATACACAGCGGAATGCCCTGCCAAAGGCCTGCCGGGAGACCAGGGCATCATAGTGGATATCTACAATTTCACCACTTATGTGATCGGCCCCGACTATTTCGGCGAAAGTAAAAAGGGCGGACTGAGGATGTTCTGCGAGTACATGTACCAGCGCGGCGGCCTCGTTCTCCATGCCGGTGCAAAACTCGTTAAAGTGAAAGGCAATACATTCTCCATGACCATTAAAGGCTTGTCCGGTACCGGCAAGACCACAACAACGTTTTCCAAACAGGGTGAATTGACCCAGCCCATTCAGGACGACATGGTCACTCTGTGGGCGGGAGGCAAGATATCGATAACGGAAAACGGATGTTTTGCCAAGACCTTCGGTCTCACGCCCGAATCCGAACCGATCATCTATGACGGTACAGTGAACAAAGACGCCTGGGTGGAGAACGTCTATCAGGACCCGTCCGGCGGATATGATTTTTCCAAAGAGCTTTTGACCATTGACGAAGTGAAGAAATACAAAGATGTTCTCATTTTTACGGGTGCCGACGAAAAGAACATCGATGCGTTCATAAACAGGGAAGTGAGCATAAAGGAGGTCCTGGACGGTAACGGAGTTCCCAAAGACGGTTGGGATTTCGTGGTGTGGACACAGAACGGCAGGTCGATTATCCCAATGCATGCGATAAAGGATGCAGCGGACCTTCATAAGATCCCCGATGTCAGGTTCATGGGTATATTAAACAGGGACGAGGGTGCCGATGCCGCGACACCGGGCATCATCAAGTTCGTATCACCCGAACAGGCTGCGGGATATTTTATGCTGGGAGAGACATCTAAAACCTCCGCTGCCGGAAAGGAAAGGGGGAAAACGCGCTCCCCGTTCACCCAGCCCTTCTTCCCGAGAAGAATGGAACTTCAGGCGATCAGGTTTAAAGAGCTTGTCGCCACAATGCCGGATGTCATTACATGGATGATGAACACAGGGTTCATCGGCGGCGACTCCCGCGATGTCGAGGCCGGCAAAGCCCTCAAAGTCAAGATACGTCACTCATCGGCCATGCTGGAAGCTTTGGTCGAGGATAAGATCAAATGGACATCTGACCCGGATTTCGGATATTTGATTCCCGATATCGCGGCGCCGGAGAACAGCGAACTTATGAAGGCAGTACCTGCAGAGATCCTCTATCCGAAGGTATTCTATGAAAAAAACGGCAGGATGGAGGAATATTCCAAATGGGTGAATTCGATCAATACCGCGCGAAAAGCGTTCCTTGAGAAGAATAATGTTGCTGCGGAGATCATTAACTCCGTCTGCGGGAAATAGAGGAGTAATGAAAATGAAAAAGCTTGTTGTAGGACCTACGTTTGAAGAAATGCTGCATCCTGAAAAAATACCGGAAAAGATCAGGACGAAAGCATTGAAGATGAAGAAAGAAGATCCGCTGGACCCGATCAACCTTTTCAATATCTCCTGGAAGAACGAGAAGAACGAGATCTATTATTTTGTCGTTCCGAAAGCGCTGACAGGCGTTAAAGCGAATATCGTGATGCTGTATTCCAAGGATTTCCCCACCGGTTCTCACAAGGTCGGCGCTTCGTACGCTTCTTTAGTAGATGAGGAACTGTTCAAGGATGTAGAACCCGGAAAACACAGGATCGTCTGGCCTTCTACGGGCAATTACGGCATAGGCGGCTCCTGGGTCGGATGCAGGATGAATTTCGAATGTATAGTGATCCTTCCGGAAATGATGAGCGAGGAAAGGTTCAAGAAGATAGAATCGTACGGAGGCAAGGTGATCAGGACTCCGGGATGCGAAAGCAATGTTAAGGAAATATATGACAAATCCAAGGAATTGAAGGCCGCCGATCCGGAGAATATAAGGGTCATCAATCAGTTCGAGGCTTTCGGCAATTACAGATTTCACTACTATGTTACCGGCAATACTGTCGTGGAACTTGCCGATGTGCTTAAAAAGAAGGGCGTAGGGAAAGGGGAGATCTCCGCATTCGTTTCCTCGATGGGCTCCGCCGGCACGATCGCGGCCGCAGACAGGATCAAACAGGTCTTCCCGAAAGCGAAAAGCATCGGCAGCGAACCCATACAGTGCCCGACGGTCATGATCAACGGATACGGAGGGCATGATATCCAGGGTATCGGTGACAAACATGTGACATGGATACATAATGTGATGAACATGGACGCGATGGTTGCCGTCGACGACATGGAATCGAAACTCGGGCTTCAACTGCTGACCGACCCTGAAGGCGTTAAGTTCCTCACTGCGAACGGGATCTCAAAGGAAGATGCGAAAATGATGTCGGGGATCTTAGGTATTTCAGGTGTTTGCAATCTCTATTCCGCCATTAAAACGGCAAAGTATTACGATATGGACGAGAACGATGTTGTAGTAACAGTCGCAACCGATGCCATTGACAGGTACGGCTCGGTAATGGAGGACCTGAACAGGCAATTCGGCGAACTGAACGAGAAAGAGGTCTATTACAGGTTCAAACATCTCTTTCTCGGCGTGAAAACCGATTGGTTCCAGGAAGGCACATATCTCACGAGGAAAAGGTGGCATAATCTTAAATACTACACTTGGGTTGAACAGCAGGGGAAGACCGTTGAGGAATTGAATGCACAATTGAAGCAGGATTACTGGGAAGGCCAGCAGGCCAGGGTTGGAGAGCTTAACGATCTGATACTCAGGAAAAGAGAGGAGATGGGTATCTGATTTGAAGTTACCCGGATTGAACGGCAGATTATTCGAAGAAGAGAAGATCATTTCGCTCGCTTTGCCGTTCATCGTTCTTCTCAGTCAGCTTTTCTACGGGTCGGCGGATTTTTCCGGGAAGTATATCTTCTCTGTCATACTTGGTATATACTCGTTATGGATCATCGCTTTTCTAAGGAAGAAAGGTCTCCTTTTCACAACGGGTTTTCTTAACCTGTTTTTCCTTCTTCTGGTGCTTCTCGTCATATATCTTGCCGTGAATGCCGTCAATATGGCAGAGGTGAAAAATAATGCCCTGAACTCCTTCCTCTATTATGCGCTTTTCATAGGAGCTCTCGTCGCTCTAATGCAGATCGAACCGGACAGATATTACGTGAACCTGATCATATTCGTCCTCGGCCTTCTGCAGATCGTATTCTGCGTTCTGGACCTCTTTAATAAAAGCAGGATAACGGGCAGCTATTTCGCTCCGGACATTCTCGGCGATTACTTCATACTTACTTTTTTTTGCGGGGTCTCCCTTATCAAGTATTTCAAAAGAACGCTTAAAGTATGCATCTTCTTTTCCCTGGCCGTGATATTCGTGCTGATCATCTTCACCGCCTCGAGAGGCGCTTTTATATCGCTGATCTTCGCAGTGATCCTTTTCGCCGTGTTCTCCAGGAACTTCCATATACCCGTTCTTATAGCCCTGATGGCCATAGTCATCCTTTTCTTCGTCAATAATCCGCTTAAGGAAAAGATGGTACAGGGAGTGAAGAAGGACCCGTTCCTCTGGGAACGCGCCGGCATATGGAGATCTTCGGTAAAACTCTTCGGTGAAAGACCTGTTTTTGGTGCGGGGTTATCGAATTACAGATACGCGATCTCAAGGTACAGGGAACCGTCAAGGGATTATTTCGCTAAATTCTCGAGAAGGGCTGAGAGCGCCCATAATATCTATTTGACTGGCCTCAACGAGATCGGCCTGGCAGGAATGCTGATCCTTGCCTTCGCCTGTATTGTTATCTCGAGGTATTATAGACCCAAAGAGGAGGTTTTCGGGATATTGGGCATCCTGTTCCACAATCTCTTCAATGACTCTCTGGCCATCCCCGGGATAATGTTCCCTTTTGCGCTCGTGGTAATAGGCTCTCTGAAATTTAATCCTGTAGTAAAAAAAGAGGTAAGGGGAATCCCCATGGCGATCCTCTGGCTTGCCGTTACCGTGCTTCTGGGCTGGGGACTTCTGTTTCAGAATGAAACGATCTACCTTTTCAAGAACAGGTATAATGTCATACTCGAGAATGTGACCCTTTCCTACAGGCTGAGCTTCCTCAAGGCGCACCGCCTTGCACTCAGGTACAATAAAAGTAAGGATCCCGAAATACTGAAAAGGTATATTGATAAACTGACTCTCACTATAGCAAGGAACCCGTACAAATTCGAGGCAAGAAAGGACCTGATCAATTTCCTTTCTCAATTCGCTTCGGACGAGAATCTGAAGAACGACCTGTACGAACAGATCGGCCAGCTTCTCGAACACGATCCCTTTAATGTATTCCATTATGAATTCGCTGCGGAGATCATGCTTAAAACGGGGGAAAAGGCCAAAGCCAAGGAATACCTGAAGAAAGCCGTAGAACTGGAACCGAATTTTGCCCGTGCGATCGTGAAACTGAGCAGAATGGAGAATTCAAATGCGCTGTACAAGACCGGCATGAGCATTTATAAGGAGTATTTTCCCTCCTTCTCCGCCATCGTGGACGGAGAACCTGTAATGAAATACGAGTACGAACTGCTGTATTTAAACGAAAAAGAAATGAAGAGGTAGAAATGAGAAGAACATTCATCCTTGTTTTGCTTGCCTGTATCGTTTTATCCATCCATGCGCTCGAACTCGGCGACGATGATAAATTAATCATTACTGTCAATATCTGGGGGCAGGTGCAGAAACCCGGAGAATACAAGGTCGAATACGGATCAACGATCGTGCAGGCCCTTTCAAGCGCCGGCGGCATGACGGATTATGCCGATATGAACAATGTCAAGGTCATACGCTATACCGAGAAAGGCAAGCAGGTCTTCCGGCTCTATCTTTCAAAAATGCTTAAAGGGAAAGAGCAGAACGAACCGATGAAGGTCGAGAACGGAGATATAATCATCGTTGAAAAGAATATCAGAAAGGACTGGGGCTCTTTCGTGACCTTCATTTCACAACTTGCCATTATCATCAATGTGTTCTATCTGATCTCGAAAAGCTGATTCGGAAATGATCCCGCTTACCGATAATCACTTCCATTCCAAGTTCTCCACGGACGGACGCTCACCGCTGGAGGCTGTTGTGAAGCGGATGTACGATTCCGGGCTTAAGTATATTACGAATACCGAGCATTTTGATGCGGACCCGAAGGATGACGGATTCGGTTTTTACGATTATGCACGGATCGCTGCTGTGCTTGACGGGCTCAGGAAGGAATTCGGGATTAATATTTATCATGGCGTTGAAACGACATATCAAACGGAACACGAAGGAGAGATAAAGGATTTCATTAAAGGAAATGAATTCGATCTTATCATCGGTTCTGTCCATTACATAAACGGGGTGCTGATAAGCGAATACTGCCAAAACACAGATGATTTTACGGATTATTTCGATCTTGCCGAAGAACTGTCGCGCCGCGATTATTTCGATGTTTTCGGACATCTTGACTATCTCCGGAAATATACTGACCGATACGAGGAAAAAAAACATATTTCACGGATCGAGAGCATTCTGGCGAATATCATCGGTAAGGGGAAAAGCCTCGAGATCAATACTTCGGGATACAGGCATTCATCCGGTATGCAGTACCCGTCGGACCATATTCTCTCCATGTACAAGGATATGGGAGGTGAACTGCTGAGCATCGGCTCCGATTCGCACGCTGTAGGCCATGTTTGCACCGGATACGGGGAGGTCTTCACGAAACTCAAGAAACTGGGTTTCGGGAAGCATTTTTTTTATTCCCGCCACATGCCTTTCGATTTGAAAATTTAGATAAATAATGTTATCATATCACGGAGTTAGATAATGGTTCAAGTATCATTTGACGGCAAGACCGTTGACTTTGAAAAGAACACCCCAGTGGGAGAAGTGTTCCGGAAACTTTCTTATAAGGGGAAATATCCTCTGCTGGGTGCGCTTCTGAACAATGAAGTTGTCGATCTGGAAGAACAGATAAAGAGAGATTCTGCGCTCTGTCCGATTGATATCAGTTCGTCTGCCGGGCTCAGGATCTATTCCACATCACTGTCATTCGTTCTTGTAAAGGCGGTAAAAAAGATATTCCCGCATAACAATCCCATAGTTCAGCATTCTCTTGCGGGCGGCCTTTTCATCGAATTCGAGAAAAAGAAACTTCTGAGTTTCAAGGACATCCAGAGGATAAAGGACGAGATGAAGAAGATCATAGAAGGCGATCTTCCAATAACGAAGGAAACGATCGATATTGAGGACGGAATAGACTATTTCACGTCCGTGAACGATACCAATAAAATAAAATTCCTAAAAAACAGTTTTTCCGATAAGATAACCATTTACACGTTGGATGGTGAGAAATCCTACTTCTACGGGCCGCTGGCCTCTTCGACAGGTGTATTGGGCCTTTTCGACCTATTGTATTACCCCGGGGGTATGGTGCTCATGTTCCCCACCCCGAAAAGCCCTGATAAGGTGCCTAAATTCGAAGAGCAGCAGAAACTATTCAGAGTGTATCATGAATTCCAGGACTGGCAGAAGATCCTGAACGTTCAGGATGTCGGATCGCTTAACGAAGCAGCTCTGAATGGAACATACTCTCAGCTCATTAAAATATCAGAGATCATTCACGAGAAGAAACTGAGCCGTATCGCCGATAAGATCAATTCAAGTCCCGATATCAAATTGATTCTGATAGCTGGGCCGAGCTCTTCCGGAAAGACAACCTTCACAAAACGGCTTTCCCTTCATCTGCAGGTCGCCGGAACGAAAACGGCCATGATCTCCCTAGATAACTATTTTGTGGACAGAGATGCGACTCCTCTGGACGAGAAAGGAGCTCACGATTTCGAGCATATCGATGCGATCGATATCGAACTTTTCAACGAGCATCTCATGCATCTCATTGAAGGCCAGGAAGTGGAGATCCCCGAGTATAATTTTAAGACCGGTTCCAGAGAGTACGCGGGGAATAAATTAAAGCTTGACAGGAGGCAGGTCATTCTTATTGAAGGCATTCACGGACTTAATCCGAAACTCACGCATTATATACCTGAGATCATGAAATTCAAGATCTACATCAGCGCTCTTACGCAGCTCAATGTGGATAGTTACAACCGTATACCTACTACGGATTCAAGGCTCATCAGGCGTATGGTCAGAGACAGCAAATACAGGAACTATTCCGCCGAGGATACTCTTAAAAGATGGCCGTCAGTTCGGCAAGGAGAGGAACGTTGGATATTCCCGTTCCAGGAAAACGCTACGGATATGTTCAATTCAGCTCTCATTTACGAGCTCGCCGTATTGAAAAGCGAAGCGGAGAACCTCTTAAGGAAGATAGAACCGTCCTCATGCGTTTACGCGGAGGCGAAACGGCTTCAGAATTTCTTGAACTATTTCATATCTATAGGTCCTGAAGAGATCCCCCCCACATCGATATTGAGGGAATTTCTTGGGAACAGTTCATTTAAATATTAGGAGGAGGCTATGGCGATAAATTTCAAAGAGAATATGGTTGTTATCGGAGGGAAGGAGATGAAATATCATGATTTTGAGAGCGGACTTTTCAAAGGGGAATTCTCGGGAGAGGAGACCGTTCAATCGAATATCCTGACCGACGGTAAATCTGTCATCCTCAAGGAAACGAATATCTGGAAGATCTCCCGGAGGATCCTTGCAGCCAGTTATCGGATGGATGAATTTTCGCAAAGGCTGCGTGCGGAAATCGAGAAGCTTATAATCAGGTAGAATAATGGGTATAATACTTGCCGAGCTTGCATCGATAGACAGGAAAGCCGTGGAGAACGTGTTCCAAAACGGCAATCTGGCTCACGAGACATGGGTATTCCATCTAAGAAATCTCTGTGAACATAAGGATATCAATTCGAAACTTGAGATACTCAAATATTCAAGGTTCCTGATCATTGACGAAATGAACCTTCTCGAGGATGATGTTACCAAGTATTTCGCGGAACTTTTCTCTTACGGGAAGCTCGGGATCAACAGAGCTTTCAATCTTTTAACGATGGAACTTGCTTTGCAGGGAGAAAATCTTCTCCGGAAGAATATAAAAGAAGCGTTCGCCCTTTTCTTCTCAAGACTTGCGGGAGAGTAAGCCGGATTCTGTTCAAACGGCCATTTATCTGTGCGGCCAACCTGAGAACTCGGACGGACAGCCCTTAAAACGCTCTCTGTTTGGCCTTGCTCCGGCAGGGGTTTACCGACAACCGGGATTGCTCCCGGTCTCCCGCGATCGCGGATTTCACTATTGCGGAGAACACGGGGTAATACCCCGTGTCCCGGCATACTTATTTTCTGTGGCACTTTCCTTCCTTACGGAATCCCGGATATACCGGGACTGCCTGTCCAGCGGAGTCCGGACTTTCCTCTCTTAAAAAGAGCGGCCGATCATCTCCCGCGAAGTATTATATGAAAAAACTATTGTTTTTTCAAGCTGAAAGAGGGACGTTGGTTGAAAAAGGTGAAATTTTTTCCATATTATGTTATAATCATATATGGTAAGAACTGCAAGACTAGACTTGGAAAATTTCTTTTATCATATCATCTGCCGGGGACAAAGGAAAAATCCCATCTTTTTTTCAAAGAAAGATAAACAAGTATTTTCAGGGCTCGTCAACTCCCTCCTTTCCGAAACGGACATGGAACTATATGCATATGCGTTAATGGTCAATCATGTTCACCTGTTGATCTATAGAAGAACAAGGTCGCTTGCCGATTTCATGAGAAGGTTGAATACTAGATATGCGATATATTTCAATAAAAAGTACGGAACAACAGGTCATGTGTTCCAGGACCGCTATAGATCCCACATCGTGTTGAACGTGCAGTATCTTAAAGACGTGGTAAAATATATTCACTTGAACCCCGTGAAGGCGAAGATGTCTCGTGATGCAAAGACCTTTCCGTACTCGAGTGCAGCATTTTATGAAGGGCTCAAGGAACAGAATATTCCCAGAATAAAAAAGCTCCCGTGTCTTTCAAACAACCGTGCATATAAGAATGTCATGGAGAAGTCGCAAGATGTAATACCGTATTTCATGGGGGCTGTAGGTTCCGAGAGCGAATTCAAGCATATCGATAAAAGGAAGCGCGGACGGGAAAGATCGAAGTATCGTGAAAAAAGAGCGGAGGATGCATCGATCATAAGGATAATTAAGGAAACCTCCCGCGAATCGGGCATTGACATTGAAGATATATCGAATTCGAAATGGAAGAGAGGATCATCGGACAAGAGGATGAAACTCGTAAAAAAGCTTTCTGAAAAAGGATTACGGAATTCGGATATTGCACGGGCATTGAATTGCGATAAATCGCTGATCAGCAAGATCCTTTGCCGGAAAAAATGAAAAATTCACCTTTTTCAACCAACGTCCCTCTTTTGATACTATTGTTTCTGACAATAAGTATAGAGGCAGGGAATGCCGAATTCAAGGGCGAGGGGATTCAGATCAAGAAGACTTTCGAGGGAACGCTCACAACGATAAAGAAAGGGGAGATCACCGCTGAAAAGAAATTCAAGGTTTCCGGAACCGACATCGAACTCAAGGTGAGGGAGGATGACAGTTACGAGATCTCTACTAACCGGGCAGTGCTGTTCAGGGAACTTCTTTCACATATCGATGTTAAGGCTTCAGGCATGCAGTATTCATCCCGTTCGGACGAAGGGGAAGCGTATGGTCCCGTAAAAGCTGAAACGGCCAAAGGCATTATCGAAACTTCGGGCAATGTGATGCTTTTTAAGGGAATACTGAAGTCAGCGGGGAGTTTCATTTATACTTCCAAGGACGGTAAGATGGATTTGTGCGGCGATGCTTTCGAGTATGATGGTACGGTACTTTTCGTAAAAGGGGATTATGAACTCAGGACCGAAGGCTACAAGTTCACCGGAACGGATGCCGAGTACCGTGAGAAAGAAGGGATGGTCATTTTCCCTGCCGAATGCCATCTGGAAGGTAAGGACTTGAGCGCCGATTTTAATAAAGGCAGATACGATACCGCCGGAAAACATCTTTCTGTGAAAGGCCCTGTTCTGCGGGAACGTGCGCTCCTGAAAGGGAGAGAGGCAGAACTCTTTTTCAAAAACGGCGCCCTGGACCGTTATTCAATTACGGGAGAACCGTCCCTCTGCAATGAAAGCTATGCCCTCAATTGCGATAAGATAAAAAGTACCGGGGGTAAGATCGATTTTCTCGGCCAACCCCGTATCGAAGTATACAGAGATACATCGACACTGACCTTATTCCCCAAAAGGATCTTCTATGACTCCGATATCAGGACCCTGACCGCAACGGAAGGGATCACGGGCCATGACAATACCGGAAACATATATTTTGCACGGGATTTCGCGATAGATGAAAAGAGCAGGTTCCTCATCACGGGAAATTTCTACATGTTCAATGAAGATTATCTTGTTTCTTCACGATCTGTCGAAGGAGATTCGCGGAGTTTGCACCTTTACGATGACGGTTATCTGTATTACGACCGCGACGGTACGGAAATGTTCTTCGAAGAAGCATTCGTACCGGATACTTCCATAAATGAAATATTCTTTCCGTCCGTTTCCTTAAGATCGGAAGGCAGCGCAGCCAAAGCACGTGATGTAGAGGCCTGCTTCACAGCCGGAAGAAAGCAGGCATCCGGCCGGTATCTCACATATTATTCACCCGGGGAATCCGTATTTCTTAGAACGGATGAATTCAGGATATTGGACGATATTATCATATTCCCTGCTGAGGCCGAACTTTTCGTGCTGGAAAAGAACGCATCTTTTACCGATACTTCTCCTGCCTCGATCAGTCAGAGAGTGAAGGCGAGCAAGGGATTTTACGACAGTAAACGGAAAATGATGACGGGAGAGAATATCATAACAGAGCATGACGGATGGAATATCAAAGGTAGGAGTGTAACCTTTTCCGGCACGGACAAGATATTTTTAAGCGCCGCGCAGATCACGGATTGCGATCTGGAACACCCTCATTATTTCTTCAGCGTGAACAAACTGAAGATCATAAGGAATGACAAACTCATTTTTAAAGACGCTTTTCTTCATATCGGAGGGCTTCCCATTCTTTACCTTCCTTTCTATATCAAGGATATCAATCCCGAAAACGGTCCTCTTGTGACATACATCGGACGGGACAGTTACCTTGGGTTCTTCATAAAGAACAAAGTATTGATCAGGCCCAAATTGAAAGGGCTTCAACTGAAAGTGAATCTCCTTTTCGATATAATGAGCGAGGCTGACCTCGGGGGGGGGATTTCAGTCAAATACAAACTGCCCGGCCGTGGCAGCGGAAATTTACTTCTTTATTATAACAGGGATTGGGACGATTTTTTCATCAGGAAGAGTCCGTACAGGGACATTCAGAAGATAGACGGAAGCTTCAATCAAAACCTTTTCGGGATAAAACTGACCGGGCAGATACAACGTTCAAATTATGATGAGATGTACAGGTTCTTCGAGAATGAGTCGGTAATAAACAGACGGGATTACATGTCCCAGATCTACGCCTCTCTCGATCACAAGAAACTCTTCTATGTCTCTATTGGATCCCGGCAGACCGTGTACAGGTTCAATACCTATGAGAGCAGAACTCTTGTCTCTCCCGATCTCAGGTTCAATCTGAAGAACCAGGACCTTAAGTTCCTGAAATTCTCATCGGGACTTACTTTCCGCCGGGCCGAGACCACCGATTCGGGGAGCTTCAATCTTTCTCTCATGCCCTCATCGGTCCGGGCACCTTTCTTCACAGTGAATATGAACGTGACGCCAACGGCCAACTTCACATTTTCGACCGTGAACGGAGACCCGGAGTATTTCCTTTACTTACCAGTCGCGGTCGCCTTCGGGAGTTCCATGTACAGGGTGTTTGAAATGAAAGGGATGAAGATCAAACATGTGTTCAGCCCTTCGATATCCTTTTCCTATGCGCATTCGTTCAATACCGCGAATACGGCCAATCTTCTTTCTCCGGGTTCATTATCCTGCTTCTCGTCACCAAAGCGCTCATTGAACTTTGTTCTGAATAATACGTTCACTTACAAAAAGGAAGAGCGGACGGGAAATTATGCGAATATCCGGATAAACTTCCCATATGATTTCGCGATCGGGAAGATCCCTTCCGCCGGCATCTCGGCATCGGTGTATCCTATCAAATTGAACATGATCGCATCCTGCGATCTCACGGCCGGCAGGATAACGGCTTTCACAGCCGATCATTCCGGGCATATCACTAAGGACCTCTATTACTCTACGCGTCTGAACTACTATGAACAATTCACTCAAACCTTCAGTCTGGGATGGCAAAAAAAGCTCTTGACATTAAAAGGTAATTTGAGTTACAATTATTACGGGGAATTCGGAGCGCGTTTCACCAAGAAGGAGGTAGAACTTCTAATGAACCTGCACTGTTTCATCATCAAAGCCTCTTACCAGAATCACAGTACGGGCGGGACGGACTCATTGAATAAATTCCTCTTTTCCGTAGCTATTGGGAAGCTAAAGGAAAGCGATATGAAGATCGAGACCGATCTTATAAATGACGTGATAAATGTGATGGGTGTTAAAGAACCATTGCCGATGTAGGAGCATATATGAACAATCGACCGACATGGGACGAATATTTCATGCAGATCACGCTTGAAATATCAAAAAGAGCAACATGTTTCAGAAGAAAAGTAGGGGCTGTTATAACCAGGGAGAACCGTATCATAGCAACGGGATACAACGGATCTCCCAGCAAGATGAAGGACTGTCTTGAATTCGGGAAATGCCTCCGCGACGAGCTGAAGATCCCTTCCGGAAGCAATCTTGAAATGTGCCGCGGTCTTCATGCGGAACAGAATGCTTTGATTCAGGCAGCCAAATTCGGCATCTCTACCGACGACTCTACATGCTACATCACGCATCATCCGTGTATCATCTGTGCCAAACTTCTGATAAGCGCCGGGATCACGCGCATCGTGTATTATGAGGAGTACCCTGACCGCGAGAACATCACCGCAGCTTTCTTCAGGGAAGCGGGAGTAACGATTGAAAGGTTCAAAGGCTCTTGTAATACTTAGCCTTCTGTGTTTTTCTCTTTCCTGCATGAATAAGAACGGCGTGGTAGATACACCGGTAAGAAATTTCAGATGCATCCCTGTCGTTAAAAATCCATTTCCCATTATCGATGCGGAAATGAACGGATCCTGCTTGCTTATCTCGGACAGTATCTACCTTATCAATAACGGAGTGAAGACAGATTTAGGAACATACATCAATGCGCTTGCTGAACAGATCCGCGGCCTGGCAGCGAGCCGGGACCATTTTTATATTTATTCCCAGAACGGGCTCTATTCAGTCAAAAAGGATGGCAGTGACCTGAACGCATATTACAGCTCGAACGAATGCCTTTCATCGGATTTCGTGAATTCCATCGATATCTGCGATGATCTGCTTGCTGCCGGAACCCGGGAAGGCCTTACGATAAGAACATTCAATAATTCCCTGAACATCCTTTTCGAGAAATACAGGGGTTCAAGGACGATCGCGGGGTGGTTCACTCTCGATCCCGAAAATTGTCCCATCAAAGAGAGGGACATCCTCAGTGTCAAGATCATAGGAGGATCCATTTATCTGGTCAGTCAGAACTATGTGACGATATACGATTGGAACCGGGATTATTTTGAAGAATTTCCCAAAGACGAATATCTCCACGGTGCTTTTATTTCTGAAATAAAAGGAGTCGGGGACAACGTTTTCTTTTCAACTTACGGGGGTATCTCCCGATATGAGCCCATGTTCAAGAAGTGGACTCTTTTTGAGGAGGAGGAATTTACACAGAACGAAGCGTTCATAGGGATGACCTTTCTGTCGGGTTATGCCTATTTCTGTACTTCCGGCATGATCCTTTCCATGGATATGGCAAGCGAGATATTCCGGAAGCTTTTCGAAAGTACCGACACTGCCGGCAGGGGATATATCGGAATAGAAGGATACAAGGACAATGTGTTCGTTGCTACTCCAAACGGTCTTACCGTATACGACCCATCATCTTCAAGGACTTCATTACTTCTTCCGGGATATACGGTCCTGAAGATCCTTATCAGGAGTGGAGTCCTTTTTGCCGTAACAAACAATGAGATATTCAGAATTGAATAGATATTCAGAATTGAATAGATATTCAGAGTTGAATAAATATTCCGGGTGGGAAAAAAAATCCGGAGCGCTGGACCAATGGAATGAATAAAGCATTACTAACAGAGCGCTCCCGGGGCCGGATGAGAACGGCGTTCATCCTGCTTTTTATAATCTCGACTTTTCTGTTCACGGGAATGCTTTCGGATGACGATAAGTTCTTCGGGAACATCGTCTCCTGGAAAGCCCTTCTTTCGAAGGACTATCATATTACCACAGGAGTCCACGGGATCCCATCCCAATTCGGTCTCATTTCTTCCGCTCTTGCGGAACATTTCATAAAGCATATCGGAACTTGGGCATTCATTTGCGCACTCATGCTACTGGCATTCCTTTTTTTTATGGTAAGGGATGCGCTGACGATCGCTCTTTTGCCATTATTTGTAGGTCTTTCCAAATATTTTTTTTGCGAAAACCTGAATTTCATCGCTATACTTCTTTTCGCACTGCTGCTTTTCTTCAGAAAGAAGGATCTGCCCGTACCGGTGCGTTGTGCGCTCGCATTCATCACCGTCAATCTCAGTCCGCCCTCTTCTCCTTTCGTGCTTGCCGTGATGGTCTTGTCCGGGATCAGATCCCCGCTGCTATTGCTCGCTGTGCCGATCAATCTTTTTCTGATCCCTGCCGGCAAGGTTTACTATCTGCCTGCTTTTCTCACCCTTCAAAAGCACGCCCCCTTTTTGGAGGCATATATCGTTCTCACCTCGCTTTACTTCCTTTTCAGAATGCAAAGAAGGATCCTGCCGGTTTTTCTCATCCTTGCCACGTTCACGGCAATCGAATGGGAGGCTTTGCCTTTTCTTGTGGTATTCTCCGCTTTATCCGCGAGAAGGACTGATGCGGCACCCTCTTCGGTGTTCGTTCCCTTCATCCTAATACTCCTTTTCGCCAAGGGTATTCCGCTCGGGAACGGGAAAGTGCTTCTTCGTGAGAACCGGATTACGCGGATATACGATTATTTCCTGGACGTGAGAAGGATGCCTCATTTCGGGAGCATCTTCAATGTTCCACCCGACGGGTATACGATTTCCGCCTCTTTTTTCCCGAATGTCGCTGCCAATCACGCTCTGTACGCTAAAAGTTCCGTTCCGTTCAAGAATGATGAGGCTTTCATATTCAAACACGACCTTACGGAATTCAATCCGGGAGAGACGGGAGTCATCATTTTACCTGCGAACATGCTGTATGACAGGAACTCCGTCGTTTATTCCTTGCTCAGTACGGATAATTGGCTTCTAACCTATCTGGACGGTAAGTACATAGTGTTTGACCGTTCGCCGAACTTGAAGGGAGTGAAGTATTACGAGCCCTATTTCATCCAGAAGATGCTGAGTTCGAAAGAAGGCAGTGCCGAAAGGAAAAGCATGATACGCGGATATCTCGAGAAATTGACCACAGCGTACCGTGATCCCGGAAGTATAAATATGGTCCTTTTCTTCGAATACTTTTTCAATGAACCCTTCTATCTGAACGGGATAAAAAAACGTGCCGCAGAATTCCGGCGGACCCCGGATATGCTTTTTATCAGAACGTTGAACGGAGATCATCCGCTTAATTCCTTCATTTCCCGCTATCCCTACGATCACCGCGGCTGGTATCTTTTTTATAAACGCACCGGGAATCCAGCGGCCCTCCGATTGGCCCATTTCCTTAACAGCTCAAATGCATCCTATAAGGCGGAACTGATCTTGAAAGGTTTTCTTAAAGAGAAGTCCCCGGGTCCCGAACTGAGATATATCCTTTCAAATAAGAGCGTAACAGATGAATGACAAGGAAAGAACACTGGATATTTTCATGAAGCGGAAGAGCATCCGCTCATATTCCGATGAACCTGTGGAGAAAGAAAAGATAGATATTATAATGGAAGCTGTGCGCTGGTCGCCATCTGCGCAGAACAAACAGCCCTGGGAGTTCATTATCGTTACAGACCCTGGAAAGAAGCAGGAAACCCTGAAACATCTCGGCTTCAATACAAA
This sequence comes from uncultured bacterium, assembly GCA_937863565.1. Taxonomy (GTDB): domain Bacteria; phylum AUK180; class AUK180; order AUK180; family AUK180; genus CALMGJ01. Next base: position 70,556 of record CALMGJ010000029.1, on the reverse strand, counting down.
TATCTCTTTTCTGAAAGACGCACCGGTGCTCGTGATCGGTTTGGCGGATAAAAGGAAGAACATCAGATTGAACGGGATCGATCTTTATCTGATCGATTTCGCGATCGCTATGGAGCATCTCGTACTCGCCGCCGCATCCTTAGGCCTGGGAACGTGCTGGATGGCCTGGTTTTCTGAAAAACCTCTGGCAAAATATCTGGGTATTCCAGGGCATTTGAAGATCGTTGCGATAACCCCGCTCGGGTATCCTTCGGATAAAAATAGCCTGCTCGGTTTCATTTCTTCGAAGATCGTCGCACGCAGTTCAAACAGGAAGGAAATACCTGATTTCGTGTTCTTTAACAAGTACGGGAAATGAACGGGGACCCTCTCAACATATTATATGCCGAGTACGGTTACAAACCCGGCCTTATCACACAGATCGTCAAGGGCGAGAAATATACAGCGGTCATGCTGAATGACGGTTCGATCGGCATCTGCGGGAACGATATGGACAGTGCTGTTGCGGAAAATATTCCGGAAGACATATCGGATACCGGATTTCGCGTTCTTTACAATGCATATCTGAATGCCCTTCTGAATTACCGCGGACATACTTCTACAGACGGAAATATTCTGGATCTTATAAGTGACAATAAAGGCCGAAGGATCGTTATGGTGGGATTTTTCCGGCCTCTTGTAGAGAGAGCCTTAAAACTTGGAATAGAAATGGCCGTCTTTGATAAAGCCAGAACAGAGAACGTCATCAAACCGCAGGAATCAATGCCTGAAGTCTTGAAAGACGCGGACCTTCTGATCCTTTCATCGACCACGATTAGCAACGGAAGCTTTTCAGATATAGTGAATTCGGCGGTGAAAGCCGATATTCACCTGTTGGGACCTTCATCAACTTTAGATCCGATCTTTTTCTTTCTGCCCAATATTACGGTTATCCACGGCATGCTTTTCGATAAATACGATAGTGTGCTTCTTGATAAGATCGGACAGGGGAGCTGTACGCCGGAGTTCTCTCATGAACTCGGACATAAGGTCTATATTTCCCGCGCCACGAAGGTTTAAAGGCCGATCCTCTTTGATCCGTTGTCGGATCCGAAAATAAAAAAGAAATCCGCGCCAAAATCCGTACCCGTTTCAAGTCCGATCTTGATGCCGTTCATCTCAGCGATCTTTTTTACAATGTTCAATCCGAGACCTACTCCGGTTGATGTTTTTTCACCGCGGAAAAATGGTTCGAACAGCTTCTGCCGGATATCCTCTTCTATGCCGTGTCCCGAATCCTTGACCCCTGCCCTGATGCCTGAGCCCTCCTTCCGGAGATAGAGGCTGACAGCCTTCCCTTCAGGTGTATATTTCTGCGCATTGTGAAGCAGGTTCTCAAAGGCAGCGCAGAGGGATTCGATATCCGCTTCCACCTCAAAAGGTTCATCCGGAACCGAAAGCGTGAATTCGATCTTCCTCAAATCCATGGAAGGTTTGAAATCGGCATAGATATCCTTCATAATATCGTTCAGGACCACTTTTTCTTTTACGATATTATATGAAGAGCTTTCGAATTTATGCATCTTCAGAATATATCCCAGCAGCACATCGATCTTGGCAAGGTTCTTTTCAAGATAATGAACGAATTTATCCCTCGTATCAGGGTCCTTTTTATATTTCTCAAAGTAGCCCTTTATTACTGTAAGAGGGGTCTGGAGATCGTGATACATCATCTGGTTGATCGCACTGCGGTCCTCGATAATGCGGTTGACCTTGGCATTCTCGCCGATGAGCAGGTTCTTCATCTCCTCCATCTGCCGGAGGTTCTCTTCGATAATGCCGCGGGAACGTGTGATCATTTGAACGCAGTAATCGATCTCGTTTTTAAACACCTCGTCCTCAGTTCCGTCCAGATCCTTCGCTTTCCGTTTTGAAAGTTCGATGATCGGATGGAGCAAAAGAGAAAAACCGTTGAACCAGAAGAGCATCAGGATCAGTAAGGCAATGAAGCAGATCGCAAGAACGAATGTGATATGGATGCCGCAGCCTCTTACGAATGAGCTGAAATCACATATAAAAAAGACGTCCCAATCGATGCCGTTCTCCTTCCGGATGATCAGCTGCCTCGCAATAATCAATCTCTCTTTCGGGAAATATCTGCTCGTCTCTACGCTCATTACCTTTTCACGCCATTCTGGATCGGCCCTGTATTCCCAGATGATCCTGTTGCCGGGTTCGGCAATGATGATATTGCGTATGATATTAAAATTCGATAAGAATCTTTCCGCTTCCAGGTTAAAATCTGCTTCGGAAAGGTCCTTAGCCGGCGAAAGTTTCTCCACTGACCTTTCAAAACTGTATTTCATTCCGCGGAAATCGAAGTGCTCCGCCATCTGAGGCATGAAACCCCAATTGAACAGTATGAAGATCGAGATGATGAATCCTAAATATACAGCTGTGAAACTTAAAACGGCACGGAAAAAATAATGCTTCAGACCGAATCTTATTTTCATCCAATATATTATAAGGAAAAAAAACGCGAAAAAACGCATGTATGTGAATAAATTTACAGAAAAAGGAATTATTCCAGTATCTGATCGTAATCTGAGAGTTCTTTCGGTCTGAAATCGGTCTTCCTCACTCCTGTGGAAAGGACTGAAAGAAGGAAGATGCCGCCTGAAAGGAGCAAAGAGATCAAAATGCAGGAGAGAAAGTACAGCCTTGCATTCCCCCCGAAGAATTCCCGGATGAAATAATCTCCTTTGACTATGGCAGTTCCGATGAAACCCCAGAAAAGAGGAACGGCAAGGCAGCATCCGCACCCGGGAGAAGAATTGAAAAGAAGATAGGCCCCGCAGTTCGAGCACACAGTGAATTTATGTTGCTGTTTTCGGCGGAAAAGTTTGGCGATCGGGAAAGGGCGCTCCCGGCAGTACGGACATTTCACCATTATTTCCCCCCGTCCTTCTTTTGATCGGGCATTTTATCCTTTAAACCTGTAATATGTGACTGAAGTATCCGATAATTCTACTGTACCCGGCTCGGTGAATTTTGCCCGGAGTTCGTCAGAACGCAGTCTTTCGTACACATTCGCATCTATCAGGATCTCATCGCCCGAAGCGATATCCTCCCCGAGTTTGGATGCGGTATTCACCGGATCACCGAAGATCTCGTCGCCCAGGAACAGGATCTCACCGAAAGTGATCCCCATGCAAATTGAAAAATGATCGGCCTCGTTCCCCGAGCAGATTTTTTTTAGAGTCTCCCTCATTTCTATTCCGCATTCAAGAGCTTTGTCACAATCCGGAAAGACAGCGAAAATATCGTCTGCCCACTCTTTGACGACGATACCGGAATGTCTTTTTATGATCGCATTTAGAGTATCGTAGTTGTTGACAAGAAGGCTCAGGCAATGTATGATCCCGTATTTCTTCGTTTTTGCGGTGAAATGGGAAGAATCCGTTATCATAACGGCATATTGCCCCTGATATCTCCGCTTTATGGCGGCATCGGTCCTTTCGGCATTCCCGGCATTCCTTTTCCGGAGCATTCTGAGAAGTTTACCGTATTCTTTCTTCATGTAGTATTATATGCGAAAAAACTTGAAAAATCAATAAATAGTTGAAATATTGAAGATAAAATAATAAAATACTCGGAGGACACGGCACAATGAGCAAAGTGTATTTTTCAAACGTACGCTCACATGGAGCGAAGGACAATAAGATCCAGAAGATCAAAAGGCTTTATCAAAAAGTATGCTCACCGTCTATAGAGAAGGGTGATCTTGTTGCGATCAAACTGCATTTCGGGGAATACGGGAACGATACTTTTATAAGCCCCATTTTAGTAAGGGCCGTGGTAGATGAGGTCATCGCCCAGGGCGGCATTCCTTTCATCTGCGATACCAACACTCTGTATAGCGGCAAAAGGCATAATTCGCCGGAACATATCGTAACCGCGATCGAACACGGATTCACTTATTCCGTAGTGCGCGCGCCTGTTATCATCGCGGACGGTGTCAGAAGCAGAAATTTCAGGGAAGTGGAGATAGGGAAGAAACATTTTAAGAAAGTCAAGATCGCGGGAGACATCCTCGATGCGGACGCTATGATAACCCTCTCGCACTTCAAAGGCCACATGCTTGCGGGTTTCGGCGGTGCCATTAAAAACCTGTCGATGGGTTGCAGCCCCGCGGCCGGCAAAAAGGACCAGCATGGCACAAAAGCCAAGGTGAAAGAATCAAAGTGCGCAGGGTGCGGCGAATGTGTACGTCATTGCCCGGAAGGAGCGGTATCTTTAATCGGAGACGGAAAGGCGGTTATTAAGCAGGACCTTTGCACCGGCTGCGGCGAGTGCATGACCGTATGTCCGGCTTCTGCAATATATATGGACTGGAGAACGGACCCCGGCGATTTCTGTGAACGTCTTGCCGAATACGCCCTCGGCGCCGTAAAAGATAAGGCGGCCAAAGCCTCATATATGAACTTTCTTGTGAATATTAGCCCGGACTGCGATTGTGCCGGCTGGAGCGATGTCCCGATCGTTCACGATATCGGTTTTCTGGCTTCAAATGACCCGGTCGCCTTGGATTCGGCCTCTTTGGACATGGTTAACGATGCTCCAGGCAATCCGGCTTCATCCCTTCCAGGAAATATTGGCAAAGGAACGGATAAATTCAAAGCTCTGAGGGAAGAACTCCGAGGCGAGATCCAGTTACAGCACGGGCAAACGATAGGCCTTGGGAGCAGAAAATACGAAATCATTGAAATATAGCGGGTTTCGCTTGAAAAAACCTATAAAATTTAGTAAAATAAATAGATGGATTAACAAATGGATTATAAAACATTAATGCAAGTCCCACTTTTTAAAAATCTTTCCCAGGGAGACCTGGAAAAAGTTCTCCAGCTTGCCTTTACGAAAGAATATAAAAAAGGGTTTACACTATTTTTCGAGGGTATGCAGGGAGGTATTCTCTATGTTATCCTTGACGGGAAGATAGATCTTTACAAAAAAAACAAGGCAGGCGAGGATACTTTCCTTATATCCATCTCAAAGGGCGACTATATGGGGGAATTATCTCTTATAGACGATGACTACCGTTCCGCTACGGCTAAGATCAGCATAGATTCCAACCTTCTTCTGATCACAAGGAAGGTCTTCAATGATATAATCACAAAGGAACCCGGGATCGCTTTAAAGATACTCCTTAATATCACTAAAAAATTGAGCGAAAGGCTGAAAACGATGAACGACAAGCTGATCAAGCTGGAAGCCAATGAATAAGAAGAAGTACAATTTCTTCAAGATAAAAAAGGACGGGAAAAAACAGATCAAAGTACCCGCCCCCGAAACGGGCGCCGTTCCCTTAACTCTTAAAGAAGAGCCAAAAGAAGAGAAGAAAGAAATTGCTTACCAGATAGACACGAAGGAAGCGGCTTCGCAAAATACGGCGAAGGAAGCGGCTTCGCAAAATACGGCGAAGGAAACGGCCTCGCAAATAACAATAAAGGAAGAGTCTTCTGAGACGGTTTCGCGGGAGATGCCTCAGGAGGAGCGTAAGACCGGTATAGAGGAAGTGATATCGTTCTTAATAGCGGACAAGGAGTTCGCCATTAATATCCTGAATATCATTGAGATCGTGATCGTGGAAAAGATTAATCCCATATCGAATGCCGAGGATTATGTTGAAGGAATATACAATCTCAGAGGGGAGATGCTTCCCGTAATAAATATCGAAAGGAAACTCGGCCTTGCGGATGAGATCGCCAAGCATTTCGGGTTGATCACAATGCTTGAAGGGCGCAAGGTCTGCATTTTAACGAAAAAGATCATGGAGGTCGTCTATCTGAGCAAGCTAAAATTGTTCGATCCTCCGATAATGATAACCGGGCTTAACGATTACCTGTACAAGATAATAAAATTCGTTAAAAACGGCGATGAGCGTATTATCTCGATAATTAATCTGGACAACCTTTTCTCGGAAGAGGAGAAGTTGTCTTTTGTAAACATAACGGAATAAGGGAGGTTACGGTATGGATAATGACAAGAAGATTAAGGTGCTGATTGCGGATGATGCTATATTCATGCGCACGATGATCAGGGACATTCTTGAAAAGAACGGCTTCGAAGTCGTTGGTGAAGCCGGAACGGGAAAAGAGGCTGTGGAAAAGTTCCAGAGGCTTAAACCGGACCTGATCACGATGGATATAGTGATGCCGGAAATGGGGGGCATCGAAGCCGTTAAAGCCATTGTGAAAACGGATCCGAATGCCAAGATATTGATGTGTTCTGCGATGGGCCAGAAGGCTCTGGTCATAGAGGCGATACAGGCCGGTGCAAAAGATTTCGTCGTTAAACCTTTCCAACCATCGGCCGTCATAGAGGCGATCTCAAGGATACTTGAGGGTTAGGAATGGGTTTTTACAAGGACCTGACCCCTTTTGACAAGGACCTTCTGAAGGAACTCTGTACGATAGGGACAGGTAATGCGGCTACATCGCTCTCGGCGATCCTAAAGACGACGATAAGCATACTTGTTCCATCTCTTGATGTAATCCTGCCTGAGGAGATGCCGGAGAATCTGGGCGAGCCTGAATCCTCCAAAGTAGTCATATTCTCATATCTTTCGGGTGCTTTTCCTGCGAAATTCCTCATCATCTTCTCCGAAGAGGAGTCCATGAAGATCGCCAAGACGCTGATCTCATCTAAGGTCGATAAAATAGATTTCGATTCCCCGGAACAGGAGATATTTAAATCCATGCTGATGGAGATAGGGAATATAATCATTTCATCTTATGTTAACGCTATGAGCATGATGATAAACGCTTCCCTGCTCCAATCTCCGCCGCAGATCAAGCACGATATCCTTGAGAGCATAATAGATGAATTCTGCATAGAATCCGCAGAGGGTTCTAACGAACTGCTTCTTCTGAAGAATAAATTTCTCAGCCATGGCAATGAGATCCTTTTCGACATTATCTTCATACCGGACGAGATCTCGCTGAAGAACATCTTCGCTCATATTAAGGGAGAAAGCTGATTTGGATAAGAACAAGGTCAAGGTAGGGATGGGCGAATTCGCCATCGGTCCCGAGAACATGACCCTTGTCACTTACGGTTTGGGATCGTGTGTAGGCGTTACGATCTACGATCCCGAGAAGAAACTCGGCGGCCTCGCTCATGTCATGCTCCCTACTGCTGAAGTATCAAAAAGCAAGGATATTAAGAAGGGGAAATACGCGGATACGGCCATCCGCGAGATGATCTCTCAACTTATCATGGCCGGCGGCGATATCATCAATTTCCAGGCAAAGATCTTCGGCGGCGCCAAGATGTTCTCTTTTGAGACCGAAAAGGAGGGGATGGATATTGGAAAAAGGAATATTGCCGCAGTGAAGGATGAACTTAAAAAGCAGCGCATACCTCTTCTCGGGGAGATGGTCGGCGAGGACTACGGAAGGACGATCGAATTCGAAGTATCCTCCGGAAAAGTCAAGGTGATAAGCATAAATAAGCCCATTGTGATCCTATGATAAAAGTACTTGTGGTCGACGATTCCGCCTTAATGAGGAACATTATTAAGGAGATCATTGAATCGGATCCCGATTTTTCTGTTGTCGGAACTGCTAAAAACGGCAAGGAGGCGGTCGAGCTAAATGACCTTCTCAGGCCGGACATCGTGACCATGGACATAGAGATGCCTATTTTGGACGGCATTGAAGCAACCCATCTTATCATGGAGAAGAATCCTTCCAAAATAGTCATCTTAAGCGCATTTGCTTCTGATGATGCAACACCGACGCTTCAGGCACTTAAGAACGGGGCTGTTGATTTCCTGCAGAAACCTTCGGGTGTGATCTCCCCGAATATCAGGCTTATAAAATTCGAGATAGTTGAGAAACTGAAGGAGATATCAAAGATCTCAGTCGATACGATAAAGAAAGTTAACGAGAACAAGATAAGGAAGATCGAGAACATAGAAAGCGTCAGCGGGAAGTGTATTGCGATAGCCTCTTCAACAGGAGGCCCGAAAGCCCTTGAAAAGCTCATTCCGGCCTTACCGGCAAAACTCGGGGGGTTCGTATTCATCGTTCAGCATATGCCTCAGACTTTCACCAAAAGCTTTGCGCTCAGAATGGATAAACTCTCCGATCTGCCAGTTAAGGAAGTGGAGCAGGATGAAAGATTAAGTCCCTCCACGGTGTATATCGGGAAAGGGGACCTCCATTTCAAAGTAAAAAGCAAAGGCGGTCAGCCATATGCCTCGCTTTCCAAGGATCCGCCTCTGTGGGGAGTGCGTCCTGCCGCCGATTACCTTTTCGACAGCGTTGCCCAGGTATTCAAGGAAAATACGCTAGGGCTCGTTCTGACAGGCATGGGAAGGGACGGAACTCAGGGAGCTGCCTTTATAAGACGTGCCGGCGGCAAGATCATCATTCAAAGCAAGGAATCCGCTTTTATTTGGGGTATGCCGGGTTCCATTTTCAATGCGGGGCATTATGATTGGCAACTTCCGCTTGAGGAGATGCCCGGCGTCATCGAGGATTTCTTCAGAAGATAATTATGGAAGACAAAAAATATCTTGAGATGTTCTTAAACGAGGCCTATGAATATCTTGAAGGCATCAATAATTGCCTTCTGAATATAGAGAACGGAAAAGATATCAATGAAAGCGTTGAAATGATATTCAGGAACATGCATACGCTTAAAGGTATGGCAGCTGCTATGAATTTCACGAATATCTCCGAACTCTCTCATGCTCTGGAAGATGTATTCAATAAGATCAAAAAAGGCGAAGCAATGCTGGACCTAGAGGGCTATGACCGTGTTTACAAATGGATCGACGAACTGAAAAGCAGGATAGACGAGGTCGCTTCAAAAGGGAAAGAGACATCGAAAAAAACCGCAACGGCAGACCATATAAGGGAATTCCTCATCTCTCTTTCCAAAGGCGGCGGCTCTACGGAACCCTCAAAGAAAGCGGCCGGTCCCAAACTCGTTCTAGGGGAAGCGGATGAAGCGCGTTTAGGCCAGGCTTTGAAAGACGGCCGTCAACCCCATGTGTTCCATATAAGAATCTCCGAAGCAGCCCCGATGCCTTCCGTCAGAGCTTTTCAGGTTCTTCAGAAATTCAGGGAGGCCGGAGAGATAGTCACGACTCTTCCCGAACATTCCAGATTAGAGGAGGATGATACGCTCAGGGAATTCTTCGTATTCATCATCGCCAAAGAAGATCCCAACAGCATTCTGCAGGTCATCTCTTCTTTAAGGGAGATCGACAAGGTCACGATGCATCCGTTCAAATATGAAGTAAAATACGATACTCCGGTCCCTGTTCCGGATATTGCGGAGCCCCAAGGTAAAGCCGCTGCGACAGAGACCGTGATCGAACCCACCATCAAGGTCAAGATCTCCCATCTGGACATTCTGGTTAATCTGATAGGAGAACTTATCATCAACACGATACGCCTTGAAGGCATCGGCATGGAATACGAGATCAAACCTCTTAAGGACGAGATCGTGAATTTCCAGAGGATCACCTCATCGCTTCAGGACCGTATCCTCCTTGCGAGAATGGTGCCGGTAGGGCAGATATTCAATAAATATCCCAGGATAGTCCGCGACCTGTCCAGGAAACTCAATAAAAAGATCAATTTCATGATCTCCGGTTCGGAGATCGAACTTGACCGCGTGATCCTGGATGAGATCGATCAGCCGCTCATACATCTTCTCAGGAACTCCGTGGATCACGGCGTTGAGAGTCCCGAAGAGAGGAAGAAAGCGGGTAAACCGGAAACAGGTACCATAGAGCTGAACGCAAAAAGAGAAAAGAACCGCGTTATCATAGAGGTCAAGGATGACGGCAAGGGGCTCAACATAGAGAAGATCAAATCCAAGGCCCTTAAGATGGATATTGTTACCAAGGAGAAACTCGGAACATTGGGCCGCTCTGACATTCTTATGCTCATCTGCAAACCCGGATTCTCCACTTCAGAGAACGTTACCGATGTCTCGGGCCGCGGTGTAGGCATGGACGTGGTGAAGACCAAGATAGATTCTCTCAATGGTGTTCTGAACATAGAATCGGACGACGGCCGGGGTTCTGTTTTCTCGATGATCCTTCCCATGACGCTGGCCATCATCCAGACCCTCATCGTTTCGATAGGGGATAATAAATTCCTCATTCCGATCGCGAATATCCAGGAAACAATGGAGATGACCGAGGAAAAGATCAAGATCGTGAAGAACAGGGAGGTGATCTTCCTCCGGGACGAGGAAGTCGTTCCGCTCATACGAATGAACGAGGTCTTGGGCCTGCCCAGGAGAACCGCTCCTGTTTTTCCGGTCGTTTTCGTAGAACTTGGAGAGAAGAAAGCGGGTCTGGTCTTCGACGAACTCCATTCCAAGCAGCAAACGGTCATTAAAAGCCTTGATTCCATATTAAAGAAGAACAAGATATATTCAGGCAAAGGGCTGCTCTCCAACGGAGACCCCGCTCTTATAATCGACATCGCCTCGATACTGGAGTAAAAGGATGAAACTTAACAATATTCAGCTGGATGCCTTGAAGGAACTCGGGAATATCGGTGCCGGTCACGCCGCCACTGCTCTTTCGCAATTGATAAAACGTGAAATACACATTCAAGTGCCCGTATCCTGCGTGGTCAAGAAAGAACAGATAATAAGTTCCTTTCCCTCCAAAGCCGATTTCATTGCCGTCGAGTTCATGATACTTGGAGAGATCACGGGAAAGAACCTGTTCTTCATTGAGATGCAGGAGGGCTTCCGCCTGGTTGACAGGATAATGGGAAGGGCCGATAGTCCCACGGCTGAGCTCAACGATACTGTGATCTCCACCCTTCAGGAAGTAGGCAATATCTTAACGGCCAATTATCTGGGTTCAATGGGTGATATGCTGAATTTGCTCATGATACCATCCGTTCCGTCTTTGTATTCGGGGAAAACGGATGAGATCATTAGGAACTCCATCGAGAAAGACCCGCAGAGCTCCGAGGAGATCCTTATAATAAAGACAAATCTGGTTGACGCAAAAATGGAATTCAATCCGTTCTTCATGCTCGTCCCGTTCGAGAACGGAATGAATATGATCTTCAATAAACTGGGATTGGTATAGGAAATGAAATGCGTATCCTTTAAACTCAACGGGCAACTTTTCGGTTTTGATATAATGAAAGTGATCGAAGTCGTGAAGGAATATAAGATCAGAACCATCCCGGGCGTAAGCCCGATTATAAAAGGGATGATGAACCTGCGCGGGGAGATCATAACCGTTCTGGACCTGAAAAAACGCCTCAATATAAAGGAGAATCCGGCTCCGCATAATGATATCATCATCATCGCCCAAAGGGGGGAACGCTTTGGCCTCTTCATCGACGAGGTGATGGAAGTTGTGAATTTCAACGATCCGGATATAGAGAGCGAGAACAAGAACATATTCAAGATAGAGGAGGATTTTGTACTGGGACTTTCCAAGATCAATGATTTCCCCATCATGATATTGAGCGTGGAGAAGATACTGGATTTCTGATGAACGATTCCAAAAAACAGGAATTTTTTAAAAAGATCGCAAAAAAGGTAGATGAATCGTCCCCGGCCTCCCTCAATAATCTCGGCGCATTCTTTTACGGAAAGGGCCTTCTTATCGACGCGATAGGTTCTTTTCAGAAGGCATTGGAGCTTGAACCTAATTATATGCTCGCAATGAAGAACCTTGCCCAGGTAATAAAAAAGGGAATGGAGGACGGCTATGACTTCGCCAAGGAATCAGGGGGGAAATACAATTTCTCCTATGAGGAAGCGATATCCTATTTCAAGAAAGTCGTCAAACAGAACCCTTCCATGGACGACGCCTTTAATTCACTTGGCGAGATATACTACCATCAGGGAATGTACGACAATGCCCTGAAACTCTTCAGAAAAGCCATAGAACTGAACCCCAAGAACGCTCTTGCCCACTATAATCTCAGTTTCCTTTACGGAGAGAAAGGTTTCTTCGATAAAGCACAGGAAGAGTACAATACCGCCATTCAAATAAATCCGAACTTCGCCGAAACTAAAAGGATCACGATCGACGAGAAGGCCATGCAGATGTATGAAGAGGACGCAGAGGTACTCAAGCAGAAAAGGGATCCCGAAAAAGCGAAGGTCGCCAATACGATGGCGCATGTGTTCCTTTCAACCAACAAGATCAAGGAAGCCGTTGATAAACTGCATGAGGCGATAAGCCTGGACCCCGATTTTTCAGAACCGTATCTGAACCTCGGTAAAATATATATAAAGGAGAAACAGTTCAATCTTGCCATTGAGAATCTTGAGAAGGCAATGGAACTGGAGCCGGAAAATGAAACGATTCTTAATAATCTCGGCGTGCTCTATCACGCCCTGAAGCAGGATGACCGGGCGAAAGAATATCTTGTGAAAGCCTCTGCGATCAAACCGGATTACGCAGACGCCAAACTGAACCTGGCCAAAATAGAGTTCGAGGAGGGGAGTTTCGATAAAGCTCTTGAGATGTTCGAAGATATCATCAAGATCGAACCGGAGAACTTCTATGCCATCTCCTTCATAGGTCTGATCCTTTTCAAGAAGAACCAGAGGGAAAGGGGCAAGAGCCTTCTTGAAAAAGCGCTCAAGATTAACAATCAGTTCCTCGAGGGCATAGAGAATTACGCAGATGCCCTGATGGATGAGTTCGATTACAAAAGGACGATAGAGCTTTTTCTTAACATACTCAAAAAGAACCCTAACAGGAAGGGCATCAAGATCAAACTCGGCAAGGCATACAGGCTCAGCGGAAACCTGACAGAGGCGCAGAATATCCTTCAGGAGGCATTGAAGAGCGAACCGAAGAATCCGGAATTGTATCTTGAGCTCGCATTGATGTACAGCCAACTCAACAATAACGAAAAAGCCAAGAAACTGCTTCTTGAAGCGATCAGCATAGATCCTTCTAATAAGAACTACCGAGTGAAACTCGCCAATGTATTTGTGAAGGAAAGCAATATCCGGGACGCCATCAAGATTTACGAGGATCTTCTTTCAAAGGAAAATAAAGAAAAGGAGATCTTCGTCAATCTCGGCGCGCTTTATCAGATGAACAAGGAACCCAAGAGCGCCATCAAGATGTTCACGAAGGCTATTCAACTCGATGCCAATGATCCCGTATCGCATTTCAATCTGGCCAGCGTCTACGCATATCTCGGCTGGTGGGATGAGGCTGCATGGGAATACAAGAAAACGCTTGAACTCAACAAGGATTTCCTCGATGCCAAGTTCTATCTGGCAAAGGTGTTCTTCAACAAATCATGGTATAAGGATTCTATAGAATTGTGGAACGAGTATATTAAAGTCAGCACCGATAAGGGCAAGATCAAAGAAGCCCAGAAGGGAATAAAGGAAGCCAGCGACTGGGTGAAACGTCTGGAAGGGTCCACGGGGAGGTGACAATGGTTTTTCAAGGCAGCATTACAACTATACATCTGCCGACCATATATCAATTGTTCTATTTCTCGAATAAAAGCGGTCTTCTGGAAGTAGATTTAGATCAGATGAAATACTTCATCTATTTCCAGAACGGCTATATTGCCGACATAAGCACGAACTTCATCAATGATTCGGATCTCGAATTGCTTCTGATAGGCAGGAATCTACCGTTCGAGAAGATAAAGGAGATCATAAATTCGGATAAAAAGCACGAAGATATTCTGAAATTCTATATCGAGAAGAAAGTTATCACACAGGAAGATCTTGCGAAGATGCATAAAGAAAGGTTGAAACTGCTGGCCCTTGAGATATCGGGAGTGGAGAAAGGACAGTTCATTTACAAGCGGCTGGAAGAAAAGGAGATGAGCGAGCATATGAAGATCAAACTCGATGTCCAGGCCCTCCTTATGGATTCCATCTCGTATTCCGAAGCATTGAACGAGTTCCTGAAAAGATATAATCTGCGCAGTTCCGTAACAAAGAAGGACGATCATATTCCTGTCAATTATGCGGAATATACAGTTCTGTCCGAGATCAAGGAAGGCTCAAAAATGGCCGATATTCTGAAAAAGGCCAAATATACTCTTCTCAACACCCTGAAGACAGTCGAATCTCTCGAGAAGAAAGGCGCAATCGCCTTCCAGGAAACAACTGAAAATTACGATGAACTGAAGAAGGAATTCCCCCAGGAGGTCGAAGCCCTTATAGGCGACAGCGAACATTTCAAGGAGGGATACAACTACCTCAAGGAACACCTCTATACTCAGGCCCTTGAGGAGTTCAAGAAGACGCTTGCCCTTTTCTCAGACAGGAAAGTAATATTCTATTATATAGCAGTATGCCATATTTACCTTGCGCAGCTTAAAGAAGCCCTTGATATCGTAAAAAAGCTTCTTGAAGAAGAGCCTTCCGAAGCCTTCAATTATTTGCTCCTTTCAAGGATCCTGTTCAGGATAAAAAAGGACGATAATGCGCTTAAATATATAGATGAAGGCCTTAAACGGTCACCTCGAAATACACTCCTTCTTCTTGAGAAAGCCAGTTACCATTACCGGCAGCGCGATATGAAAAATGCCCAGGAGACTTATAAGAAGGTCCTTGAGATCGATCCCCGGGATACTGCCGTCTATCTGAAATTGGGTGCGATATACCTGAAGGAAGGAAATAAAACCCTTGCAAGGGAGGCGTGGCAAAAAACCCTGGAGATCGAACCCGGCAACAATATCGCCAAGAGAAACCTTGAGTCGATTAAGGAATGATCATGATTGAAGACATCTCGAAATCCGAGATCGAAGAGATATTCTCTATCCTGAGAGAGCATTTCAGGGCTGATTTCTCCGATTATAAATTATCCTGCCTTGAAAGAAGGATAAAAAGAAGAATGCTGCTCTCGCGGAGCGCTGATATCAGGAACTATATCGATTTTTTAAAAAAGAACGAAAATGAAAGGCGGGACTTGTTCGATACGGTCACGATAAATGTGACGAAATTCTTCAGGGACGAGAATACGTTCGACTATATCTTTAATAAGATTATCCCCGCTATCCGGCATGTGCCGGACATCAAAGTATGGTCGGCGGCGTGCGCCAGCGGAGAAGAGGCGTATTCCGTCTCAATGATGCTCGATTACTATAAGGAAGCCAACAAGTGCAGGTATAATTTTACCGTTTACGGGACGGATATAGACAGAAGATCGATACAGACCGCCCAGGAGGGGGCATATACTCCAAAATCACTTTTCAATACCCCCGCGTTCTTCAGACAGATCTTCGAACTCTACACGGAGAAAGGCAAGAATATCTACAGGATAATGGACAAGATGCAAAGAGTTACGCGCTTCAAAGTTGAGAACCTTCACGATGCGAACTGGGATTTCAAGTTCGACATCATCCTGTGCAGGAATGTCTTCATCTATTTTGACAGAGCCCTTCAGAACAAAATGCTCGACATGCTCGCCCGCTTTATAAAACCGGACGGGTTCCTTGTTCTGGGAAGAGTGGAGACGATCTTTACGGACGGTAAGACCAAGTTCGAGATAGTCTCCAACAGGGACAAGATATATAAACTTAAAAAGGAGTGACACATGGGAATTTTCGATGAGTTCCAAAAAGAAGAAGCACCGGTCAAGGAAGAAGGCGGCCAGCAGGCCGGCGGCGGTGAGATCATAGCTTATGAAACAGTAGGGGAAAGGAAGATCTATTTTATCAGAGACCAGAATAAAGTATCGCTTTCTCCGGAGGACCTTCAGAGGAATACGAACAATATGAGTTTGAAAAAACTTCTGTCTGAGATGTTCCACAGCGGCTCTTCGGACCTTCATTTGACGGTCGGCTCTCAGCCGTGCGCCAGGCTGGACGGTAAAGTGTTCAGGATGTACCAGTATTTGCCCCTCACTGCGGATAAGGTGCAGCAGCTGACCTATTCCGTTCTTAAGGACAAGCAAAAGAAAGATTTCGAGCAGAATAACGAGTTGGATTTCTCTTTCGGTATAAAGGGGCTTTCGAGGTTCAGGGCAAATATGTTCAAACAGCGCGGGGCTATCGCGTGCGCGATGAGAACGATCCCGTACGATATCCTGGATTTCAAGAAACTTGCCCTTCCTCCTGCCGTGGATGATTTCGTCGAGCTCCCGAAAGGTCTCGTTCTCGTCACAGGCCCTACGGGTTCCGGCAAGTCAACGACCCTTGCATCCATGATCGATTACATAAACAAACACAAACCGCACCATATCATCACCATAGAAGACCCGATCGAATACATCCACAATCATAGGTTATCCATCATTAATCAAAGGCAGATAGGCGAGGATACGGACAGTTTTCCTACAGCCCTGAAATATGTGCTCAGAGAAGACCCTGACGTTATAATGATCGGTGAAATGAGAGACCTCGAGACGATAGGCGCGGCTATCACAATCGCTGAAACCGGCCACCTTGTTTTTGCAACCCTGCACACGAACAGCGCGATCGAATCAATAAACAGAATGATCGACGTTTTCCCCGCCCATCAGCAGTCCCAGATCAGAACACAGCTCTCCTTCGTTCTCCAGGGTGTTATGACCCAGATGCTGCTGCCCAAAGCTTCCGGGACCGGACGCGTGCTCGTAGCCGAAGTTCTTGTGCCGAATGCAGCGGTAAGGGCAATGATAAGAGAGGATAAGCTGCACCAGATATATTCCTCGATGCAGACGGGTAAACAGTTCAAGATGCAAACCATGAACGAGTGTCTTGCCGTGTCGGTAAAGGCAGGAAAGATCACAAAAAGTGAGGCATTAGCGAATACTATGAACAAAGACGAACTGAGGGAACTGTTCAAGCACTATGGCGTCGGATGATAAAAACTATATGGTGTTCTCGATAGAGAACACGAAATTCGCGCTTGAACCTGCTTCCGTGTTCAATGTTTTCAGGTATCCGGAAACGGTACTGCCTTATCCCGGGCAGAAGAAACTGTTCACAGGCATCATCGAGATAAATGAGATCTCATATCCGTTGATCAATCCAGTTCAACTGGAAATAAAGGAGATCTCAGCCAATAAGTATGTCATCATCATCCAGTTCAAGAAGAAAAAAGCCGCACTTGCCGCGGACGAGGTGTACGGGATCTTGAAGGAATTGCCGCCGGAAGCGGTGTTTATTTCGCTGTAATGCCCGGGAAAGCGGATTTTGTTCATATCCATACTCATACGGAAGGTTCTTTTTCGGACGGCATCATTAAACCGGACCCTCTTTTTAAAAAGGTCTCGAATACCGGACAAAAAGCCGTATGCCTCACCGATCATGATTCATTGTATTCAATACCTGCCGCGATCAAGGCGGCAGCGGTCACGGGAGTAAAGGCGATATTCGGCAGCGAGTTCTACTTTGTCGAAGATGCGGCGGAGAGCATAGCCCGTGGAGATAATACGCGGTATCATCTGATCGTCATTGCAAAAAACAGCGATGGTCTTAAGAACCTGGTGCGCATGCATAATGATTCGCATGAATTCAATTACTACTTTTCGAAACGAGCGAATCTAGGCCGCGGATTATTGGATATCAAACTATTGGATAAGTATAAAGATAATATAATTATCACAAGTGCTTGTTATTACGGAATAATTCCGTATATGTTGTATATTGGTAAAGACAACACAGCAGGTAAATATTTCGATATATACCAACAAATGTTCGGTGACGATTTCTATCTGGAGGTTGCCAGGCACAATGTGCCTGAAGAGGATAGGGCCTTTTCTCTTCTTGTTGAGCTTGGTAAAAAATACAATAAAAAGGTCATTGCCGCCCAAGACGCTCATTACCTGGATAAAGAGGACGCACTGGTTCATGAACTTCTTATATCCACGCGTTTCGGGAGTTTCTCCGGATTCAGGTTCCCCAACAGCGGCTTCTATCTGAAAACGTCCGAAGAGATGTTCTCTCTGGGATTCCCGGATGAGTATTATCTCAATACGTGCGAGATCTCCGAGAAGGTCTCTTCATATGAAATGCCCTCTGACCGGATATCGGGAAAAGTTATTCAAGGAAGAGCGGAACGGCTTTCGGAGGCTGATGTTCTGAAAAGGGCCGATATGTTTAAAAAGATGTCGCCGCATATATTGAGCCGCGTTCTGCATCTCCTTAAAAGCGGTCTATCGCTCGACCGGATAAGGGGAGAGGATAAAAAGATCGGGAAGTATTTCAGCGAACACGAATATTACGCGGAATTCGCGGAAAAACTGAAGGATATACCCATAGATATGGGAAAAGCTTCAGATGATAGTGAATCAGTCTCCGTTCTGGAACCTTTTTCAAGGTACGGGAGGGATCTGGTATCTCAATGGGAAAAAAGGAGTTGAGAATGATATCAAAAGTCCAATGGACCGGAAAAGGCTATTCGTTCATTGCCGAGAATGACAGAAAACAGGCGGTAGTCATGGATACAAAAAACGGGGTAGCCCCTACACCGATGGAACTGCTGCTCTTTGCCGTGATGGGGTGTTCCGGCATCGATATAATCTCCATAATAGAGAAAAAAAGGGAAAAGCTGGAACATTTCGAGGCGGAGGTACTCGAAACGGAAAGAGCTGAAGAGCATCCCCGCGTATACACGAGGATCAAGATCGTCTTCCGGATTTCCGGAGAGATCAAACCCCAGTCGGCCAGACGAGCGGTGGAGCTCTCTATGGATAAATATTGCTCGGTGAACGCCGTACTTTCTAAAACAGCGAAGGTGGAGTATGAGATCCACCTCAACGGTGAACCCGTTTAAAAGGTCTCCTGTACGTGCACCGGCCGCAGGAAAATCCCCAGGAAAAAAATAAAGCAACTGTGTTTGAAAAAAAAGGGCTATTTTGTTAAAATGCCATTAGTGTCATTAGGATGAGAACGAAAAAAAGCAATATTTTTATTGACAGAGCGCGTTCAGGCAATGGCGATTCTGTTCCGGGAGCAGGAGAACCGTGCGCGGGAACATGAGCGGAAGAGAGATAAAAGATTACTGGATGCGTTTGGATGAAATATCGCGGACGAAGATCCCTGATCCCGATTTCAGAAGGCACTTCACGAAAAAAGACCCCGGGTTCGCCGCTCATTCTTATACGGAGAGGATCTCTCCCGTGGTCAGGGCAATGCAAAAGATGCCCCGCCCGGTCAATGTTCTCGAACTCGGCTGCGGCCTCGGTCTGGATGCTTGTCTTTTTGCATCCTATGCGGAAAAAGTTGTAGCCGTGGATATCTCTCCGGAAAGAATGGAGATCTTCGGAAAACTTGCCTCCGAACTCGGTGTTAAGGCGCGAATAGATATCGAATTAAGGGATGTGTTCTCCTTTCTGGAGAATTCCAAGGACCGTTGCAGGGATTATTTCGACATCATATGGATCAAGGAGGCCATATCCCATATCCATCCTCTGGAGAGTCTTTTCCGGCTTCTTCCGTCCTTTCTGAAAAGCTCGGGCCGGCTCTTTATCTCGGAATCGAACGTTCTCAATCCTCTTTTGAGGAAAATGGTATATGCCGAACGTCTGCAACGATATAGGGAAAAGGATCTGAACCCGGATGACTACAAAGAGAACGGGATCTACCTTAATCCCCGTAAATATATGGACCCCGTAGAGAAAAGGGAAGTGGTCCAGGCGAATGAAAGGATGCTTACGGCATCGGATCTCGGGAAATTGACCGCTCCCTTCGGATTGAACCGCTGCGGAGTGTATTATTCGGGGTTCGTCCCGGAGCGCTTGAGCGCTCTTCTGTTCATGGACGGTCTTTTAAAAAACATCCCGCTTTTAAAGAGTTATGCTGTCAGATATACTGCGGCTTTTAAGAGGTGAATATGGAATTCAGGGAAAAAGTGATCGAAGCTTTGAAATGTGATAAATCCATAAGCGAGCTGTTCCTCAAATCGTTGACGGCGGTCAGCGATAAGAAATTCTATCCCGAAGCACTGAATCTTTTCATTAATATCGATCTTACTCCGGAAGAGGCGCGAAGCGCTTGGAAACAGATCATTGCCATGAAGGACGGATTATTCAACAGCCTGAAGATGAATATTTCCCTGATAGTCCTTTACTATTTCATGGAAGTAAGAAAAACAGTGCTGCATCCTTTTGTAATGGAATACATCGCTTACGATAATCTGCGCAAGAACGCCATATATGACTTTCTGACCGGCGTCTTCAACAGGAGTTTCTTTCACAATATCCTCAGGATCGAAACCGAGCGTGCGCAGAGATATAAAAGCTACCTTTCGCTCATTATGATTGATCTGGATAATTTCAAGGAGATCAATGACAAAAAGGGCCATCTTGCGGGAGATAAAACCTTATGTGCTTTTGCCGAAGAACTGAAAAAAGGCATCAGGGAGAGCGATTTCCTGTTCCGTTTCGGAGGGGACGAATTTGCTGTTCTGCTTCCCCAGACCGATCTGAATGGCAGCATCCTTCTGATAGAACGCCTCGCTCCCGGGATTAAAAAGAGATTGAAACTTACATTCTCGACCGGAATATCATCTTTCAAGATAGACAGTTTTACAGAAAAAGAGATACTGGAACATGCCGATTTCGCACTTTACGACGCGAAGAACAGCGGTAAGGGTCAGATCTCGACATTTCTCAAGGACAGAAGGCGGTATTTCCGCCTTCCCGCAGCATTCGAATTCCTCTATCTGCTGCCTAACGAAACGGATTACCTGTTTTCCGAGGGCCGCAATATCTCCGAGAACGGACTTCTGTTCATGAATGAAATGCCTATCGCTGTCGAGACCAATATGAAGTTCACTTTCAGGATCCCGCATTCCGATTACATGATAAATGGCGAAGGCAGGGTAGTAAGGATCGAAAAACTCAGCGAAAAGGTCTTTGAGATAGGCGTTGATTTCACTAAGGTGTCCAAAGAAGACCTCGAGGAACTGGCGAAGTACCTCAGCCGCTACTCGCTTGGACCGCTTAAATAACAGACCATTTCATTATAAACGGACATTCCTTTACATGTCAGACGGACTCTGCCGTCTGAGACAAAGGCCAATCCCTCTGATACGGCCGCTTGCGCAGCATTCAAGTTAAGAAGCGGAGTGAATATCCCGGCGTCGATCCCGTCATCAGTCCGCAGCCCGAGCATGAATTTCTCGAACATGATCGTTTCCGGCGCGAGTATTTCCTCTGACGATATCGGCAATCTTCCTGCAGTGATGCTTTTCTCGTATCTTATAAGCGAGCAGTGGTTGGAATATCTCCGGGATCTTACAGTACCCCAAGCTCCCGGGCCGATGCCGATATAATCCTCGCCCCTCCAAAGTGCGGAATTATACTTCGCTTCATACCCGTGTTTTGCGAAATTCGATATTTCATAATGCCTGAAGCCGTTCTTTTCAAGGATCTCACATGTTAGAAAATAGAGTTCCGCCGTGTGTTCATTGTCTGGGTCGAAGTCGAAGTATTTTTTTTGCGTTCCGTTCAATGTCAGCTGATAAGCAGAAATATGCACCGGCCCGGCGTTGAGGAAAGCTTGATAATCCGTTTCCAATAAAGTCTCCGAATCGCCGGGGAAACCTATCAGCCTGTCGGCGGATACATTCCCGAAGATGAGGCCGGCCTGTTCAAGTGTTCTCAATGCTCTCTTACCGCTATAATGCCTGCCCATCCTGGTGAGAGCATCATCATTCAGCGTTTGTACGCCCAGGGATATCCTGTTGACGCCGGAGGCTTTGAGGCCGTTCAATAAATCTCGGTCCGCATCTTCAGGGTTCACTTCAACGGTGATCTCTTCGGGTGAAGCGAACCCTCCGATGATATCGGCAAAAAAGCTCAGATCCGCAAGTGACGGCGTTCCGCCTCCAAAATAGATATTCTGAACGCCGGTCAGCTCTCCGGTTTCGCGATACAGAGCGAGTTCGTTTTTGAGGAGTTCTTTTATCGGATATGCTTTATTGAGAGGGACAGAGAAAAAATCGCAGTACGGGCATCGCGTTCTGCAGAAAGGAAAATGTATGTACAACCCTTTTATTTCAGATTGAAATTCCAAGGGAAAATATCGGATAGCTTAGTGATCATCGTTCCGCCGTCCTCTTTTGCGAGAATAACGGTCATTTCGGGTGAGAATTCTGCCAGTACCTGACGGCATGCACCGCACGGAGTAGTGAACTTTTCAGTAGGTGTGTAAATGAGGATGGCGTCGAATTCCCTTTCCCCGGCTGTAACGGCTGAAAAAACAGCGGTCCTCTCGGCGCAATTAGTTAGACCGTATGAGGCGTTCTCGATATTTGTGCCTGTATAGATCTTCCCGCTTTTCCCGAGCAGTGCGGCCCCTACCGGGAATTTTGAATACGGCGAATAGCTCTTGTCCGCCGTATCCCGTGCAGCCGCAAGCAATTCTTCAATTATTTTCTTATCCATATGATCATTTTAACATTTTTCCGTTTTTTTTCAAATATCCCGCAGGTTCTTCCGGTGAACAATTCAGCGCGAGCGTTCTGCCGTTTGAAAAGTCGCGGGAAAAATGCTAAAATCATTCAAATGAACGGTACGGGAAAAAATGAGAGCAGCTCACTGCGGGAATGTAATGAAGGCGGTTCCGCATTATCCGGGAATTCTTTCCGTGAAATAATTGTAAGAAATCTTCCGGGCATTCTGTTCATTATTTGGTCTACCTTTGTGCTCCGGGCTTTCATGACCCGTTTCGGGATGCCTCTATCAGAGGGTCTGAGCTGGCTTGGGGATATGTTCTCATCCGTGAAAGCATCTTCCGCCGCATTCACTTCATTGAGATCATTCTCAATAGCGGTCTGGATGCTGTTCTCCTGTTTTGCGCCGGGATATCTGATACTGAAATCCGCTCACACATTGAAATGCTTGAATAGGGGAGAGGCGTTCATATTCTCTACTGCACTGGGAGTAGGAGCCCTTTCCATATTTGTTCTTGCCTCTGGTGCGCTCGGATTTATATCCATGCTTTTCTATACGGCCGTTTTCACGGTGCTGTCCTTTCTATCTTTGTTCTTCTTTCGCGAACTTCTCAAACAGTATGCGGAAGAAAGAGATCCGCCGGAGAAAAGAGGTCACGGTTACGGCATAATTATCGGCGCCATTCTTGGATTCCTTGCTTTAGCGTACATTATCGGAGCTTCATCTCCGGAGACCTTCTATGACGCGATGGTATACCACCTCGGCGCGCCGAACTACTTTATAAACGAAGGGCGCATTTCAGCAGTGCCGTATACACTGCACGGGAATCTGCCGTCCGTCACGGGCATGCTGTATCTTCCCGCTCTGCAGCTTGACGGCCCCGCTGCGGCCAAATACATTCACTTCCTTTTTGCGGTTCTTCTGGCCTTCTCCATATTATCATTTGCGAAGCGCTTCTATTCCCAAAGGGCCGGCCTTATCTCTACGGCGGCTTTCTTTTCGGTCCCTATGGTCTTCATGAATTTCACTTGCGCAGGAAATGACGGAGCCCTGACTTTCTTCACCGTGATCGCTCTACATGCAGTCATGCTTACCCTGAATCACGGTTTTCCTGTTCTTTTATCCGGTCTTTTCGCCGGCATACTTCTCGGTATGAAATATACTTCAATGTTCTCGATCGCTGGTTTCGCAGCGCTTCTCATCCTTTTCGGAAAGGGAAGTACAGGGAAAAGGGCAGGAAATATTCTTTTGTTTGCAGCGGGAGTATGCATTTACTTTTTCCCCTGGTCGGTTAAGAACGTTCTGACCACGGGAGACCCGCTTTTCCCGTATATTTCAGGTCTGGTATTCCGGGATCCCGGTCTTCTTCATTTCATAAAGATCACCAGAGAGTATTATGGACGCGTTTCAGAGATTATAGTCCATCCGTGGGCCCTTACCATGAAGGGAAACAACGCGTCATCCTTCGTAGGTCCTCTGCTCCTGTCTTTATTTCCTGTGATGTTCTTCAGAAAGGGTTCACATGAGAAAAGAGCTGTTGCCCTGTTCGTTCTCTTCTTCTGGATCTTCTGGATGCTCTCCACAAAAATGTTGAGATTTTTCATGCCCGTGATGCCTCTTTTATGCATATCCGCTCTGGACCAACTCCTTGAATTCCGGGGAGAACGCATAGTGAAGCTCATCTCAAAGGCTTCTATCGGGCTACTGCTTTTCACCGGCATCTTCTGGAGCATTTTTGTCCTCTACATCAATGACGGCTGGCGTGTTTCCCTGGGAAGTATGAACGCGGATGAATATCTTTCCGAACCTCGTCTTTCATATCCGTCCCCGTATTACAGAACGGCCGGATACATAAACGCCAATCTGCCGGAGAACTCGAGGATCCTCATGTTCGGAGAATGCAGGAGTTTCTATATTCGAAGGCGCTTCACGACATGCTCCGTTTATGATAAGAACCCGGTCATCGAGGCGGTGCGTTTATCGAAGAGTGCCGATTATTTGCGGGACATTCTTAAAAAGGAAGGATACACTCATCTGCTGTACAATGACGCTGAATTGAGGAGGCTCGAGAAGTTCTTCAAGATCCTTTACTGGGATCAGAATGAGATGACCGTCTTTCTAGATTTCTGGAGGAAGCACCTGAAGGAAGTGTACAGGTACGGTTCGGCAGCTCTGTACGAGATCGAATGACCTGCCGCCTTCCGGCAAGAATTTTATTGAATATTTTCCTGTTTTTTACTATAATATAACATGGATAATCTTCTGGAGATCAATGTTAACGACCTTTTTCTGATAGCGATCAAATTCCTTACAAGAACGATAGACGCAAAAGATAAATACACCATGGGGCATTCCGACAGGGTCCGCCTGTACTCCCTGCTTCTTGCTGAAAGGATGATGCTGCCCAAAGACAAGATGTCCTCGATCTTCCTTGCATCGCAGCTCCACGATATCGGGAAAGCAAGGGTCTCGGAGGCCATTTTAAAGAAAAAGAGCACTCTCACGCAGATGGAGAGCATCGAAATGAGAAAACACGTGATATATGCCCAGACCGTACTGGGTCATCATCCCGCCCTGAAGCAGATAAACAAGATCATCAGGTATCACCATGAACGCATTGACGGTTCAGGCTATCCGGAAGGTCTGAGGGGAGATGATATCCCGTTTGAATCGAGGCTCATCGCCGTTTGCGATTCTTTTGACGCGATGACATCCTTCAGGGAGTATTCCAAGAAGCATACTTTTCCGGAGGCCGTGAAAGAACTGGAGGAAGGAAGCGGCATCCTTTACGATGCGGGCTGTGTAAAGTGTTTTAAATCGCTCTTCGAAGACGGATCCATCGAGTATGCCGCAGGAGTTCACTATCTGAGCGGCTACATAGATAATGCCTGGGAGAAAGGAGTACTTTTTCTAAGAGAGGCGGAAAAGAGATTTGAGGATCCCGTGAGGAAATTTGAAGCGGAACTGAAAGTACTAGAGACGTTCAATAAAATGAAGCTGCTCGAAAAATCAAGGCGGAGCATAAAGAGACTTGAGAATCTGTCAAGCGGGTACTTGATCCCGATCAATGATAAATTCCTTAATGAACAGGGCCTCTATTTCTACTACCTGCATGATTACGGAACGACTGTAAATATCTGCGAGATGATCCTTTCCGATCCGAAAATAAACAGAATGGAGAAAGCCCGAGCATACAGGCATCTTGCCATGAGCCTCTGGAAGAGCAATAAAAAAGAATCTGCTATGATAGAGATGTCCAATGCCGAGGAGATCTATAAGGAGATGATAGTCGAGCTGCGCATCAAGAAATCCGATGCGAACCTTATCTACTTTGACGAGATAGAGAAAGACAATATGGCATTCGAGGAGATCAATATCAGTCTTTCCAAACTGTACGATTCGCATGCGAGGATACAATATGAACTCGGGAATTTTAAAAAGTCGCTTTCCCTCTTTGAACAATCTTTGGAGATAAAAATGGACATGTCCGATGTTTACGGGATGTCGCTCTCATACGGAGGGAGGGGAAAAGTATACACTTCCATGGGCGAGTTCAAGAAAGCAGAGAATGACTTCGAACAAGCCCTGAGAATATCCAGGAAACTCAATATCAGGATCGGCATTCAGCTTGCCGAACTGGAATTGGTGCGGAACTGCACGAAACTGGGGCAATTAGGCACGGCCAACAGGATACTGAAGAAATACGAAAGGGAGAACAGGCTCGAAGAGAATTACTACATCGCCGCAACAGAACTTTTCATCAAGGAGAAAAAAATACGGAAATCCAAAGCATCTTTAAAAGAGCTTTCTACACTTAGGCTCAAGGACTACAGGAATAAGGTTGAGATTAAGTATTACGAAGCTTGCATTAAACAGCTTGAGAACGATATTCCTTCCGCGCTGACCCTGCTGGAGGAGGCTGTCGCGATGGCGCAGGAATGCAGAATAGTGAACAGGGAAGTAGAGATGAGGCGCGAACTTATGCTCTGGTACAGAGAGGGTGATGAACTCCAGAAAGCGGCTCTTCAGGAGAACTACCTCAAAATATTCGAGAAGAACCTGGGGCGTTTCGGCATATGAGCATAAGAGATCTTCTGATCCTTTCTCCTGCCGAGGCAAAAGGGAAAATAGCAAAAAACCTTATTGCGGAACCGTTCTTCCGGAAAGCTCTCGGCGATGGGAATATTCTCGTGAACTACGGTTCGACGAACGCTTATATTCTTAATGAATTGGGTTGCGGGATAGACCCATCATCATATACGGCAGGGAAAGTCTCCGGCGGCAAGTTCTCGGTAACGCCTGCCGAGAAAAGGCATCCGCTCCTTTTGATCCGCAAGGGAAAACCCGAGGAATGTACGATAGAAGGAGCACTTGCGAAGATGGGGCCCGGTGATCTTTTCCTTAAAGGGGCTAATATGATATTGCCCGACGGCTCAGCGGGCATCTACATAGGCTCGCCGACGGGCGGCACCGTATCATTCATTCCCGGTGCACTGGCGAAAGGCATCATTGTCATCACTCCTGTGAGCATTTCGAAAACGGTTTCTGCCATTCCGGTCTCGATGGAAGGCGAGAACGGGCTTCCCGCAATATTCATTCTGAAGAACGCTTTACTTTATACGGAGATCAATGCATTTTCCCGCGAAGGATATTATGCCGCTTATATGGGCCTTAACGGCCTTGACGGGAATGAGCTTGTATTCGAAACGATAAAAAGATAGGAGGTGCATATGGGTTTTTTCTTTTTTTTGCTGTTCATTGCTTTCATTTTTCTTTTGATCTATCTCTCAACACCTGCGGGAAGAGCATGGCGTGACCAGTTCTCCGTAAAGGCCAGAAAGACCTTCAGTCCGGCGAATATCACAATAATCATAGTGATCGTTCTTCTTATCGTGATCATTCCCCAGGCAGTAGTGATCGTCCATCCGGG
Source organism: uncultured bacterium (assembly GCA_937863565.1). Classification (GTDB taxonomy): domain Bacteria; phylum AUK180; class AUK180; order AUK180; family AUK180; genus CALMGJ01. The sequence goes on along the minus strand of CALMGJ010000029.1, from coordinate 43,272 downwards.
AGAGATGACGGTGAAGTTCAACCGGTTCTCTCCTCAGGGGAATCTTTCCACACTGTCGCAGGGATTTAAGATCATCGTGCCGTTCATATACAAACTGGACAAATACGATGTGAGGATCCAGGAATATACGATGTCGATCGCCGCCAATGAAGGAAGAAAGACGGGCGACGATTCCGTATGGTCGCCCACGAGCGAAGGTCTTCAGGTCGGCGTGGACGTGACCGTCTGGTATAGGATCGATCCAGATAAACTTGCCGATATTCATAAAACCCTTGGCAAGGAATTTGAAGAAAAAATCATCCGCCCTTCGATAAGATCTCTCATCAGGAACGTTGTTTCTCAGTATAAGGTCATGGAACTCTATTCTCTTAAAAGGAACGAGGTCCAATCCGTGCTTTTAAACAATATCACTGACGATCTGAAGTCCATAGGTTTCATCGTGGAGAAACTTCTTTTGCGGGATATCATCTTTCCCAAGGAGTTCGAGAGATCGATCGAGGAAAAGCAGATAGCGGAACAGCAAGCCCAGAAAATGGACTATGTTCTCGAGAAAGAAAGGAAAGAGGCCGAGAGGAAAAAGATCGAGGCGGACGGCGAGGCTACAAAGATAAACAGCATCGAAACGGCCCTCAGAAAATCACCCAACTATATAAAATACCTGTATGTGGAGAAACTTGCCGGTAATATCAAGGTGATCGTGTCCGATCAGTCGACGATCATGAACCTTGATAATATCATTAATGAAGAGAGCAAAAGGAAGTAAAGATCCTCCGATACGGCTAATAATACCGCTGTTTTCTCTGGCGGCAGGATATTTCTTCTACAGGAATGCCGTCCTGTATTTTATTTTTCTTTATGGCGGCATCTATCTGCTTTTGTCGGGAAAAGCGGACTTTTCCAGGAATACCGTGTTCTTTTTCATCCTGCTTCTGTCTGCGAATCTCTGGACATTCAGAGCCGTTGGTTATAAAGCGTTATTTCTCATTCTGACCGCTTCAGCAGTATATGGCGGGGTATTCCTGACGCTTTCCGCTGAAATAAAGGCCGTTAATCTCCTGTTTATCCTCCTTTTCCCTTTAGGGGAAATATTCCTTGAAACGGTTATCCGCCTTTTTCCCGGAGCCCTGCTCTCCCATCCGGCCATTGAATTGTTCAATTTCCCCGGTGCATGTCCGCCCTCTATATTTCCGCTCACTCTGGCCTCCGTTCTTTTCCTTCTCGGAAGAAGAAGGATATGTGCTGTTATCCTTCTCTTCATCGTTCTCTTCCTTCCTTCTTGGAAGGAAATGCCTGAAACCGGGCTCAAAGTGGCCGCACCCGACCTGTCGGGTTCTGTAACGCTTCTGGACAAGGTCTCGCGATACAGGGGGATCGATATCCTGATACTCAACGAGTATGCTTTTAACAGGGATATTGAGGAGGACATTGCCTCGTTCAGGGATATTTTCAGGGAGTATTTCGCCCGGAACGGCTTGCTTGCCTTCGGTTATACCAAGAACGGCTGCAGCGCTGCAGGGTTGGTCGGACTGGAAAAAAGCGTCTTTGTCCTTAAAAAACATCCTGTGATTTTCCTTGAGCGTTCATGCCGCGAAAAATCTGGAAAAACCGGGTTGGCTTGGAAAGGGCATACTATTGCGCTGGCGGTCTGTCAGGACATCATGTACGGGGATATTTTCAAAAAGGCGAAAAGAGGAAGTACGCTAATCGTGCCTTCAAGGGTCCCGCAGGAATGGGGCCCGGCTCCCCGTAAAGCGCTTCTCAGAGCAGTGAAATACATTGAGAACAACGGCGTAGAGGTCTTTCTCTCCGGGATGTGATCCCCGTTTGTCTGTTCCCGGATTTTTTGATATAATCCTATATGAGAAAGTTAAGCCCGGATTTCCTAAAGAACATCAAAGAAGGAAGAACTGAAGCCTCGGCAGGTATCTTCTGGGGGGATCTTGTAGGATTTACCAGGATAACCGAGCATCTGCTCAATGAGGGGAAGACCGGCCTTGAAAAACTTACCGGAATAATCAACGGCGTGTACGAACCGGCAGATAATATCATCAGAGATAACGGGGGGTATATCTACAATTATTCGGGTGACGCCTTCATGGCGGCATTTTTCTGGGATTTCCCTGTTGAAAAGGTCAAAAAAGAACTTGAAGCGCTTATCGTTCAGAGAAGAGGGAGCATACTTCCCGGAACCGGATTTACATTGTCGCTGAAGACCGGATATTCCTCGGGCAAGGTTCTGTTGGACAGGTTCGCCTGCCCGGGCCGGGATATTTTCTGCCTGCACGGAGATCCCGTTAAGGAAGCTGCTTCGCTTTCTACGTTCAGCAGGCCTCCCGCCGGCGATTTCCGTAAGACCTACAGCAGGCATTTCACGTCATATTCCGATAAAGCCGTAGAAGAAGCGAATAACGAGTTCCGGACCGTAGCATCGCTTTTCATTTCACTGGACGAGAGCACATACGAAAATGAAGCACTTCTGATGAAAATACTGTCACGGATAATCTCCGGGGGAGGGCTATTCAATCAGTTGGAATATGCAGATAAGGGATTTGTGCTGCCCGCTTTCTGGGGGATCCCGAAATTAAAGGAGAATTTTGCCGATGAAGCCGCCGCCGCCGGGCTGGAGATCCTTGAAATATCAAAACAGATCAAAGCGGATGTGAGGGTTGCCCTTACCGTAGGGAAAGCCTGGTGCGGATTCCTGGGCGGGGCTCACTTCACTCAGTATACTGCTATAGGGGACAGGGTCAATACTGCTGCCCGGTTGATGTCGCTTGAGGAAAAAGCTCTTCTTACGGACAGCATTACGGCTGAATGCGTGAATGCGGACAGTTCTCCGATAGGGTCATTTCAAGTCAAGGGCAAGAAGACCGGGATATCGGTGCACCGTATAAACGCCCTGATCAAAAAGGACCGCTCCGGCATCTTTATAGGAAGGAAAACAGAAGCGGATGAGATAAAACGCTCGCTCACAGAGAACGGAAGCGCGCGGATAATTCTTTACGGCGATGCCGGCATAGGGAAAACATTTCTGGCAAGAAAGATCCTCGGCGATCTTGATGCCTCGTATTTCCCCTTTGTATACCTTTTGAACAAGGCAAGCCCGGATATTGATGATTTCATAGGGTTATTGCTCAATGCGCTCAAAGAGCGATTCGATATTGCGGATCTTCTTTCTTCAAGTGTAGATGACGAGATCACAAGGGAGTCGTACCGTTATTTCCTTACCGGTTTATCCGGCCGCCCGGACCTTGACGGCCTTCCGGCAAGCATAAAGAGCAAGATGCTTTCCGACGGCATCGTATATGCACTGAACGGGATGAAAGAGATCCCTGTCTTCTTTATCGATGATATCAATTATATAGATGCCGCTTTCGGTGATCTCCTCGGGAAATTACTGAACGAATGCAGGAATTTGAAGGTGCTGGGGACAGTAAAAGGCGAGAAGGCAGATATCCCCGAACTCGCCGGTCGGAAAATATCATTGAAACTCATCCCGTTCGATGAAGCGGAGATAAAGACATTCCTTACCGCTTTGAATATCGATGCAGATGAGGATATGATCGTGAATATCAGAAAGAGAACGGAAGGCGTGCCTTTCTACTTGTTCACTGTGGCGGGGCTGCTGCGTTCGGGAAAGGACATCAATGAGATACCCCTGGAGCTCGAAGCGGCCGTGATCGCGAATTTCGACCGCATGGAGAATAATGTCAGGAATTTCCTGCGGTCCGCTGCCGTTTTCGGAAAGATCTTCTTCAAGGATGTAGTAGATAAAAGTTTGAAAACGGAGATCTCGCCTGAAATGCTGAACACCTGCATAGAGAACGACATTTTAGAACATGCGGCGGGTGTGCAGTATGTATTCAAGCATAATATCATTAGAGAATTGATCTACGGTATACAGTTGAGAAGAGATGCTTCCGCCATGCATAAAAGACATGCTGTTAATACGGAAATACTCCATCCCGGTAAAAAAGAGCTTATCGCATATCATTACGAGAACGGCGGAGACCTTTCAAAAGCAGGGAACTTATACAAGGAACTCGGACGTTTCGAATTTTCAAGAATGCAATTCAAGAAAGCCCTGACGCTTTTCGAGCGTTCAATGGAGGTTTTCCGCGACATGCCGGCCAAACTCTATAAAGTGAAAATAGATTATTCAAATTGTTTATCTTCGCTCGGAGATTATAAGAACTACTATAAAAACATTGAGGAGTGCCGCTCCTTTTATGAAGGCAAAAGGAACATTCAGTTCGTGTATTCTTCTCTTATAGAAACATATCTGACGACATACAGGCTCGACGAGGCCCTGGAATTGCTGAATAAATATGAAAAGATCACAAAAGACAGCTACGGGGTCAATCTTGCTTACGGCCGCCTCTATTATTTCAGAAGGAACAATCCCAAGGCCCTCGAGCACTACAACCGCGTTCTGAGAATGAAAGGCCGCACAGATATCGAATACTCGAAAGTCTATGACAATACGGGCCTTGTCTATCAACAAATGGGCGACCTCGATAAAGCATGGGAATACAATAAAAAAGCGGCATCGTTCCTTAAACACGATAAAATGCTCGCACATTCAATGTACAATATGATAAACCGCGCCAATATCTGCCTCTACAGGAACAGGTTCAGGACTGCGCTCAAATATTACCTGAAGGCCTTGACCGAATCAAGGAAGATAGGGGATTATAAATCTCTGGCGGCGCTGCACCTGAACATCGGCGCAGCATATTATTATCTTTCCGAGTTCAATCAAGCATCGGAATACCTCCTGCGCGGTCTGGAACTTTCCAGAAAAAACGGTGATCTGAGAAAGGAAGCGATGATACTAGGCAACCATGCCAGCATCTGTGCTTATTTCGGAGATTATATCACGGCCAGAAAGGAATTCACACGTTCGCTGGAGATCAACAGAAACCTGAACGACCCGCGCGGGATCGGCATTGACCTTTCAAATCTGGCGCTGATCGAAAATCTGGAGAACAACAATCAGAGGGCTTTCGAACTTGCTCTGGAAAGCATTGAAAGCCTGAAGAAAATGAACAATGATCATATTCTCCTGAGCGGATACAAAGCTCTTATGGTAGCCGCCATCGAGATCGGGAGATATGATCTGATCGAAGGCCACATTGACGAATACATGGAGATCGCGAAAAAATACGGAGAAATAACAGAACTCCGCAATCTGCTCCAGGTCAAGATCAAACTGGCGTTCTTGAAGGGAGAACAGGAAAAGAAGATATCTGCTCTGAAAGAGACGAGGAAGATATCCAGAAGCTGCAAAGACAAGGCTGAATTGAATATATTCCTTTACAAACTTGAGGGCAGAAGCGAGTACCGCGCCCGCTTGAATGTGCTCAAGGAGAAGATCGACCGAGAAAGCGGGCTTTATCGCCAGATCAAGGACATACTGAATTCGTGAATCGAGACATGTTTTGCAAAAATCGGCGAAATTTAATATAATACTAAATTATGAGAAAAAATATCCTTTTCATCATCTATACTTCGGCAGCCCTTGTCGTTCTGGCCCTTTCGTTCTTCCTCGGGCTCGATATATTCATTGTTAAGAAGGAAGTGATCGTTCCGTCCGTTATCGGCCTTACCGAGAAAGAAGCCAGGGCCATCCTAAGAAAGGAAAGGGTGCATTTCAGAGTGATCGATCAGGAGACCAAGGAATATGATAACGATATCGTTTATTACCAGTATCCCAAGAGGGGCCGGGTCATTCTGAAAAATTATCCGGTCGAGATCTATGTGGCGAAAAACGATTACCGTATCAGTGTTCCCGATCTTAGTGGGCTTGACATAGAGAACGCAGGGAGCGTTCTTAGGGATAGCAGGCTGCTCCTTGGGCGTGTGAAGACGGCCAAGGGTAAGATCAACCTCAAGAATCAGATCGTTTACCAGGACCCTCCGGCCGGTACGAAGGCAGAGCAGGGGTCCCGTATCGATGTAACAGTGAATGACGGGATGGTTAAGGACTATGTTATCGTTCCGTATCTGATGAAGAACGATTATGAATTCGTAAGAAAGGTCATTAAGGACATGGGGCTTAAAGAGATCAATCCGAAAACGAAAGGCGACATCGTTTATCAGTCGATCTTTCCCGGAACGATGGTCAGGATCGGTTCCGCGATCGAATTCGAAGTGACAGATATCACCGGCGCGGACACATCTTCATACACACCCACGAAGATAAAGGATACTTCGGCTGACGAATACAGGTACGAGACCTACGAATACGAGTTCGGGAATTTCCCGGGAAGAAAAAGGCTGAAAGCGGTCCTGATCGAGGATGGTGTGAAATTGACCTTCCTCAATGAAAGGATCATGGGCGGCTACAAGATATCCAAGATCATCAAGTTTATAAAAACTGCATCCGTAGAAGTATATCTGAACGGGGAACTTGTGGATTCGAAGGAGTACAGCAGATGAGAAAGGCGTTCAAGGGTATATCCTCGTTCTTTGCGCGATACTACCTTTTTGCGCTCATTCCGTTCCTCGGAGGGCTCTTTCTTTCACTCCTTCTCATTGTCTATGTCTCGCTAATGAAATTCCCGATCGATCTGGATATTTACCAGCCCAAGGAACAAACACAGATGTTCGACCGCGGCGGAGAGCTGATCTGTCCCCTTTTCGCGGAGAAAAGGGAGATCATCCCGCTTGACGAGATGAACGAGTATGTGATCAATTCTACCTTGGCCATAGAGGACCCTTTCTTCTTTTCGCATAAGGGTTTGCGCTTTAAACCGCTTATCAGAGCCATCGTTTTCATGGGCAAAAAGGGGGGCGGAAGCACGATCACCCAACAGCTTGCCAAGAACATGACTAACCGAGCCGAGAAAAAGCTTGTAAGGAAGATCAAGGAAGCGCTTTTCGCATTGAAGATAGAGATGGAATATTCCAAATCCCAGATCCTGGAACTCTATTTAAACCTGATCAATTACGGTCACGGCAATTTCGGCGTCTCTCTGGCGTCTCTTTCTTATTTCAATAAAAAACCTTCGGATCTCACGCTAGGCGAAGCGGCCCTTCTTGCAGCGGTGCCCCAGCGGCCCAGTTATTTCTATCCCGTTCGTCATCTGAACAGAGCATTGAAAAGGCAGAAGGTCATCCTTGAAAAAATGCTCGAGCATGGGTTCATCACCAGACGGGAGTTCGACGATGCTGTGAAGGAGAAGATAGAGATCGTCGAAGGAAAGAGAGAACACGATTTCGCGGCGTATTTCCGCGATTATGTCGTAACTTACCTTGTGAATAAGTACGGTTATGCTGTAACCTTCAACGGAGGGCTTAAAGTATATACGACACTGCGCAACGATGTTCAGACTTCCCTTGAAGACGCTTTGAAGGACAGCGGCCGGCAGGGAGGCGTGATCACGCTCGACCCTTTGACCGGAGGAATACTCGGAATGGTCGGCGGCAGGGACTATAATGAAAGCAAGTTCAACAGGACAACTCAAGCACCACGGCAATGCGGATCTGCATTCAAAGTATTTCTCTACACCACATACTTCAAGCACAGAATAGGAACCCTGGCCGATCTATGGGTCGACGGTCCGATCCATTTTCCCGAACTTGAAAAAAAACAGAGCGAAGATCCCGAACAGGAGGATCTTATCGGATGGGCTCCAAAGAATTATTCGGAATTTCTCGGCCCCGTAACGGTTTATGACGCGATAATAAGATCGATCAATATCGTAGCTCTTAAAGTCCTGCTCCGTATCGGGGTGAACGAACTTCTGAAGACTGCAAGGGAAATGGGTATCAAGTCATATCTTGCCCCTATAGCATCACTGCCTCTTGGCTCCAATGAAGTTACACCTCTTGAGATTGCAGGGGCTTTCAGCGTTCTTGCCAACGGCGGTTTCCGGATCGAACCGTATTTCATCGAGAGGATTGAGGACCAGAAAGGACGGGTCCTTGAACAAGCGGACATTTCAAGGAAGAAGATCATTGATGATCAAACGGTATTTCTCATGAATTGGGTTCTGAAGATGGCCGTAGCGCACGGAACGGGAATGGCCGCCCGTGTGAAAGGCTATCCCGTAGCCGGGAAAACCGGTACTACCAATTCTTATACCGACGCTTGGTTCATCGGTTATACTCCGAACTATGTCACTGCGGTCTATATAGGCAACGACGATCCCCAGAAGAGCCTCGGGAAAGATATGACAGGCGGCGCAGTGGCAGCGCCTGTCTGGAACCGTGCGATGGCCCCCATCCTAAAAAAAGAGGTCCCGGTTGATTTCCGTATGCCCTCAGGGATAAAATTCCTGGAAATTGACAGGGACACAGGGTTGCTTGCCAGCCCTTATTCAGAAAGAAGAATCTTCCTGCCTTTCATCGAAGGGACTGAAGTCACTAAAAAATCCCCGAGGAAAGAGAATGATATTCTGTGGGACAGCTTAAAGGACGTAAAATGGCTGGAATGAAGAGATTGGCCGTTTTCTTAATGCTTTTCGGAGCGGCTATTGCCGCTTTGGATCACAATGCGGGCCAGGAACTGATCGCTTCAAAAAAATTCGCGGAAGCCGCCGAATATTACGATAAACTCATCCTTACGCCTGAATTTGAAACAGAGGACCCGCAATCCCGGGCATTGATCAAGTATTATCAGGCTCTGGCCCTCTATAAATTAAAGGAGTACGAACAAGCCCAGATCATATGCGAGGATATCCTGAAGATCTCGCCGCGTAAGATCGGTTTCAATGTCCTAATGGGACTGATTTACATCCAAACCGGAAATGAACGGAAAGGTATGCACTATCTGAAGAATGCTTCTCTTAACGAGGGCATCAGACTCTCCAACGGCGTCAGTATAGACAGGGATAAGGTCGCGATCAGGAAGCGTGTGCTCGACATGATCGCTAATGTGGACAGGCTGGACCCTTCCAGGGAGATAGACTACGAATACTATCACCGGAAATTACTCGAACATTATGCGAAGATCCGTAAATACGATTCACTCGGAATGGAATATGAAAAACTTATCCTTAAATTCCCCGACGATAAAAAACTTTATGAAGAACTGACCGAGATCTACAGAAAGATCAGGTACAATGAATCGCTGAGCCTTCTTCTGAGTATTTACCTTTTAAAGTTCGGAAGAGAAGATGCCGTCGCCCTTAAGGAAGTGCAGTCGAAATACCTGATATTGAACGCGGAAACCGATTTCAATCTCGGGCGGATCATCGATGCCAAGACGAACCTTGACAGGATTTCGAAGGATGATATCAGGAAACTTGACGAAATGGACTATCTGAAATATTACACACTCTCTCTCAGGGTCTACTATCTTCTGGATATAAAGGAGAAAGTGCTGGAACTCCTGAAAAGAATAACTGAAAGGAAGATCAAGAAGATACCTGCGGAAAACCTTATCCTGTTTTCCCAGTATGCGCTCGAAACTGACCTTCCCACTGCATACAGGTTCATCAACGAACTTCTGCGCGTCCACCCCGATGAGTTCATGGGCTACCTGCTCATGGCCAAGTACTACACTGCAAGAAAAGATGAAAGTTATCCTGTAGAACTGTTGGGAGAGATAAAAAAATTGCCTCCGTCGAAATACCAGGCGCATTTTGAATATTCAAAATTCCTCTACGAAGTATCCTTAGAAAAATATTATACAAAGGAAGAGATGGCCACCGGGCTAGACGAGGCTGTTGACGAGATCATGATGGCAGTAGAGAACATGGAGAAAAATTGCCTTAATGCTGCCGATATCTATCTTACAGCCGGAAAAATTTATTTTCTAAAGGGCCTTACTCTGGGTGATATCAGTTCCGAATTGACGCTTGCTGACCTGAGACGGCGTGATTATCTGATGAAGAACGCCGCGGAGTATTTCCGGACTTTCCTGAAATTCCAGAAAGAGAATATCGAAGCTCTGGAATTTCTAGGATGGTCGTATCTCTATATGAGGGAATTCGCAAATTCTTTTAAAGCGTTCTCCGATATACTGAAGATAGATCCCTTTTCCAATGAAGCTAAATTGCAGCTGAAATATTTAAAATCTCTTGTTAGGAGCGAATGATGAGGAAGATGATCATTGCCGTTATATGTGTCATCTTTGGCGGGTGCGCCATAATGACTAACTTGAAAGCCGGGGAGGACTCGAAATACCTGAAGGCGAAAAATAAGGAAGGAGCGGAAGTGATCCTCGATACTGAAGAGATCGGGAAACCTATGGACCTGAGAGATTTCGCTTTCAGCGGAAAATACTATTTCACTCTCGAAGGCGGAAGCAAGAAAAGACTGAACCTTTTCGACGGTCTTGGGAACTATCTCATCTCGGTAGGGTCCACCCCCGCTGAATCAGGCGAGAAAGAGGCATTTAAATTCCCGTCGGACATGTTCTATTCCGTTTCGAACAATGTGCTGTACATCCTCGATTCTATGGCGCGTAAGGTACACATTTTCTCTCCCGACGGTAAATTCCTGAACACCCTTTACGATTTTTCTTACGACGACGAGGAAAATCCTTTCTACCCGTCCAGTTTCAAATACAATCAAACGAGCGGTTTTTTTATCATGATCGATACGTACAACCATCGATTGCTTGAAACGGATTCCGGAGAGAATGTGCTCATGACTATCGAGGGCACAACCACGCAGGACGGTTCCTTCGAGTATCCTCAGGCGGTGGCCGTCGATGAATCGGGGAACTATTATGTCGGCGCAGGCAATAAGATCAAGGTATTCTCCCCGAGAGGAGAATACATCTTCTCCTTTCCTTTGAAGTACACAAAGAGCATATCCAATATTTCCGATATGGAATTCTGGTTCTCGAAGTATCTCGTTGTTACGGACCCTGCCGGCGGGAAGGTCCTGTTCTTCAGCCTGACAGGCGATCTTTTGGCTTCATGGACATCCTTTGGCGCAGCTCAGCCGTTCATACGGCCGTTCAGGATCTTCATCGATCAAGGTGAGAAGCTCTACATCATAGATAACGGTACTCAGCAAGTGATCGGTTTCTGAGATGAAGAAGATCATGTATGTGATAACCCAGCTCGAGCTGGGAGGTGCCCAATTAATGGTGCTGGCCAGCGCCCGGTATTTCGCCGGGAAAGGATATGAGGTCGTCCTCGTATCAAATAACAGGGGGATACTGACCGCGGAGTCTGCAGGGGACCCTTCATATAAAAAATATTTTCTGGCGCCTCTGAAGAGGGAGTTGGACCTGAATTCGGATATTAAAGCACTCAAGGCTTTAAAGTCAATAATGAAAAAAGAGCGTCCGGATATCGTGCATACACACTCGTCCAAAGCGGGGATCCTCGGCCGTAAAGCGGCTAGGTCTGCCCGAGTGCCCTTGATCGTACATACCGTTCACGGTTTCGGTTTTCATTATTTCCGTAACGGGATAATGAAAAGACTCGCAATAATGGGAGAGCGTTCCGCGGCACGGAACTGTCACAAGCTGATATTCGTATCCGGCGACGATATGGAAACCGCAAGGGCTCTTTGCATAGGGAGAAAGGAGCAGTATGAGCTGCTCAGGGTAGGGATAGATTTCGAGAAAGTATGTTCATTCAAAGGGGATCGTGCGGCGTTGAGAAAAGAACTCGGGTTGCCGGAGGATAAAAAGATCATAATCAATATAGCCCCGTTCAAAAGGCAGAAGAATCTCCCGCTTTTCATTGAGATCATAAAGGGCGTTGCGGAAAAAAAAGATGATATCACCGCGCTTATCATCGGGGACGGGGAATCCCGTTCGGCATTGGAACACATCGTGGAGAAAAGCGGCCTTTCAGGCCGCGTATTGATGCCGGGATTTAAAAGGTCTCCGTATAAATGGCTTGCCGCTTCCGATATTTACCTGTCCACATCGTTATGGGAAGGCATGCCGCGCACTCTGATCGAAGCCCTGCTTCTTGGGAAACCGGTAGTAGCTTCGGAGATAGGGGGCGTAAAGGAGATCATAAAGGACGGCAAGAACGGGTTCCTGTTCAAGCACTCCGAAGCCGGAGAAGCTGTACAGAAACTCCTTCTGCTCTGCGAAGACAATGATGTGTTCGAAAATATGTCTAAAGCCGCTATGAAGAGCATAGACAGGGAATTCTCCCTCGAAGCCATGCTGGAAGGGCTTGAGCGACTCTACAATGCTGATTAGTCTTTTCTCTTTCCTTGCCGGCCTCATCCTCTTTATCCCCGTGAGAACCCTTGCATTGAAATTGAAGATAACCGATGTACCGGACGGCGTATTGAAAAAACATGGAGAACCCCAGCCGTATTTCGGCGGCGTGCTCGTATTTCTGGCATTCATTTGCGGCCTTCTTATAGAATGGTATCTTGTCAGATATGCCGTTATGCCGATATACAAAGGTCTTCTTGTATGCTCGCTTCTGATACTTTTCATCGGCCTTGTGGACGATATTTACCGCATCGGCTGGGGAGTGAAGCTGGCCGGCCAGATCATCGTTGCTATCGTTCTTCTGTCTTACGGAACAGGGATCGAATTCATGTTCCTTCCGGAATGGGCGAATAAAGCCCTAACGGTGCTGTGGCTTCTGTTCACTATGAACGCATTCAATATCGCGGATGTTTCCGACGGCGTTTCATCCTCTGTGTTCCTGGTTTTTCTTGCTTCATCATACTATGTTGCCTTCATTACATCTGATACCGAGATCATGTATCTGATCCTTCCTCTTTTCGGCGCCGTGCTGAGCTTCTGGGTCTTCAATATGCCTAAGGCGAAGATATTTGCAGGGGACAGCGGTTCCCTTTTCTTCGGTTTCATGGCCGGATATATCGCAATAGGACTTCGATACACGGCCTTTAACAAGTTCGCGCTTCCGGCCCCTCTTCTTTTCCATTTCTATCTGATATGTGAAATGGGCCTCGTCGTTATATCAAGGATATCGGCAGGCATTTCCCCGTTCCGCGGTTCTCCGCACCATATCCCCGTGAGAATGAAGAAGGCGGGTGTTCAGGACATCAGGATCGTCGCTTTTGTTCTTCTTATATCCTCCGCAGCATCTGTAGCCGGAGCCGCAATGCTTACAATGAAAGGCCTGGCGCCGCTCGCCGTTTCCGCAATAGGTGCGGCAGGGGTGTTCTTAACGATATCCGTTTTCCGGAAAATAGGACGATGAAAAGGATCGTTATTCTCGGCGGAGGCATTGCCGGCCTGAATTGCCTTGCCAGGCTTTCAAGGGACAATGAAGTTACAGTGCTGGAGAAGGAGAATGAACCGGGAGGGCTTCTCAGGACATTCCGCAGCGGGGGATTCCTGTTCGACAGGACCGGTCATCTCCTGCATTCGATGAACCCTTCGCTTTCTTCTTTCACGGAACATTACGGAATAGAGTTGAAGAAGACTGTCCGTAATGCCGCCGTATACATCGAGAACAAATATATCCCTTACCCGGTCCAATTGAATATCAGACACCTTTCCCCGCGGCTTCGGAACGAGGTAATAGATCAGATCTTGAAAAGCCAGCCGGAACCTTTCTCGGAAAACACGGATTTCGATACGTGGGTGAAGAAGAGATTCGGGGACGGATTATACGAGAATTTTTTCAAACCGTACAATGAAAAACTCTACAGGATGCCGCTATCGCGGATCAAGGCTTCCTATTTTTCCAAATACCTTCCCGCACCGGATAAACTGGAGATGATCGCCTCTCTGAAAACCGGCGGAGCGGGTGCAGGATACAATGCAGAGTTCCGATATCCTGCGGCCGGGGGGATACAGGCCATCATAGATAATTTTGCGAAAGCGTACGGTGAGAATATCAGGACCGGCATCAAGGTCTCGGCCGTAGATATTTCGAAGAAGATCCTTCATGCAGACGGAGAGAAAATAGGATTCGATGCCCTGATCACGACCATTCCTTTTCCGGAATTCCTTCTGTTGTCCGGTTCGCAAATGGACCTTAAACCGGCATATGTGAACGTTCACGATCTCAACCTGGGTCTGAATGCGGCTGAGTTCCCTTTTCATTGGGCTTATTACCCGTCTCCCGAGATCCCTTTCTACAGGATAGGTTCATTCTCCAATATCTCTGCTTCGCTCTGTCCCCCGGGTAAGCAGAGCCTGTACGTGGAAACGAGTTTCAGTGATTCTCCTCCCCAAAGCAGTGTTGTGATAGAGGCGCTGGAATCATTGGGCATTTTGAAAGCATCCGATATAATCGTCCGGGATGAAAGGATGATCCCTTATGCATATCCTGTTTACGACAGTTCATACGGAAGAATAAAAGAATTCCAGAACAGCATGAAAAATTCCGGTGTTTTCTTCTTCGGCCGATCATCGGCTTGGGAATACCTTTCGATAAGCGAGATATTCCACAATGCAAGAAACTTCTGTAAGGAAGTCTCCGAATCAATTAACGACTGATATCCTTTCGACCGCCCCCTCAAGTACATTTTCCGGGATCTCAATCCCGATCTTAGAAGCGGTATTTGTATTAATGAAGTATTTAAGACATTCAAGATACACTATCTGTTTTTTCCATTTCCGCATGACATCTGCGGCCAACCGGACTGTCTGATCGGCGATCTGCTCATATCCGATGTCAACAGAGAACAGAATGCCTCCCTGGGTGAACGCCCGCGATGTCCCTGCCGTCATAGTAAATGCTTTTACGGCATTCAAATGGACCAATCTCAGCGAATTAACGTCGAAAAGCGAGAAATCGGGAATAATGAATACAAGATCGGGTTTCCTCTTCAAAAGTTCGTTCAAAGCGGTGAAAATCTCACTCTTGGAATGAAGCTTTACGGGAATGAATTCAATACCTGCCCATGCAAATTCCTTCCCCAGGTATTCAGTGTATGCATCGTATTCGTCCGACAAGTAAATTGTCCCGATGAGAGAGAGGTCCCCCTTGAACTTCCGGGCGAGGCTCAGGAATGAAGATGCTCCCGGAAGCGAGAAGACGAAAGATACATTCGCACCTTCGCTCGAAGTTCCTGAAGCTGATTCCAAACCCGCTGCAATAACAGGTGTCCCCGGAAAGAATCCGTTTATGATATCCAGAGCTTTCTTGCTGAGAACGATGATAAAAGGACTATCTGCTGCCGGCTTCCTGTCGAGCGTACCGTCGGGAAGAATATTTATCTCTAAAAGAACGGTCTTGGGGAGGACTTCCTTGAAACGGGAAACGATCGCAGCGCTGAGCTTCGCTTGTTCGGGAGTATTTTCCCTCACTATGAAGATATCGCTGAAGACCGGGCTCAATATAAAAAACGAAAGCATAAGAAGAGCTTTTCTCATATCATCCTCCTGATGAAAGGTGTTCAATAAGGATCTTCATTCCGATAAAGATGATAACTGCGCCTCCGGCTATCTCGAGTCTCCCGGGTAGCAGACTATTGAACCGGCATCCTACAAAAACCCCGCCGAATGAGATCAGGGCCGTGACCGCGGCAATGATCAGAACTGCGGCAAGGATATTGAAACCGAGGAAGGCGAAAGTGATTCCTACGCCGAATGCATCGATACTTGTAGCGATCCCCATTAGCACGAGGGCGCCGGGGGAAAAGAAATCTCCTTTGTTCTCTTCTTTTCTACCCGAATCGGCGATCATCTTGATACCGAGAAAAAGCAGTATTATAAAAGCGATCCAATGATCGAAGTTCGCGAACTTTGACGAAAAAAAACTTCCTGCCAGCCATCCGAGAATCGGCATGATCCCCTGGAAAAAACCGAACGAGAAAGCCAGCAGCAGTGCTTTCCTTACGCGGAATTTTTTAAGAAAACATCCTCCGGTCAATGAAACTGCCAGAGAATCCATTGAAAGACCGAATGCGATAAGTACGATCTCGGTGATATTATTCATTCTCAAGGTCGAGGTTATTGAACTGCAATCCCCAGAGAGTGAATTGCTCGGTTCCCGCATCCTTCAAAGCCCGTATCTGGGTCATGATATATTCATTGGAATATCCCCTGATCCTGTAATTGAAGGCCTGGATATACGGCCTGATATAAAGAGTCTTATATTTTTCCATGTTCCTTTTTACACCGTAGAAAATAATATTGTATGCCCGGTCCATATCCTCATACTGGCCGAGGAATCGGTCATCGAAATGCGAAGGATAGAGCATGGGACACAGCACATCGGCATAGGGGGCGAAACGCTTAATGACCTGGCCCGGATTACCGCCGTAATTATTCCATCCCATCAGCCCGTATACATCAAGCGAAAGTGTCACTTTGCAGTTCTCCCTTACATCGGCAAGGAAGCGTTCAAGCATGCTCTCTTTGGAAACATCGTTCTGTCTGTATCGGGAAATGATATTATCCGTAAGCCCGTCGGTCGGGAATCTTATATAATCGAGCTGAATTTCATCGATATCGAAACGTTGCAGCTCCTTGATGAAAAGAATGAGATAATCGCGCACAAAAGAACTGTAGGGGTCGACCCAGCGTTCTCCTTTTTTCCCTTTCCAGGGCGTGCTGAGGTTCTTATCCCAGAAAGCGAATTCACCGCCTTTATAGTTGAAAAGGATCTCATCCTTGAAACATACTACCCGGGCAATGACCGTGAAACCGCCATTCTTGATCTTCTCGATGATGCTTTTCATGTTCCAGTTATAGAAAGCAGCTCCCGCATCAACGAACAGACGGTTTTCCGGTTTGATGATGATATGGCCGTCATCATCCTTAAAAGGAATGACCACCGCATTGAACCCCATCTTCCTGTATTCTCCCATATTCTCAATGAAATGCTTGAGACGGTGGGTGGGGATATGCACAGCTCTCAAAGGTCTGCCCGTGACCGGCGAAGTCCTTTCCTTTTTCTTATAGACATATCCGTTTTCGAAAAATATGCCGGCGATGATGTCGTCCTTGTCAATATACCCGTCAACGGAATGAAGAAGCACTCCGTTTTTAAGCAGGATGTCATTCCTTTTCCCGAAATTCAAAGTAATGTAATTGCCGCAGCACATTACGCACTCGATATTTTCGAAATTGTAGAAATTGATCTGTTTCTGCCATTTGCCTTCCCTGTGGATGAAAATATTGTACCCGAAATTCATGAAAGAAAAGAGTTCTCCGCCAATGAACTCCAATGCGGCGATCTCCTCGAAATAATTCGTTTCCGCCGTATAGATATTCTCGGCAAAACCTCCGTATTGCCTCTTTATCTCCGAGAAATCCTTTGATGTGCATATCACGCCGTTCTGAGAAGTCCCGATATAGATCGAATCTCCGTTGAATATTCCGCAAAAAAGATAATCCCCGTTGAGTTTCGCCTTCCGGAAAGAGGTCTCATCACGGCCCTTATAGAAAACGCGGGAATCCGAAACCACGAGTACTTCGTCGTTATTAAAATACACATCGTTGATAAATGGGAAACGCGGCGCAGGTATCCCGTCCTTTCCGGGGAACATCTCGTTAATATCATTCACTGTGATGATATCTATCGATCTGAAGCGGTCTCTGCTGATCGCCAGGCCTTTTTCGCAGAGAGCCCAGAAACGGTCATCCGCAATATAAAAAATATCCTTGGGCACACCCAGTTCATCCGGAAGCCGTATGAGAGGGGTGTATCGGTTATTTTCGGAACTGAAGATCATGCCTCTGCGGTCAAGGACAATATCCGCGGCGAATATGCGCGCTGCAAGGAGAATGAGGATATATGAAAGCAGCCGTCTCATAGCTATAATTATAACAAAAAAAGCTCTATTATCGAAATCAGAAGTACTTTTTTAAAAATTCCTTTTCTTCTCCGAGCCAGCGTGTGTAATCCGATGAGAATTCCCTGTCCGTCAACATTCTACGCATTAGAGATGAAAGATCTTCCGGAACATAGGGAGAGAACCTGTAAGCGGGGTTCCGGAGAATTTCAGGAATAGAGGAAGTATCGGAGGCAATGACCTTTGCTCCGCATGCAAGGGCCTCTATGACCGGGAAACCAAAGCCCTCATATAATGACGGGAACACAAAAAGAGAACAGTTCCTGTAAAGCCAGATAAGTTCCGGATCGGTCACAAATCCCGTAAAAGACGTACTGTTGCCGATCCCGGCACTTCGAACCAGCTTCGTGAGCTCATCCGAAGAGTTCACGTTCTTTCCCGTAATAACGAGTTCGTACTCCCTTCTCAGCGCTTCGGGGAGAAGCGCATAAGCCTTAACGAGAAGCCCTATATTCTTCCCCTTCTCGAGAGACCCCACCGTAAGTATGAATTTCTTCCCAAGAAGGGCATATAAGGGTTTATTGACATCCAGGTCGAGTTGGACTTTCAAGCGGACAATGAAAACCCTCTTTTTGGAAAAGGCTGCGATCTCATTGCGCGAGTTTTCCGAGGATGTTACCAGCACGTCCGCGTTAGAATATGTAAGAAGATAGTAGAAATGATAGAGCAGAGACTTGAAAAAAGGGTATTTTCCTTTTACCCTGTAGAGCATCATATCGTGAGCTACGGCCAGATACTTGCCATACTTGAAAAGCGGAAGGATGTGAGTAGGGGAGACATACCATTCCGCTTTAAAATACGCCAGAATGAAAGGCATGAGGAAGATCTGATAAATGAAGCGCACGGGGCCGATATGGGAGAACGGAAGCATTACTTTGCGGTAGATGCCGGGGATATTAAAATGCTTATTGACAAGCATGATGTAATCCTTCCTGCCGGACCTTGATATAATGATCTGCCTAATGCCTCTGGCAACGCCGGTATCTCTGCGCGAAAGGATCGTCGCGTCAATTATTTTCATTTTCATGGAGCCTCGATATGATCGCGGCAAAGATGAAGAAATAAGCGTTCATTTTAAAAACAGCCGAAAGATCATAGGAAAAACTGTGGATGAAATAGACCATTGCAATGGAAAGGAAGATCGTCGCAGCGGCATTTTTTCCTTTTCGGAGGACTGCAATGCCTTTCAATGTCATATGGATCACTATTGTCCAGAATGTTAAAAATCCCAGGATCCCGGCATTGACGAACATCTTCAGGTAATTGTTATCCGTCCAGACAAGGGGGTATCCCAATCCGAGCAACACATGCTTTCTCATGATCTCGAGCCATCGTCCCCATTGGATCAAACGCGCCTGTGTCGTGGAGGGGAATATCTTACGGGGATTCACATATTGAACGGAGCCGCGTATCTTCGCCAATATGATATCGTTCTTCAGAAAGAAAAACGCCACAAAAAATGCGATCAGCCCGAATAGGATTAGTCTGGAGAAAGATGAGCGCTTTGACGTGAACGTTATTAAAAGCAGCGAGCACAAAAACGCAGCAAAGGCCCCCAGGGAATAAGTGAAGACAAAAATGGATAGCATGAAAACGAAAAGAAACCACAACAGAACATTCTTCTCCCTTTGAAGGATGTAATAATAACACACTGAAAGGGGAATGGAGAGAAATGCACCGAAGGCCTGAGGATTATCAAAAGTGGAACTAATACGCATTATGTGACCCCGTACAGGAGAGCCGGTGTACAGATCCATTATTCTTCCCGGAATGATATCAAGTTTAGTAAGCCACCCGAAAATGGAAACAAGAACTCCGGCAACAAGAATGAACTTCAGAAGAAGTTTGATCTCCTTCTCCTCCGTCGATATCTCCGAACGAACGTAATAATAAAGGAAGAACGGATAGACCGTCCTGAAGAAAAGAACGATATTCCCTACCACCGGAGGGCGCAGGGTCTGTTTGTTCAATATGGCATATTTGATATGTAGGATCGAATTGATCCTGTACAGTTCGTTCTGGTCAAGTCGGATCTTGGCATAGATGATCGAAAGAACGGAGATAAAACAAAAGATCAAAAGAAGGTACACGAGCAGGGACATCTCTATCTTAGGCGGTTCACGGAGCACTTTTTCGAGAAGGAACGCGATGAAAATGCAGAGGAAGAAAAGGTCGGCAATAAAAATATCCTGTATCCCGAACAGATTAAGATCAACGCTGAAGGAAACCGGAAGAAGAACGATGAAGGTATAGAAGAAAGCTTTCTTTTCATAGAGCGCAAGGATAATGGAGCAGATCATAAAGAAAACGAGAAGAGCGATCTTCGGCGCAAAAAAGAAGAAAATGCTGAAAGCGACGGCCAGGATAAGGAATATTCTGCCGGTTTCAGACCGCATTACTCACATACCCATAGGCATAGAAAAGGTCAAAAAAGGCATAGAACGGATTAAATCGGGGCTTCAGCGGTTCTTCTTTTCTGATAAATGAATTCAGGTTGGGCAGAAAGGAATGAACGGGCATGAAAAAAAATCTCAGGGCAAGATAGAAGATCAGGCCGATCTTGACGGGGAGGGGGGCTTTTTTCCCTCTAAAACGCAATTGCGAAATGCCTCTGCCGTACCATATCCTCTGAATGATGAGGTCTTCTATGTTCTTGCGCGGAGGGTGGCAAATGTACGAATTTGCAAGCAGTACCGTCGTGAAACCCTTCTTTCTGATAGCAGAACGGAATTTCGTATCCTCTCCGGCAGTTATGCGTTCATCAAAAGGAGTTCCTTCAAATATCCTCTTTTGTCCTCCCATGCACATCGTTGCGATAAGATCGCTTGGAGTATCTGCGGTAACGGGAGGGATGAGCTCCCTCGGGATAAAAGTCAATATAAGTCTCTGAAAAAAGTTGAGCCTGTTCCCTCCGAGCCGACCCGCACCGAATACAGAATATTGATCGCGCGAACATGCGTTGAAGAATTTCCTGAAAAGGGCAGGATCGTCTATACGCGCATCATCGTCAAGAAAAAGAACGATGTCCGCCATGGCTTTTCTGATCCCAAGATTCCGCGCCCTGCCAACAGGGAAAACGCCTTTGATAAGAACCACTTCGTGATCCGGAAAGTTCTGGGTTTTAATATCCTCCATAAGAAGGCCAAGCTCCCTTTCCCTTTTTCCTGAAGTACAGATGATCACGCTGAGCATCATAGCATCTCCAGTGCTCTTTCCCATTGCTCGTTTATAGCAGAAGGGGAATAATGATCTAAAAAGAATTTTTTCGGAGAAGTCCCGTGTCCAAGATCCTTCATGTCGCGATAGGCCCTGCTCCATTCTTCAAGCTCGAAACCATTCACTATCCGTCCGGGGATATCATCCAGTTCCCATAATAATCCCACATTGCTCCCTATGACGGGAACATCGCAGGCCAGCGCTTCGAGGATCACGAAGGAATTGCCCTCGAAAAGAGAAGGCATGATAAGCATCGAGGCTTTGCCGTATACGGCTCTCATGTCACTGTTCGGGATATCATAGAGTATTTCAAGATTCTCAGGGATCCCGGCAAGTTTCCTGCCTGAGGGGATAACGGCGGTGAACCTGTCCCGGGGGTTCCGCCTGCATATGTGAAGGAAAATACCGAAGCCCTTCTCCGCTGTCGGCCTCCCCACGAAAAGCGCATATTCCGGTGTACTCTTTATGTATTCCGTAAATACAGTATTATAGATCAGGACCTGCCTTCCTATCCTTTCTTTGTTCAAGCAATCTGCCACAAATTTCGAAACAGGGATGTTCAAGGCGTTCTTTGCACTTTTAATCTCATACGGGATCTTCAGAACGGAAATGGAAATATACCTGCGGTCGAATATCCTATAACAATGATCGCGGAACCCCATCCAGTTGCCGTGAAAGAAATTCACCCGCTTCAATTTGATGTCCGATAAAGTATGTCCTCCCATGCCGGATGTGATCACGAGGTCGAAATCCCGGGGTTCATAATTCTCGATGGCGGCCTTGACTGTCCTTTGTGCATTGATATGTTCGAATCTGGACAAGGGCATGCCTTCGGGCGGTCCTACGATAACGGCATTTTTGAAAAAGCGCTTCAATTGTCCGGTCCAGACCTCAACTCCTCCTGTTCTATTCTTCAGGGGAAGTTGAGAGATAATAAGAGGTTTGATATTTTCAATCGTCAAAGACATACTCCGCGCCGAACTGCAATGTTTCGCCTTTTTTTAAAAAGGAGTTTGAACAGATCTGGAAACACGCTCCCGCCCAGAACCGTTCCCGCGCATAATAAAAAAAGTATTTAAGAAATGATACTTGGAGCAGAATGCTTTTTCTTATGATCTTATTGTTCTTTATGATCTTGATAAAGAGCTCATCTTCGCGCGCTGCTACGATCCTAGAATGAAAGATGAATTTTCCCGTGCGTTCATCGCGGATATACGAGCGCCGTAAGAACTCTTCGCCCGCACCTGTGAACTTTTCCGTGAAACGGACCCCGTCAATCTCGAATATCGACCTCTCGGGAAAGGTCCGATACAGATTAGACCCTCTATGATGAATACTTTTCCCGTTCAGTTTGAATGCGCAGGAAGAGGGGAAAGATGCTCTCAAGGCCACATCTCCGAGAAAAGAATCCCGAACGGGTATCAGTTCGATCGATCTTTTGAGAGTACCGCTTTCAATGCTGTCGCAGTACGTAAAGGAAAATTCTGCGTTCAGGAGTTCAATAATGCCCCTTTCGGTCCGCATGTTCACGCTCTGAAGGGAATCATGATCCTTTAAAGAAGAGTTCAACCCTCTTCCGGTCCGGAGGGAAAAGAATGAATACCAGTTGCCGAGTTCGAAACCCCAATCGCCGAAAAGGATTTTACGCCCGTTCGATAATTCTACGGTGAATGAATCCGGACCGTTCATCGAGAAAGAATTTACAACAGGCATTTGATCTCCGATTCATAGAAATCATCTGCGAGTTTTTCCCAAAGGAAAATCCCTCGGCTCTTCAGCACATCGCGTGAATAGGCCTTGAAGTTATTTTCGAGATTATCGAAAAAATCCGGGCTGTAGACCTCCGGATTAACATCGAAACCGAGATGCATATCGCGGGAGATCCTGGAAATGATGCTCCTTCCGAAAGAGATGTTCATTGTGGGTATCCCGAGAGCAAGATATGTGTAGAATTTTGAAGGCATCGAATAGTTATAGATCGTTTTCACTATTGTCAAACCGAGTGAATAGTCCTTCAGTTTGTCTTTGAATCTTTCGGATGTTATGGGTTCGAAGAAACGGAGGAATTTCCAGCCGTTCTCCAAAGAGATCTTTCTTATCTCGTTCAATTCAGGTGAAGGGAAGCAGTAGAAGTCAAACAGGTATTCGCGCTTTACGATGTCCTTCTCGTACAAAGCGAAGAATTTTTTGAAATTGGGGATCGAGTGCATTACATTAAAAGCGCCGAAATAGAGTATCTTCCTTGTAAACTCCGCATGGCCGTCGAAAAGCATTGCATCGTACCCGTTGGGAAGATAATAAAAGATCTTCTCCACATCGTCATCCTCGTAGATCTCTTTGATCCCTACCGAGTTTATCACGGCGATCTTCGAATGCTCTATCAGCGTCTTTTCCACTATCCTGAGGAGCTTTTTCTTAATGATATTGCCGCTATTGTATGTATAGAACAAAGGGTCCCTTATATCGAGTATCACTTTATGCCCCTTGAGAGCAAGGTTCTTGATAGCATTGATGCCGAAGGTGGGGGGGACCGTGAAAAGAATGAGGTCCGGCTTGAAGGAAAGTATCTTTTTAGTGAGAGCCGCCTCATTTTTAAGGTCCATTTTCACAATAGGCAGATCATCGGTAAAACCTGCCTCCTTCTGTCCCGTAATGAGAAGGACCTGATGTCCCCGGGACATGAACAGTTTGATGAAATTGCCTGCCCTGAAGGGCGCTGCGCCCAGTGCGGGGTAATACCAGTGAGAAATAATGACTACTTTTGCCATTTGTCCAAACTCCTTGCGTCCGTTCCGAAAGAATATGAGATCGTTCTTTTATGCTCCATATAGACCGTGTTCCCGCGCGACACAAGGCAATCGTCGGTACCAGGTGCGGGTCTTACGCTTCCTTCGGAAAGAAATGAAAGAAGCAGTACGCAGTATCCCTGCCATCTCGTGACGGTCGCCAGATCCATCCAATCATCCCCGGATCTCCTTGAAAGTCCTTCGGCATTAGGCATGCTCCCGTTCTTCCGTATATGATATCCGAAGAAATCCAGGATAGATCCTTCCGGGATCACTTCCTGTTTGAATATCGAAGCGTACCTCAGAAGGGGTATGAATGAATTTGCGCTTCTTGCAATGAAAAGCGGTTTTTCCCTCCGGAAGAATTCAAGTCCCGAAAAATATTCAGCCGGCGAATTATAGCGGCGGAGGCGCTTTCTCAGTTTATCCAGAAAACTCTCCTTCGGGAAATAACCTGCAGCAAAAGCCCTCCGCTCATCCGAATAAAGTCCCTTTAGAAAAAAAGCGTTCTTGTAAACGGCATTCTCGGTCTCTTCGTTCTGCAGACCGTTCTCGATACATGTAAGAAGCGCATTGAGAATCTTGGCATTGTAAAAAGACAGCATATCCGGAAGATGATGGGCGTGAAAGAACCCTCCTGTACGCGGATGAAAATATCCGAGTATGAAAGACAGCACTTTCCCGGTATCGATCCACCCGGAATCCATCCCGTTCTCCCTGAGTTTGAAATAGAGCTCCAGGAGCATGGCATTCTGATTAACGACCCTGTTCTTAAGAAGCCCGTCCTTCATGTAATTCCCGCGGATGAAACGGCAATTCCTTTCCACGGCTTCAAGCGTCTTCCTGTTCCCGTCGCGGTGAGCGTAATCAAGAAGGGCAATGGATGCGGCTATCTGTATGATCGGCGGCGCAGGTGTGTTTCGGATATCTCCGAATGAATTTCCGTAAGAACCGTCATCCCGGGCTTCTTTCAATATCCCCTCAGCGAGCTTGGCGGCAACGGCTTCAAGCTCCCCGTCAGGATATTTCTTCAATATCCTGCAGAATGCCAGCAGGAGCGGATAAGCGTTCATGATATTGGACGGGCTTTCGAATCTCTGCTCCCAGTATGTTGCTGTTATTCCATGAACGCGTCCGTTATCGTCTATAAAGGTGAGGATATTGCGCATCAATTCGCCCATATATGCGTTAAAAGAATTCATCGTCTTGACCTCAGGAAAAACATCAGAACGAGTACGGCCAAAAATCCGTAATTGACGACATTGCCCCAGGCAACCCCTATGGGCCCGAAAAGATGCCCGGCAGTGAAATATACGGCAAGGGAAAAAAGCCCTCCGGGCAGATATATGGACAAGAACATCGATCTGAGCGAGCTTTTATTGAAGATGTAGGCGGTGAGCGGTCTCGATAGATTCAGGATCGTCACCCCGGCGATAATGATCGAAGAAAATAAAAAGATGCTTTCCTTATTCTGCACTTCAGGAAAAAGAAAACAAATGAACCATTTTCCGAAAATAAGGAAAACAGCATACTGAAAAATAGAGATTGCATTCAGCACTGCGGTTCCGTATCGGAAAACCCCGGCCTCCTTGTCCGGTTCTTCCAAGAGGCGGGAATAACCTACTTTTAATGCTTTTTCCCCTATCATGGGGATAATGAAGAAATAATTGGAGACGGTGAGGGCTACCGTATAGGAAGCGATCGTTCGCAGGTCCGAAAAGAAAGAGAGGACAAAAGTATCTATGCGGTATATAAGATATGTGATCGCGCCGTTGAGGTGGTTCCACACGGTGAAATGAAGGATATTATGCTTCCAGAAATCTTTGATGTCCATTCTGTACCGTATACGGATATTAAGCGTTCTTTCTATCACGAACAGCATAATGAAGAAGAAAAACGCATTCAAAAGGAATACGGCAAGAATATAGTGGAGAAGCGCTCCCGTGAATTTAAAAAGGACGATAAAAAAACCGAGCTGGAAAAGATTGAAAACAAGGTTGGAGAAAAAAACGATATTGTTCTTGAATGATACATAGAGGGCTTCCTCCGGTACCGTTATGAAATTCTGAAAGGAGAAGAAAAGAATGTATAATAGGAAAGTGAATGCAGGGTTCCCGTATTTTGGAAGAAGAAAAATGGCGAAAAAAAAGCCTGCCACGAGGAAAAAGAACATCTTGACATAAGAAAAGATGATATAGTTTCCCAGATGGAGGTCGAGTTCGTTCCCGATCTTCGGATAATCCCTGATCATGATCGAGGACGGAGAGATATTGGCAAGGTTGAAAAAGACGGCTATACCGCCGAATATCCCAAGAAGCCCGACATCCTCGGGAGCAAGATGCCTGATCACGATAGTGAAAATGATCAACTGCAGAAATCCCGACACGATCCTGTCAAGAAGTGAAAATCCGAAGAGGCCGAAAATATTCTTCCTTAACTCACTCATTATACGAATAATAGCCGTATCTGTATTCCATGCTTTTCTTGAAGGAAAGATTATTGATCAGAACCGAGATCTCAGCCCCGTGATCCTGTATTTCCCTGATCGCGTTCTCCGCGTGCACAGCCGATGTCTTCGTCTCTGATATCACGAGCATCACGCAATCCGTTGAAGAGCTCATGGAGATCGCATCCGGAAGATTCAGAATGGGCGGCGAGTCGAGGAGAACAAGATCGTAATGTTCATTGGCATAGGTGAGAAGGTCTTTGAAGCGCTGAGAGGTTAAAACTTCTATTGGAGAGATATTGGATGAGGGTCCAGCGCTGATGAAGTGGATGCCTTCTCCCACGGTCCTTATAAGGCCCTCTATCCTGCTCTCTTTATCCGTATAGATATCCGTAATACCTTTTTCGCGCTCAATACCGAACAATTTATGAAGTATCGGTTTACGAAGATCGGTATCTAAAACAAGCACTTGCCTGCCGCTTTTCTCCGTCAGGGCCAGGGATAAAAGGTAAACAAAGGTCGATTTGCCAGTTGCCGGCATCGGAGAGGTTACGAGAACGGTTTTCTTTCCGGGGCAGTTCTTTTCGTAGGTCCCGAAATTCAATTTGAGAAGATGAAGGAATTCTCCGAAACGGGTCTTTCCGGATGTGCCCTTGAAAGAACCCGAAACGGCGTTGTGGAAATCAGGGTCCTTCATGAAATTGGGAATGTCCATCTTATTGGCGATGGAATACTTTCTTTTTAATTCCTCTGCATCGGCTGAAGCGAAAAGGTAAGATTTGAGAAGAATGAAAAACACACCGAAGAATATGCCGAATATCATCCCCATGAGAATAATGTTCCGTCTGTGAGGTCTTATATGACCGCTCGGCTTCACGGGCCTGTCGATGATCTGGACTTTACTTATCACGCCTTCATTCTGTATCTTTGCTTCTTCCAGTTTTTCCTTCAGCATATTGAAGATCTTTTCGTTCAGCTCCACTTCCCTGTAGATCCGCGAGAATTCCAACTGTTTCTGAGGCAATGTGGCGAGTTCCCCCTCGTAGTCCTTCAATATCCCCTTATAAGCTTTTTCCTTTGCCTCGAGGACCTTGATATCGCGTTCGAGATTCAGGATCTTGACAAGGTCATCTTGATAGATAGAGAAGATCTTATTGGTCATATTAGATTCTATGAATGAATTGATCTCCGTCCTCAGGTCCTTGTATAGGACATCGAGCTTGGCCGTGATCTCCTTGTATTTCTCGTTCTCTTCACCGTAGCCCGATGAAGAGAGCGAGATCTTATCCGATTCCAATGCCGAAATCTTACTGATGAGTATATTGATCCTCTCATTGGAGAGAGGAATGTTCTTACCGAGTGTATTTTTAAAATCCTCTATCCTTTTCGAGAGAAAAGCATGGTGATTCCTGTTCTCGGCAAGCAGGACCTCGTTCTTATAATAATCTTCCTGGAATTTTCCGTATTTCTCGAGTATCTCCTTAGCTTCATTGCCCAGATAATTCGATTTCATATCAAGTTTCATCGATTTCAAACGGTTCTCGGATTCCTGAAGAAGATCCCTGTAATGCTCGGTCTCCTGCTCGAGGAATTTTTTGATCATATCGGTCTCTTCTTTTTGTATGGCCAGGTCAAAATCGCGGTAATTTGAAACGATCAGGTCCAGTACCTGCACCGCCAGCCCGGGATCGTCCAGATCGAAGGATATCACAATGATATCAGAGTCCTCGACCGGTTTGATGACAATGGACCCGAGCAGAAAATCCATAAAGAACTTCATTCTTTCCGGTTCACCCGCAAGTTCGTTCCTGGCATAACGGCAGATCCTCTCGATGATATCAGGTCCGGCATTGCTGTAAATATTGCGCATCAGAGAATAGGATTTGATTATATAGATCTGATTCTGTATGATATTGGGGTTCCAGAGATACGGGAAGTAGGCATTGGTTAGTTGGCTCGACTGAGAATTCATGTTCAGCATCACAGTGCTTTCGACACGGTATATCTTTTTAGCCCTGAACGCCGCCAAAAAAGCTGCGGAAGTAAAAAGAACAACAGAGATAATGATATATACGTAGTTCTTCAGAAAAAGCCTTACCAGGTCATTGAAGTCGATATTCTTTCGATTCATAATATTATTGTATCAAAAAAAAATTAAAAAAGCAAAAAATGGCTTCCCATTAAGATATGATGTCATCTCGTCCTTCTCCATTGAAAAAAAATGCGTTTTCTGCTATAAATACAAAATACCGAGGTTGTCAATGAAAAGAAAATTAACAATGGCGCTATTTATCACTGCGCTGTTCATCATGGCCGCGTGCAAAAAAAGCGAAGACGCTGTTATTGCCAGGGTCAACGGGGTAAAGGTATTCATGATCCGGAAGATCCTTGAAAATAAAGAGAACAAGCACAGGATCAGCGATATTTCACAGGCCATTGAAACGGAGCTTCTGATCCAGGAATCGAAAAGGCTCGGGAAATGGGACACGAAAGAGATCCTGGATAATATTGAAAAAAGGAAACCCTATGCCGCATATGAGATGTACATAAGGGACTTAAAAAAGACAATCATCATTACCGATGAAGAGGCCCGGGCCGAATTCAATAAAGATCCGAAAAATAATAAGAACGATTTCGAATCCCATAAAACAATGGTGAAAAAGGATATCGAGAGGGTCCGCCTTGAAAAGAAGATACTTGAGATAGCCTCGGACCTTAAAAAGAAATATCCTGTTGAGATCAAGGTTGAATACCTTGATTTCGAGAAATACGACCCTAAAATGACCTCTTTGGTAGTTGCAGTTGTGAACAACGAAAAAAAGATAACGAACAATGAACTTTCAAAAGAATACGGCCGCCTCATCAGGGAGGATCCCTCTGCAACCTTGAATGATGCGCTTTCAAGGCTGATCGCTCGCGTGATCATCTGGTTTGAGAGCGCTAAGTATATCGATTCTCCCGAAATGAAAAAGGATATTGAACAGATGAAAAGAGTGCATATGTACGCTTATATGAAGCGGAATTACCTGTTCGAACTCTATCCCGTCACGGAAGAGAACGTTCGCAAGTTCTATGATGAGAACCTTGATAAATACTATACATACCCTAAAAGGGCGAAACTCAGGTACATCCTTTTCGATAAGGATCAGAAGGAAAAGGCGGAAGAAGTGCTCAAAGGGATATTGAAGTCGAAGAACCCGAAGAAGGAATTCCTGAAGAAAGCGAAGGAATATGCCAGGGGTCCCGAATATCTTCAGGAGAACGCCGGCGATCTGGGCGAGGTTCCCGAAGCGGCACTTCCGGCTGATTTCGCTAAGGAGGTTTTCGCCCTCAAGGACGGAGAGATCGCTCCGCGTCCGTTATGGCACGAGGAATTCGGATGGGAGCTGATCTACTGCGAATATAAAAAACCCCAGGAGATCGAGAAATTCGAGAATATAAAAGATAAGGTAGTGAAAGATTATCGCGAGAATGTCATCACTTTCAAGGAGAAAGAAGTTATCAAGGATATTGTATCTCGGTCGAAGATCAAAATATATGTGAAGGATTACGACGGAGCATATTCGGAGAAGGGAGGTTACAGGATAAAATGAAAAAAAGAAAAAAAGAAATGCAAGCGGAAAGAAAACAGGAAGAGAGTATTCAGCCTATCGAGGAAAAAATAGATGAACCCGATTTTACTTTCTATAAAAAACCTTTGATCATTGCAATAGTGATCACGGCGGTCTTCTATATACTGGTATTCCTCTTGGTGAAATGATGGAGAAGAATACGAACGGCGCCAAGGGTGGCGACAGTACTTCGAAACAGGAACAGAACGCCGGCATAGAAATCCTCAAGAAAATTAAATACCTTGAACACTTTTCCTGGAAAGAACTGGAAGGGAATTGTTTCGAGGACTATCTTTCGGATATACACAGGGCCTTCAAGTTCGAACTCGAGAAGAAGTTCCCGGAGCTTAAAAAATACTCCTATGTGGCAAAAACTGAATTCACGCCCCAGGAACTTGAGCTTCTTAAAAAACATGTTGTCGAAGATTCGGAAAGGGTATCCGGAGCGCTTCAGGAATTTGTCCATCAGAACAAGGAAATGATCGTACAGTGCGGCATCGATACGGAATATATCAATTTCATTGAGAATATCCGCGCATTTCTGCAGATCCTCGTGAATTACTTCTCGGTTGAGGACAAAACCGAGTATGAAGAAAAGCTGAAAGAAGCAGGATTCGATATTAAAAGTATTTTCAGCTTGATCTATGAGAGGATGATCAAAAAGTAGAAAACCCGGGTTATACCCCCTTAAAAACCGGCAAAACTCAAATATTTTTACTTTCTACTTGATTTTTTTTCTTATTTGTGTATAATGTTCTTTTTGGAGGTGCATATGTTCGTTGTAATAGGCAGCGGCGGCAAACAGTACAAGGTCGAACAGGGCAACGTGATCGATGTCGAGTATCTGAAAAAGAAAGAAGGCGAAGAAGTGAATTTCGAAGTGAAATTCGCCATCGATAACGATCAGAAGATAATCGACCCCGGTAAAGTGACGGTTAAAGGAGAAGTAGTGAAAAATTTCAAGGATAAGAAGGTCATCGCCTTTAAATTCAAAAGGAGAAAGAACTATCATCTCACGAAAGGTCACAGGCAGCTTTTATCTCAAGTGAAGATAAAAGAGATCAAATTAGGATAAGGAGAACGCTATGGCACATCATAAAGGACAGGGTTCATCGAGGAACGGAAGGGATACGGCCGGGAAAAGGCTCGGCGTTAAGATTTTTGACGGGCAGCTCGTTACCGCAGGTTCGATACTTGTTCGCCAGAGAGGCACTAAGATCAAACCCGGCAAGAATGTCGGCCAGGGCGACGACGATACACTTTTCGCTTTAACGAACGGGATCGTAAAATATACAAAGAACAGGTTCGGAAAATTCGCTAATGTAAATCCCAAGGAATAATGATCTTTAAAAACGGCATCTGGCTTTTTGCTCTTGTTGTTCCGTTCTTATTATTCCTTTTTTCAGCGCTCATTTTTGTAAAAAAATCGTTCAGTTACGATCTTACCGCAGGATCTAAAAAAAAAGGGATGTCTATTTCGGCATTCTGATCCCGGCGGTTCTTTCTCTCTATATTCTCATACTCGCTCTTCCCGGATATGAATGGGAAGAAAAGAAAGAGATCAAACTTTCGACAGATACCGTGATCTGCTTCGATGTCTCGGGAAGCATGGAAGCCAATGATTTCGAACCGAACAGGCTTGAAGCGGCAAAAAAAGTGGTTCTGGAGTTCATCGAGAACATGAGAGGCAACCGGATGGCTCTTGTCATGTTCTCGGGTTTCGCCTTCACGCAGTCTCCTCTTACATTCGATCATGAAATACCGAAAAATATGCTGGCAGACGCATATACGGGAATGGTGCGCATTGACGGAACCGCTATCGGAGATGCGCTGGCAGTCGCATTGAACGACCTCGAACGCTCCGAGAACCGTTCAAAGATCATTGTCCTTCTTACCGACGGCGAAAATAACAGGGGAGCCGATCCCTCCTCGGTTGCCGGTATCGCGAAAAAGGAAGGCATAAGAATATATACGATCGGCATGGGAACTCCGGAGGGCTATATTTTCCGTCAGAAGGATCTGTTCGGCCGCATTCATACGCAGTCAACGAAACTCAATGAAGAGCTGCTCCGGAACATTGCGGGAGCGACCGGAGGGAAATATTATTACGGTGATAATGCCGATGCCCTTAAAAAGGCCTATGCGGAGATCGCCGCTTTAGAAAAGGAAAAAGTGAAAACACTTAAACACAGGGTGTTCTACCCGAAATACCGGCTCCTAAACATAGTTTTAATCCTCCTTCTCATGCTTGAATTCATTCTGATCCGAAGGCGTTATGCCATATGCCTATGATAGAACAGAAGGCTTATTTTCTTTTCCTTGCTTTTCTTGTTTTCATTGTTCCGGTTTTCATAAAAGTAATTGAACTTCTAAAAAAATATTCCGCACCTTCTCTAAGGGGGAATTTCAATTTCCGGATCTCTGCAAGATCGGTTATCGTTCTTGCTTTAAAGACTGCCGCTTTCATCCTTGCGGTGGTCTCGCTTGCAGGCCCACTTACGACGGATAAAACTCTGAAGGAATGGAGTGAGGGCGGCAATATAGTCTTTGCGCTCGACATATCCAAATCCATGCTTTGCGAAGATCTCCGGCCAAGTCGTCTTGAAAAAGCTAAATCGCTCATCTCCGGGATTCTGAAGGATTCAGTTTATGATCGCGCCGGCCTTATCGTTTTCGCTTCCCGGTCGGTCTTCGTTTGCCCGCTTACGGACGATCATGAGGCTTTGGCCGATTTCATGGCTTCCGTCACGACCGACATGGTCCCTTCGGGAGGCTCTTCATTAAGAAGCGGTCTCGAAAACGCTGTGGCTGCTGTTAAAAGGGACGCAAAAGCGAAATGGGGCACGATCGTTCTCATCTCGGACGGGGAAGACCTTGAAGGGGATGATTATCGCGATATACTGGAAGATGCGAAGAAGAGTGGTATAAATATACTTACCGTAGGCGCCGGAACGGCGGAGGGTGGACAGATACCTCAGTATTTCGAGGATTTTTTCGGGAAGTCAAAACATTATCTGAAATATCGGGGAGAGACGGTCATTACGAAACTTGAAGAAAGGACATTGAGGGATATTGCCGAGGCTACAGGAGGCAAGTACTGCCATATTTCCAAGGCGGAAAAGCAGTTGAAGAAAGAGCTGGACTCCCTCAAGCGCCGCTCACTGAGGCAAAGGGATGTTTTCATGATGAAGAACGATTTCGGGAAAGTGCTTTCGGCATCTTTGATATTATACGCGCTTTCGGTTATAATTACCATCATATGAAGATCGTAAAAGTGGAAAAGGTAAATATTACAGGACTCGGGAATGCAAAAAGAACGATCATACGCTACGAGGACGGGAGTGCAGACAGTATACCTGCAAGGTTATTCCGCAAATACAGGTTCGCGGAAGGCGATGATGTTGATGCACTCGAGCGGGAAGCGCTCCGGAAGGAGATATTCAGTTTCGAATGGAGCTATCTTCTGCATTTCCTTGAAAAGGCTCCAAAGAGTTCTCAGGAGATCAGAAAAAGACTTTCCGGAAGAGGGGATGCGCTCGAGATGATAGACCGTCTTATCGCTCTTGCCTTCGAAGAGCATATCATATCGGACGATGATACGAAAGAGGTGCTCGTCCGCTCATATTTCGGCAAAGGTTTTGGCCCTTCCTATATAAAGATGAAGATCGCGGAAAAGGGCTTGAAATACGAAAAGAACGATCTCGAAGGATACGATTTTGTTGCCAGCTGTGCGGAAGAATACCGGAAATACGTGAAAACACACGGACATCTTCCCGCAAAGAAGATCCGGATCGCGGCTTTGAATTACCTTACGCGCCGCGGCTTCCCTTTTGAAGTAATAAAAAGGGCATTGGGGGATGAGGATGAATAAAAAGAAGATATTCCTTTTAAGGCACGGAGAAACCGAATGGAACGAGAAAGGCGTTTTCCGCGGCAGGAGCGATATCGGCCTTAACGATAACGGGAAGAGGCAAGCCTCCGCTCTGGGCGCCGCTTTAAAAGATACCGGAATAGAACGCATTTATTCTTCGCCCTTGAAGAGGGCATACGAAACGGCTGAGATCGTCGGGCGCAGCATCGGCGCCCCGTTTGAGAAGGACGAGGGTTTTCAGAACATCGATCTCGGAGTTTGGCAGGGAATGGTGAAAGAAGAGGTTAAAAGTAAATACCCGAAGATGTGGGAACAATGGCTCTACTGCCCCAATAAACTCAAGATACCTGAAGGCGAATCAGTTTGGGCGGTGCAGAGAAGATCCGTAAGAAGAATGCTCGAACTTTTAAATGACGGGCCGGATATCTTCGCCGTAGTATCCCATAGAACGGTCCTTAAAGTGATTCTGGGAGGTCTGATGGGACTCAAAGGGAATTACTTCTGGAAATTCCGGATGGACAACTGCTCGATCAATGTTCTCGAACATGAGGATAAACGCGGGTTCATGCTGACCAAACTGAATGCGACATCGCATCTTGGAACATTCGTCATCGAGAATGAATAAGAACGATCGTGGTAAAAGTTGTAAAATTGAAAATTGGATCATTAAAGTACTCTATGCGATAATCGGTGTAATGCTGTTTTTTGCCTTAGCATTTTGGTTTTTCTTCGGATCTTTCTTTTTCCCGGGCAAAGAAATACGGAGATTGAGAGAACAGGCAATAAATATAGGAAAGGATTGGAAAAAATATGAATTTGGCATGTCGGCGGATAAATTTATCGCTTTTTACGGCGACTCTTGCGCTAAAATATCATATTCGGATAACAGCATTATACTTTACTATAAAAGCGCTCATACGATATCGGGAGTTTCAGATCTTCAAGCTTTAAAAAAGATGAATGGACGAAATCTTCCGAGAGGATGCATTGTTGAGATTTATGATTATATTACATTCTATTTCGGGCCTAACGGAGGACTGGAAGCCTACACTCAGCACGGGGAATCGCTGTATGTTCATAGCGTTTACGGTGACATTGAGCACAGTTCACTTATTGGATATTTTGATAAAAAGCAGGAAGAGGATTTTAAAAAGATACATATAAACAAAGATAATAAAAGTAAAATGCTTGAATTATTTTCCGGATGTGATGAAAAAGTAAAGATCAAGAGTACTTGCCTTTACAGTTATTATAAATATCAACAATGCCGATTTGACAGGAATTTAAAGAAGCAATTCATCCCTGCGAGAAAGAAAGGTTATTCATTCTTGATCGATAATAAAGAGAGGATCATCGGAAAGATAGATTGGTTGAATAATTTATGTTATCTGGAAGATGACACCATCATCGGCAAAAGTAAAATAAACGAATATCTATTTAACGAGAACTCGAAATAATTAGATCAATATATGCAAAATGGCGATATGCGTAAGGAATTCCGGGCTGTGCTTAAAATATCATCACTTATTGCTGTCAAATAAGGAATATTGGAAGCTTTTACGTTAAAATATAAATTGACATTTCTCTTAGATATAGGTATAATAAACTATGAGAACACTGGCGGAAATAAAAAAACAACTTAAAAAACTCAGTCCTTATCTGAAAAGGGAATACCAAATAAGATCGCTTGGCATATTTGGATCATATGCGAAGGGAAGCAATACAAAAAAAAGCGATATAGACATATTGGTCAAGTTTTCAAAGGGGAAAAGCCTTATCGAGATCATTCGCATTGAAAGGGAATTATCCGAGATCCTGGGCCTTAAAGTGGATATGCTGACTGAGCAGTCCATAAGCACTTATCTGATAGGCACGGTCCGCAATGATCTCCGGGTCATATTTTAATGAAGAAAGATGATATTTATTTACGGCATATGATGGATGCCGTATCAAAGATCGAGAAATACACGAAAAACATAACTGACAGTAAGTTCAGGAGGAACTCAATGCTCCAGGATGCCGTGATCCGGCAGATAGAAGTGATAGGCGTGGCTTCAAAGAAAGTATCTGATATCATTAAAAGGGAATACAGTTCTATTCCGTGGAAGGATATCGGTGGTATGCGGGATAAATTGATCCACGATTATTTTGGAGTTGATATAACTGCCGTAGGGAAAACTGTAAAGAATGACATACCGCAGTTGAAAAGAGAACTGAGAACCATAATGTCAGCGGCGCAGTAAAATATATCCGGTCTTTTTATAGACTTGTGCATCTCAAAAGGGGATTTTGGGTTTTTAAATGAAATACCGCAAATGAAAAATACGCTCCTGTTTTCAATGCTGATCGCATTGCTCATTCTTTTCCCCGCTTTGCCCGGAGCTGAGATCGTATTCCGCTCATCCATTGTATGCTCTGCTTATTTTGAAAATTATGAACCTGATCCCGAAGATGTCGTATGGGGAGGGAAGTTCAGCGCCGATATCTTCAATATCTGGGACGGCTGGGGATTGGGAGCATCATATTTCTACAAGGATGTCTACTATTATATTTCATATCAGCAATTGTCCTGCGCCGAAGCGCATATCTCCTATCTTTTCAATCCGCGCAATATAAACGCATACAAGAATGAAAAGAGATTTCTCTTATCTGCGGCGCTGGGTTTTTGCTTCAAGTCGCTTGACTATTATGACCAGTCAAATGAACGGTATGAATATCTCTCCGCCTTAAGGCCTCTGGCCTTCATCGAAGCCGATTCGCGCAATTTCGGGATGCTGCTGAAGATCGTATTGGGCGAGGATTGGACGCCCGGACTGGAATGTGAGATGAAAACAAGCGGGGGCTGGGGCATCATTTTCAAAATCGGCGGCACTCTCGGAGGAAAATTCTTCGGGATCCCTTCCGATTTCTATATCTATTCGGGATACGAACTCGTACTTTAAAAAGGTACCTGGTCTTTATTTTTTACATAAAAATACGTTCTCCCTGTTCGAATCTGAACGCGCATAAAAAGAAAAACCAATATATGGATAATTAGGAAGAAAATTCACCTTTTTCAACCAACGTCCCTCACATTGATCATCTGGCGGTCGTAGTCCATTACTCCGGAAACGGTGACGGGAGAACTCTCCCAGCCTCCTTTGAGAATGGCAAGCGCATTGTTCCCGAAGAAGGCGCATTCGTACTCCGCCCTTTCATTGGCGATCGAGGCGAATACCATCATCTTCCCTTTTCTCGTCCTTATCCCCCTTGTTTTCGTAATGTAGCCCTTCACCGTCACGCGGTCGCCGTGTTTTGACACTTCGAGGGGGAGCGAATAAACGTATTCGGAAAATGCGGGGTCCATATAATGCGGTCGCCTTGCATAGAGGAGCTCTCCCGGCGGTGCGAACAGCGTATCGCCCGGTCCGGCGGCGCTTAGTGCGCAGAAGCGTTTTATAAGTTCGCCGGGACTCCCGTAATCCGAGAAAACGCCGCAGTGAATGAGCGCCCACATGATGTCCCTCGGTATCCGTACGCCTCTTTTGCCTGCTCCGAGGATAAGATCATCGTAACTCCGAAGAGGCCTTCCCATTCCCTTCATTATCTCGGCGATCTTCCGGGCCCACGCGCTCAATCCTTTCACCGAGCAGAACCCCGCCGTTATTGAATGTCCGTCCTCGCTGAAAACGGCGCCGCTTCTGTTGATGTCCGGCGGCGCCACCCTGATGCCGTTCCTTTGCGCCTCGAATATGTAGTTCTGGACCATTCCGGGCATGTCGATGAAGGCGTTCAGAAGGTTTTTGAAATAGGGGAGCGGATCATGCGCCTTGAGATAGGCGCAGTAATAAGCAAGCAGGGCATAGCCGGCGGCGTGCGCCCTGTTGAATCCGTAATTGGCGAATTTTTCAAGGAAAACCCAGATCTCTCTTGCCTTTGCCTCGTCCTTGTATCTCTCGGTGAAGCCGCGGATGAAATCTTCCCTTAAGGAGAACATCGCTTTTCTGTCCCTTTTCGTCATCGCCCTTCTCAGTGTATTCGCTTTCCCCCAACCGAATCCGGCGGCTTTCACGGCTATCTCCATCACCTGCTCCTGGAAAAGGATGAGGCCGTACGATCCTCCGAGTATCTCCGTGAGCGCGGGATGCATAGTTCCCACGGGGCTTATGCCGTTCCTCCTTGCGATGAACTCGGATATGATCCCTCCTTCGAGAGGCCCCGGCCTGTAAAGGGAGACCATCGCCATGATATCCTCGATCTTCGAGGGCTTCAGTTTCCTCATATAGGCGCGCAACCCGTTGCTCTCGAGTTCGAAAACGCCCGTTGTTTCGGTACGCCTGAGAATGCCGAAAGCTTCGGGATCGTCAAGCGCCGTCTTTTCCGCGAACGCCTCGGGGTCCTCGCCGCGGTCGCGGACGGTATCGCCTATGACGCTCAGATATCTCAGTCCCAGGCAATCTATCTTGAGCACCCGGAACCCAGTGTCCTTGGTGAGATGCATTATGCGTTCTCCGTTGGCGGCGGCGTGCAGCGCGGAAATGCCGTATGCCGGATGTTTCAGAACGAGAAATCCCGACGGGTGTACGCAGTAATTGCACGGAAGGCCCACAAGAAGAGAAGCCGTCCTGAAGTAATACGCGGCTTCCGCATCTTTCCTGATGATCTCCCCGAGATTCGGATGCAGTTCGAGCGTCCTTTCCGGAGGTCCCTTATAGTAAGAAGGCAGCTGTCCGCAAAGGGTCTCCACCTTTTTCAGATTCCACTTCAGCATCCGTTGAAGGTATCTCATAGCGCCGCGGTACCCGTATGTGACGACAGCGGAAAGATGCCCCGTCCGCTCGCCGGAATATTTTCTTTCAAGATATCTGAACACATCGGGCCTTTCCCTGTAGGAGAAATCGATATCGATATCGGGCAGTTCGTCGCGTTCGGGATTGAGGAAACGCTCGAAACTCAGCCCGTATTTCAGCGGATCGACCTTCGTGATGCCGAGAAGGAAGGATATGAGGGCTCCGGCCGCGGATCCGCGCGCAGGGCCTATGCCCACTCCCTTCATCCTCATCTCCCGTACCAGGTCCGCAACGATGAGGAAGAAACCGCTCAGGCCCTTTGAGATTACCGTATCCGTTTCGTATTCGAGCCTTTTCGCATATGCCTCTTCTCCTCCGTTATAATGCCTGAGGGCGTTTCGCAGGGTCTTCCGCAAAAGCCCGGGGTCATCGGAGGAGAATACGGGGATCATAT
This sequence comes from uncultured bacterium, assembly GCA_937863565.1. Lineage (GTDB taxonomy): Bacteria > AUK180 > AUK180 > AUK180 > AUK180 > CALMGJ01. The sequence goes on along the minus strand of CALMGJ010000029.1, from coordinate 4,461 downwards.
CGGCCGTCATATCGTAAAAGGGGGTGATGCCGTTGAGCACGGCGTCGAATTCTTCCTTTCGGGCCGGGGCGCCTTCCGGCCGTGGATGCCGCCCTGCCGGGAGAAGTACGGAGCTCAGGTATTTCGCCTTCCGCGTTAAGGCATTCACGAAATCTATTCCGGTCTCTTCTGCCTCGAAGCAGAGCGCCCGCTCAGAGATGAGGGAGCGGATATCCGGATCGATGCCGCAGGACAGGACGGCCGGGGGAAGTTTCTCAAATGACGCAAGTACGTCCTTTTCATCGGTATCCCCGTCAAGAAGCAGGGATACGCACCTTGCCATCGTTTCGAATTCGCCTTTGTCCCTCGGAACGAGGATGGCTTCGCCTCCCCTCAACGCAAGGGTATTGGCGAAGATGCCGCCGGGGCATTTCGCGGCGAATTCCTCGAAGGCGAAGAAGGACATCCTGTCCGCCAGTATGAAACGCTTCCCGCCGGCGTCCTTCAATATATCGTCTGCCGTGCAAAAGCCTTCATTGAAGGAATAGATGCTTTTATATGCCTTCATCGCCATATTATACTAAAAATATTTTTAGTAGTCAAGAGTTTTCCGTATTTTATTGAAAATATACCGTAAAAATGTTAAAATTACCCGGATATAATAGAATAGGCCTTGGAATCGAGGAGAAAGGATGATGAGAACGGTAAAAACTGTAAAAGAGATGGCGAAGATAAGGGGCGATCTGTGCAAGATGAACATCATAGGGCTCGTTCCTACTATGGGGGCCCTGCACGAGGGGCATCTTTCTCTTATCAGGAAAGCGAAAAAGGATTGTAATATCGTTATTGCCTCGATCTTCGTCAATCCTCTGCAGTTCGGCCCGAAGGAGGATTTTAAAAAGTACCCCCGGGATCTTGAGAAGGATTCGGAATTTCTAAAACTCGCTGGATGCGATATCCTTTTCTCTCCTCAGTCGGGAGACATCTTAGGGAAGGACCTCGGGACTTCCGTACATGTCGAGGGTCTTCAAAGCGTGATGTGCGGCGCGAGCAGGCCCGGTCATTTCGACGGCGTATGCACTATCGTTTTAAAACTTTTCAATATCGTAAGGCCGGGCAATGCCTATTTCGGTCTTAAGGATTATCAGCAGTTCGTGATCATAAAGAAGATGACGGACGACCTCGATATGCCCGTGAATATCATCGGATGCCCTATAATTCGGGATCGAAACGGCCTGGCCCTCTCCTCGCGGAATGCTTATCTGAGCAAGGATGATTATACTAAAGCCGTCAGGATAAACAAGGCTCTCCGGGAGGGCTCGCGTCTTGCAGGACTGAAAAAGTTGAAAGCCGGGGAGATAACGGCGCTTCTTAAAAAAGAATATCTTAAAGGAATGAAAACGGATTATCTCGGTTTCTACGATGCCGATATGCTTTCCCTTTTCGACGAGAAAAAAAAGCCCTCCGGGAAACTCGTTCTTGCCGGCGCTTTCTTCGTAGGCAATACAAGGCTGATAGATAATATCATAATTCGGATTTGAAAAAAATACCGCTTTTGATATTGCTTATCGTTTCCCTTTCCGCCTTTCCCCGTGGCTCAGGACCCGGAAACAAAGAAGGGTCTGATGCGCTTGAAACGGCGCTCACGCTGTCTGCGGGTACCGTGTTCGCCTCTTTTTTAGACGGATTTGTAAGAACTGAGACCGCCGCGCGGCTTCATTCCGTTTTTGCCGACGGATTTTTCAGATCGGTTAACTATCTCGGCGAGTGGAAACTTTTTCTTCCCGCGTCGCTTTCAGTATTCGGGATCTCCCGGTTTTTAAAATGGCGTCATGCCGAAAGGATAACGGGGAATATGCTTGTTACATATGCCGTTTCCGGCCTTGCCATAAGCGCAATAAGATATCCTTTAGGCAGGGAGAGGCCGTTCAGGGAAAAGGGGAATTATTCCTTCCGGCCTTTTTCGGGAAATGATTCTTTCCCGAGCGGACACACCCAGATCATTTTCACTGTATTAATGACCCTCGGCTATGAGTTCGGTTGTGAAAAATACGCTTTCCCGGCGGCCTTTCTCGTATCATTTGCCAGAGTTTATCTTGATAAACACTGGTTTTCGGACATTTTCTTCTCGGCCGTTCTTACAACTGTCGTAGCGAAAAATATCCGCGGTCTCTCACTCCGTAGTTCCCGGCGGGGAAATTTCTTTACTTACGGGATCGATTTCGATATCGGATGAAAATCTGGTATAATACCGTGTTCGGATAAAATGAAAAACGGAGCAGAAGAAAAGAACAGGACGGGCCCTGTCAACTTCATTGAATGGCTCGTATCCCGCTCCTACCTTTACAATACTGTTGGGAATAATGGAAAAGCACTAGAGGATGCCTGCAATGCCGTAGGGATATCGAGAGAAAAGGGCCTCAAGGTGCCACTGGCGGCCTCCCTGCTTCAGCGGGCGGCTGTTTTCAATGCTACGAACAGATATCGGGAAGTTCTGGAGGACATAAACGAGGCCCTGCCGATCATTGAAGCGGCAGACGACATGCAGGGCCTCGCGCAGTGCTACAATATCTACGGTGTGGTACATAGAGCCAGATCGGATTATCCAAAGGCAATAGATTATTACAAGAAAGCCCTTGAAGTGTACAATAGAACCGGCGACAGCTCCGGCCGCGGAGCAAGCGTGAACAATATCGGAATGGCTTATCTTGAATGCGGAGAGGATGAAAAAGCCCTTGCGTATTTGAGCGAGGCCCTGACATATTTCAAAAAAGTGGAACATCCGAACGGGACCTCGAGCTGTCTTACAAATATCGGACACTTGCACCGCAAACAGGGCAGGACCGACGAGGCCTTAAACTGCTACAGAGAAGCGCTCTCTCTCTGCGAGAGAACGGGAGATACGTATCTGAAGGGGTATAATATAAATAATATCGCGCTCGTTCTAAAGATCCAGGGAAAACACAAGGAAGCGGTAATTCAGTACAAAAGAGCACTCAAGATGTTCCGGGACTCTGGGAATAAAAGAGGGGAAGCTCTCGTTATCACTAATATTGCCGCGATCTACAAGATCACTAACGAACATGAGAAGGCGATAAAGAAATTCCGCGAGGCGCTGTTCATCTTCCGGGAATCGGGAGACAGAAAGTCGGAGGCAACTGTACTTTACAATATTTCCAAAGCGGAAAAACTCCTCGGCAGAGAAGAGAAGGCCAGGAAGGGCTTTCTCGAAGCACACCGTCTGGCGGAATCGATAGGGGATAAAAGGATCTCCGAACTCGCTCTTCATGAATTGAACGGCAATTAGCAAAGAGATTGGAAAAGCATTTAAGCAATAAATAGTTAATCAGGGAAAAATAGCCCAATGGCAGGGGGCAGTGGAAGTAAAAAGATGGAAATGCGACAAAAGAAACAATCGTTCTCGTTTCATATTTCAGTGAACTGTAGGGAGGAGGAGATATGAAAAAATTACAAATCATTATTTGCAGTATATTGGCATTATTCATCTTAGTAGCACTATCAAATAAACCTATAAGGAGATTATTAATATCAAAAGGATATTATTATATTTATAGAACAAAAGAAGCTAAAAAGCAAATTAAATACTTTAATTTTCCGAAATTATTTAAAGAAGGCTACATTTTACTTCACTATACAAGTTTAGGTCGCTTTTATTTTTATCATCCGGAAAAAAAAGAATTTAAAAATATTGCATTTCTTCCTGTTAAAAGCAAAGAAATATTCCTGGATTCTCCCTTTATTGCTGACTATTATGATTGTTTAAGTAATATCCACTTCTACACTGATGAAGATTGTTGTATTATTTCATATATAGAGGATCGCATGGCTAATTCAACATTGATAAAGGGGATAAAAACAAAACAACGCACTTTCTATAATCATGATCCCTTATACAGAGTACAATTATATATAATAAAAAATGAGGATAATGCAGTTTTAAAAAAAGAAACAATTAATTCCCGGTATAATTTAGGATACGTTAAATATAACAATGAATATTATACATTTCGGTTCACTAATTATGATGAATATACCCTAATAAAGCAGAACAGAAACAATGAAGTTGAAGAAGTAACCCCATTAACCTGTAATTCGTGCTTTGATTCACATCCTCTAAGGTTAGTTGGGGAAATATTAAAATATGACGATGCACATATTTATCTATGTTCATACATCGATAATGGTAATAGTGATATCCGCTATGCATTCGATAGTATTTTATGTGATATTAATCTTGAAGAAAGAACGGTTACTCAGTGTAATAGAAACAAATTAATATATAATAATATTGAGTTTATTTGGAATCAAGAAATGAAAGAAACAATTATGTACAATAAAGACGGGAAGTTTATTTTCGAAGGTCCGATAAATGATGGCATTGACAGAATAAGATGGGTAGATGTATATTATAATTGGACACCGCAAATATTCCCGTGGGAAATAAACATCTCTTTCGATAAA